>NC_008358.1:1235007-1852510 GCF_000013025.1 Hyphomonas neptunium ATCC 15444 | reverse complement strand
GGCGGCCGCCGGGTTTCACAAATCGCGCTGCATCAATGAGAATGCCGCGCTGGTCTTCGATACGTTTTCCGAGCTGATTGGGTCTGACGCGCCACTTTGAGTCCGGGCGGCGGCGCCAGGTCCCCGTACCCGTGCACGGCGCATCGACAAAGACGAGGTCCATCTGCTCGACAAGCGGATCAAGACTCGTGCCTTCGCTCGGATGAACGAGTTGAACATTGTGGGTGCCCGAACGTTTCAGGCGCGGGACCAGCGCAGAGAGGCGTTTGCTGTCGATGTCATAGGCGAAGATCTGTCCCTTGCCGCCCATCGGAGCGGCAAGCGCGAGGGTCTTGCCGCCCCCGCCGGCGCAAAAATCCAGCACCTGTTCGCCCGGTTTTGCATTAGCGGCCGCTGCCGCGATCTGACTGCCGGCGTCCTGGACCTCGACCCAGCCTTTGGAAAAGGCGGGAATGTTTTCCAGCGAATCTTCCCGCTGGGTAGGGTCACGGGCGGGAATGTGAAACGCATTGGTGAGCAGTTTGGAGGGTTCGGCGCGCACGGTGTTGAGCGGCAATGCCGCCTTCTCAGTGTCCGTCTTCAGGGCGTTGACGCGCAGATCCACATCTGCGCGAACCGCCATGGCCTGCGCTTCAGCCACAGTATCTTCGCCGAACGCACGCTCCATATGCGGCGTCATCCATTCTGGGAAATCTCCCTGAACGTGGATGGGGGCGGCAAAGTCAGACGCATTCAGGAGGGCATCGCGCTCCGCATTGGTCAAAGGTGTGGGACCGTGTTCGTCGTAACATGCCTGTTCGATGTCAGCGGCGGGCCAGTCCCAGACAAACCGGAGCGTGCCCAGGACAAGCGCGCGCGGATCGGTGAAGCCCATACGCTGAGCTGTGGAATTGCGGCGCCGCAGGGTATCCAGAACGAGACCCGACACCCAGGCGCGATCCTTGGAGCCGGCATACCGCGCGCTCTTTCCCCAATCACGCACAGCAATTTTCACCGGCTGATGACGCTCCAGCACGTCTGTAAGGACTGAAATTGCTGCGCTGATGCGTCCGCCATTGCGCATGTTTCGGCTCTCCGGTTGCGAAAGCGAGGGTGTTAGCCTCCTATACGGCCAGAGGGAACAACAAAGGTCTGAAGATGCTGGATATTCACCTGCCTGAAGGAATGCGGGACGCCTTACCTCGTGACTGGAGAGATCTGGGCGACATTACCGGTGAAGCTTTTGTGGAAGATCCGGTCAATCTGTGGATTTTTGGGCAGCCTGAACCGTTGAAGCCCGTCTTTTCGCTTCTGGCGCGGCACCTCTACCTGACGAATGGGATCTGCCATATGGCCGGTGATGCGGGGGCCACGATGTGGTGCCTGTCCGACCGACGCAAGGAACTCGGCCCAGTTCCGACCCTCGCCCTTGTGTGGACCCTGATGCGACAGGGATCAAAAGGCGCTGCGAAACGCGGGATGATGGCCGGCGAAACGATGGCGCGGGAACATCCGCGCGATCCTCACCTCTACCTCTTCACGATTGGCACCCGCAAAGCGGCGCGCGGAAAAGGGCTCGGGAAACAGCTTATCACGCCGATGTTGATGGCCGCCGACAAGGCCCGCCTGCCCTGCTACCTGGAGAACTCAAACCCGGCGAACTCTGGTTTCTATATGAGCCATGGGTTTGAACGGATGAAGCTGTTCGAGCCTGGCCCAGGTGCCCCGCCACTTGAGGCAATGTGGCGGGAACCCAAGGGACTTTACGTTTAGGCTACCCCCTCGACAGGGAGTAGTTCGGCGCTTCGCGTGTCATCATCACGTCGTGGACATGGCTTTCGTTGAGTCCGGCGCCGGTGATCTGCACAAACTCGGCCTTCTGGTGAAGCTCGGCAATATCCTTGGCGCCGACATAGCCCATCGCGGCGCGCAGGCCGCCGACCATCTGGTGAATGATCGCGCCGACGGGGCCTTTGAAGGGCACCTGCCCTTCGATGCCTTCGGGCACGAGCTTTTCTGCGGCGGCGTCTTTCTGGAAGTAGCGGTCTGCCGAGCCGCGCGCCATGGCGCCGAGGCTGCCCATACCGCGATAGGCTTTATAGCTGCGCCCCTGGTAGAGGAACACCTCGCCGGGCGCCTCTTCAGTACCGGCGAACATGGAGCCCATCATGGCGGTCGACGCGCCGGCGGCGAGCGCCTTGGCGAAGTCGCCGGAGAACTTGATGCCGCCGTCTGCAATGATCGGGACACCGGAGGCCAGAGCGGCGGTCGCGCATTGTTCAATGGCGGTGAGTTGAGGAACGCCAACGCCGGCAACGATGCGCGTTGTGCAGATGGAGCCAGGGCCGATGCCGACTTTGACTGCGTCGGCTCCTGCGTCGATCAGAGCTTTGGTGGCTTCACCGGTGGCTACGTTGCCCGCGATGATCTGGACCGAGTTGGATATCTTCTTGGCGCGGGTGACGGCTTCGGCGACGGATATGGAGTGGCCATGGGCGGTGTCGATGATGATCGCGTCCGCCCCGGCCTCGATGAGCGCCATCGTTCGCTCAAAGCCTGCATCGCCCACAGTGGACGCTGCCGCAACGCGCAGCCGCCCGGCGGCGTCCTTGGCGGCGTGCGGGTGCACGGCGGCCTTGTCCATGTCCTTGACGGTCAGCAATCCGAGGCAGCGGCCGTCATGATCGACAATCACGAGGCGCTCGATCCGGTGTTTGTGGAGCAAGCGGCGCGCTTCGGCGGGGTCCATGTCCATTTGCGCCGTGACCACATTGCGGGTCATCAGGGTGGCGACCTTCTCGTTGAGGTCATCGGCGAAGCGCGTATCGCGGTTCGTCACAATGCCAAGCACCTTGCCGCTTTTCTCGACGACCGGGATGCCGGAGAAGCCCGTGCGTTTCTTGACTTCGCGAAGCTCGCCAAGCGTAGCGTCCGGGCTGATCGTGATGGGGTTCATTACCACCCCGCTCTCATACTTCTTGACCATCGCCACTTCGCCGGCCTGTTGTTCGATGGTCAGGTTACGGTGAATAACCCCGATGCCACCGGCCTGGGCCATCGCAATGGCGAGGCGGGCTTCTGTGACCGTATCCATGGCCGCTGAAAGCAGCGGAATGTTCAGCGGTATAGCTTTTGTCAGGAAGGTTGAGACGTTGACGTCTGCGGGCAATACCTCGCTCGCGCCGGGCTGCAGAAGCACGTCGTCGAAGGTGATCGCTTGTCGGATTTTCATGTGGGGAGCTCCCTTTTTGGCCTACTAAGGGAGTCGTGAAGGCTTGTGAAGTCCCCTCATGCTTACCTGCCGGGAAATCTCTCGAATGCAGGCACGCCCTCGGGGACCAGATGGAAAGGTTGCGCGTCGGCCGTCTGAAGAATGATCTGTGGGCCCTGAAATGCAGCCGGATCGTCAAGGCTGCCAACTTTCAGGATGATGGCCCCCGGCAAGCCGGACGAGCGCGTCAGGATCGGCGTTCCGCAATCGGGGCAAAACTCCCGTGTGGCGGCATTGGGCAGATCCTGCCGCGTGAAACCTTTGGGTGTGCCTTGCGTGAATTTGAAGGCGGCCTCCGGCATCGCAATGAAGTCGTTTCCCTCGCCGCCCGTAAAATATTGGCACTCGCGGCAATGACAACGCGCCCGCATTACGGGATCACCGCCCGCTTCATACCTGATGTTTCCGCAGTAACAGCCGCCCGTAAGTGCCATTTTGTCCTCCCGTTTCCGGTCAGACTAACGCCGGAAACCCTTGGCGACCACATAGATTTCCGGGCTTCCCGCGCGGCTAGCGGCGGGTTTGATGTGTTTTACCGTCCTGAAATGCTGTTTCAGCAGATTGAGAACATCTTTGGTGGCGCCGCCCTGGAAGACCTTGGCGCAGAAAGCGCCGCCATCATCGAGGTGTTCGATTGCGAAGGCGACAGCCATCTCGACCAGGGCAACAGTGCGGAGGTGGTCGGTCTGTTTGTGGCCGGTCGTGTTGGCGGCCATGTCAGACAGGATGAGGTCGGGTGTGCCCGAGAGCCCAGCCATCATTCTTGCCACATCGTCTGGGTTGTTGACGTCGCCTTCGATGATCGTGGCGCCTTCGATCGGGTCCAGCGGCAGAAGGTCAATGCCGACCACTTCTGCAGCGCCCTGCTGGAGCGAGACCTGTATCCATCCGCCCGGCGCGCAACCAAGATCGACCACGCGCATGCCCTTACGCAGGATTTTCGCAGCGGCGTCGATCTCGAGCAGTTTGTAGGCAGCTCTCGAGCGATAGCCTTCATCCTTGGCTTTACGGACGTAGGGGTCCTGAAGCTGGCGCTCAATCCAGCGTTTCGAGCTCTCAGTCCGGGCGTTGCGGGCAATGACCTTGCGTTCGGTCGACCGCCGTCCGGAATCCTGGCGTTCCGGCCCCGGTCCTTTCCACCGCCTTCTGTCGTCGTCACTCATTTGGAGCCTCCTGAGGGCTGGGGCGACCGCCGCGCCCTTTGCGCCGCCGGCTCCGGTTCTTGGGCTGACCATACATCATGGACAATAGAAGGCCTTCACGAAGTCCGCGATCCGCCACGCGCAGCCGCTTGCCCTCGAAAGCTTCCCATACGGCTTGCATGATCGAACAGCCTGCAAGCATCAAGGGCGCGCGCTCCTCACCGATGGTCGGAAGTTTCGCGCGGCCGGAGACGCCCAGCTCCCGGAGCAGATCAATGGTCGCGGCGCCCTCGTCGCGGCTCATCCAGGCACCATCCACCTTATCACGGCGGTAGCGGTCAAGCTTGAGATGGACCCCGGCCAGGCAAGTGACCGTTCCCGATGTTCCGATCAGATAGCCTTCGTCATCAGCAAGGCGCTGCTGCACATTGGCAAGGCCGGGCCAGGCAGCGACAATCTCGCGGGCGCGGTTCAGCATCAGCGGCCAGGCAGCGACTTCGTCATATCCCTGGAAAGCATCGCTCATGGTGACAACGCCTGTCTTGAGGCTTGTCCAGTCGATGATCTGCGCGCGGTTAAGCATGCCCTTGAGCCCCTGCCCGCGCGTGGCTTCGGCATCGAGAAGCGACAACTCCGTCGAGCCGCCCCCAATATCCACCACCAGGACGGACTTGGCAGGCGCAACGAGCAGATCATGGCATCCGATTGTCGCCAGCCGGGCCTCCTCCTTAGCGCCGATGACCTTGAAGGTCAGGCCGGTTTCGGAATGAACCCTCTGAATGAACTCCGGGCCATTCTCGGCTTTCCGGCAAGCCTCAGTCGCAATGCAACGGACCCGACCCACCCCATGATGGCGCAGTTTTCGCCGAATCGTGTGGAGGGCATCCAGCGCGCGCTCGATGGCCGCTTCTGACAAACGCCCAGTATCGTGGAGCCCCTCCCCCAGTCTGGCGATCTGGGAGTGCGAGTCCACGACGCGGAAGGTTTGCCCTCGCGGCTCCGCCACAAGCAGGCGGCAATTATTGGTGCCCAGATCGACCGCTGCATACAGCGGGCGACTGGTTTTGGGGCGAGCCTGCACACGTTTGGGCGGCTCTCCCCGGTCTTTTTTGTCAGCCATGGTGTGGCCCGAAAGGAAAACTTGGGGCAATGTCTATCACAGGAGCTGAAAATGACCAGTAGACGCGGCCGCACCGCATGGTTGAAAGATATATTCCGTAAGCGGGTGCGCCCGGCGGAAGCAGATCCTCTTTTGCTGACAGATGCAGTTGATACGCGGTACTTTTATAATGCGATTTCGCGGCATGAAGCCCGGTTCCAGATTGGGCAGGTTGTCCGGCACAAGCTGTTCCCTTTTCGCGGCGTGATTTTCGATGTCGATCCGCAATTCGCTAACACCGATGAATGGTATGACTCCATTCCGGAAGAAGTGCGCCCTCGCAAGGATCAGCCCTTTTATCACCTCTTCGCCGAGAACGACCGCACACATTACATTGCGTATGTGTCAGAGCAGAACCTCATTCCGGACGATTCTGATGTGCCCCTGAGCCATCCCGACATATCGGACTGGTTCACGATGAATGGCAGTGGCACTTACGAACTGAAGAAAGAGGCGACCAACTGATCCCTGCGGGTGTTCAGTCCCTTTTTTCCTATTTTTCGGCCTATTTCCCGGTTTCGCTTCGCGCGATGATTGCGGTGGTAGAATGGCCTGCGACCAGCGGCACAATCACGATCTCGCCGCCCCTGGCTTCAACGATGTCTGCGCCCACTATAGATTCACGCGTGTAATCTCCGCCCTTCACCAGCACATCAGGATTGAGGGCGGCAATGGCGTCCAGCGGTGTGTCCGTATCGAAGATAATCACGCCGTCGACTGCGCTCAGTGCCGACAGAACATCAGCCCGCGCCTGCTCGTTGTTGATTGGACGCAGCGGGCCTTTGAGGCGTTTGACAGAGTTGTCGGAGTTCAAGCCCACTACCAGCCTGTCGCAGTGCGCGCGGGCCTGCTCTATTACCCGGATGTGACCGGGATGAAGGATGTCAAAACACCCGTTCGTGAAGCCAATCTTCAGGCCGGCGGCGCGCCAGCGCTCGACCTGACCAATCATGGCATCCATCGGCAGCAGGCCCGCACGGCCAACCGGGCCTGCGACTGACAGCGCAGCCTTGATCTCTTCAGCCGACACCGTTGCTGTGCCTGCCTTGCCGACTGCGATGCCGGATGCGGCAATTGCCAGATGTACAGCATCCGACAGGGTGCCACCGCCCGCGATCGCCGTAGCGAGGGCTGCGAGGCTGGTGTCTCCCGCTCCGGACACGTCGAAGACTTCCCGCGCCCTGCCCGCTTCATGATGCACGTTACCGTCTTGACCGATATAGGAAATTCCACGTGCGGCTCGTGTTACAATGATCGCTTTGGCTGGCAGGGTGTCCAAGGCTTCGCGCAAGGCCAGAGCGGCCTCTTCATCGGTGCTGATGCTCCTATGCACCGCCGCCGACAGTTCGAATGCATTCGGTTTGAGAATGTCGACAGCGCCATAGCGGGCAAAATCGCGTCCTTTGGGGTCTGCAATGAGCGGGATATTCAGGTCGGCGGCCAGCTTCGTGACCGCCTTCAGCAGCCGATCTGTCAGAAGGCCCTTTGCATAATCGGAGATGAGGATAGCGGCCGATCCGGGGGCCTCTCGAGACAGAATACCGATAAGCTCCTCTTCTGTCGCTTCACTGACAGGAGCGACGTTTTCGGTATCGACGCGCAGAAGCTGATGCCCTCCGGCCACGAAGCGGCATTTCAGGGTTGTCGGGCGGCCCTTGGCCGTCACGAGCCTGACAGAAAGAGACAAATCCTGGTCAAATATGGACAGAAGTTCCCTTCCGGCGTCATCATCGCCGCAGGCACCGATTAATACGGGTTCCAGACCAAGCGAGGCGAGGTTGCGGGCAACGTTGGCAGCGCCGCCCGGCATTGACGCTTCCCGGCTATGGCGAAGAACCGGAACAGGCGCTTCGGGCGATATGCGATCCACGACGCCGTAAATGAAGCGGTCCAGCATCACGTCTCCGATGCACAGAACGCGCTTTCCGGCCGCACGGTCTAGAAGCCCTGAAAGTCGGGATGACATGTTGATGTGAGCCTCCGGGGGAAATGAAAGGTCTTGCCGACTGGCTATAACGGTTGACCTTCGCGAGTGAAAGCGATGCGCGCTGAAGGGTGATCCAATTGCCGATTCAAGGCGTAAGATCAAAGTTACAAAGCGTTTTCCAAAGCTGGTCTGTTCATGTCTTCTGCCTCGCCCGCAATTCTATGGTTCCGAGAAGATCTGCGCCTGACGGACAATCCTGCGCTCAACGCTGCGGTCAATAGTGGGCGGCCCCTGATATGCGTCTATCTTCGGGAAACCGGAGCCGGGGCGCCGCGGGAAATGGGCGGGGCAAGCCGTTGGTGGCTGAACAAGAGCCTCGCATCGCTTGGCGCTTCGCTGGAAGCCATTGGTGGCAAGCTCACACTCAGAACCGGGCCTGCGGAGAAAATCATCCCCGCGCTCGTTGAAGAGACAGGCGCAGCGGCCGTTTTCTGGAATCGGCGATATGGCTTGCCAGAACGGGAAACAGACGCAGCCATCAAGAAAACGCTGAAGGACAATGGCGTCGAGTGCCAGAGCTTCAACGGCCGCCTTCTCATGGAGCCGTGGGACCTGAAGACCGGTAGCGGCGGTTGGTACAAGGTATTCACCCCCTTCTGGAGGGCGCTTCAGGCGCAGTATAAGCCGCCCGCATTCATCCCCTCCCCCAAGAAGATTGCAGGGGCATCGGCTGAAACTGAAAACCTCAAGGACTGGGGCCTTCATCCGGAGAAGCCGGACTGGTCCGGCGGCATTGCAGCAGCTTGGGAGCCCGGCGAAGTGGGCGCGCAAAAACGGCTCGACGCGTTTCTGGATGGCCCCGTCAGCGATTATGTGGGCACGCGCAATCTTCCCGGTGTGTCGACAGGCACCTCAAGGCTATCACCACATCTGCGCTTTGGTGAAATAGGTCCGGCACAGATATGGCGCGCAGTCCGAGCGCGCCTCGAAGCGCAACAGGCAGACGAAGATTCTGCCCGTGTCTTCCTGTCAGAGATCGCGTGGCGGGAATTTTCTTACACGCTGCTTTATTACAATCCGGCGTTGGCTACCGAAAACTACAATAGCAATTTCAATCAGATGGCCTGGCGCAAGGACGATTCCGGATTCGCAGCATGGTCGCGCGGACAGACCGGATATCCCATTGTTGACGCTGGCATGCGCGAACTTTGGCATACCGGCTGGATGCACAACCGTGTCAGGATGATTGTTGCATCGTTTCTGACCAAACACCTTCTCCTCCCTTGGCAGCAGGGTGAGCAATGGTTCTGGGATACGTTGGTGGATGCCGACCCGGCTGCCAATCCGGCGAGCTGGCAGTGGACGGCGGGTAGCGGCGCAGATGCTGCCCCTTACTTCCGGGTGTTCAATCCAATTTCACAGGGACAGAAATTTGATGAGGACGGCGCCTATGTGCGCCATTGGTGCCCGGAACTTGCCGGATTGCCAGACAAGTACCTTCATGCGCCTTTCGAAGCCGATGCGCAGACCCTGAAACGTGCACGCGTCATGCTGGGCACGGACTATCCCGAACCGATAATCGACCACCCTGTAGGCCGGCAGCGCGCACTGGATGCCTATAAGGCCATGAAAGAGGAACAGACCGCCGAATGAAAAAAATTGCGATCATTGGCGCAGGCATCTCCGGATTGGGCGCCGCGTGGGCACTTAAGGACACAGCGGATGTCACCCTGTTCGAGCAGGATAAGCGCGCGGGTGGCCACGCCAACACGCACGTATTCGACTATGACGGGCACCCTACTGCGGTGGATCTTGGCTTCATCGTCTATAACGCGCGGAATTATCCCAATCTTATTGCCTTCTTTGACGAGCTGGGCGTTGAAACGCAGGCTTCTGATATGAGCTTCGCCGTTTCAGACCCTTCAGGTTGGGAGTGGGCTTCTACTCTGCCCGGCCTGTTTGCCCAGAAACGCAATCTTCTGAACCCGGACTTTCATCGTTTCTGGCGGACGATCCTCAAGTTCAACAACACGGCGCGCGCAGAACTTTCGGCCGGCCTGGTGACTGAAACATCGCTAGGCGCGTGGCTGGATCGCCACTGCTATGATGAAGCGTTCCGGAAAAATTACATCCTCCCTATGGGCGCCGCGATCTGGTCGACACCCGAGCGTGAGATGCTCAACTATCCCGCACAAAGCTTCTTTCAGTTCTTCGACAATCACCGCCTCATGCACAAGGAACGCCCCAAATGGCGTACCGTCACCGGTGGAAGCCAGAGTTATGTGAAAAAGGCTGCAGACGGACTAGATGGACGCCTCAGATCTGGCGTGCGTGTTGAGAGAATAAGCCCGTTTGGCAGCCGGACCTCTGTCCATCTCGATAATGGGCACACAGAGATATTTGACGAAGTAATCCTTGCCGCGCATTCAAACCAGGCGCTGGCGCTGGTTCAGGACCGGTACGAAGACCAGGCATTTCTGCTGCGCTCTGTCCGGTATCGCCCTAACAGTATCTGGCTGCACCGCGACCCGGCCCTGATGCCAAAGCGAAAAAGCGCATGGGCGAGCTGGAACGTTCTGAAGCAGGAAGGCGACGATATTTGTCTCACCTATTGGATGAACAGGTTGCAAGGGATAGATTCCTCACGCCCGCTTTTCATCACGCTGAATCCGGCGACACCGCCGAAAGAAGAATACACGTTTCTCCACTACACGCTTGACCATCCACAGTTCGACACGGCCGCAGAAGCGGCTGTGCGGGGCCTGAACCGCATCCAGGGCAAGGATAATCTTTGGTTTGCCGGGGCATGGATGGGCCGAGGCTTCCATGAGGATGGCCTGAAGTCTGGCCTCTTCGCGGGGTTGTCACTAGGTGGGAAAGTCTCTTGGGACGTGCAGGGAGTTGAAACGCAGTCTCCAAAAAAGGACCCTGTTGTGGTATCTATGTCAGCAGAGGTATCTGCTTGATCACGCCCGCCCTCCGTCTCTGGACTGGCAAGACGGTCCATCACCGCTTTTCCCCTTTCGAGCGGCGGTTCGCCTATAACATTTTCCTGATCGATCTTGATATTGACCGGCTGGCAGCCGCGGATGGGGTTTCGACCCTGTTTCGCATCAACCGCCCTGCCCTGTTTTCCTTCCGGCCAGAAGATCATGGCGCGAAAACTGAAGGTGCAGCTCTGCGGCCATGGGCAGAGAAAATGTTTGGGAAAGCGGGCGTCGAATTATCCGGGGGCCCAATCCGCCTCGTAACGTTTCCGCGACATCTCTTCTACAAGTTTGCGCCAATTTCACTTTGGTATGGCTACGGACCAAATGATGACCTGCGTGGCATCATCTACGAAGTCAACAATACCTTTGGAGAGCAGCATTGTTATGTGGCGCACGCCAACTCTACGCGGTCACAGCATGAAGCCGATAAGTCGTTTCATGTGTCACCCTTCATGGATATATCTGGCCAGTATCGCTTCACGCTTCGCGCGCCGGATGAGAAGCTGATGGTGACAGTAGAAAATTGGGAGAACCGCGAGCGCACGCATATGGCAAATATAAACGCGCTGCAGCTACCGGCAACCTCCGCCTCCCTACTCCGCCAAGCGGTCGCGCATCCTCTGTCGTCTGTAGGCGTCATGGTTGGCATTCACTGGCAGGCTTTGAAGATATGGCTGAAGGGCGCGAAATATCGGCGGAAGCCTCCGCTGCCAGCCCCCGCCCTGACCATTGCCAGCACTATATCAGATCCAGTCTCAATCCGCCGCGGAGAGCCAGTATGAGTAACACTATCATCGCGTCTCCCAGCACGATCAGAACACTGAGCGGTGTGCCTGCTTCTTTCCGGATTGCGGCGCTATTGCTGCTCCGAACAGAGTATGGACAGCTTTCATTCCTGTTTCCCGATGGACGCGAACTTGTATTTAAAAACGCGCAGGAGGGCCCCATAGCGGTCATAGAAGTTCACGACTATGCGTTCATCAAAATAGCTATGGCGGGCGGGGATGTCGGTTTCGCCGATGCTTATATTGATGGGCTCTGGTCGACGCCGGATCTGACAGCCGTATTGCGTTTCTTTTCAGCGAACTTTGAAGCGGCCGGACAACTTGCACGCGGAGGATGGATCGTCCGATCAATGAATATGCTGCGGCATATGTTTGCCCGGCGCAATTCCCGCGAAGGCGCCAAGAAGAACATCATGGCGCATTATGATCTGGGGAATGAGTTTTACGCTCAGTGGCTTGATCCCAGCATGACGTATTCTTCAGCGTTGTTCGAGAGCCCGAACCAGTCTCTGGAACAGGCACAACTCAACAAATATCGCGAAATTTGCGATCGCATCCATGCCGGACCGACCAGTGAGATTCTGGAGATCGGATGTGGATGGGGCGGTTTTGCTGAGTATGCCGCCAAGCACCGCGGATCGAAGGTTACCTGCCTTACCATATCGCCGTCGCAACGTGATTATGCGGCTGCCAGAATGCAGCGCGAAGGACTGAGCGAACGTGTTGATATTCGCCTGGAGGATTACCGGGACCACAAGGGAGCATATGATGGGTTGGCTTCCATTGAAATGTTCGAAGCCGTCGGGGAAGCCTACTGGCCGAGCTATTTTGCCAAGGTGTTCTCATCCTTGAAATCAGGAGGCCGCGCCGCGCTGCAGATCATCACCATCGATGACACGCTGTTCGACCGCTATCGTCAGCGTGTTGACTTTATCCAGCAGCACATCTTTCCCGGCGGTATGCTGATCAGCGAGGAAGTGTTGAAGCAGCAGTTTGCCAGAGCAGGCTTGCGCCATGATGGCGTGAGCTATTTCGGACAGGATTATGCGCGCACATGCCGGGAATGGGGCCGTGCCTTTAATGGGAACTGGGATGAAATCCGAACCCTTGGATTCGACGAACCCTTCCGGCGGCTATGGAACTTCTATCTCAGCTATTGCGAAGCTGGCTTCAGCGACGGCCGGATAAATGTCGGCCATTTCCAGGTAACGCGGCCGGCCTGAGGGCCCCTGCCCGGCGTGTCGTTCAGACGAGCCGGGATTGTTTGACCGCCGCTGCAATGAAGCTCGCGAAAAGCGGGTGGGGTTCGAACGGCCGGGACTTGAGTTCCGGGTGGAACTGCACGCCGATGAACCAGGGGTGCCCTTCAAGCTCGACGATTTCCGGGAGGCGGCCATCTGGCGACATGCCTGAGAAGATCATACCCGCCTTTTCGAGGCGTTCGATGTAACTGGCATTGACTTCGTAGCGGTGGCGGTGGCGCTCGGAGATTTCGAGACTGCCATAAACCTGTGCGACCATGCTGCCTTCCTTGAGGCGTGCAGGGTACGCGCCGAGACGCATTGTGCCGCCAAGGTCGGTGCTGGCGTCGCGCGTGACCTTCTCGTTGCCCTTGGTCCACTCTTCCATGAGACCAACCACGGGCTCTTTGGTTGGGCCAAATTCGCTGGTCGAAGCATTCTTGATGCCGGCCAGATTACGCGCAGCTTCAACAACCGAGAGCTGCATGCCGTAGCAGATACCGAAACACGGCATGTTACGCTCACGCGCATATCTGGCGACCCGCATCTTGCCGTGTGCGCCACGTTCGCCGAAACCGCCGGGCAGCAGAATTCCGTGTACGCCATCCAAATCTTCAAGCGCGGCGTCGGGATCGTCGAATTTTTCGGAATCCACGAATCGGATGTCGACCTTCACCTTGTTGGCGAGGCCGCCATGGCCGAGCGCTTCGGATACCGATTTGTAGGCATCTGGTACGTCGGTGTATTTTCCGACCAGGCCAATTGTCACCTGACCATCGGGGTTTTTGATTGTCTGGGCGATCCGCTGCCAGGAAGACAGGTCCGGCGGGGGGGCATCGGTTATTCCGAAATGCGACAGAACCTCAGAGTCCAGTCCTTCCGCGTGATAAGCCATCGGCACGTCATAGATATGTCCGACGTCGCGGGCCTCGATCACGCTTGCCAGGCGGACATTGCAGAAGCTGGCGATCTTGCCCTTTTCATTGACCGGGATCGGCCGGTCACAGCGGCAAAGAAGAATCTGTGGCTGGATGCCAATAGACCGCAGTTCCTTGACCGAGTGCTGCGTCGGTTTGGTTTTCATTTCGCCCGCCGCCGGGATGTAGGGCAGCAGTGTCAGGTGTATAAAGCATGCCCGCTGAGGCCCCAGTTCCTGGCCGAGCTGACGGATCGCCTCGAAGAATGGCAGGCCTTCGATGTCCCCGACCGTTCCCCCGATTTCGCAGAGAACAAAATCAACGCCCTCGCCGGGATCGGAAAGGACGAACTCCTTGATGTCGTTGGTGACGTGAGGGATGACCTGGATCGTGGCGCCGAGATAATCGCCGCGACGTTCTTTCTCGATGATACGCTGATAGATGCGGCCGGTCGTGATGTTGTCGGACTGCCGGGCCGATACGCCAGTAAAGCGTTCATAATGGCCGAGATCGAGGTCGGTCTCTGCGCCATCGTCGGTCACATAGACCTCACCATGCTGGCGGGGGCTCATCGTGCCCGGATCGACGTTGAGATAGGGATCGAGCTTGCGCAGGCGCACGCGGTACCCGCGCGATTGCAGCAGCGCGCCGAGCGAGGCGGAGGCTATGCCTTTTCCGAGCGAAGACACCACGCCGCCAGTGATGAAAATATAGCGGATCATGGGGTTATACTCATGAAATGATTCGCGCCTTGCGCGCGACCTCCACCAGCGATTAGCAGAAAATTACTGGGGATTAGCCGTTTCGGGCACGGATTCCGTAGCCGGCGGTGTTTCCTCAACCGATTCAGGCGCCGCTGGTTCTGGCGCCGGAGCAATTCCAACATCGGGAGATGCTGGGGAAGTTTCTTCAAGCAGCGGTGCGCTCGGATCAAACAGATCCACGGGGCCATCCTGGGGCGCCGTCTGTGGGTTTGACTCGTCGAGAATGCGCTCAATGCCGGTCCGGTTGTCGGATTGCCGGTTTGCAATCGACGTAAGGATAAGGCTGGTAGCGAAGAAAATCGCTCCGAAGATCATGGTCGTGCGGACTAGTGCGCCCGCAGCGCCCCGGCCGGACATGAGCGAGTTACCCGCCCCTCCCCCGATACCGAGGCCACCGCCTTCAGATTTCTGGACAAGCACCAGGCCGATCATCGCCAGACAGGCGAGAATATGGATAACGAGAATGACGTTCTGCATGGCCCGACCAGCTTTCCTGAATTTAAGGCGCCCGCATAACCCCGATCACGCCGTTCGCCAAGTCAGCGGTTCCACACAAACTACTGCGCCGCCAACCGGTAAATGGCGAGGAAGTCCGCCGCCTTCAAGCTTGCCCCCCCAATCAGGCCGCCATTTACCTCGGCCACAGCGAGGATTTCGGCAGCATTTCCGGGGTTCATGCTACCGCCATAAAGGATACGGGTCGTGCGCCCTGCGTCGCCAAATCGGCGCACCAGAAGGTTCCGGATCGACGTGTGCACTTCGGCAATTTGCTCGGAAGTGGCGACACGGCCGGTCCCAATGGCCCAAACCGGCTCATAAGCAATGACGATTGCGGCTGCCTCAGCACCCTCGGGAATCGATTCTGCCATCTGCGTCGTGATGACAGTGAGCACTTCCCCAGCATCACGTTGGTCAAGGGTTTCGCCAACGCAGATGATTGGGGTGATCCCTGCTCTCAATGCAGCCGAGGCCTGCGCAGCCACTACGGCATCTGTCTCGCCATGGTCCGCGCGGCGCTCTGAGTGCCCCACAATGACATAGCTGGCGCCGGCATCTTTGAGCATTTCTGCTGCAAGATCGCCGGTATGGGCGCCCTTTTCGTTGGCGTGGCAGGTTTCTCCGCCAATTTTCAGGCCCGATCCTTCAGATTTTGCCGAACCTGCGTGAATCAACGTTGCAGGAAGGCATAACAGCGTTTCAGCCCCCTCACTTGATGCGGGAACCTCTGCGGCGACCCGTTCGACCTCGGCGAGATTCGCCATCAGACCGTTCATTTTCCAGTTTCCGGCGATCAGCGTGCGTGGCATGCGGCCTTCCCTCTCTTGCAAGTCATAAACCGGTCGCCTAGCAAGCTGTGAGCCACCCGGCAAACCCCAGAAATAGAGAAGCGCCGTATGCTCGCACTTATGAAGAAGATGACCCGTTCCCCGGTGGGGAAGCTGGTTTTGATGATCGTCATCGTCGGAATGGCGTTCTGGGGCGTCGATGCGATCGTGAATCAGATGCGCAGCGGGCTGGGCGCGAACGTTGTCAGCGCCGGTTCTCGCGGGCTTGATCCGGCAGATCTGGATTTTCGGGTGGAAACCGTCCTGCGCAATATCAATGCGACCGCTGAGCGGCCGCTGAGCAAGTCTGAAGCGCTGGAGCAAGGCCTGATCGACCAGATTGTTGAGGTCGAAAAAGCACGCATAACACGCCTCGGTTACGGTGAAAGCATTGGTATTTCTCCGTCGCCAGAAGCTGTTGTCGAGGAAATGAACAGCATCCCGGCCTTCCAGAACCCCCTGACCGGTGAGCTGGACCCCGCGATGTTCCGGGACCGTATTTCTCAGCTGGGCATGTCGCCAGCTCAATTCGAGCGTCAACTGCAGGACGACATTCTTATCCGGGCATTGAGCCAGGCAGGTCGATCAGCGGTTTATGGCCCTCAGGTCATTGCAAATATCCAGGCAAATTATCTTGGCGAGACGCGGGAGGTTGCATGGTTTTTCTTCGATGCATCAGACGCACCCGCGCCGGAGGTGCCCACCGATGCCGAGATCAAGGCTTACTATGACGAGCATCTGGAACGGCTGAAACAGCCTGAACGCCGCGCGCTCGACATCCTGCGTATGTCGACGGATGACTTTACCGGCAAAGTGGAAGTAACTGACCAGGAAGTGGCAACTGTTTACGAAGCCACCAAATCGGAACGGTTTGCGGCGCCAGATCAACGTACTTACGCGGAGCTCCTGTTCCCGACACGGGACGCTGCGCGCACGGCCTTTGGCCTGCTTGCCGGCGGCGCCGACCCCAACAGCGTAACAGGTGCGAATTCCGTTCAGATGCGCACGGCGCGCGCCGAAGACATTTCGGATCAGGCTTTGCAGGACGCCATGTTTGGGCCCGGCAGACAGAGCGGCGCGATGTATGGCCCGCGGGAAGTTGACGGCCAGTGGCTGGTCGCCCGATTGATTTCGGTCCAGCCCGGCGCAGTGAAACCTCTCGAAGAAGTCGCCGAAGAGATCCGTCTTGGGCTGGCGCGAGAGCGTGCGCAGCTCCTTTTTTCCGCCGCCCTTGAGACATTGGATGAAGCCCTTGCCGCGGGGAACGATCTCTCGCAGGTGGCCGAAGACATCGGCGTTCCAATCATAAGCATCGCACCCGTTGATCAGAACGGAATCACCGAGCAGGGCAATCAGTTCACAATCCTTTCGGAGGTTCCTGAGGCGCTACCCCAGGCTTTCCGGCTGCCCGAGAACGAAATCGGTAGCCGCTTTGACGTTGCGAGTTCCGTGGTCCTCGTCGCGCCCCGACGGATTGTTCCGGCTGCTACGCCCGAGCTTGATGCGATCAAGGACCGGGTAAGCGCGATGATCGTCTCGGAGCGCACTGCCAATGCAGCGGAAGCTGCGGTGGAGGCGCTTACTGAGCGCGTCCGCGCCGGGTCAGTAACACTCGATGCCGCAGCTGCGGAGAGTGGCGCGCAGGTGGATCGCTTGCCCGAACCGGTATCGCGCTCAAACGCTCAGGCTATGGGTGTGCCAGGGCCGCTGATGCAGGCTACATTCAATAACCCGGCTGGCAGCGTCATCAGTCTGCCGACAGGTGATGGATCTGTATTTGCCATCCTCAAGATCCTGAGTGTTTCCCCGCCAACGCCGGAAATGATTGCAAGCATGGGCACTGCCGCCTCTGCCGATGTCACAGAGTCGCTCACGGCCGATCTGGAAGCCGCTGTGGATGACGAAATTCGCCGGGCGGTCAAGGTCAAGGAGAATGCTTCGGCGATCGCCTCTTACAAGCGAACGATAACGGCTGCCCAATGACGGCGCGACTGATCGTAAGACGGTGCATCGGCGATATTGAAACGCCGGTTGGCGCCATGATGAAGCTCGGAGCAGACGAGCCGGGCAGTTTTCTGTTTGAGTCGATTGCCGGTGGCGAGCGCCTTGGGCGGTATTCGTTTATCGGGCTCAAGCCAGAAATCTGGTTCCGCATCAAGGATGGCGTCGCCGAGACGAGCCGGTCCGCTGACTTTTCGGACGCTCATCAGCTGGCGGAGCGTCCCGTAGACGCCCTGCGCAGTTTTGCTGAAGCGGCACGCGCCGAGACCAGTGATCCCCTGCCCCCCATGGCGTCCGGCGCATTCGGCTATGTCGGGTACGACATGATCCAGCATGTCGAGCCGGTGTCGATCACGAAACCAGATCAGCTGGACGTGCCCGAAGCGCTGTTAGTTGTCCCGCGGGTGATGGTGATCTTTGATCACATCTATCAGGAGCTGCTTCTGATTGGCCGGGTGAATGGCGCCGATGAGACAGAGATCGATGCGCTCCTCGATGAGGTGGAGGCGCGGCTGGAAAGCCTGCCCTCGCTGCCTCCGAAAAACGGCACTGCCCAACAAGTAGACCTGGTGTCGAACACATCCCAAGAACGCTATTTCGAGATTGTAGAGACCTGCCGTGAGTACATCAAAGCTGGCGATATATTCCAGGTCGTGCCTAGCCAGCGTTTCTCTGCCGTGTTCAAGCAGAAGTCGATAAGCCTCTATCGCGCCCTTCGGCGGCTGAACCCCTCCGCTTTCATGTTCCATATCAATCTGGGTGATGTACGGCTTGTTGGGTCAAGCCCGGAAATTCTCGTCCGCCTGCGCGAAGGCCGGGTCGCAATCCGTCCTATTGCCGGAACCCGTCCGCGCAGCGGCAATCCGGCGGAAGATGCTCTGCGTGCAGAAGACCTTCTGAACGATCCCAAGGAACGCGCCGAGCACCTCATGCTACTTGATCTGGGGCGCAACGATGTGGGCCGGGTTGCGGCCTATGGTTCTGTGGAGGTCACAGAACAGTTCATCGTCGAACGCTACAGCCATGTGATGCACATCGTCAGCCATGTCGAAGGCAATCTGAGACCCGGCCTTGATGCTGTAGACGCATTATTCGCAGGATTTCCGGCCGGAACAGTCTCTGGCGCCCCAAAGATTCGCGCCATGCAGATCATCAATGAAGTCGAAACACACAGCCGGGGTATCTACGGTGGCGCCGTGGGTTATTTCGGCTGGAACGGCGACCTCGACACCTGCATCGCGCTGCGCACCGCCGTGCTGAAAGACGGTATGGTGCACATACAGGCAGGGGGCGGTGTCGTGCTCGATTCCAATGCTCAGTATGAATATGATGAAACGGTTCACAAATCCGGCGCCCTGAAGCGTGCTGCCGAATTGGCCGCAGCTTATGAGCACGACCAATGATCCTCGTTATCGACAATTATGACAGCTTCACCTGGAACCTCGTCCATTATCTGGAAGAACTCGGCGCCAAAACACACGTTGTCCGCAATGATCAGCTCACTGTAGATGAAGCCCTTGCGCTCAAGCCGGATGCGTTGCTCCTTTCGCCCGGCCCCTGCACACCAAATGAGGCCGGCATCTGCCTGGACCTTCTGAAGGCGGCTCCAGACGATCTTCCGGTACTTGGCGTCTGCCTCGGTCATCAGGCAATCGGACAGGCGTTCGGCGGTGCGGTCATCCATGCCCGCGAGATCCGCCATGGGAAGATTTCCGAGATTGAAACCAATCAGTCTGGTCTCTTTGAAGGCCTTCCCGAGCGCTACCAGGTTGTGCGTTACCACTCCCTGGCTATCCGCACTGACGATCTACCGGATTGCCTGCTGGCAGACGCCCATACCGATGACGGAGAGATTATGGCGGTTCATCACAAAACCCGTCCTGTCTATGGGGTTCAGTTTCATCCCGAGAGTATCCTGACCGAGCATGGCCATGCGCTGCTGAAGAACTTTCTGAAAAAGGTGAAACCGTGAGCGAGAGCGCGCTTAACACCGCCATTCAGGCTATCGCGCGCGGTCTGCCTCTGGAAGAATCCGTGCTTGAAGGCGCGTTTGACACGCTCCTTTCCGGGGAGGCTGCTCCAGAGGAAGTCGGCGCATTTCTGGCGGGGCTGACCGTTCGGGGCGAAACGGCCAATGAGCTGATCGCCGGCGCGCGTATAATGCGCCGTCACGGGCGCAGCGTATCTGTCGAGGGACCACTGCTCGACACATGCGGGACGGGTGGGTTGCCGTGGAAATCCCTCAACACGTCCACTGCCAGTGCCATCGTCATTGCTGCCGCCGGTGGGAGGGTGGCCAAACATGGCAATCGCTCCGTGCCGCCCAAGACGGGGTCCGCCGATGTGCTGGAAGCCCTGGGCCTGCAACTGGAGCTGAGTGACACCGCATTCAAATCCTGCCTGGAGATTGCGGGCGTGGGCTTTCTGTTTGCTCGCAGTTATCATTCAGCAATGCGCCATGTAGCCCCCATCCGCCATAAGCTGGGTATTCGGACGATTTTCAATCTACTCGGCCCTCTTTCCAATCCAGCAGGGGCGGAATACTCCGTTCTCGGCGTATATGACAAACAGTGGGTCACACCCATGGCTGAGGCGTTGAAAGCTCTTGGCACCCGCTGCGCATGGGTGGTTCATGGGCTGGCCGGCATCGACGAAATATCTATCTCTGGTCCTACTGACGTTTGCGAAGTTACGCCCGCCTCCATTCGCCATTTTCAAATCACACCTTCAGATGCCGGCCTGCCGAGCCATCCTCTGTCGACGCTTGAAGGCGGCGCCCCGGAAGAAAACACGGCCGCCATCCGAGATCTGCTTGATGGCCGCGAGGGCCCATTCCGAGACATCGTGCTGATCAATGCGGCAGCGGGCCTGCATGTGAGCGGCATGGTTGCTGATTTGCCAGCGGGCGTGCAGCGCGCAGCGCAAGCGATTGACAGCGGAGCGGCAAGAGAAACCCTCAACACGCTGGTACGCACATCTCGGGAGAGCGATTGAGCATGAAAACCGCGCTGGACCGGATCATTGACTACAAGCGTGATGAAGTCCGCGCGCTGAAGAAGGATCGCTCCCTTGGCGAACTGGAAAATGCGGCGGCTGCGGCTTCTCCAGTTCGCGGATTTGGCTCTGCCCTCTCTGCGATCGCTGATGCAGACCAGAATGCGCTTATCTGCGAAATCAAACGCAAGAGCCCGTCCGCGGGCGACATCCTACCGGGAGCCGATCCGGTGGAAATAGCGCTGGATTATGAACGCGGCGGCGCCGCCTGTCTTTCCGTGCTTACCGACATGCCCAGCTTCGGCGGTAGCCTGGCCGACTTTGAAACCATCCGCGCTGCGGTAAGCATACCCATGCTCCGCAAGGATTTTATGATAGACCCCATACAGATCATTGAAGCGCGGGCGCATGGCGCTGACTGCATTCTGATCATCATGTCAGCGATCGATGATACCCTTGCGGGGGAACTTCACGATTGTGCCTCCCGGCTGGGCATGGATGTTCTGGTTGAGACGCACGATGAGGCGGAAATGGAACGGGCGCTGCGCCTGCCCTCTCCCCTGATCGGGGTCAACAACCGAGATCTGAAAAAGATGGTTACAGATCTTGGCACGACAGAACGTCTTGCACCGATGCTATCGAGCGACCGTCAACTCATTGCAGAGAGCGGTATAGCCGACCCGGAAAGCATTATCCGTCTGCGTAAGGTCGGTTCACGGCGTTTTCTGATCGGCGAGTGGCTGATGAAGCAAGGCACCTCCCGCGCCGAGCAGGTTACCCGTCTGAAACTCGCCTGTTGAGATTGACCCGAACAGGGAACGCTTGTAGAACAAAAGCGAACATAGATTCGCATCGGGAACCGTTCCATGCTCACAACAAAGCAAAAAGAGCTGCTGCTCTTCATTAATGATCGCATCAAGGATACCGGGGTTTCCCCCTCGTTTGACGAGATGAAGGAAGCGCTCGATCTGGCGTCAAAATCAGGTATCCACCGTTTGATTACGGCGCTTGAGGAGCGGGGCTTCATACGGCGCCTCGCAAATCGGGCGCGCGCGCTGGAAGTGCTGAAACTTCCAGATTCTGCCATTCCACCGCCGAACGCGCGTCAAAGACGGGACTTTCGCCCAGCTCTGGTTACAAATCAGGGCGCTGAAGCCCCGCGTATTGCGGGTATGATTCCGCTTGTCGGGCGCATCGCGGCGGGCTCTCCAATTTCCGCGATCCAGCAGGAGAACGGCCAGGTCGCCAGTCCTGGAGGATTGCCGGAAGGCGACGATTATTTCGCGCTTGAAGTTCAAGGCGATTCGATGATTCAGGCCGGCATCCTGAATGGTGACACTGTGATCCTGAAGCGCACGAACACCGCTCAAACCGGCGATATTGTTGTTGCGCTGATCGATGGCGAGGAGGCAACACTCAAGCGTCTTCGCCGCAAAGGCGCATCTGTTGCCCTGGAAGCAGCAAACCCGGCATTCGAAACGCGCATCTTCGGGCCTGACAGGGTTGAAGTTCAGGGCCGGCTGGTCGCGCTTATTCGCCGTTACGAATAACGCGGTCAAAATACGCGATAGCGCCGCTTCTCGGGGCAAGAATGTCATCACTGCTGCACCGGCGCCAACGGCGTTCGGTGCAGTTTTGTATGCGGACGATGTTTAGGTGTCCGTCCTTGGCATACACGGTGATTCCTCCGGCCTCCCTCACATCGGTCCAACTGAAGGCCAGATCGCTATCTGCCTGCGCTGATGCCTCTATGGCCACAGTCAACTGGCTCGTGGCCTGCTCTGTGTCTTCCTTCGACTTGTCTGGCTGTCCATTTGTGCGAACTCGCAAGCCAGAGAAGGACGGATAAACGCAAACTTCGTCGTCGCATGCGGTCGCGTCGGAAACTTCAGAAAATCTCAAGGGCGCCATTCCATCGCCATCGGTGAGTGACAGGCGCTCCACCATGCCATCGGGGTTCGCAATATAGACATCTCCGGATACTGACCAATGCATCACGACTTTGGGTGCGTGGCCCCACAACCATATTGCGGGTGCAAGCAACAGGGCGCCGCCAATCAGGCGCGCCCAGCCAGCAAAAGCCATCATTGCGCCCAGTGAGAGGGATAGGAAGACCAGTGCCATTGGCGGCATGGGCACAGGCATTCGCACCACGCCAGGAGAGAGATTATAAAAATAATGGGTCATCGTCAGGACGAGTTCGAGCGACTGCCCTAATAGCTTGAGGCCAAATTCGGCGTGACCGAACAACGCAAGAATTACAGTCAACGCAGCCGCGGGCGCCGTGACGAAAGTGACGACCGGCATGATTGCGAAATTGGCAATCCAGGCGCGCGCGATGGGTAACCCGGATCAACTTGGGCTGCTGCTCAGCTCCAAACCCGGCAATCGAATGAACCTTGATCTTCAGACGTGCGCCCTTCTGCCCCGCCTCTATATTGGCGACCCATCCTTCAAGCATAATGGGACGGGTTTCTTCAGCGATGACCGGCCGCTCGACCAGCCAGGACCTCACGGCGCCCGCGGAGAACCCGAGCACCAACCCAAAGAGAGATAGGGTGACGGCATAAATCAGATCTGCCTGATGCAACCAACGAACCAGAAGCAGCACGGCGATCCCTGTCGCCAAGAGGCCGGCAATTTCCAGCTTGTGTGGTTCAAACGGGGCGGAAAGGTAGGCGGCGGCGCCGGCGCACATGGCGAATGCAAGCAGTAATGGGCGCGAATCCACGCCCACGATACTGCCGGCATCTCGCGCGAGCTTCCGGAAGAAGCCGTCCCCCTCTTGCACTTCGCCCCGTCCTCGTGTTTGACCACCCCATCAGCGGCCACAGCGCCGGTTAGTCGGAGCGTGCCACGGATGTCCGTTGTTACTCGGTTTGCCCCATCCCCAACGGGAATGCTGCATATTGGAGGGGCTCGGACCGCACTTTTCAACTATTTGTTTGCGCGCCGGAATGGTGGCCGCTTTCTTCTGAGGATTGAGGATACGGATCGGGAGCGCTCCACCCAGGAGGCGACGGATGCAATTCTCGACGCCATGGAATGGCTTGGCCTGACACCCGACGAGCCACCGGTCATGCAATCTGCTCAAGTGGACCGGCACGCCGCCGTTGCCCATGACATGGTCGCGCGCGGCACGGCATTCCGCTGCTACGTGACGCCTGAGGAGCTCCAGGCGCGCCGGGATCTTGGTGAAGAGAAGCGCCAGGCTGCAAAGCAGGAAGGTATCAGCGATGCCGAGAAAGAGGCGCTCCTGGCAGAAGCCTCGCAACTGCTCGCTCCCTTCCGGTCGCCCTACAGGGATGGCGCCTCGCCGCCTTCACCGGATGCGCCCTTCACTGTTCGCCTCCGCGCACCGGAAAGCGGACCGCGCACCGTTGAAGATGGCGTGCAAGGCACCGTGACAATTGACGCCTCCGAGATTGATGACCTCGTCATGCTCCGCGCCGATGGCACACCGACCTATATGCTCGCCGTCGTCGTTGATGATCACGACATGGGAATCACTCATGTCATCCGGGGCGACGATCACCTCCGGAACACCTTCCGCCAGGTGCCGATCTACGAGGCGATGGGCTGGAGCGTTCCCAACTTCTCGCATGTGCCTATGATTCATGGAAACGACGGCGCAAAGCTGTCCAAGCGCCATGGCGCGCTCTCTACCACGGCGTATCGCGACATGGGCTATCTGCCCGAGGCGATGAAAGCCTATCTCCTGCGCCTTGGCTGGAGCCATGGGGATCAGGAGATATTCACGGATGAAGAGGCGGTCCAGGTTTTCGACGTAAGCGGCATCAACAAAGCGCCTGCCCGCCTGGATCTGGACAAGCTGGCAACGGTGAATGCGCATTTCATGCGTCTGGCAGCAGACGAGCGGCTGTTTGACCTGATTTGTCCAGTTTTGTCCAAGAATTGTTCGTTGAGTGACGCGGAAGTCGCTCGCATTCGCGCAGCTCTTCCCCACATGAAAGATCGCGGCTCAACGCTCATTGAACTGGCCAACGCGTTCGCCTTCCTCTACGCAAAGCGGCCGCTCGAACTGAACAAAAATGCCGTTAAAGCCTTGTCGGATGAAGGAAAACTTCGTCTTAAGGGACTATATGATGATCTGCAGCGAATGTCGCAGTGGTCAGGCGCTAGCATTTCGGAAACGATAAAGTCATATTGCGCCGCAACAGGCCTATCGATGGGGCAGATAGGCCCGCCACTCAGAGCCGCACTTACCGGCGGACTTCCAGCACCGGACCTTGCTCCGGTCATGGATTGGCTCGGCCGGGAAGAAACGCTCGCAAGAATTGATGACCAACTCGCCGGCTGACACGCAAGCCAAAGCCGGCCAACAAACATGAACAGGGTTAGAGGCTGATGGAAAACAAGGTTAAAGACGCTGGTACGGCCAAACTTGAAGTCGGCGGTAAAACAGTCAGTTTGCCGGTCTATTCTGGCACGCACGGTCCAAACGTAATCGACATCCGTAAGCTTTATGCTGAAGTCGATCATTTCACGCTCGACCCCGGCTTCACGTCGACAGGTAGCTGCGAGAGCCAGATTACGTTCATCGACGGTGATGAAGGCATTCTGCTGCACCGGGGCTATCCGATTGAGCAGCTCGCCGAAAAGTCGAGCTATCTGGAGCTCTGCTATCTGCTACTCAATGGCGAGCTGCCCACCAAGGATGAGTACGAAGCCTTCGGCAAGGACGTGCGTCAGCACACGCTTCTTCACACACAGCAGGATCGCTTCTTCGACGGGTTCCGGCGCGACAGCCACCCGATGGCGATGCTGACCGGCGCAGTTGGCGCCATGGCGGCCTTTTACCCCGGCGCAATGGGCAATGAAGATCCTGAGGAGCGTCGCCGCGACTCCATCCGGCTTGTCGCGAAGATGCCGACAATTGCAGCGCGCTGCATGAAGTACAATCTCGGACAGAAGTTCGTGGACCCGCAGAACCGCCTGTCCTACTCAGAAAACTTCCTGAACATGTGCTTCTCCGTGAGCGCGGAAGACTATGAAGTGAACCCGGTTCTTGCGCGTGCGATGGACCGCTTCTTCATGCTTCATGCGGACCATGAACAGAACGCGTCTACGTCCACCGTTCGCCTGGTCGCGTCTTCGGGCGCGCACCCCTTCGCCGCGATTGCGGCCGGTGTGGCAAGCCTCTGGGGCCCCAGCCATGGCGGCGCCAACGAAGCGGCATTGCGTCAGCTTCGCGAGATCGGCGACATCAGCAACGTTCCGGACTTCGTGAAGAAGGTAAAGGACAAGTCGAGCGGTGTCCGCTTGATGGGCTTTGGCCACCGGGTTTACAAAAACTACGACCCGCGCGCGAAAGTCATGCAGAAAACCGCTCACGAGGTGCTCGACGCGCTCGACCTTCGCGACCATCCGCTGCTCAAAGTTGCAATGGAACTTGAGCGGATTGCCCTTCAGGATGAGTACTTCGTTGCGAAGAAACTTTACCCCAACGTCGATTTCTATTCGGGTATTATTCTCGAAGCGATGGGCTTCCCGACCAAGATGTTCACCGTCCTGTTTGCCGTGGCGCGGACCGTGGGCTGGGTCGCTCAGATGAACGAGATGCTCGAAGATCCGAGCCAGAAAATCGGCCGTCCTCGCCAGATCTATACCGGCGCCGCAATGCGCGACTATACGGCAATGACTAGCCGCTAGTTTTTACGGACTTCAGTTCATCAATTATGGCCCCGGCTGCGCGCGTCGCTGTCGGGGCCTCTGTTTTTATGAGCTGTTTCAAAGCAACGGCTTGGATTGCGCGCTGATTTTTCAGCGCGTCCGGTTCACTTATCCAGTGAAGGGCTTTTTCCGCTATCAGAGTAGGCTGCTGCCTCGTCTGGACGAATTCTGGAACGATTTCCGCGTCATCATTCAGGATGTTGAGCAGGGTTATGTGGGTCTTTTTGTAGAGCAGCCCTCGCGCAAGGGCCCAGGTTATCCAACCCGTCTTGTAGGCGACGATCATAGGCGTCCCCTGCATAGCGACCTCGCTGGTTACGGTGCCGGAGCAAGCTAGAACGATGTCCACGCCGGCCATCGCGTCGAAGCGCTCCCGGCCCTCAGACAGCAATTCAAATTCAGCGGCCACTTCGGGAAATGTTTGCCGAAAGACATCCGCTACATTTTCAGCGGGTTGAATGAATAACCGGATAGAAGGGGCCGCGCGTTTCGCGATGACAGCGGCTTCGATCAGCGCTGGCGCTACCTTAGAAATCTCGCTGCGCCGGCTGCCAGGAAGGATGAGCAGAGCGATGTCTGTCGCTTTGAGACTATGCCGTTGGCGAAAGCCTTCCCGATCTCCTTGCCCCCCACGAAAGAGCGCGGGATTGCCGATAACCGTCGTTCTCAGGCCATAGGGCTCATAGTAGGGCACCTCTATGTCATGCATGCAGAGCAAATGATCTACGGTGGCTGCCAGCGTCTTCGCGCGCCCGGAGCGCGTCGCCCAAACTTGCGGACCAATCAGTTTAACCAGTCGAATGTGGGGAGCTTTTGCCCTTATGCGCTGGGCAAGCCGGAGCATGAACCCCCAGGAATCCACCAGGACCACAACTTTTGGATTTGCGCTTACTATATGGTCGGCCGCTTCATCGGCTAGCCTGACCACATCGCCGTAGGCTCTGATTCCCTCAAAGAGGCCAAGGATGGAAAGAGGAGAGATGTCTACTGGCGAATGAATGCCAATGGACTCGAGCTCTGCGCCTCCAATGCCTCTAAGCGTCAAGGTGGGGTGAAGGCGCCGGATTTCTTCAATGACCTCGCGTGCGAGCAGATCGCCAGATGCTTCTGCCGCAACAAAGTATATGTCCGCGACACTCACGGCAGACCCAGCTCTGCCGGAAAGCCGAAAATAAAAATTCCAAGCTCGGCGGCACGCTGTTCCATCAACGGCCGATTGAGCATCAAGGCCCCGCCCTGCTCAATCGCAATGCCGGCCAACCCCGCAGCAGCGGCTAGCTCAACAGTTGAAACGCCCGTAGTTGGAAGGTCTATACGGCGCTCCTGGACAGGCTTGGGCCGTTTAACTAGCACGCCCCGACGCGCTTCCGGCTGGCCGCGAATTGCTTCAGGCAAGCCAGCGCAGCGGCGGAGCATTTCATCGGTCCCCTCCTGCGCCTCAACGGCGAGGACAAGACCGTCGCACACAACACATCCCTGCCCGATATCAAGTGCGCCTGCCGCGGCGGCCACCTTGGCGCCTGTTTCAACGTCTTGCAGCATGGACTCACTGGGAGCTGGCCCTGCGATAAGCCCTCCGGGCGCGATCAATTGCGCGTGGGCAGCGTCGCTGCCGATTACGTGGAAGCCATGTTTTTCAAATTCGGTCACGAGCACCCGCAAAAGTGCATCATCGCCTTTTCTCGCCTCAGCGATGACCCTTGGGAGCAGCGCAATACCTCGAAGGTCCAATTTCAGGTTCTTGAAGTCCGGCCGGCTGACATTACCCGCAAATACCACTTCCTTGCAGCCCGCAGCCTTCAGACGGTCCACGACAGCGCCAATTTCACCGAGACCGACGATGCTGCCCTGGAACTTTTCCAGTCCAGGCTCCTCAAAACCCTTCAGACGCAGGACATAAACACCCTGCCCCGTTGCTACAGCATTCTCAGCAATTGCGACCGGCAATTCTCCCAATCCTGCGATGAGACCCAAAGGCTCGCGCATGTCATTCCGCCGGTTTGCAAATGGGGCGATCTCTGCCCTCCAGAATGAAATTGATAAGTTCCATTGCCAAGGGTTTCCCCGCGTATTCCGCGGCCGCCTGAGCCAGCCTATCCTTGAACAGACCGTTTCCTTCAAACACGGCCTTATAAGCTGACCGAATTTCGTGGAGATCGGATTTGCTAAATCCTCGCCGCTTCAAACCAACGATGTTGAGTCCCGAAAGTTTTGCGTGGTTGCCCACCACCGACCCGAATGGAATGACATCCTCAACGACAATCGCGCCGCCGCCGATGAAGGCATTCCGGCCAATGCGGCTGAATTGATGCACGGCGGCCAACCCTCCAAACCAGACATTGTCGCCAACGGTGATATGGCCCGCCAAGGACACATTATTTGCCATCACCACGTTGTTTCCAATTATGCAGTCGTGAGCGATATGAGCCCCAATCATGATGTAGCAGGCGGTTCCGACTTTGGTCAGCCCTCCATGTTTTGGTATTCCCGTATGGGCTGTTGCGTATTCACGGAAGACGCTGCCAGCGCCGACCTCAAGCATGGAATCGGGTGTTTCCCGCATTCCCAGAACCTGCGGACCACACCCGAGGACGGCATGGGGATAAAGCAGGCAATTGGAGCCGACCTTCGTATGTCCGACAACGGACGCATGCGAAATGAGCTCAGTGCCAGCGCCCAACTCGGCCATGGCTCCCACATGGCAGAATGGGCCGATCCGCACGCCATCATGGAGAATGGCACCGCTTTCAACGACGGCCGTGGAGTGCACCTCAACGCTCATCGAGAGGCCTTTCCTCATTTCGAGACAGGTAATTGCCCGTCAATTGCTTTTCTTGGGGTTGGCCTGTTTTTGCAACCATGCGACTTCCCGCATCCACTGCCTTATCGGCTTTGCGGGTGTACCGCCCCAGGTTTCCCCACTGTCCACATCCCTGAAAAGCCCGGCAGACGCGGCAAGGCTCACGCGGTCGCCAACCTTGACATGATCGGCGATGCCAACCCTGCCGCCAAGCATAGATCCATCTCCAACCCGGACCGAACCAGAGATACCGCCGAAGGCGGCAACGATAACGCCCCTGCCCAAGACAACATTGTGGGCGATCTGGCAGAGATTATCGATCTTCGTCCGCTCGCCGATGATCGTATCTTCGAAAACGCCCCGGTCGATGCAGCTGTTTGCGCCAATCGTTACATGATCCTGGATGATGACGCGGCCAAAATGGGGAGAATCTTCAGCGCCTTGAGGCCCGACCAGCACACCGAAACCGGTTTCACCAATTCTGGCACCCGCCAAGATTGTAACCTGATCACCGACCAAGGCGCAATGAATCGAGGCGTTTGCGCCGATGGATGTATTTCGGCCAATCTGAACGCCTGGACCAATCACTGCGTTTGCGCCGATGACCGCGCCCTCGCCAACCGCCGCCCCAGGGCCAATAACAGCTCCCGGCTGAACGATCGCATTGGCGTGGATTTGCGCCAGCGCTGAGACGAGCTCGTGTCCCGCTCCCATCAAGTGCCGGGGCCTAAAAAGTGATGAAGCGATTGCGCTGTGGGCATTTCTTGGGAACGCAGTTTCCAGCACGCCCACGCCCTCGGGAATGAAATGCTTCATTTCAGCCGCGACAAACACTGCCGCCAGGCTGGGACTGATAGTAGGTTGGCGTTTTCCATCACCTTCGATGAAGGCGATCTCGGCGGCCTTCGCATTGGCCGCCGACGCTATTCCAGAAATCACCTGATTGGGCTTACCCGCAAGGTTGCTCCCAGTCCGGCCAGCAATCTCTTCCAGCGTCAATGCCCCCAATGGCGCGTAGAATCGACTGTCGACCGTCACTGTGATGCCCCGTTAGTTGCCGCCTTGGGGCGCCGCTGGCAGCTTCTGACGGGTAACCGCAATAGCTGTCGTCTTGGCGTCGAGTTTTTGAATGACCGAAGCCGTGCCATCAATAGCATCAGCGGAGAACACAACTTGGCTCTTCAAGAGAACCACTTGAGCGCCCTTCTCACGGATGACTTCTGTAAGAACAGGGTCGAGAGCGTTGTTGAAGTCGATAATCGCTTTTTCTGCGGTCATCGCGTACTCGCGTTCGGCAACGGCGCGCTTCTGATTGAGCTCGTTATTCTTCTTCTGAAAGGCTGCAAGCTCATTTACGAGAGCGGTATCCGCAGCAATTGCTTCACGGGTCTTGCCTTCAAGCTTGGGCTGAAGCGCCTGGATTTCCGTTTCGAGCGATTTACGAGTGGGCTCAATCTCGTTGTTGATCTGCTTTTCGATATTCTGAAGCTTGGTCTGGATGTCCTTGCCAGCTTTACTGTCGAGGAAGATCTTGTTGTCGTCGATAACCATTACGACCGAGCCTTGCGCGTGAGCCGACTGGAATGCCGGCAGCGAAACAGCCGCAGCCAGCATCACGGCGGCAACGAAAGTTCTGAAGATTGACATAGTTAGTTCGTCCTACTCTGGGGCTTGCGATATTAGAACCGCGTTGAGGTCGAGAACCGGAAGGTTTCCGTCCTGTCGTAATCCTCCTTGCGGAGAATATGCGAGAAGTCGAAGCGGATGGGACCGAATGGAGAATCCCAAAACACGCTTATACCGGCAGATGCGCGAAGCGCCGCCGCGTCTTTTGTTGTTCGAATGGCGGTGACGCCCGGATAACCGAAGGGCCCGCCATCTTCGAGGATGACCGTGCTCCCCTTATCAACATCTTCAAGCAGACCCAGAGATCCCACGTCGAGGAACAAGGCGCTCTTGATGCCATATTCTTCGGGAACGAAATTGGGGACAGTCAGCTCAAACGTACCCTGATAATATGCATTTCCGCCGAGTGAATTAAGTCTCTGAGTGCCCAGCAACTCGCCTGTCGCCGGATCAATGAGACGAAGGATTTCGCGTGGCCCAAGGCCCGCCACATCAAATCCGCGGAACGTGCTGCCCCCGCGGAAGAAGCGATTGTTGATTCGAACGCCTTGCTCTTCATCAAGAGGCACAACCAAGCCGCCGGAGAAGTTGGCGCTTGCTACCACATCGCGCCAAATTCCACGGTAGAAAGACGCACCAGTCTCAGTACGGATATATTTCACGTCTCCGCCCAAGCCGGCCAGATCCTGACTGAAGCGCAGATTAAAACCTCGGGTTGGCGAAATGGGATCATTGGTTTGATCCCAGAAGAAATCGTATCCAACGATGCTGGAAATATCGCTACGCTCAGAACGGCAAATTGTATTTCTAAGCACGTATCCAGGGTTACAGATATCAACGACCGCCTCACCTGGCCCTTCATCGCCGGGTTCCGGTAGCCGGTATATATCGTCCGAAAGATCGTTTGGGGTATCCTGACCGGCAATCTGCGTTCGTGTGCGAACGAGCATCCCATTCGAGTCGATGACGATGTTCTGATCCGCAATGCTCACATCGTCTGTCTGAAGACGATAACGGACACCCATTTGCATGCGGTCCGTCAGGGGGAATGCCATACGCACACCGCCGCCAATCGTTTCGCTGGTAAAGCCTGTGTACTCTTCAAAATCCTGCCGGGTGGCGAACAGGTCCACACCAGCGGAAAGGTTACGATCGAGGAAGCGTGGCTCAGTGAACCGAAGGTCCACAATCTGTTGACGGCTGGAGAGCGACGTTCTGGCAACAACAGACTGGCCACGCCCCCGTAGGTTTCGCTGAGATGCGCTGAGATCGAACAGGTAAGCATCAACGGAAGAGAAGCCGGCCGCGAACGACAGTTCGCCTGTCGATTGCTCTTTTACCTTGATATCCACGATGGTTCTGTCGGGTTGCTCGCTGGGTGTCTCGACTACTTCAACATCCTCGAAGAAGCCCAACGCGCGGACGCGGTTACGAGACCTGTCGAGCAGAATTCGGTTGAATGCATCACCTTCGGACAACCGCAATTCCCGGCGGATCACGCGGTCCAGTGTCTGCGTGTTTCCAACAATGTTGATCCGGTCGATGTAAACACGTGGGCCCTCATCGATAGCGAACGTAATATCTATGCGGCCGGTTTCTTCATTGACACTGATTTGTGGGCGGACATCTACGAAAGCGTAGCCCGCCACGCCCGCTGCGTATGTCAGGCTATCGATCGTCGCCTCAATCTGATTTCCGCGAAAAAGATCCCCCTCCGTGATCGGAACAACTGCGCGAAGAACGTCAGCGTCGAGTTTTTCCAGCGCGGTCTCTACTTTGATTGCCCCGAAATCGTATTGGCGTCCCTCGTCTACCGTATACGTTATGTAGAAGTCTTTCTGGTCTGGAGCGAGCTCCGCGACTGCAGATGTAACGCGGAAATCGTAGTAGCCGTTGTTTTGATAGAACTCGCGCAGCTGCTCACGGTCATATTCCAATCGATTGGAATCGTAGTTGTCGTTTGAGCTGAAAAAGCGCCAGAGGCGTGATTGTTTTGTTACAATCTCGCTGCGCAGCCTTGAATCGGAATATGCCTTGTTGCCGATGAAGTTGATCGACCGGACCCCGGTAACGGGCCCTTCCGTAACTTCAAAAATCAAGTCAACGCGGTTTTGCTCCAAAGGCTTGTATTGCGGCTCTACCTTGGCAGCAAATCTGCCGGACCGGCGATAGAGCTCCATGATCCGCTGCACGTCTGACTGAACGCGCGCGGCAGTAAAGATACCCCGCGGCGCGGCCTGAATTTCTTCACGCAGCTTGTCGTCTTTCAAAGCCCGATTACCTTCGAAGATAACCCGGTTAATGATCGGGTTTTCGACAACTTGAATAACCAGGTCATTTCCGCGGCGATCAATCGATACATCCGCAAACAGATTTGTCGCGAAAAGCGTTTTCAGCGAAAGGTCAATTCTGTCGGGATCAAATGCATCTCCGGGTTCCACAAGGAGGTAGGACTGAACGGTACGTGCCTCAATGCGCTGATTACCTTCGACCAGGATGGTTCTGATCGTTCCGCCATAGAGAGCGTCCTCTTGCGCACTTGCAGTGAGGCCAAAGCCGCTCACTCCCAAACCAAGAGCACTCGTCGCAAGAATAGTGGCCGCGAGGAACTTAAGCATTATGGATATCACTCTCCGTACCGGGCTGACAGATTGTCAGCCGCCTCCCCGTCCAAACACGCCCGTTTCAATCACATCTCCCCATGTGATAACCACCACCATAAGCAGCAGAAGAAAGACGCTCGCTCTCAATGCGAACGCTTCCACTTGGCTGGGCATTTTTGAACCCGTGAACGCTTCGTATGCATGAAAGACCACACGACCGCCATCCAGAACAGGCAGTGGCAAAAGGTTGAAAAAGCCCACGCCCACTGAAACCGCAGCGCAAACACTCATGAGCATCCAGAACAGCTGCTCAGTCTTTTGCCAAGACGTCAGTTGCGTCTGTTCCATTACGCGATTGACCGCGCGGCGAGATATATCGCCGACCCCAACGGGCCCAGACATCGCATGAACTGACATGTTTCCGGTTGCGATCCGGCTCAACATCTTAACGGTCTGATCTATTGTTCGCCCGGTCTGGGCGGTGCCCTCAACCAGCGAGCCAATAGGGCCATATGTTACGCGCTCGATGAACTTGGAATGCACCAAACTGAAGCCTGCGGTGCTCTGAGGAACGACCTGGCCGAACTCGTTCGGGCGCACAATTTCTCGCGGAATTACGTCCAGGTTCAATTCCTGTCCATTTCTGTCAACATTGAACCGCATTGCCTTATTCGGACTGACCAACACCATCATCGTTGCGTCCGCGCCCGTCAGGATCGGCCGCCCATTGATTTCACGGATGATGTCGCCTGGCAGGAGCCCCGCTTCTTCAGCGGGCATTCCCTCACCTATATGCGTGATTTGAACCTCAAACTTCGGTGATCCAAATACACCATAAGCCAACGCGAAGATCAGTGTCGCAAGCACGAAGTTGGCAAACGGCCCAGCCAAACTGACCACAATTTTCGGAATCGGCTTCAGCTCGTCGAATGATATGCCCGCAATGCCTTGGGCAGTTTCATCATCAGCTTTGGCGCTGGCAGGAAGAAAACTGACAAACCCACCCAGCGGAATCCAGTTGACGCGCCATCTGGTGCCGCGCCTGTCGCGGCGCTCGAAAAGCGGCTTGCCAAATCCAACTGAAAAAGACTCGATGGCCACACCATAGAGCCGGGCAGCCAGATAGTGCCCAAATTCGTGGATCACAACGACAATGCCCATCATGAAGATCAGGCAGAAAAGGAAGAGTGGCCCCTGGCTTAGAATCTGATCCACTCGATCATCCTCCCGCCCGGCTTGGGGCATTGTTTAGCCATTGAGACACTAGGAACCGTCCGTACCGGCTTATTTCTGCTATTTCTTCAAGCGTTTCGCATTTGCTAGAGGCAAAATTACCTGATGAAAAGCGCTCCAATGCGGCTTCGACCAATCTGCTGATGTCAAGGAAGCCGCATTCACCAGCTATGAACGCTGAAACAGCTGCTTCATTAGCGCAATTTAATACCACTCTGGCAGCCGGGCCGGCGCCCATTGCCTCGCGAGCCAGCCGAATTGAAGCAAATCGCTCTTCATCGACTTCAAAAAATTCCAGATTCGAAATCTGCGCAAGATTGAGTCGGTCGACAGTGGTGGGAATTCGATCTGGCCATCCAAGAGCATAAGAAATCGGAGTCCTCATGTCCGGACACCCAAGCTGAGCGATGACCGAACCATCGTCGAAATGGGCCATGCCATGGATGATTGACTGAGGGTGGACCAATACGTTGATGTGGTCCGCGGCGACGTCAAAAAGGACTGCCGCTTCTATGAATTCCAAGGCCTTATTCATCAACGATGCGCTGTCGATTGAATTTTTGATACCCATGGACCAGACGGGATGGGCCGCCGCTTGAGCTGGTGTGGCCGTTGCCATCTGCTCCAGCGACCAATTGCGGAAAGGCCCCCCAGATGCGGTGATGGTCAGGTTTTCCAGGCTGCGCCCATCACCGATGCATTGGAAAATGGCACTATGTTCCGAATCAACGGGAAAAATGCGGGCTCCAGACTGCCGGGCTTCGCCGAGCATAAGCTGACCGCCGCATACAATGCTCTCCTTGTTTGCGATCGCGATGTCGTTGCCAGCCTTTATGGCCGCCAAAGTCGAACCAAGGCCGGCGGCGCCCACAATTGCCGCCAAAACACGGTCACAGGGGCGCGCAGCGGCCTCATTTAACGCCCCCTCGCCTGCAGCAACTTCGATGCCGGACCCCGCCAGCAAGGCTGCGAGCTCCACCTTGCGACTTTCATCAGCAATTACAGCAATTTTCGGCTTCAGTTTCAGCGCCTGACTCGCCAAGCCCTCCACGTCCCGGCCCGCTGCAAGTGCCTCAACAGAAAATTCGGCGGCGCCTGTTTCATTCGCATTGCAAATGACGTCGATCGCGGACCGCCCGATTGAGCCTGTTGAGCCGAAGATGGAAACCTTGCGCACCATGGAGCCTCAAAGCCCCAGCGCAGTTGCTAAACCGGGGTGAACTGCCAACGCAATGCTTCCTACAACAGCCACAGCGCCCAAACCATCAACTCGATCCAAAAGCCCGCCATGACCAGGCAGAATCCGGCCTGAGTCCTTCACTTTGAACCGCCTTTTGAGTCCGCTTTCAAACAAATCGCCCGCCTGAGCCACTATCGATATTGCAATACCACATGCCATCCAGGCGAAATGGTCGACGCCCTCAATCATAGACGCGAAATAACCACAGATGGCGCACGCCAGAACAGCAGCAATTGCACCACTCCACGTCTTATTCGGGCTTTCTTTGGGGAGCAATTTCGGGCCACCAAATGCCCGGCCGAAGAAATATGCCGCTGCATCAGAGGCCCAGACGAAAGACATGAAATAAAGTGCCGCTGATTGGCCTTCCCACGCCCCCTCGCGAAGCATGTAAAGCCCACCAACCATTGCAAACACGTAGATTACACCGAAGCCCGCAGAGACCCTGGAACGAATACCGGCACGCGCACCAAAGCTGGCCAGGCAGTAGGCGGCGACCGCGATTGCGACGGTCATCTCGGTAAGCTGCAGCGGAAACGACATCGCAAACAAGCCACCCAAGCCGGCTAGCAGGTACTGATTGGATGTTGCGCTCATCGCGCACCATTCCAGCATCATTACAAATGCGAATACGGCACATGCCGTGGCCAACCACCATCCACCCAACCAGACAGCCGCAAGCGCCATCGGGATCAGAATAAATGCGGACACCAGCCGGACGGGAAGTTCGGAAAACCGCCTTTCGGTCGGTGTCCAGTCACCCATCAGCCCCCTCCCGGAGAGACAGCGCCATATCTGCGCTCCCGCTCATTATAGCATTTCAGGGCATCTTCCAGATGGGAGCGTCCAAAGTCGGGCCACAGGACGTCACAAAACAGGAACTCCGCATAGGCCGCCTGCCAAAGCAGAAAGTTGCTGATACGAAATTCTCCACTCGTCCGTATAAGAAGGTCCGGGTCCGGAAGATCGCCGGTATCCAAATACCCAGCGAACTCATTTTCTGTTATATCCGGATCGCGCAGTCCTGATTTAACATCCCGCGCTAAAGCGGAAGCAGCCCGCAAAATTTCGTCACGCGATCCGTAATTGAACGCGATTGTCAGATTAAACTCAGTATTCGTTCTGGTTTCTTCCTCAGCCTTGGACACGAGACTTGCAATGTCCGCTGGCAAACCGGCGCGCTGACCGATAATCCGGATTCGCACTCCCTCATCTTTAAGGCGACTTAGATCTCTCTGCACATAAGCCTTCAGGAGACCGAATAGTGTGTTCACTTCGGCCGCAGGTCGACGCCAGTTTTCTGTCGAAAAAGAAAAGACCGTCAAATAGCGGATACCAAGATCACCCGCTGCATCAACGGTACGCCGGAGCGCCTCGACACCGCGTTCATGTCCCGCAGTACGGGGCAGATGTCTGGCTGTCGCCCAGCGGCCATTTCCATCCATGATAATTGCCACATGCTTTGGGACGACGGGTTGTTGGCCCACCGGAATAGGATTGAGGGGGGCAGAGGCCCGCGACATCAGACCTGCATGATCTCGGCTTCTTTGGCCTTCAGGGCTTCGTCAACACGCTTAACAAACGCATCCGTCAGTTTCTGAACTTCTTCAGTCAGCGCACGGTGACGATCTTCACTGATTTCGCCGTCTTTCTCTGCTTTCTTGAGATCGTCCATTCCATCTCGACGCACATTGCGGACAGCCACCCGCGCAGCTTCGGCATACTTCCCAGCAATTTTGGTCAACTCAACCCGGCGCTCTTCATTGAGCGGAGGGATCGGAATGCGAAGCGTTTGGCCATCCATCACTGGGTTCAAACCAAGACCGGAATCGCGGATTGCCCTGTCGGCCGCGCCAACAACCGTTTTGTCCCAAACATTGACCGAGAGCATTCGGGTATCCGACACGGTCACAGACGCAACCTGACTCAGAGGCGTTACGCCGCCATAGGCCGGGACCTGAATTGAATCGAGAAGGTTCACCGAAGCGCGCCCAGTGCGCAGGCCAGCAAATTCCGACGCCAATGAAGCCAGGGCGCCCTCCATTCTTCGTTCAATATCCTGCTTGCTGTAGCTCATGGCTTCTCTGCTCCCTCTTTGGTGATCGTCGTCGAAGTCCCTCGTCCATAAAGGACATTTAACAGGGAGCCTTCTTCTTTGAGCGAAAATACGACGATTGGAATGTTATTGTCTCTCATCAAACTGACTGCTGACGAGTCCATCACTTTCAAATCCTTGGCGAGAATTTCCTGGTAAGCAACCTGATGGTAGCGCGTCGCTGTAGCGTCCAGCTTCGGATCGGCCGTGTATACACCGTCTACCTGTGTGCCCTTCAGGAGCGCGTCGCAGTTCATTTCAATCGCCCGCAAAGCCGCGCCGGTATCGGTGGTAAAGAATGGATTTCCGATGCCGGCCGCAAAGATTACCACGCGGCCCTTTTCCATGTGCCGATGGGCACGGCGCCGGATATAAGGTTCGCAGATTGCATCCATATTCAGGGCTGATTGGACTCGGGTAGGAACTCCTAGGTTCTCCAGAACGCTTTGCATGGCGAGGGCATTCATAACTGTAGCAAGCATGCCCATGGAGTCAGCCTGGGCGCGCTCCATACCTTTTGCGGCTCCCGCCACTCCCCGGAAGATATTGCCGCCACCGATAACCAGGCATATTTCGGCGCCCGCTTCCCTGGCCTCTGCAATTGCCCGAGCGAATTGCTCACAGGTCGGAATATCGATTCCGAACTGCCCTCCCCCCATCAAGGCTTCACCAGACAGCTTGAGAAGCACACGGCGATATTTCAACTTGTTGGTTTCAGACGCGCCGGACTGCATAATTAGACCTCAATCCCTTGTATTCTGAGCGCTGGATAAAATAATCCCGGCCGCTCCTAGGGGCAGCCGGGATTGTTCAAAGCCCCTCATGGGCTGAAAGGCAAGCCCGATCAGGCGCCTTTTGTGAGTGCAGCGACTTCATCTGCGAAGTTGTCCGCAGCTTTCTCTACCCCTTCACCGAGTTTGTAATGAACAAACCCTTTCAAGGTAGCGCCCTGCTCTTTCAGGAATTCCCCAACCGTTTTGTCTGGGTCCATGATGAAGGGCTGCTCGGCCAGAACGACCTCTTTGTAGAATTTCTGCATGCGGCCAACGATCATCTTTTCAATGACAGCGTCAGGCTTGCCGCTCTCACGAGCTTGCTCGGTCAGTACGCGCTTCTCTGATTCGACAAGCGCCGGATCAAGCTCTTCAGTGGTTGCCGCTGCGGGAGACGTTGCCGCAATGTGCATAGCAACCTTCCGGCCAGCGTCTTCAAGGTCACCCGAACCGTCAAGGGCAACGAGCACACCAACCTTGCCCATACCCGGCACAACAGCGTTGTGGGTATAAGCCGCTACCCGGCCGGTTGCCGAGAGCTTTGCAACACGGCGCAAGGTCATGTTTTCGCCAATTGTAGCGATCATGCGCTTAATCAGATCATCCACGGAGCCTTCACCATCTGGCGAAGCTGCAGCAGAAACCGCCTCAACCGTACCATCCGCCTTCAGGGCAGCGACAGCGATCCCGTCGAGGGACTTCTGGAAAATCTCGTTGCGTGCGACGAAATCGGTTTCAGCATTGAGTTCGACAATCGCGCCGGACTTGCCGTCGTCAGACAACTTGACCGCAACGAGCCCCTCAGCCGCGGCGCGATCAGATTTCTTGGCGGCCTTGGACAGTCCCTTTGCGCGCAGCCACTCAATTGCAGCTGCCTGGTCGCCATTATTTTCGACCAGTGCTTTCTTCGCATCCATCATGCCTGCGCCCGTTTTTTCGCGCAGTTCTTTCACAAGTGCAGCAGTAATCTCAGCCATGAGATTGTTCCTTCATCTTGGGTTGGCAGAAGAAGCGATTAAGCTTCGCCCGCAGCTTCTTCGTCAGCCAGTTTGACATCAGCGTCTGCAAGCGACGCGATGTCGGCGGATGCGCCAAGATCAACGCCCAGGCCCGCTGTTGATTCCGCAAGTCCATCCAGAACCGCATCCGCAAAGAGGTTGCAATAAAGCGAGATCGCGCGAGCCGCGTCATCATTGCCTGGGAAACCAAAGTCGGCATCAGATGGGTTACAATTGGTGTCCAGAACAGCAACGACCGGAATACCGAGCTTGCGTGCCTCTTGAACGGCAATCGCTTCTTTATTCGTGTCGATAACGACGATTGCAGCTGGCAGGCCGCCCATGTCAGCGATACCGCCCAGCGACTTTTGCAGCTTGTCACGGCGGCGCTGCAGGTCGAGCAGCTCTTTCTTGGTCAGGCCAGAGCCGCCACCACTCTCAAACATGGCGTTAAGTTCGCGCAGCTGCTTGATGGAGTTGGAAACTGTGGACCAGTTGGTCAGCGTGCCGCCGAGCCAGCGATGGTTCATGTAATACTGTGCGCAGCGCTGTGCAGCCTCAGCAACGGGCTCCTGAGCCTGACGTTTTGTACCCACGAACAGAACACGGCCGCCCTTGGCGACAGTATCGCGCACAAACACCAGCGACTGGTGCAGCGCGGGAACAGTGTGCGAAAGGTCCATGATGTGGATGCCGGAACGCTCGCCGTAGATGTACGGCTTCATGCGGGGGTTCCAGCGGTGGGTCTGGTGACCAAAGTGAACACCAGCCTCGAGCAACTGACGCATCGAGAAGTCAGGAAGGGCCATCGATTTTCTCCATCCGGTTGGCCGTCGCAGGGGGAACTACGGGAAATCCCGTCGCACCGGATGCACCCGCGACATGGTTTTAGAATGCGCGCCATATACCCAATCCGGCGCAAACAACAAGCCCCAAAAGACCGCAGCCTCAGGCTGCCTGGCGCGGATCTACCTTCTCGACACCCGGAACCTCTTTCAGAGCCCGCTGGGCGCGAAGGCCAATCGTGTAGGTTTGAGGCAACCTCATAGTGACAATCCGTCCGTCACGGAGGATCAGTTCAACTATAATCACGCCTCTGTCGCCATCGGAAACTTGCTCTAACCGACGTATAACGCCGGCCAGATCCTCAGGATCTGCGTCGGGCCCGAGACGGACCATCAGGGACCCTGACGGTTTCGACAAACGCGCAGCTTCCAATTCGACCGCCCGGTCAAGATTGAGGCGAAGTTCTTCCCCGTTCAATTTGGCTGTAACGGTGATGGCAACCGCTTTTCCGGGCTGCAGCAAATCTCCATATTGCTGCAAGCCTTCATTGAAGACCATCATTTCAAGTTCACCGGTGGGGTCGGAGATAGTCAGGAAAGCAAACTTGCCGCCCCTCTTGCTGGGCTTGTCATTGCGCGTCCGCACGATACCTATCATTTCGAGAGGTTTCCCGTCTCCCGCCCGCTCGTGCACTTCCATCGCCAACGTAACGCGGTCCCGGTCTATCGACGTCAGAACATCGTCCAATGGGTGACCCGAAAAGTAAAATCCTATGGATTTGAATTCTTCATCCAGCTTTTGTTGCGCAGTCCATGGCCTTGAGGGCGGAAATTCCGGACGAAGCGCGGGTTCGGACTCTCCGAATAGCCCGCCCTGACCTCCACTTCGATCTTCAGCGTGACTCGCGCAATATTGGGCCAGCATCGGCACAACAGCAAATACGCGCGCCCTGTTACCTTCCAGACAATCAAGCGCTCCAGATTTTGCCAGGGACTCCAAAGCCTTCTTGTTCACGTGCTTGGGATCAACCCGCTCAGCAAAGTCATAGAGGTCTTTAAAGGGACCGCCCTCGCTTCTTACGGCCGAAACGTGTTTCATTGCCTCGACGCCCACGCCCTTGATCGCCCCGAGGGCGTAGACAATGCCGTCCTCATTCACATCGAAATCCGGCTGCGATGAATTGATGTCCGGCGCGAGAACGTGAAGCCGCAAGCGCTTGGCCTCCTGAAAAAACGCTGCGAGCTTGTCAGTGTTTCCAATATCCAGGCTCATTGATGCCGCCAGGAACTCTTTGGGATAATGGCACTTCAGAAAGGCTGTATGGTAGCCGATGAGCGCATAAGCTGCTGCGTGCGACTTGTTGAACCCGTAACCGGCGAACTTCTCCATGGTGTCGAAGATTTCGTTGGCCAGCGAATCTTTCATTCCCTTGTTGGCAGCGGCGCCCTCAACGAAACGCCGGCGCTGCGCGATCATCTCTTCAAGTTTCTTCTTACCCATCGCGCGACGCAGGAGGTCGGCCTCACCCAGAGAATAGCCCGCAATTTCCTGCGCCATCCGCATAACTTGCTCCTGATAGACAGGAACACCATAAGTTGCCTCAAGCACAGGCTTCAGGTCTGGATGCTGATAACGGACCGACGCCGGATCCTCCTTGCCCTGAACATAGACTGGGATATTCTCCATAGGGCCGGGGCGATAGAGGGAGATGATGGCGATCAGATCTTCAATATTGTTGGGCCGCACCCGGCGAAGCGTGTCGCGCATGCCCGCCCCTTCAAGCTGGAATACGCCCAGCGTTTCACCACTTGCCATAAGCTCATAAGTGGCTGGATCATCCATGCTTCGCCATGCGGGGCCCACATCGCCGCCATCGCGGCGAATAAAGTTCAGCGCACGGTCTATCACAGTTAGGGTCTTCAGCCCCAAGAAGTCGAACTTCACGAGACCCGCCATTTCGGCATACTTCATATTGAACTGAGTAGCGGGTAGATCGGCTCTCGGATCGTTATAAAGCGGCACAAGCTCAACAAGCGGGCGGTCTGCGATCACAACGCCAGCAGCGTGCGTCCCTGCGTTGCGGTACATTCCCTCCAGCGCACGCGCTGTGTCGATCAGCTCGCCAACGCGCGCATCGGCCGCGATCTCATCATCGAACTTTGGTTCAGCCGCTATCGCTTCATCCAGGGTTGGTGGCTTGGCCGGATTGAACGGGATAAGTTTCGCAAGGCGGTCGACCTGGCCGTAGGGCATCTGCATCACGCGGCCGACATCGCGCACCACAGCCTTGGCTTGAAGCGTGCCAAAGGTGATGATCATAGCAACACTGTCTGCGCCATATTTTTCGCGGACATAACGGATCACTTCGCCCCGGCGTTCCTGGCAGAAATCCACGTCGAAGTCTGGCATAGAAACGCGCTCGGGGTTGAGGAAGCGCTCAAACAGCAAATCAAACCTCAACGGATCGAGATCTGTAATCAGCAGAACCCAGGCAACGAGTGAACCAGCGCCCGATCCCCTGCCCGGCCCCACAGGAATACCGTTCGCCTTTGCCCACTTGATGAAGTCCGAGACGATAAGGAAGTATCCGGGGAATCCCATGCGGTCGATGATACCAAGTTCATATTCAAGCCGATCGAGATATACTTGTCGCTCAGCATACAGACGATCTGCCTCTGCCAAACGCTCCTCTAGACCTTGACGAGCTTGGAGGGCGAGCTCCTCACCTTCCGAGCGTCCCTCCTTGCTGAAATTGGGCAAAATTGGTTTGCGGGTCTCAGCCCTTACCGAACAGCGAATCGCGATCTCTGAAGTATTTGCGATCGCTTCAGGAAGGTCCGCAAACAGCACTTCCATCTCTTCAGGAGATTTCAGATATTGGTCTGGCTCGACGCGCTTGCGGTCGTCCTGGCCAAGATATTGCCCGTTTGCGATGCACATCATGGCATCGTGCGCTGTTACATCTTCTGGCTTCAAGAAACGGGCATCGTGAGTGGCAACGAGGGGGAGCCCAAGCTCGTAAGCCAACTCAACCAAGCCCGTTTCCGATTTGATTTCCTCCTGCGTTCCGTGCCGGGTAATTTCGACATAACAACGCCCAGGATAGGCGGTCGCCAAGGTTGACAGTTCTGTCCGGGCGTCGGCCAAGCGGCCCTTGAGGATGTGACGCGCGACTTCGCCTTCTGCGCCGCCCGTCAGAAGAATGAGGCCCTCTGTGTTCTCCAGCAGATATTTTTTGTGTAAGCGCGGCACGCCATCGTCTGCTTCCAGATACGCCCTAGAGGACAAAAACATCAGACGCTTATAGCCGACATCATCCTGAGCATATGCAGTGAGCCGAAACAGTTCTGCTTTGGGCGATCCATCGGTGACATCAAAACAGCACGCCATGATTGGCTGAACGCCGTAATCTGACAGCTTAATGGAAAGCTCTAACGCCCCGAAAAGGCAGTTTCTGTCAGTCACCGCCATCGCGGGCATGGAGTATTGCTTGCACCACTTTGCCAGATCAGCAGGCGTAATCATGCTTTCCAGCAGCGAAAAGCTGGACCGGATGGCAAGATGGATAAAAACAGGCTTTGTCACGCGGCAATCCTCTTCCGCGCAGATACTCTCACCGAATCAGCCAGGCCGGAAGCGCGCGGCTCCAGTAGTCCACAGCCGATCATTCAACGTAATCTATGAGCTTCCCATCCTTGAGGGTGAGAATACGGTCCATATGCCGGGTTAGGGCGAAATTGTGCGTGGCCACCAGCACTCCCGCGCCTTCTTCACGCACCATTTTGATGAGCGTGCCGAACACACGCTCCGTTGTGGTGGGATCGAGGTTTCCGGTCGGCTCGTCAGCGATCACAAGCTTGGGGTCATTTGCCAACGCTCTGGCAATCGCCACACGCTGTTGCTCCCCACCCGACAACTGGCCTGGCTGGTGATAGGCGCGCTCTTCTAGTCCCATGACCTCTAAAAGGCTCGACGCCTTTTCACGCGCCTTGGACTTTTTCACCCCCGCGATCATAAGAGGCATTGCAATGTTATCGATGGCATTAAACTCAGGTAGCAGATGGTGAAACTGATAAACGAAGCCGATCTTTCTGCGCCGGATGCTGGTGCGGCCATTGTCGTTCAGCTTCAGGCAGTCGATCCCATCCAGAAAGATTGAGCCGCCCTCCGGCCGCTCCAGCAGGCCCGCGGTATGCAGCAGCGTCGATTTTCCGGAACCAGATGGCCCCACCAGGCCCACAAGCTCGCCGGGCGAAACGCGCAGGTCGGTGCCCTGCAACACCTGCAATGCGCCGGCCGCAGTATGATACGTCCGGTCAATTCCCAGAAGTTCGAGTACGGGTTGCATCATTCAAACCTCAGCGCTTTGACCGGGTCTTGCGACGACGCCCAGATTGCCGGGATCAGTGAGACGACCATGGACATGATCAGCGCGTAGGCGCCCGTGCTAGCCACTTCGCCCCAATCAAGCACAGCTGGCAGATGATCCAGGCCATACTGCTCTGCCGGGAACACTTCCCCATCAATCGCGAGATTGATCAGAGCCTCGATCGGGCCGATGTTGAGAATGAACAGCACACCCACAACCATCCCAAGCAGAGCGCCCAGTGAGCCAAGAACGGTTCCTACCATCAGGAATACCCGCAGAACGCCGCCGCGGCTGAGACCGATGGTCCGCAGGATGGCCACATCCCGCGTCTTGTTTTTGACCAGCATTACAACCCCGACAATGATGTTCAGTGTGGCAATCATCATGATGATCGTTACCAGCAATCTCACCATGACACGCTCAGTTCTCAGCGCGCCCAGATATGTCCGGTTCTTGGTCTTCCAATCTCGTAGAAGCAGACTGTAACCTGTCGCTTCAGAGATGCGCTGCATGGCGACCTCTGTCATGTCGGGATTTTTCACCCGGATATCCAGAAACTGATAGCGCCCTTTGGACTGGAACAATATCTGCGCCTGATTCATCGGCATGAATACATAGACGTTGTCCAACTGTGCGGAGCCGGTCCGGAAAATGTCTCCAACAACATAAGACTTGCTGATCGGCGTTTGTCCTAGGGGACCAGATCGCATCTGCGATGTCACGACCTCGACACTATCGCCGGGCTGAAGCCCCAGATTTGCTGCGAGGTATTGTCCGATCATGATGACATTGCCGCCATTTCGGCCTTGTCCAAACCCAGCGGCCAGGGCCGCCTCGCCCCCGTCCTTTAGGATCGGCATGGTTTTGAGATCGGCAGGCGGAACCGCGCGAACCACGCCGCCCGTTCTCACACCATTTGCAGACAGCAAAACGAACTGCTCGATATAAGGAGACGCGCTGATAACATCCGGGGTTTCAGAGATTATCTTGGCCAATGCTTCCGCCTCGTCCTGCGGCATGCCATCGACTGCGGCGGAGATATGGGGTTCGCCGCCCAAGAGTGCGTCGAGCAGGGTCGCACGAAATCCACTCATGATCGACATGGTGATAATCAACGCGGCCACCGCGAAGAAAATTCCGATGAATGAAATGACCGCGATAAGGCTGGCGCCCCCATGTTCACGGCGCGCCCTGAGATACCTCCAGGCAAGCGTTCGCTCCAGTTTGCCAAAAGGCGTTGCGGAAGGCATCGCGCTCATCAGGAGCCTTTCAGTTGAGCCAGCATATCTTCGATTTTGACATCATGCTTCTCGCCCGTCTTGCGATTCTTGACCTCGACCTTGCCTTCAGTAACGCCGCGCGGCCCGACGGTCGTTTGCCAGGGCAGGCCGATGAGATCCATGCGCGCAAACTTCGCCCCTGCGCGGTCATCGGTTTCGTCGTAGAGCACTTCACGGCCAGCTGCAGTCAACGCAGCGTATAGCGTGTTACAGGCTGCATCGCAGGCTTCATTGCCGGGACGCATATTGATCAGGCCAACATCGAAGGGGGCAACCGACTCCGGCCATACAATGCCGTTCTCGTCGTGACATGCCTCGATGATCGCACCGAGTAGCCGCGAAACACCAATGCCATAACTGCCCATCTGAACTGGCACCATCTGACCATCAGGCCCCTGCACCACAGCGTTCATCGGCTTTGAGTATTTGGTGCCAAAGAAAAAGATGTGACCTACTTCAATTCCCCGCGCGGAAACACGCCGGTCTTCCGGCAGCGCATTGAATGCGGCCTCATCATGCATCTCTTCGGTTGCCGCATAATATCCGGTGCGCTCAGTCACGAATGGCGTGAGGTCTGACTCGAAATCGAGGTCTAAGCCAGGGGCCGGAAGATCGAGGAGAGCCTTGTCACAGAAGACGGCGCTCTCGCCAGTATCTGCCAGAATAATGAATTCGTGGCTGAGATCGCCGCCGATCGGCCCCGTGTCTGCACGCATCGGGATGGCCGTGAGGCCCATCCGGTCAAATGCATTCAGATAGGCACAGAACATCTTGCGGTACGCCGCTCTGGCGTCTTCCTCAGTCAGATCAAACGAATAGGCGTCTTTCATGAGGAACTCACGACCGCGCATGACACCAAAACGGGGCCGCACCTCGTCGCGGAACTTCCACTGCTGGTGATACAGGTTCAGAGGTAGCTGCTTGTAGCTTTTTACATAGGTCCGGAAGACATCCGTGATCAGTTCTTCATTTGTCGGGCCGTACAGCATGTCCCGCTCATGGCGATCCTTGATACGCAACATCTCTTTGCCATAGTCGTCATACCGGCCGGACTCCCGCCAGAGATCAGCCTGTTGCAGCGTCGGCATCAGCATTTCGATGGCGCCCGCCCGGTTCATTTCCTCGCGTACAATCTGCTCAATTCGTTTGAGTACGCGATAACCCAGAGGCAGCCAGGAGTAGATGCCTGCGCCATTCTGCCGGATCATACCGGTACGCAGCATCAGCTGGTGAGAAACGATCGCGGCATCCGCAGGCGCTTCTTTGGAAACAGGCAGAAAAAACTTCGACAGGCGCATGAATCATCCAGACTTTTACGGAATTCTTTCACGCTCACTAGCCGCAGCTAGGGCTGTTCCGCAAGCAGGAGAGGAACAACCACAGCAGCGGCCGCCGTAATCACAACAGCGCCGATCGTTGCCCATAGGGCCTTTTTCAAAAGCATTGGCTGTTTTGGAGCGCCCTCTTCCGTACCAGGGACAGTGGAATCATCCTCCCATTGCCCCTTCACGCCTATCGGCAATACGGCAAAGAAGCTGATCCACCAGCCAAGAACAAAAACAATCGTAGCGCCTGCTATGCCCATCAGTGGTGCCCTTTGGGCGTTTCCATCAGCTCCACCAGAACGCCGTTGGAGTTCTTGGGGTGAACGAAAATGATCATCGTGCCGTGAGCCCCTATGCGCGGCTTACCGAGCACAGTTGCGCCACGCTTTTCCATCTCGGTCACGGCCTCATTAATGTCCGCGACTTCGAAACAGACGTGATGCTGGCCGCCTGCCGGATTTTTCTTCAGGAAATTCGCAATCGGCGAAGCCTCACTCAGAGGCTCGATCAGCTCAATCTGGCTGTTGGGCAAATTCACAAAGCAAACTTTGACGCCCTGCTCCGGCATGTCAAATGGCGTGGTGATGTCCGTCGCACCGTAAAGCGAGCGATACGTCTCACAGGCTTGCTCAATATTGGGAACAGCTACCCCCACATGATTCAGGGGTCCGATCTTGAATTCGCTCATTGCTATCTCAGCTCCTCAGCACAACCACTTCAATCACCGGCTTCAGGCCGAAATTGACATCACACGCTTTACGCAAAGCCCGTCCTATTGATCGCTCGATCGCTTCATCATCATTGCGATCTTTCTTTGATAAACCAGCAACGGCAGCTTCCGCCGCCTCATCAAGGATTTCGAGGCTTTCCTCAGCGACCCTTCCGTCTTTTTCCGAAAGTCCTTTAGCCACAACAACGGGACCGTCGACCGGCCGTCCGGCCTGGTCGAGACTGACGGTGGCGAATATTACGCCGCTATTATGCAACCGTTTGCGTTCAACCAATCCCTGCGCGCCCTCTGGAACCAGCCGATTGCCATCCAGAAAGAGTCGTCCTGCCGGCACTTCATCGAGTATCTCCGCCTCACCTGGCGCGAGGCGGATGAGGCTTCCGTTTCTGGGGGCGATTGCCTCAGGAACCTGAAGGGATCGCGCATAGGATGCATGTTCAAGAATATGCCGGCGCTCACCATGAACCGGCACAGAAATTCTGGGGCGGACCCATTGATACATTCGCCGCAGCTCATCACGGCAGGGGTGACCAGACACATGGATCGTCTGGGGAACCATCCGTGGAGTGATTACCTTTATTCCGTTCTCCGCCAATGTGTTCTGCAAACTGTAGACACTGGTTTCATTGCCGGGGATCAGACGAGAGGAAAAAATGACACTATCCCCCTCGCGTAGCGCCACATGACGATGATCTCCGCGCGCTATTCGCGAGAGCGCCGCGTTGGCCTCTCCCTGGCTCCCTGTACAGAGATAAAGGATATTCTCCGCTGGCAAATAACCCGCTTCGCTCTCGTCCACAAAATCAAGGCGCGCCGGAAGTATCCCCACGGCTTTCGCCGCAGCTGTCACGCGGTGCATACTGCGCCCCACGAGACAAACGCTACGGCCTGCCTGGTTCGCAGCGTCTATGATGGATTTAACGCGCGCAACATTGGACGCAAAAGTTGTGACAGCCACAGCCTGCGTCTGTTCGGCAATAAGCTCGATGAGCCCTTGTCGCACTGTTTCTTCAGACCCGGCTTCGCCGCCTTCAAACACGTTGGTCGAGTCGCAAACCATCGCGAGCACGCCTTCATCCCCTAGCGCTGTAAGACCACTAATGTCTGTGCTCGAACCGATTTGAGGTTGCGGGTCGATTTTCCAATCGCCCGTATGAAGAACTATCCCCGCTGGAGTGCGGATGGCCAGTGCGTTGGGCTCAGGTATCGAGTGGGTGAGGGTAACATACGTAACCTCGAAAGGACCCGCCTTGACAGTTCCACCCATCGAGATCGTTTTCAGCCATTTTTGGTCCACGCCGCGCTCGTCCATCTTGGACCGAACAAGTTCACATGTAAAAGGCGTTGCGTAAATCGGCGCCTTCGTCTTGAGCATCGGATACAAAAGCCCAACAGCCCCAATATGGTCTTCATGAGCATGCGTCAGGAAGACTGCGTCGATGTGCTCCCCTATCAGATAATCTGGGTCCGCACAGATCAGGTCAATTCCCGGCGTATCCGAGTTCCCAAATGTGACACCCACATCAACGATGATCCATCGCCGCGCGTTTGGCGGGCCATATCCATAGGCATTGAGGTTCATTCCGATCTCGCCGCAACCGCCGAGGGGAAGAAATACGAGCTCGTCCTTGGACTGATCGATTGTGGTCTCCTTCAGTGTCAACGGTTCCGCTTCCAGACTTCCAATAGCCCCCGGATAAGAATGTCTTGATCGTAGTAATCGATGGTTTCGCTTGCTCCTTCGAAGAGAGACGCCACGCCCCCTGTTGCAATCACGGTCATCGGACGCCCCCATTCGGCTTTGATGCGCCGAACGAGACCATCAATCAGTTCAATATACCCTATAAACACACCTGACTGCATGGCAGACACAGTGTCTTTACCTATGACCTGCGGCGGCTTCTGAATCGCAATCCGCGGCAATTGCGCGGCGGCATCATGCAAGGCTCTCATAGAGAGATAGATGCCTGGGGATATGATGCCACCTTCAAACGCACCATCCGCTGAAACAATATCAAACGTCGTTGCTGTACCGCTATCGATTACGATCAGATCACCGGGATACGCTACATGAGCGCCCAAGGCGCTAACGATCCTGTCGGCACCGACCTGTTCGGGGTGACGCACTCTGACCGCCATGCCGGTTTTCAATCCCGGCTCCCCGATGAACAAGGGCTCGACGTTCAAATAGCGCCGCGCCAAATTGCGAAAGTTGAACTGAGCGTGCGGCACAACGGATGAAACAACGCATCCTTGAACCCGAGACAGATCAACGCCTTGCATATCAGCCAGCCGCCAAAGCCACGAGGCATGGTCATCCGCCGTTTTTGTTGAATCCGTGGCGCTGCGCCACTGATTGACCCACTGCTCACCATCATGGAGCGCAAAAACAGTATTGGTGTTCCCAACGTCGATAACCAGAAGCATGCGTTACGCTCGTCCAATAAGGTTTACTTCGCCGGCCCTTATGATGCGCGCGCTTCCATCCGGCAACCGAAGACGAAGGGCACCATCCTGTTCGAGATCCTCGAATACCCCCTCTTCGTATGTGTCCCCGACCCTAACAGATACCTTTTCGTTGCGGCCCTCAGCATATTTTAGCCAGTCTTTGCGCACACCATCAAAGGTCACCTTAGCCTGAGCCAGTCGGGCTTCGAAAGCAGAGTGATAGAAATCCAATACTTCTTTTAAATCAAGAACCTGCGCACTCAACCTATTGAGGCTTGTCGCGCCCTGGCCAACGTTGTCCGGCGCATAGGCAACATTGATGCCTGTACCTGCCGCGATCCACAGCCGGTCTCCTGCTCCGCCAGTCTCAACCAGAATGCCGGACACTTTCTGGTGATCGACACGCACATCATTGGGCCATTTCACACGCACAGGAGCGGCCGGCGCGACAGAGAGCACCGTATCAACCACCGCCAAAGCAGCAGCAAACGGCACTCGAAGCGCCACTGAAATGCCGCCCGGCTCCGCGAAGAGTGCTGTAGTGAAGATGTTTCCTACAGGAGAAGACCAGGCGCGATCCTGCCGTCCACGTCCCGCCGTCTGCGTGCTGGCAACAATCCATTGATTATTGAAGCTGCCCTCAGCCGCGCGGCGCTTCGCTTCTGTGTTGGTGCTGTCAATTTCTTCGAACCGGTAGAGTGGCCAGGAAGCGCTCAAGGGAGAAGTCCCGAAGCAGCATAGCTGGCCCAACCACCCGTGCCGAGTTCCCCGATAAAGATCATGAACACAACACCGGCGATCACGGCGCAAGCGACAACGGTGCCCAGAACCGTCACATCCACACGCTCAAAAGTCTCTTTGGGTTCATCGAACCACATGACTTTCAGCAAGCGGAGATAATACCCCAAGGACACAACGGAAGCGATCACCAGAATGATAGCCAATGGCACGAGCTCTGCTTCGACACCTGCGCGCAGCACCTCATACTTGCCGAAGAAGCCGCCGAACGGAGGCAATCCCGCAACCGAGAGCACCAAAACGGTCATCGCGATTGCAAAGACTGGCTGGCGTCGCGCGAGGCCGCCCAGTTCCTGAATATTTTCAACCATGCCGCCCCGGCGGCGCATCGCAAGTACTCCGGCAAACAGGCCAAGCGATGAGATGACATAAATGGTCGAGAACGTCAGAAGTGCCGGCGCGCCGAGAACCTGCCCCGCAGCAACCGCAACCAACGCATAGCCAACATTGGCGATCGAGGAATACGCCAGAAGACGCTTGATATTATTCTGCGTCAGGCCACCGAGCGAGCCAACGATCATCGACAGTCCGGCAATGATCGCCACGATAAGCTGCCATTGGTCCATGACGCTTCCAAAAAGCGTGAACATCACGTTGGCGAAGACAACAAGGGACGCAAACTTTGGCGCTGAAGCAAAAAAAGCGACAACAGGCGTCGGAGCACCTTCATACACGTCAGGTGTCCAGACGTGCATCGGGGCCGCGGAAATCTTGAACGCGAGACCGACGATCATCAGCACCATGCCAAACATGGCGCCCACGGATTCACCCGCCAAAGTCAGGCCATCAAATGAGGTTGTGCCGGTGAACCCGTAAACCAGTGAGGCACCATACAGAAGGATGCCGGAGGCAAGTGCGCCCAACACGAAATATTTGAGGCCCGCTTCAGACGACCGTGCAGAATCTCGGTGGAACGCTGCCAGCACATATGACGACAGGCTCAGCGTTTCGATGCCCATATAAAGCGTCATCAAATTATTTGCCGACAGAATGATGCCCATACCAAGCGAAGCAAGGACCATCAGCAGAGGGTATTCATATCGGCTTATTTCATGCCGGCGCAGGAACCCTTCGGAGAGGAAAATTGCCACACCTGCCAGGGTGAAACTGATTACCTTCGTAAAGTTCGTGAACGTTGTTGTTTTAACGAGGCCATTGAAGGCTTCGCCGCCCTGAAGATGCATGGCCGAAAGTGCGGCTGCTCCAAACATGACGAGTGCGCCGACTTTATAGGAAAGGCTGTTGAAGCGCTCTCCAACGATTGCCCCCACGAGCACCAGCATGAGACCGGATGCGGCGAGCCAAAGCTCTGGAGCCATGGCCTGTATGATGGATTGAGTATCAAGCATCGGCTTACTGGCCTCCCGCCATGAGCGCGATAATGCGCCCTGTAGCACCATTGGTGACGGCGAAAATGAGGTTGGGGGCAACACCAAAAAGAACTGTGAGGACTGCAAGCGGTGCAATGCAGACCCATTCGATCCGGTTCATGTCCTTGATGTCTTCAAGCAGTGGATTGGTTATCTCACCGAAGACGGTGCGGCGATAAAGCGTCAGCATGTAGACGGCAGAAAAGATCACACCGAATGCCGCGCCAAAGGCTGCCCATGTTGCTGCCTGGAAGCCACCTATCATCGTAAGAATTTCTCCTACGAACCCGCTTGTTCCGGGCAAACCTACGTTGGCCATGGTGAACAACATGAAGAAGCCGGCATAGATCGGCATGCGGCCAACCAGGCCGCCATAGGCTGCAATCTCGCGAGTGTGCATGCGGTCGTAGACGACACCCACGATCAGGAACAGCGCGCCGGAAATCAGGCCGTGGCTCAGCATCTGAAAGATGGCGCCCTGTATCCCCGTTTCATTGAAGGCAAAAATACCGAGCGTAACAAAGCCCATATGCGCGACCGACGAATAGGCGATGAGTTTTTTCATGTCCGTCTGACGCCAGGCGACAAGCGACGTGTAAATGATCGCGATGACCGCAAGGGCAAACATCATCGGTTGGAAGTATGCGCTGGCATCGGGAAACATCGGCAATGAAAAGCGCAGCATGCCGTAGCCGCCCATTTTCAGCAGGACACCGGCGAGGACAACCGACCCGGCCGTTGGCGCCTGAACGTGCGCATCCGGCAACCATGTGTGAACCGGCCACATCGGCAGCTTGACGGCAAACGACGCCAAGAAGGCAAGCCAGAGCCAGGTCTGAACGCCCGGATCAAACGCAAACTGCTCGAGCACTTCGAAGTCGGCTGAACCGGCCACCTGGATCATGTAGATCGCGGCCACCAGAAGCAGCAGTGAGCCGATCAGCGTGTAGAGGAAGAACTTGAACGAGGCATAGATACGGTCTTTCCCACCCCAGATACCGATGATGAGGAACATCGGGATCAGGCCAGCCTCGAAGAATATGTAGAACAGCACCAGATCGAGCGCCGTAAAGACACCAATCATGAATGTCTCGAGCACCAGAAATGCGACGACATATTCAGTCACGCGCTTGTCGATGGAATTCCAGCTCGCCAGAAGGCAGATCGGCGTCAGAAACGTCGTGAGCAGGATCAGCGACATGGAAAGCCCGTCGATACCGAGCTTATAGCTTATCGGACCATACCACGCGTGCTGTTCGACCAGCTGATAACCCATCTGCCCTGGATCGAACGACAGAAACGCCGCAACAGACAGCACGAAAGTCGCTGCTGAAATAATCAGCGAAGCCATGAGGATGGCACGGTTTTGACGACCATCATCCGCCGCAGCGCGGCTTCCTGCAGTGGCCGCGCGGACGAGAACGATGAGCAACGCGCCGATCAACGGCAGGAACGTCATCGCGGTAAGAATGGGGAAACCGCCCATCAGTTGGCCCCTCCTGCCCGCAACCACAGGATCGCGCCAAATACGATGGCCGCCCCGATGATCACGAAGGCATAGTGATACAGATAACCCGTGTGCATTTTTGCCAGACGCCGGGCGCCAATGCCTGCAAGCGCAGCCATTCCGTCAGGGCCGGCACCATCAATGATCTTCTTGTCTGCTTTCCAGAATATATTGCCGAGGAAAGCTGACCCGCGAACCAGCGTGGCTTGGTAGATCTCGTCGAAATACCATTTATTGGAGAAAAGCGAGTGGAGCGGGCCACCACTTGCGGCGATGCGCGCACCAACACCGCGATTGAAGAAGTAAGTCATGCTCGCCAGAGCGAAGCCGGCGATCGTTACGACAAGCGGCGCCCATAGAACCCATTCCGGCACATTGTGGCGATCGTGCAGTACGTGGTTTTCCGTAGCGCGATAGATCGCGCCCGCCCAGAAGGCTTCGTTATTGGCCTCGACAAATGCGTCGTAGAAATAGAACCCCGCAAAAACTGCCCCGAGGCTCAAGAGCGCCAATGGGATAAGCATCACCATCGGGCTTTCGTGCGGCGTGTGATCGTGACCGTGATGGTCATCCTCAGCGTGCTCATCCGCGTGCGCATGATCGTGGCCATGATCTTCGAGTACAACCCGCGGTCCATGGAAGGTCATGTAAATGAGGCGCCAGGAATAGAAGCTGGTCAGAAACGCCGCTAGCAGACCAAACCAAAATGCCATTTGGCCGAACATGACTTGCGCTGTGCCACCAGCGAAGGCGCTTTCGAGAATGGCGTCCTTTGAGAAAAAGCCTGAAAAGCCCAACTTCGTGTGCGGAATGCCGAGGCCGATGATGGCGATCGTGCCGATCATCATCGCCGCATAGGTCAGCGGCATGAACTTCGCGAGCCCGCCCATGCGGCGCATGTCCTGTTCATGGTGCATACCGTGGATGACCGAGCCGGCCCCGAGGAACAGCAGCGCCTTGAAGAAGGCGTGAGTAAAAAGATGGAACATCGCGGCTTCATAAGCGCCGACACCGGCGGCAAAGAACATGTAGCCAAGCTGCGAACAGGTCGAATACGCAATCACGCGTTTGATGTCGTTCTGCGCCATGCCGACGGTGGCGGCGTAGAGCGCCGTGACTGCCCCCACCAGGGCGATCATGCCAGCTGCATAGAACGTGTATTCGTAAATCGGTGAGACGAGGCAGACGAGATACACGCCCGCCGTCACCATCGTTGCCGCATGAATGAGCGCGGATACAGGGGTCGGACCTTCCATGGCGTCTGGGAGCCAGACATGCAGGAAGAACTGAGCCGATTTGCCCATAGCACCAATGAACAGAAGGATGCCGATCAGCTCCAGCGCATAGACGCGCTGCCCAAGGAACATGATCACCGCTTCCCGCGCGGGAGCGGCTTCTGCAAAAGCAACCGGCGTGACGATGGCATTGGTGCGGATCGCATCCAGGACGGGACCAAATTCGACACTGCCAAACACGAAGAACACAGCCATGATACCGAGCGCCAGCCCGAAATCTCCGACGCGGTTGGTAACGAATGCCTTGATGGACGCGTCGTTAGGCGCCTTCTTGGTGTACCAGAAACCGATCAGCAAATAGGAGGCGAGCCCCACGCCTTCCCAGCCGAAGAACAGCTGGATGAAGTTGTCGGCCACCACCAGCATGAGCATCATGAAGGTGAAGAGTGAAAGGTAGGCAAAAAAGCGCGACTTGTGCGGCTCCTCGCTCATATAGCCCCAGGAATAGAGGTGAACGAGACCAGAAACGCCCGTAATCACCGCCATCATGACAATCGACAGCGCATCAACCCGGATTGCCCAGTTAGCCTTGAAGTTCCCGACTTCAATCCAGGGCATGAGTGTAATGATATGCTGCTTCAGCTCCTGCGTGCTGTGCGCGGGCCCGGCGGTCAGATAGGCGTCTACGGCGGCATGCGCTTCCGGCGCCCCAACATGCCCAAGTCCGGCTACATAAGCGAACAGTTGAAACAGGGAAAGGGCACCGGCCGTCAGGACGGTTCCCGTGGTGACAAGCATCACAGTGCGATCGCCGACTACCTTGTGGAACAAGCCAAAAAGAGCGGCGATGCCCGGCGCCAGAACAATAAAAAGAAGAAGGCTATCAGGAAGCATACCCTTATCAGCCCTTCATCAGGTCGACATTCTCAACCGAGATGTCGCGACGGTTACGGAAATATACGACGAGGATGGCAAGCCCGACCGCGGCTTCAGCGGCCGCAACGGTCAGCACAAGCATTGCGAATATCTGTCCCTCAATGGTTCCGCTGAAGACGGAAAACGCAACGAGATTGATGTTCACAGACAAAAGGATCAGTTCGATCGCCATCAAGATGACGATGATGTTCTTGCGGTTCACAAAGATGCCAACGACACCAATCGTGAACAGCGCTGCCGAGACGGCTAGATAATGAGGTAGGCCGAGTTCCATCCGTCAGATCCCCTGCCCAGGTGTTGGGTCTTTTAGGTCAACAGCGTCCACGCGCCGGCGGCCGGTCTGCTTGGCAATATCCTGGCGCTTGATATGCGGGCGGTGGCGCAGCGTGAGAACGATTGCCCCCACCATGGCGATCAACAACACAATACCCGACAGCTGGAACAGCAGAAGGTAGTCTGTGTACATTACATATCCGATCGCTTCGGCATTTGTCGGCGCGTTCGGCGAGGCATTCATGTTGCCCTCCGGTATCGCGTCGCCGGCAACAGACACCAGCGCAAGTTCCGCGAGGAGAATGACGCCGACCAGCAGCGCGAAGGGCCAATAGCGAAGGGTGCCCTGCTTCAGTTCCACGAAGTCCACGTCCAGCATCATCACGACAAACAGGAAAAGCACCGCGACGGCGCCCACATAGACAACAACCAGCAGCATCGCGAGAAACTCTGCGCCGATCAGGACGAGGAGCCCTGCCGCCGAAAAGAACGTCAGGATTAGCCAGAGCACGGAATGCACGGGATTGCGCGCCGCGATGACAAACATCGCTGCAAGCACGACAATCGCCGCAATCAATGAGAAAGCGATCAACGCCACGGCCTGTCCGCCCCTTCCTGATAAACGCCATAACCCGATTGGGCTGGCCCTGCTTCAACCCAGCGCCGCCCTTAGCGGTACGGCGCATCCAATTCCAGATTCTTGGCAATCAGCCGTTCCCAGCGGTCGCCATTCGCGAGGAGGCGCTCCTTGTCATAAAACAGCTCCTCCCGTGTTTCTGTTGCAAACTCGAAGTTTGGCCCTTCAACGATGGCGTCCACCGGGCAGGCTTCCTGACAGAAGCCGCAATAGATGCATTTCACCATGTCAATGTCGTACCGCGTCGTCCGGCGCGCCCCGTCTTCGCGAGGCTCAGCCTCAATCGTAATCGCTTGTGCGGGGCAGATCGCCTCGCAGAGTTTGCACGCAATGCAGCGCTCTTCGCCACTCGGATAGCGGCGCAGAACATGTTCGCCCCGGAACCGCGGCGAAAGCGGGTTTTTCTCAAACGGGTAATTCACGGTCGCCTTGCGCCGGAACATTTCCCGCACCGCAATCCAGGCTGCGCCCATGAAATCTGTCAGCAGCGCGCCGCGAAGTGTCTGCGCAAGGCTCATGAGAGACCTCCCACGAATGTCACATAACCTGCCACGATGATGACCGCCGCCAGCGATGTCGGCAGGAAGATTTTCCAGCCTAGACGCATCAGTTGATCATAGCGGTAGCGCGGCACGATGGCCTTCACCAGTGCGAACAGGAAGAAGCAGAACAGCACCTTGCCCATGAACCAGGCTAGCCCGGAAAGACTGAGAAGCAACGGCGGCAGATTTGCCGTCAATTCCGGTCCTAGCGAGATCGGGCCATGCCATCCCCCCAGGAAAAGGATCGTCATCATCGCGCACATGAGCACAATGTTGAGATATTCCCCGAGCATAAAGAGGAGATACGGCGTCGAACCATATTCGACCTGATAGCCCGCCACGAGTTCGGACTCCGCTTCAGGCAGATCGAAAGGTGGCCGGTTGGTTTCTGCCAACGCCGAGATAAAGAAAATCACGAACATCGGCACCATGACGACAATCAGCGGGAAATACTGAAAGCTGAACACGTGCCAGTTCTGGATGCCGCCGTCCTGGTTGTTCACGATGGTGGTCAGGTTCATCGACCCTACCAGCAGGATCACCGTGACGATCACGAAGCCGATGGATACCTCATAGGAGACCATCTGTGCCGCCGAACGTAGGGCGCCCAGGAACGGGTATTTCGAGTTTGAGGCCCAGCCGCCCATGATGATGCCATAGACACCCAGGGAAGAGATGGCGAACAGGTAGAGGACGCCAACATTCAGGTTGGCGATGACCCAACTTGTCCCGGTTGCCGTGCCTGGCGCCACCGGAATGGCCGCCCATGTCACGAAAGCCAGCGTACAGGTCAGGATCGGCGCGAGAATGAACACCGCCTTGTTGGCGCCCGCCGGAATGACGATTTCCTTCAGAAGGAATTTTCCAAAGTCGGCAAAGGACTGAAGCAGACCAAAGGGGCCGACAACGTTTGGCCCTTTGCGCATCATCACCCCTGCCCAGACCTTGCGGTCCAGCAGCAGAAGGAAGGCAATCGACAACAAGAGCACCAGGGTGAACAGGCCTATCTGGCCCAGCACCAGCAGCGGGCCCCAGAGGCTGCCAAGAGACTCGATCGCGTTGCTCATGGCGCCGCCCTACTCTGCCGCTACCGGAGTGTCTAGGCGGCTTGCCAGCGCAGAACACTCGGCCATTGTCTTGGATGCCCGTGCAATGGGGTTGGTGAGGTAGAAATCCACAGCCGGAGCAGCAAAAGACGCACTTGAGAGTGAGCTTGATACTTCGGGAACCGGCTCCGAGAGCGCCGTGACACCGCGAGCGCCTGGCGCATATCCGCGGCCCGAGAAGACGGTATTTTCGCCTTCCTTGCCGCGCAGCAGCGCGCGCAGTTGATCGGCTGTGTCATAGGGCAGCGGTTTTCCGCAAACCTCTGAAAGGGCACGGAAAATTGCCCAGCCCTCGCGAGCCTCACCTTTGGGCTGGGTGGCGCGTGTGGTCATCTGGACCCGGCCTTCGGTGTTGACGTATGTGGCAGTCATTTCGGTGTAGGCGGCGCTGGGCAGGACGATGTCTGCGCGGCTGGCGCCGGCATCCCCATGGGAGCCAACATAAATAACCTTGGCATTTCCGAGCTTTGAGAGATCGATCTCATCGGCGCCCAGCAGGATAACTGTGGAAAGACCGCCGCCGAGAATGTCTGCCGTCGCCAGACCACCTTCGGCCGGAACGAAGCCCACATCGAGCGCGCCGACGCGGCCAGCTGCCGCATGCAGGACGCCAAAACCGGCCCACCCCTCGGTCACAACGCCGACATCCTGAGACAATTTCCGGACAAAATTGGACAAATCGTGACAATCCGGGCCAACAAGCGCACGCTCGCCGACCACAATCATCGGCCGCTTGGCGTCCTTGAGCACCTTGTAGAAATCACTCGAGGCAAGCTTGCCGAGGTCGGTAGGGCCGGTGCCCAGATGTTCATACGGATAGGTGAGATCGACCGCCTCGCCCACCAGGCCGACCTTCAGGTTGCCCCAGAGCCATGACTTGCGGATGCGAGCATTCCAGACAGCGGCTTCAACGCGCGGGTTTGTGCCGATCAGCAGGAGAGCATCAGCCTCTTCCACGCCCATCAGGGTGGGGTTGAGGATGTAATGCTCACGCACGCCGGAGGTGCCGTAACCGGCGCCGGCAGGGCGGCAGTCGGTGTTCTTCACACCGAGGCTGCGAAAGAGGTCCAGAGCGGCTTTGGCCTGCTCAACCTCGATCAGGTCGCCGGCTACAATGCCGGTCTTGTCGGGGCCGACCGCGAGGGCAGCTTTCACGGCTTCGAAGGCTTCGCCCCAAGTGGCGGCGCGGAGCTTGCCATTCTCGCGAATGTAGGGCCGGTCTAGACGCTGGCGGCCGAGACCGTCCCAGACGAAGCGGGACTTGTCCGAAAGCCACTCCTCGTTCACCTCTTCGTTCAGCTCCGGCAGAATGCGCATCACGGCGTCGCCTTTGGCGTCGATCCGGATGGCGGCGCCCATGGCGTCCATCACGTCGATGGAGGAGGTCTTGCGCAGCTCCCAGGGGCGCGCGTTGAAGGCGTAAGGCTTCGAGGTCAGGGCACCGACCGGGCACAGGTCGATGACGTTACCGGAAAGCTCGGAGGTCAGCGACTTTTCGAGATAGGTGGTGATCTCGGCATTCTCGCCGCGGCTGATCATGCCCATCTCTTCGACACCCGCCACTTCGGCGACGAAGCGGACGCAGCGCGTGCACTGGATGCAGCGTGTCATGATCGTCTTGACCAGCGGGCCCATGTATTTGTCTTCGACGGCACGCTTGTTTTCCTCAAAGCGGGAGTTCGAGCGGCCATAGGCGACAGCCTGATCCTGAAGATCGCACTCGCCGCCCTGATCGCAGATCGGGCAATCGAGCGGGTGATTGATAAGCAGGAACTCCATCACGCCATTGCGGGCTTTTTCGACATAGGCGCCGCCGGTGCGCACGATGGGCGCAGAGCCATCCTGGTTCGGGCGCATATCGCCGACGATCTGGGCGCAGGAGGCGATCGGCTTGGGCGCGCCCTGCCATTCAACCAGGCACATACGGCAGTTACCCGCCACCGACAGACGCTCATGGTAACAGAAGCGCGGGATCTCGGCGCCTGCTTCCTCACACGCCTGCATGAGCGTGTAATGCTTGGGCACTTCGATTTCCTGGCCGTCGATGTTCAGCTTGAAAGTGTCGGACATGGGACTTCAGAACTCTTCGGAAGGATTGATGCGGGGCTTGCCGGGATTGTCGATGGCATTGAGGCCAATGGCGAAGCGAGAGAACAGGAACTGACCAATCAGCACACCGATGACCAGCAGATTAAGCGGCACTGCATACTCCAGCATGCCATAGAGAAAGAGTCCGGCGCTGATGAAGGAAAGCGCCATCACGCCCCAGAGGGCCTTCACATAGATGATCGCCAGAAGGGCCAGGACCGCTGACAGCGCAGACGCCCCCGCAACGATCATCACATAGAGACGCATATGCTCCGCGATCCCTCCATTCCGGGGCATCAGATAGCCCAGAATGAAGGCCACGACCGCGTGAATGGTAGCCAGCGAGAGGCACCAGGACACGATCAGGATGGCGCGGGTGAGGCTCACGTGCCGCCTTTCTCTATTCTGCTGCCGTGACCACGGCGCCCTGCACCATCGCGCGCGGCAGACGGTACTGGGTGATGCGGTCTTCGATTTCATGGCGGAAGTGGCGGATGAGGCCCTGAATTGGCCAGGCAGCTGCATCGCCAAGGGCGCAGATCGTGTGGCCTTCGACCTGTTTGGTCACATCCAGCAGCGTGTCGATCTCGTCATGCTCGGCCTCGCCGCGTGCCATACGTTCCAGCACGCGCCACATCCAGCCGGTGCCTTCCCGGCACGGCGTGCACTGGCCACAGCTCTCATGCTTGTAGAAGTAAGCCAGGCGCGCGATGGCACGGATAAGGTCTGTCTGCTTGTCCATGACGATCACGGCCGCTGTGCCCAGGCCCGATTTCAGATCCCGGAGCGTGTCGAAATCCATGTGGGCGTCCATAATCTGCTCAGCCGGAACCATAGGAACCGACGAACCGCCCGGAATGACCGCTTTCAGATTTTCCCAGCCGCCACGAATGCCGCCACAATGGGTTTCAATCAGATCACGGAAGGTGATCGACATTTCTTCTTCGACATTGCACGGCGTGTTCACATGGCCGGAAATGCAGAACAGTTTGGTGCCTGCATTGTTCGGGCGGCCAAAGCCGGCAAACCATTGCGCGCCGCGCCGCAGGATGGTGGGCGCAACGGCGATAGACTCAACGTTGTTCACCGTGGTGGGGCAGCCATAGAGGCCCGCGTTCGCCGGGAATGGCGGCTTCAGGCGTGGCTGGCCCTTCTTGCCCTCAAGGCTTTCGAGCAGCGCAGTTTCTTCGCCGCAGATATAGGCGCCGGCGCCGTGATGGACGTAGAGATCGAAATCCCAGCCATTCACATTGTCCTTGCCGATCAGCTTTGCCTCATAGGCTTCCTTGACGGCTTTCTCCAGCGCGTGGCGCTCGTTGATATATTCGCCCCGGATATAGACGTAGCAGGCGTGCGCGCGCATGGCGCGGCTGGCGACCATGCAGCCTTCGATCAACAGATGCGGATCGTGGCGCAGGATTTCGCGGTCCTTGCAGGTGCCGGGTTCGGACTCGTCGGCATTCACCACGAGATAGTGCGGGCGATCGCGCACTTCCTTGGGCATGAAGGTCCACTTAAGGCCCGTCGGGAAGCCGGCGCCGCCGCGGCCGCGCAAGCCGGACGCCTTGATCTGGTTGCAGATCCAGTCCGGCCCCTGCTCCAGCATCTCGCGTGTCAGATGCCACGCGCCGCGCTTCTTCGCAGCTTCGAGGTCCGGCGAATGAAGGCCGTAAAGGTTTGTGAAAATGCGGTCCTTGTCCTGCAACATGGCCTATTCCTTGATGTCCTTGCTGGAGGGCTCTTCGCGATCGGTATTCGTCGGCGCAGATTTTTCTGGCTGGCCGGTAGCTTCTGCCGTCGCTTCTGGCTTGGGCGCCGGCTCGGGCGCCGGGGGCTCCGGAAGGTTTGGAAGCGTACTGACGGAATTGCGGCTGCCATCGAACAGGGCAGGTTCAGTCAGTGTTGCGTTGCCCCCTTCGGGCGCGCTGTTCACGCGGTCGATCTGCGGGCCGGGCGTAACTTCCACGCCATTCTTCAGACGGCCGATGATCTGGGCCAGCGAGTCCGGCGTGAGGTCTTCGTAATAGTCGTCATTGATCTGAACCATCGGCGCATTCACGCAAGCGCCCAGGCACTCGACTTCTTCCCAGGACAGACGTTTATCGTCGGTCACATACATCTGCTTGCCGATCTCGCGGGTGCAGACTTCCTTGAGGTTTTCGGCGCCGCGAAGCTGGCAAGGCGTAGTACCGCAGAGCTGGACGTGGAATTTACCGACCGGCTGCAGGCGGAACATCGTGTAGAAAGTCGCGACCTCGTAGACCCGCATATAGGGCATTTCCAGACGGTCTGCGACTTCGCGCATGGCAGGCTCGGATAGCCAGCCATTATTGTCTTTCTGCGCCAGCCACAGCATCGGGATGACAGCCGAACGCTGCTTGTCTGCCGGGTATTTTGCCCGCCAGAATGTGATCTTCTCTTCCGTCTCGGACTTGAACGAGAAGCTGTCGCCCCCCGCCTCGAGATCAAACCGGCGCAATGCCATCTACTGCTCCTTCGCAAGCGGGATGCTGACGCGGCCCGCTTCGTCAATTGGCCAGAACGGATTGTGAGCCACTTCCCAGGCATTCCCTTCAGGGTCCGCAAAGTAGCCGGAATATCCGCCCCAGTATGTCTTGTGCGGCGGCTTGGATATTTGCGCGCCTGCGCGCTCCAGCCGCTGAAAAATCTCGTCTACTTCATCCGTAGACCGCGCATTGAATGCTAAGGCAAAGCCTTTGAAGGCGCCTTTACGGTCGTCTGCAACGCCGGCGTCGGCGGCGAGCTTGGTCTCGTCCCAGAGCCCGATCACCAGGCCGCCTGCATTGAAGAAAGCGACCTCGCCTTTGACGCCGCGATCCTCGAAACCCAAAACTTCCGTGTAAAAACGGATCATGCCGGCGAGGTCACGGACCCCGACGGTGATGACCGATACACGCTGTTCCGGCAGAACGCCCATCAGACCGCCCCTGCCCTCGCAAAGTCCACACGGGCAATCTTGCCATCCCGGAGAGTGTAGACGGCGGCCACATCAAAGGTTTCACCGCCGGGCGAGCGCTCGACCGCTTCATGGTCGATCACGGTTGTGCCCAGATCGATGCGGTTGACGAGCTTTGCGCGGTTCTGTGGGAACTGGGCGAAGAGGTCTTCGTGGCGCTTGCGGATGGCGTCGAGGCCCTTCTGGTTCACGCCACCATTGAGGGTCGCGAGCTCTGCGTCGTCAGCATAACAGGCGAGGAAGGCGTTGATGTCCTGCGCATTGTAGGCGTCAAGCTGGCGCTGGATGAGGTCGAAAGACGCGGTCAACGGTCAATCTCCCCGAACACGATGTCGAGCGTTCCGAGAACGGCCGAGACGTCGGCCAGCTGGTGGCCTTTGCAGAGATAGTCCATGGCCTGGAGGTGGGGATAGCCCGGCGCACGGATTTTGGCGCGGTAGGGACGGTTTGTGCCGTCGGCCACCAGATACACGCCGAACTCGCCCTTGGGCGCTTCGACGGCAGCGTAGCATTCGCCTTCCGGAACGTGGAAACCTTCCGTGTACAGCTTGAAGTGATGGATCAGCGCTTCCATCGAATTCTTCATGTCAGCCCGGCGTGGCGGGGAAAGCTTGGAGCCTGCCAGCAGGACTGGACCGGGGCCGTCCTTGGCCATCAGGTCGATACACTGGAGGATGATCTTCACGGACTCGCGCATCTCATCCATGCGGCAGACATAACGGTCGTAATTGTCGCCGTGGCGGCCGACCGGGACTTTGAAATCGAGTTCGCTGTAGCACTCGTAAGGCTGCGAACGGCGCAGATCCCAGGCGAGGCCCGAACCACGCACCATGACGCCGCTGAACCCCCAATCGAGGATCGTGCGCTGGTCGACTACGCCAATGTCCACGTTGCGCTGCTTGAAGATACGGTTCTCGGTGACGAGGCCTTCGATCTGGTCGAGCTTGCCGGGGAACTGGTCACACCAGGTCGCAATGTCGTCGATCAGGCGCTGGGGCAGGTCCTGGTGGACGCCGCCGGGACGAAAATAGGCCGCGTGCATCCGGCTGCCAGAGGCGCGCTCGTAGAAGACGCAGAGCTTCTCGCGCTCCTCGAAGCACCAGGTAATGGGCGTCAGGGCACCGACGTCCATCACGCCGGTGCCGACGTTGAGGAGGTGGGACATGATGCGGCCGATTTCCGAGTACATGACGCGGATGATGCTGGCGCGGCGGGGCACTTCGACACCGAGAAGCTTCTCGATGGCGAGGCACCAGGCATGCTCCTGGTTCATCGGCGCGCAGTAATCGAGCCGGTCGAAATACGGCATGCCCTGCAGGTAGGTCTTGTATTCGAGCAGCTTTTCCGTGCCGCGGTGGAGAAGGCCTATATGGCTGTCCACGCGGGTAACGATCTCGCCGTCGAGATCGAGGATCATGCGGAGCACGCCGTGAGCGGCGGGGTGCTGAGGGCCGAAGTTCAGCGTGAACTTGCGGTCGTCCATGTCTGCGATGTGCACGGTGTCGGCCATCTGATCAGCCTTCCTTCGCTTTCTCGTCGCCGGGGATGACGGTCGTCATGCCTTCCCAGGGCGAGAGGAAATCGAAATTGCGGTATTCTTGGGCGAGCTTCACCGGCTCGTAGATCACGCGCTTCTCGAGGTCGTCATAGCGCACCTCGTAATGGCCCGTCAGCGGGAAGTCCTTGCGGAGCGGCCAGCCTTCGAAGCCATAGTCAGTCAGAATGCGGCGCAGGTCGGGATGGTCGGCAAACTGGATGCCATACATGTCGAACGCTTCGCGCTCGAACCAGTTGGCGGCCGGCCAGAGGGACACGACGCTGGGCACCGCAGTTTCCTCATCGGTGCGGATACGCACGCGGATGCGGTGGTTCATGCGCATCGACAGCAGGTGGTAGACCACCTCGAAACGCTCCGAGCGCTCGGGATAATCCACGCCGCAGACATCGATGAAGGTTTCAAAGTTACATTGCTGATCGTCGCGCAGGAAGCGAAGCAGCGGGACAATATGGTCCCGCTCGGCGAGCAGCGTGAGTTCGCCGACATGGATCTGCCAACTACGCACAGCATCGGGCATGCGCCCTTCGATATGGGCGGCAAGATCGGAAAGCGCCTGAGTATCCATCATCGTCACCATCAGCGTTCGATCGAACCTTCGCGGCGGATCTTCTTCTGCAGCTGAAGGAAGCCGTAGACGAGCGCCTCAGCGGTGGGCGGGCAGCCTGGGATGTAGATATCCACAGGAACGATCCGGTCACAGCCGCGAACGACGCTGTAGCTGTAATGGTAATACCCGCCGCCATTGGCGCAGCTGCCCATCGAGATCACATAACGTGGCTCCGGCATCTGGTCGTAGACCTTGCGGAGGGCGGGCGCCATCTTGTTGGTGAGCGTACCGGCGACGATCATCACGTCCGACTGCCGCGGCGACCCGCGCGGGGCCATGCCGAAGCGCTCAAGATCGTAGCGTGGGTTGCCGGCATGCATCATTTCAACGGCGCAACAGGCGAGACCAAAGGTCATCCACATCAGCGAGCCGGTGCGTGCCCAGCTGATCAGGTCATCTGCGGCAGCGGTGAAATAGCCTTTGTCAGCCAGCTGGTCGGAGAGACCCGAATAAAACGGATCGTCATTGCCGGGCTTGAACCCGCCATCGACCCCTGCCCGCGCTGCACCGAGCGCATAGGGCTTGTAGGAGTTGTCAGACATTATTCCCACTCCAGCGCGCCACGGCGCCATTCATAGATAAAGCCGACCGTCAGGACGCCCAGGAAACCCACCATAGACCAGAAACCGAGAATACCGATCTCACCGAGGCTGACGGCCCACGGGAACAGGAAAGCGACTTCGAGGTCGAAAATGATGAAGAGAATGGCGACGAGATAGAATCGCACGTCGAATTTCATGCGCGCATCATCGAAAGCCGGGAAACCGCACTCATAGGCCGAATTCTTTTCCGGGTCCGGCTTAGAGGGCGCCAGGAGCACGTTTCCGATCACGAAAAGACCGGAAATCGCTGCACCGATCACCAGAAAGATGATGACCGGTAGATAGTCGAGGGCGAGCCGTTCAACATCCGTCATAGCGCATTTGCTCCCATTGCGTTGCCGCCCGATTAGGACGGTTTCCCGCCCGGCGCAACTGACGCTCAACTGTAATCACAGCGCCTCGCAGTATATCCTGCTGAAACGCAATTTCACGGGTCACCAAGTGCGGCTGTCGGTCACGGAGCGCGCAGGAAGCCCCTGAATTTGCGATTAATTCGCAACTAGATTCGGGAAGGCTGTTCAAAGTAGGCTGCGGCGCCAATCAGGGGCGCGGATGCATCGCGCATCAGCCACACCGGGCAAGTCTCAAGGTAGTCACTCATGGGGCCACGAGAGGTGAAGCGTTGCCGCGCGAGGGGCGTTTTCAGGAACTCAGAAATACGCTCACTGACCCCGCCCGCCAGCACGACCCCGCCCAGGGCGCCATTTGCCAGCACGAGATCACCTGCCGCGCCCATGACAGCGAGTGCCCGCACTTCAATGAGCGTTTGGAACATCTCATCGCCGTCATCCGCCCGTTGACGCATCGTTTCCGGAGACAAATTGAGACAATCGCGATCAAATATCTCACAAAATGCCCGATGAACCTCTTCAAGACCGCTGCCGGAGGCGACCAACTCATTCGACACATAGCCATGATCGCGCGCCAACAGCCGCGCCAGATCATGCTCGATGTCTGTGCGCGGCGCGTAGGCCATATGGCCACCTTCGCCCGATACGACGCTCCACTGACCGTTCGCGCCTGCCAGCAGCGTTGCCACGCCGAATCCTGTGCCCGGCCCCGCCACCAGCATCGGCGCGCCTGTCTGGGACGTTCCCGGAAGGATTTCCTCAAATGACGAGACGGAGAATTCTGGCACCGAGCGGGCCATTGCCTGGAAATCATTGATGAGGCGCACGGCCTCAAAGCCGAATCGCGCCTCCAATCCCGTCGATGAAACTTGCCATTTTGCCCGGTTTGTCAGCGTGACTTTCTGATCCCTTACAGGGCCAGCCATCGCAAAGCAGGCTACAGTTGCCCTCACGCCTGTCTTGTCCAGATACTGCTTCAGAGCATCCTCAAACGACTCGAAATCATCTCCCTGAAACTTCTGAAAATGCTCGATACTCAGAGCGCCGTTCCGGCGCGCCGCGAGGGCAAAGCGCACATTTGTGCCGCCGACATCTCCGACCAGGACGGAACCTTCCATCCTTCAGGTTTCCTGACCGAGGAAGCGGAAAGGGCTGGCGCCGGAATCGGCTGTGCTGGCGAACTGCCTGAAAAGATCGAACATTTCACGACCGAGCCCCATTGCGGGCCGGTTGGGGCGGAATTCAGCCGGCGCCCTGCCCGCAAATTCTGATTGATCCACTTTGAGCTCCAGCCGGCCTGATTCTCCGTCCACCCTAATGATGTCGCCATCCTGAACCCGCGCCAGCGGGCCGCCCCGCGCCGCTTCGGGCGCCACATGAATGGCAGCCGTTATCTTCCCGCTGGCGCCGGACATCCGCCCATCGGTGACGAGGGCAACCTTGAAGCCCCGGTCCTGGAGCACGCCGAGCACGGGCGACAGCCCATGCAATTCCGGCATTCCGTTTGCCGCTGGCCCCTGAAAGCGGACCACCGCAACAAAATCCCGATCAAGACGCCCCGCATCGAACGCTTCCCGCAGAGCTTCCTGCGTGTCGAACACGATGGCTGGCGCCTCAACGATGCGGTTTTCCGGCTTGACGGCGGACACCTTGGAAACGCCCCGCCCAAGCGGGCCATCCATCAGCCGAAGGCCGCCATCGGCCGAAAACGGATCGCTTGCCGGGCGAAGCACGTCCAGGTCTCCGCTCGTTTCCGGCGCAGGACGCCAGGCCAGATCGCCATCCTTCAAGAAGGGTTCCTGACCATAATCAGCGATCGTGCCTGAAACAGCCGGCGCATCACCGTGCAAAAGGCCAACGTCGAGCAGTTCGCGCACGAGAAAGCCCATCCCGCCCGCCGCGTGGAAGTGGTTCACGTCGGCGCCGCCATTGGGATAGATCCGCGCGAGCAGCGGGGTGACATGCGAGATGTCTGCGAAATCCTCAAGCGTTACATCAAGCCCCGCAGCTGCGGCCATCGCGGGGATGTGCAGAGCGTGGTTGGTGGAGCCACCCGTGGCCATCAGGCCAACGATGGCGTTGACGATGGAGCGGGCATCGATCATTTCGCCAGCGGGGCGGTAGTCATCCCCTTGCGCTGTAATGGCGGCGGCGCGCTGCGTGGCGGCGCGGGTGAGCGCGGCGCGCAGGGGTGTACCGGGATTGGTGAAGGCCGCGCCAGGAAGATGCAGGCCCATCACCTCCATCATCATCTGGTTTGAGTTTGCTGTGCCGTAAAACGTGCAGGTGCCTTGCGAGTGGTAGCTTTCCGCCTCGGCCTTCAACAAAGCGCTGCGGTCTACTTTGCCTTCGGCGAACAATTGCCGGATACGGACTTTCTCCGGATTGGGCAGGCCGGAAGGCATCGGACCGGCGGGGACGAAGATCGACGGGAGCCAACCAAAGCGCAGGGCCGCGATCACGAGCCCCGGCACGATCTTGTCGCAGACACCCAGATGCAGCGCCGCGTCAAAAGAATCGTGCGAGAGGCCGATGGCCGATGCCATGGCGATGATGTCGCGCGAGAACAGCGACAGTTCCATGCCCTCCTGCCCTTGCGTGACGCCGTCACACATCGCCGGCACCCCGCCTGCCACCTGCGCGACTGCGTTCACTTCGCGCGCCGCCTCACGGATGATCTGCGGGAAATTCTCAAACGGCGCATGGGCCGAGAGCATGTCGTTGTAGGAGGTGATGATGCCGATGACTGGCCAGCCTGCGCCGAGGACCTGAGACTTTTCGATGACTGCGCAGCCTGCGGAGGCATGGGCAATATTGCCTTCGTGCAGCCGTGTGCGCGCGAAGGTCTTGGGCCTGCGCGACCGGATCATCTCGAGATAGGCGGCGCGCGAGTCTCTGGAGCGGGCCTCTATCCGCTGCGTGACGTCTGCGATTACCGGATGAAGTGGGGTCATGATCAGGGTGCCCAGATGATGGAGAGACGTCTACCCAGACCCTCAATGGCGCGGCGCACCGGGAACTGTTTTTCATCGCCCTTGAGAGATTGTTCGAGAGCGGATCGCTTGTCTTCGCCGAACATCAGCAGGATGGCGGAGGCTGCGCTGCAAATCGGACCGGCGGTGAGCGTCATGCGCTGATGAAAGTCTCCGGAGACGGGCGTGTTTCCCGCATCGACGGCCGCTATGATGGCGCCCTCTTCGGGATACATCGCCTGATCCAGCCCCATCGATCCGGGATACCAGCTCGCCGTGTGCGCGTCCGGGCCAATTCCCAACAGAATGCAGGAGATCGGCAAGACATGCGGCGCATAGGCGGCGGCCCGATCGGCAACGGCGCTGGCCGGATCGGCATCATCTGTCTTCATCGGGATAAACCGGGCGGCGGCAGCTGGGCCTTTCAGCAGTTTTTCGCGCACACCCTTTTCGTTTGATCCCGGATGATCGGGGGACACCCAGCGCTCATCAACCAGACCTACCGTGACGCTGGCCCAGTCCAAAGCGTCCTGCGACAGCAGGCTGAGCATACGGGCGGGCGAAGATCCACCCGATACCATGAAACTGGCATGACCATCTTTCGCAATTGCGCGGGACAGGTGAAGAGAGGCGAGCTCCGCCGCGAGGACAGACGCAGCCTCCCGGTCATCAAGAACGATCAGTCTGGATTCCATGGCTTCAGCTTTCTTTCCACCAACTACGATTGTCACGGTCCATCAGCATCGCGGCCGACATCGGGCCATCCGTACCCGCCGGATAGGCTTCAGGCTGATAGCCGCTGGTGTCCCACGCATCGATCAGGCCATCAACCCAGCGCCAGGCGGCCTCAACCTCGTCCCGGCGCATGAACAGGGAAAGGTTTCCGCGAACGACATCCATCAACAGCCGCTCATAGGCGTCGGGATAGCGTAGGGTGAAACTTTCCGCATAGGAAAGGTTGAGTGGGAGCGATTTGACGCGCAGGCCACCAGGGCCGGGTTCCTTGATCTGAACATACAGGCGAACCGCTTCATCCGGCTGCAGACGGATTACAAGCTGGTTTACATTTCCCGATTGCTCACCGAACAGATTGTGGGGCGCCTGCTTGAACTGGATCACGATGTCGGAATGGCGCGACGACATGCGTTTTCCGGTGCGCAGATAGAATGGCACGCCCGTCCAGCGCCAGTTGTTGATCTCTGCCTTGATGGCCACAAATGTTTCGGTCTTGCTGCCCCCGGTTTCGGAGAGCTCCTCGACATAGCCTTTAGCCGGTTTGCCCGCATGCATGCCTGCCGCGTATTGCCCGCGCACGGTCAGCCGCTTTGCATCCTGAGACGATACCGGCCGCAGGGCCTTCAGAACCTTGATCTTTTCTGTGCGTATATCGTCGTCATCCATGTCGTTGGGGGGCTCCATCGCCGTGAGGCACAGGAGCTGCAACAGGTGGTTCTGGACCATGTCGCGCAGCGCGCCGGACCGGTCGTAATAGTCGGCCCGCCCTTCAAGGCCGAGATCTTCAGCGACAGTGATCTGAACGTGATCGATATAATTCTGCGACCAGAGCGGTTCGAACAGGATATTGGCAAAGCGCAAAACCATCAGGTTCTGGACGGTTTCCTTGCCCAGATAGTGGTCAATACGGAATACCTGCCGTTCGGTGAACACCTCGCCGACGCCGTCATTGATCGCCTGCGCGGATGCAAGGTCCGTACCGATGGGCTTTTCCAGCACGACCCTGCACATGCCGTCCACAAGGCCGACCTTTCCCAGCGCGCGGGAGATATCGACATAAAGGTGAGGCGACGTTGCCAGATAGAATATCCGTGGACGGCCATCTTCTGCCTTCAGCCTGGCCTTGAGCCCCTCCCAATCCCCTTCCGGATCGGTCGCATCGATCGCGACATAATGGAGGATCTGAGCAAACTTCTCCCAAGCGTCAGCGTCCCACGATTTGCCTGAGGCTTTCTCGCAAGCTTCCCGCGCAAGGTCCCGATAAGCCTGCGCATCCAGCTCGGAGCGAGCCGTTCCGACGATCGTCGAGTTTTCCGGAATCTGGCCATCCACCCAGCGGTGATAGAGCGCAGGAAGCAGCTTGCGGCGGGACAGATCGCCCGTGCCGCCAAAGATGACGATGTCGAAGGCTTCAACAGGAACGAACTTTGCCACCGTGGGCGCTTCCTTTCTGAGGGGGCTTCGGGATACCCGAAGCCGTTCCAGGTCTTATAAGTCGCTTTGGATCAAAATGACAACGTTGGTCAGTCGGAGTGCGGCCCGACAGTTCCAATCCAGACTCCAAATGGAGGCAGATTTTCAGGCCCCTCAAGTCGCCCATCCGAAGACAGCAGTGTCGTGGCGAACCTTGGCAGGGCGACGTCCACTGACACAGCTTTGATCCCCAGATTGAAGAGGCAGAGGAGACGGTCCTCTCCGAGGCGACGCTCAATGGCCAGCAGGTCGCCCTGAGTTTCTGGAAAGCTGACGCTTCCGAACTTCAGAATGTCGGAACTGCTGCGCAGTGAGATTACGAGCCTGGTAAATTCGAGCACGGAAAATGGCTGCCCATACTGGGCCATTGCCGCCCGCAAGGCGTGGCCCGCGCCCACCGGCAACCAGGGTTTGACTTCGGAGAACCCGGCATAGCTGTTGTCGTTGATCCAGGGCATCGGCGTGCGCGCACCGTCCCGGCCCAGTGTCAGCGGCCAGTTGGCGATGGCTTCGGGGTCTTGCAAATCCTCAAAAGCAATCTCTGCCTGGGTGAGACCCAGCTCCTCTCCCTGATAGAGGATCGGGTTGCCGCGCAGGCACAGCAGCAACGCATTGGTCATCTTGGCATACGCTTCAAGATCACCGCCGGGCGGACACCAACGGCTGATGCAGCGCGGCGCGTCATGATTGGAAAAGGCCCATGCCGCCCAGCCTTCACTCAACGGCCCCGCCCAGTTCATCTGGGAAGCTTTTACGCGCCGCGGCGAAAGCGATTTGGCGTAAAGAAAATCAAAACTGTAGGCAGAGCTTAGCCGGCCCTCGGACGTGAACGCCCGCATTTCCGGCAGCGGATCGGGGCCCGGCACCTCTGCTACGGTATAAATATCCCCATAGGTGTCGGCCAGGGCGCGCACCCGTTCCATGAATACCGGAATATCAGGATGGGACTGGTTGTGAATGTGATGCTGAAGGTCAAACGGCCGGGTGATCGTGCGCCCTTCCGCAGGCCAGGGTGGGTTGTCCCGAAATTCGGGATCGAACATGGCGAAGTTGATCGCATCGAGCCGGAAACCGTCCACGCCCCGGTCCAGCCAGAACTTTGCCACGCTTAGCAACGCGTCCTGAACCTCCGGATTATGGACATTCAGCTGAGGCTGGCTGGAAAGGAAGTTGTGCATGAAATACTGGCCGCGCCGCGCGTCCCAGGTCCAGGCCGGACCGCCGAAAACGGACTGCCAGTTATTGGGCGGCGTTCCATCAGGCTTTGCATCGCGCCAGACAAACCAGTCAGCTTTGGGATTTGCCCGCGATGCCCGGCTTTCAGCAAACCAGGCATGCGCGTCAGATGTGTGAGCATACACCTGATCAATAATGACCTTCAGGCCAAGGCTGCGCGCTCGCTCCATGAGCGTATCGAAATCCGCCAGCGTCCCGAACGCCGGATCGACATCGCAATAGTCCGATACATCGTAGCCGAAATCCTTCATCGGCGACTTGAAGAACGGCGAAATCCAGATCGCGGAGACGCCAAGGGAAGCGATGTGATCCAGCCGGCGGGTAATACCCGGCAGATCGCCCACCCCGTCCGAATTGGAGTCCTGATAAGAGCGCGGATAAATCTGGTAGATCACAGCGCCGCGCCACCAGGGTTGCGTCTCAGGGCTCATGGGAAACTCCGCAGATTGCTTCCCTCAAGGTCTCTGCCGCTGCGTCACGAATGACAAGGGGGCCCAGGTGCTGAAAAGCACCAGGCCACCGTCTTGAAAAATCTGGAATTAGGCCTGGCAGGGGCAGAGGGACTCGAACCCACGGCCTGCGGTTTTGGAGACCGCCGCTCTACCAACTGAGCTATACCCCTAAGGCTGGAAGGCATTTGCCCCAACTCTGTGATTGCTGCAAGCCTGTGCCTGATAAAGTCACAAGGGAGTTTCCATACCATGCCACGCCTGCCTTACCCCGAAGACCTCAGCATGTTCGCCCCCGGCGGCGATAAACTGCTCAGCAATCTCGCCCCGCTGAACGTTTTTAAAATGCTGGCGCATGCCCCGCACATGCTCAAACCCTTTGTTTCGATGGGCACAGCCTTCCTCATCAAGGGCAAGATGGACCCGGTAACGCGCGAATGCGTGGTGCTGCGCGTGGGCTATCTTTCGGGCGCGCTCTACGAAACGACGCAGCATGAAGCCATCGGGCTGGCCGTCGGCATGACACCGGCGCTGATCGAAGCGGTTAAGGAAGGCCCTGACGCCAAGGGGCTGACCGAGGAACAACGGATCGCGCTCAGCTTCACCGATCATCTCGTCGCCCACCCCCACCCTTCTGATGCGCAGGTTGAGGCGGCCAAGGGCCATTTCGGTCTCGCCGGGCTGGAGGAACTCGTCCTGCTGATCGGCTATTACATGATGGTCTGCCGTTTTCTCGAAACCTTCGGTGTCGACATCGAAGAAGGCGGGCCAAAGGGCACGGCCATCGTGGACCGCGCTTAGTTAGCTACAAAAGAAAACGGGCGGCAGTTGCCTGCCGCCCGCTTCACTTTTCGCCGGAGCGAGAAGCTTATTTCTTGATTTCGGAGACGACGCCGGCGCCGACGGTACGGCCGCCTTCGCGGATGGCGAAGCGCAGGCCCTTGTCCATGGCGATCGGGTTGATCAGCTCGACATCCATTTTCACGTTGTCGCCCGGCAGAACCATCTCTTTGTCCTCAGGCAGTTTCACGATGCCGGTGACGTCGGTGGTGCGGAAGTAGAACTGCGGACGGTAGTTGGTGAAGAACGGCGTGTGACGGCCACCCTCTTCCTTCGTCAGGATGTAGGCTTCGGCTTCGAACAGCGTGTGCGGCGTGATCGAGCCCGGCTTGCAGAGAACCTGCCCGCGCTCAACGCCTTCACGGTCAACACCGCGCAGCAGCGCGCCGATGTTGTCGCCAGCCTGGCCCTGGTCGAGCAGCTTGCGGAACATCTCAACGCCCGTGCAGGTCGTCTTCACCGTCGGGCGGATGCCGACGATCTCGATTTCTTCGCCAACCTTGACGATGCCCTGCTCAACCCGGCCGGTCACAACCGTACCGCGGCCCGAGATCGAGAACACGTCTTCAACCGGCATCAGGAACGGCTTGTCCAGCGGACGCTCAGGCGTCGGGATGTACTCGTCCACAGCGGCCATCAGCTCCAGGATACGCTCCTGGCCGATTTCAGGGTTGCGGTCTTCAACAGCCGCCAGAGCCGAGCCCTTGATGATCGGAATGTCGTCGCCAGGGAAGTTGTAGGACGAAAGCAGCTCGCGCACTTCCATCTCGACCAGCTCCAGAAGCTCCTCATCGTCGACCATGTCGACCTTGTTGAGGAACACCACCAGCGCCGGCACGCCAACCTGGCGGGCCAGAAGGATGTGCTCGCGCGTCTGCGGCATCGGGCCGTCAGCGGCCGAACACACCAGGATCGCGCCGTCCATCTGCGCCGCGCCGGTGATCATGTTCTTCACATAGTCCGCGTGGCCGGGGCAGTCGACGTGAGCATAGTGACGGGCAGGCGTCTCATACTCGACGTGCGCCGTGTTGATCGTGATCCCGCGTGCCTTCTCTTCCGGCGCCGCGTCAATGTCGGCGTAATTCTTCGCCGTCGCGCCACCGGTCTTCGCCAGCGTGATCGTGATCGCCGCTGTCAGCGTCGTCTTGCCGTGGTCAACGTGGCCAATCGTGCCAATGTTTACGTGCGGCTTGTTACGCTCAAACTTTGCCTTGCCCATCGGGCCTCTCCTATATTTGGGTTCGTCCGGCCCGCCGGACAGGTTCAACCTAGATTGATCTCGGGCCATACAGCCTTCAAGCGGCGCCTAATAGCCATGTGTGACAAGGGTTTCAAGCGGGGTTTTGCGGGGGAAAGCTCCGCCTCTGCAGGCCTTGCGAAGCCAAACGACGCAGCCGATAAGCAGCCGGTCTGCCTTTAGGGAATTGAGGACCGAATGCGTAACGAACTCAAAGTGCACGCCGCCCGCCTGAGTCGGCAGCCCCTGAAGGCTCTTTCAGCCGCGCGTGCCGGCACCGAGCCCCTGTCCGCAGCGGGCTGGAAAATCAGCCTGGCGCGGCATTTCCTCGACACTGAAGCGGAGCAAAGCCTGCTCGACTTTGGCGCCGAGGCCCGGCTGACAAAGGCCGCAGAGGCCCTCTTTGGCGAAGCCATTGTGAACCCGTCTGAGGGCCGCCCGGCCCTGCACTGGGCATTGCGCGCGCCCGCCCGCCTGATGGGCGAAGCAGAAAGTGTCCGGCAGAGCGTCATCGACGCGCTTGAATTTGCAGGGAAAGTTCAAACCGGCGAAGTGCGCACGGCCGGCGGCGAAGCCTTCACCGCAGTCTTGCACATCGGCATTGGCGGATCGGATTTCGGGCCACGGCTGATTGCGGATGCCTTCGAAGACCTCGCCCACCCCGCCATCAAGCTGCGCTTTGCGGCGAACGTAGACCCTTATGATCTCGACCGCGCCATGGCGGGGCTGAAACCCGAGAACACGCTGGTGGTAGGCGTTTCCAAATCCTTCGGCACCGAAGAAACCCTTTATAATCTGGGGCGTGCGCGCCGGTGGCTGGAGGAAAAGCTGGGAGATGATGCCAGCAAGCATCTGGCCTTAGTGACGGCCAATCCGGACAAGGCCAAAGCCTGGCTTGGCGGGCGCGCGGCCTACACCTTCGACATGCCAATCTCCGTCGGAGGGCGATTTTCGCTCTGGTCGGCGGCGTCGCTGGCCTGCATGATTTATCTGGGGCCTGAGAATTTCCGGAGCATTCTCAATGGCGCCAATGAGATGGATGAACATGTACGTACGGCGCCGCTGGCGCAGAATGCCGCGATGCGGCTGGCGCTGCTCGATTTCTGGAATACCTCGATCCGCGAGAAGCCGATGCGGGTGTTGCTGGCCTACGCCAACCGCCTGCGGCTGCTGCCGACATATCTGCAACAGCTGGAGATGGAATCGAACGGAAAGTCCGTTGATTCCCAAGGCAATTCGGTGGCTCCGCCTACGGCGCCAGCCCTCTGGGGCGGCGAAGGATCTGTGGGTCAGCACTCCTATCACCAGTGGCTGCATCAAGGGTCGCAGGATGTGCCCTGCGAGTTCATCCTGGCGCCTGACTACAACAGAGATTCTGAGGGGCTCGACGCGCTGACCGCCCATGCATTGGCACAAGCCGAAGTGCTCGCGAACGGCCGTAGCATCGCGGAAGTACGCGCTGAGGAGCCGGGGATAAGCGACGCGGTCGCCCCGCAGAAAGTGCATGCCGGCGGGCGGCCTTCCACCCTCTTTTCCCACGCCAGTTTCGGTCCTGAGGCGTTTGGCGCGCTGGTGGCGCTGTATGAACACCGCACATATTTTGCGGGACAGCTGTGGGGCCTCAACCCCTTCGACCAGTGGGGCGTGGAGCGTGGCAAGACGATGGCCGGGCGCATCAAGGCGGTGTTGAAAACCCCTGAGATTGCCGCCGATCCTGTAACGGCTGCGCTGCTCAAGCAGATTTTCTGAGCGGATGACAGTTGCCCGGTTCTTGCGAGAAGCCACGCTGGGCGAGACCCGTTGGGCGGCGCTCGATTTGCAGGACAGGCCGCTCGCGCTCTATATTGAACGCCCCACAAAACCGGTGGTGCTCGGCGCCCGTCTTGAGGCCCGCATCGGCAAGACAGAGCCCGGCGCAGGCGGGACTTTTATAGATATTCCAGGACAGTCGGGCGCCTTTCTCAGGACAAATCCGGGACAATCCGGGACAAATCAGGACACTTTGCTACCAAGCGAGGGCAGTCTCGTCACGGTGGACGTGGTGGCAGAAGGGCGCGCCGGAAAGCTGCCGCGCGTCAAGCTCGCGCCCCCCGGCAGCCACCCTGCCCCCTCCGGCGCCAATGCCTGGCGGGCCGCACTGAGAGCCAGCCCCACAACACCGATTGAAGACGTGCCCGCCGGTGACAGCCGGATGGCCGCTGCATTTGAGGACGCGCTAAGCCCGGACGTCACCTTGCCCGGCGGCGGGCGGCTGCGGATTGAACGGACGCGCGCGCTGACGGCGGCCGACATCGATTCGGCGGGCCGGGCGATGAAGGGCAGCGCCGCAGCGCGGGCGCTTTCGCTCAACAAGGAGGCGGCCGAGGCGCTGGCCCGGCAGATCCTCATTCGGGGGCTGGGCGGGCTGTTCGTGCTCGACTGTGTGAGCCCGCTGACCAAGGAGACCTCCACAAAGCTGCGCGAGGCGTTCCTGGCAGCGTGGGATGGCATGACGGCGCGCCCGGCGCGGGTGTTGGCGCCTTCGGCGCTGGGGCTGATGGAGCTGTCGACCGAGTGGCGGATTACGCCGTTGAACGAGATGCTGCTGGATATGGCGGGCCTGCCGACGGCGGAGACGCTGGCACTTGCAGGGCTGCGCCTGCTGGAAGCCGAGGCACGCCAGACCCGGATGGGGCGGCTGAAGCTGTCCCTGCCCCAAGCGGCGTTCGCCTGGCTAACCGCCAGCGGCATGGACGCAGAGGCGCAGCTCGCCTCAAAATATGGCGCGCGGCTGACAATCGGGGTTCACGCCAGGGCGGCCCCTGAGGTATCCCCCGAAGGATGAGCAAACCTGTGAACCCAAGCCAGAGAACCCCGCTCTGCGCGCGCTGCCGCAAGCAGGCGGTCGCCGCCGAGTATCGCCCCTTCTGTTCCAAGCGCTGCGCTGACGCCGATCTCGGCCAGTGGCTCAAAGGCGGTTATGTGATCCCAGGCGCCGCCGCCGAACAGGCCGATGACACGGCAGGTCCGGGCGCCGCTGAGGATGACACAGATTCCCACTGATTTGGGCGTAGACAAGCCCCGCCGCCTTCGTTAAGTAGCCGCTTCCCCGTTCGGCCCGCCCGGGTAGCTCAGGGGTAGAGCAGCGGATTGAAAATCCGCGTGTCGGTGGTTCGATTCCGCCCCCGGGCACCATTCAGGCTTCCAGCGACGTCCGCGGGCCTCCACCAGTATCCATAAAAACAAGGACTTAGGACGGCGCCACCAGCGTCTTCGTCCGCCAACGTCCACCCAAAATCGTTGGAAGAAATTTTTTTTGTTGGCATTTTGTTGGCATCGAGACGGCCCGGAATCGCAACGGCCGGAAAATGCCAACACTTTTTGACGATGCCAACAAAATGCCCCTGACAGACACACGAATCCGCGGCCTCAAACCGGACAGCCGCACGAAGCGCTATAGTGACGGCTACGGCCTCTATCTGGAGGTAACAACTGGGGGGTCAAAGCTCTGGAAGATGGCTTACCGCTTTGAGGGCAAGCAGAAGACCTTGTCGTTCGGCCCCTACCCCGAGATCTCCCTTGGGCGGGCCAGAGAGCGGCGCCTAGAAGCTCGGACGATGCTTTTCGAAGGCGTTGACCCTTCGGCTACCAAAAAGGCTGACCAGGAAGCGCGGCGCGCTGAAATCGAAGATACCTTCGCCCGGATCGCTGATGAGCTGCTCCAGAAGGAGGAGATCGAGGGACTCGCCCCGGCCACGCTCAAGAAGAAACGCTGGCTCGCGCGCCTTGCATGCGAAGACCTTGGCCCGAAGCCCATTCGGGATATCAAGGCACCCGAAATCCTCGCGACCCTTCGAAGGGTCGAGAAAGAGGGAAACTACGAATCAGCACGCCGGCTTCGTGCCCTGATCGGTCAGATCTTCCGCTACGCGATCGCAACGACCCGGGCGGACGGTGACCCGACCGTGGCGCTGAAGGGGGCGCTTATCGCGCCCAAGGTCCAGCACAGGGCCGCCGTGACCGACCGCAAGGGGTTTGCGAAGCTGATCAGGACCGTCTGGTCGTATGAGGGCACGATCGAAGCCCAGGCTGCCTTGAAGCTGCTGGCGCTGCTCTATCCCCGTCCTGGCGAACTACGCCTGTCCCACTGGAGCGAGTTCGACTTTGAAGAGCGGATGTGGACCATCCCGGCCGACCGGACCAAAACGCGCAAACTGCACACAAAGCCCCTGCCCGGACCCGCCATTGAGATCCTGAAGGATCTGAAGCGGTTCACAGGCAAAGGTTCGCTCGTCCTTCCGTCTCAGATGTCGGACGGACGGCCCCTCAGCGAGAACACCATGAACTACGCGCTGCGCCGGCTCGATATCCAAGCAGACGTCCATACGTGCCACGGGTTCCGGGCCAGCGCTTCAAGCCTCCTCAATGAGAGTGGGAAATGGCACCCTGACGCCATCGAAGCCGAGCTCGCCCATGTCGGCGACAATCATGTGCGCAAGGCCTATCACCGAGCAACCTACTGGGACGAACGCGTCCGCATGGCGGAATGGTGGGCGGCAGAAGTGATGAGATTTGCAGCTCCATGAAAACGTAAACACCCCCATCAAGACCGTTTAGCGAACTGACTGGCGCGCGCGCACACAACAAGTCGGTCGCCAAAAATTTAATGCGGATGCTCGCGTCAAAAACGGGGTCGATGCAGACCTTCTACCCGCTCCATATTCGTGAGTCCGCAATATACAGGATGGGTCGCTTAAACCTCGTCCATTATCGAGCTTTCCAGGGTGCTGACGCTGTCTACTGAGGGCACTCGCACAAGATATACTTGGCGCTCCTCATCGGATGCTTCCAGCGGTCGTTCAGGATGCGGGGACCCGAGCGAGAGATTATTCCTTCGTTGAAGCCTGAAATCTGTCCCGTAGCAGGCGGGGCACGTACCACTGAGGTTGTTAAGTGGAAGTCTGATTGCGCGGGCTAAGTGAATGGCAAAGAAGCAAGACCGCACCACACACGATTGCGGTGTCGGCCAGGTTAAAAGCCGGCCAATGCCAACCGGCGGCATGGAAGTCGAGAAAGTCCGTCACAGCGCCGCGGTGCACCCGGTCGATTAGGTTCCCTAATGCGCCGCCGACGATTAGCGCCAACGCAAGCTGCTCACCTGATCGCGTCGTGCGCCAGAACCAAAATGCCAAAGCCACCGTGATTGCCGCTGTGATGACAATGACAGGCCAAGCGCTCGATGCCGTTCCGAAGAGCCCGAAAGATACGCCGCGATTAAAGCTTAGTGTCAGGTCGAAAAATGGCAGCAACTCCAACGGTTGTGCTTCGTGCAAGCGCGATCGCGCCCAAGCCTTCGTCCCGAGGTCGAGTGCCGGAACGGCGAGCAATGCAGTTGCGCCCAATAGCCTGTTCATTCCACCACCTCACGGAGTTCACGGCGCGAATCCCGGATGATCTGCAGCGACGAGTGCAGGAAAAGGAATGCAATGGCTGCGCCCGCGATAAGGTCGGGCCAATACGACCCCGAAACAACCACGAGTGCCGCAGCAGCCAAGACAATCAAGTTACCGATCGCGTCATTGCGGCTATACAACCAGACGGCGCGCACGCTTGCGTCGCCATTGCGGTGCTTCAGCAGCAACAAGGCGGCACCGATGTTTACGCAAAGCCCGAGCACCCCGTAGACGCTCATTCCGAATGGTTCAGGCGCAACGCCGCCCGCCATTCGGGACAACGCAGTGCCCAGCACGAACAGTCCCAATGCACCGAGGGCAAACCCTTGCCAAAGGCTGGCCAGCGAGCGCACGCGGCGTGAACGGCCCACCAGCAGCAGGCCAATGCCGGTTGCGAGCGCATCGCCTAGAAAATCCAGCAAATCCGCACGGACGGACACCGACCCGCCGGTAACAGTGATAATCAAACCGATCAGGAACATGCCCGCATTCAGGAAGACGACGAGCCATAACGTGCGCACATAAGCGGGCGTGGTCGCCGCTTCGACTGCCTTCGCTCCGCATCCATCTTCGCATCCGCTCATGGTGTATTCCTCCAGTTCAGTTTTACTGGTACATCCTCAAGTAACTAGAGGATCAAGCTCAATGTTGCATCTCCCTATCGGCGAGGTGGCGCGCCGCACGAAACTCAAGATTCCCACCATACGTTTTTATGAGGAGATCGGTCTGCTGCCAGCTCCGCAGCGGGCTCCAAACGGGCGACGCGTTTACGGCGAGACCGAGATCTCCCGGCTCGCATTTATTCAGAACGCCAGGCAGCTTGGTTTCGGTCTCGACCAGATCCGCGCACTTCTTGACCTCTCCAGCAGGCCCGCGAGCACGTGCGAGGATGCGCGAACAATCGCACAGGACAATCTTCAAATCGTGAATCCGCTTGGCCGTGCGCTCATCATTGGTCGCAAAGGCCACGCGCACATGGCAATTGTCCAGAATAGCATTGTTGGGACCATACGCCTTCTCGATCTGGTTCAGCGACTGGGCAACCAGGAACGCCCGGACCCCATACCCCGCCATGAACGCGAGCGCCGTCTCGAAGAAATCGATCCGCCCCAGGGCCGGGAACTCGTCCAGCATCAGGAGCAGCTTCCGCCGCGAGGGATCGGGCTCCTGCTCGGTCAGCCGGCGCGCAATCTGGTTGAGAACAAGCCGCATCAGGGGTTTGGTGCGCGAGACACAGCATCCGTCTCGATATGGATGCGGTCCATCACCGCCATCAATGGATCGTCGATGATGAGGCATTGATCCGCTTGCGAAAAAATCTCTTGAAGCTTTCTCCACTGCGTGCCGATCAGGTTTTCTTGATCATCAATGCCTGTCACTTTGCTCGGAATGATCAAGACCATCCCGGTCGCGTTCTCTCCAGCCCGTCCGGCACGGCCGGCGGCGTTTAAGAGATCTTCTGCTTTCAGAATGCTTTGCTTGCCAGTATCCGGCTGAAACTCGCTGTCGCTTGAAAGGATAACCAATTCCGCCGGTAGATTCATCCCCTGCGCCAAGGTTGACGTGGCTGCAAGCACAGAAATCGCGCCGTTTCGTCGATAAAGACGTTCGACTAATTGGCGCTCCTCCGGCAACAATTGCCCATGATGGCACGCTGCGCGACCAATGAGTTTTCCGTCTTTGAGCGGAAGATAGAGGTGCCGAACATGCCCGACTTCGTCGATTATCGTATCTAGCAAACGTTGTTCAGCTTCATTCAGATCGACGCTACATGGGCCTAGTGCTTCCGCTGCTCTATTCGCGATGGATGAGGCATTGGGAATGGTTGTGGCAAAGACCAAAGTTCGAATGTGGGCGCGCGCCGCGTCAGCCGCGAGAGCCGATGCGACCTCTCCGGCATTTGGGGTCAGTTTCCAAAACTTGTTTGTCGCCAGCGGCAGAGGATCGCGGTGAAAAGGCAAAAGAACGTAGCGCTCTCGCTCGGTAGTCGCCCAAGTCTGCTGCACACTGAAAAAACCAAACACTGGGGCCGAAATTTGATCTTTGAGGCGTTTAGGAACGCCACTTGTTGCTGTGGTTTTGGCGGTGGTGAGGGTTTTCTGGAGCGCTCTCAACTGGGCCAAATCATAAACAACACACCCTCGTATCTGACGGGTTGGCTTCCAGCTATCGTCGAACGAGAGTGATGGTCGGCCTGTTAGCTCCTCAATCCATCCAGCAAGCTCCTCGGTGTTTTTCATCATGGCCGAAAGCAGGAGAAAGTCGGCACTCGGGGCGATCCGCGCGATCATCAAGATACAAAGCATCGCATCGATCGCGCGCTTGTTCGCGTCGGTTTGCCGCAACGCCCTGCATCGCTTTGCGCCATCTAGCAGGATCGGTCGCATCCGGTGCCGGCAAATTGACGACCGCACCGTCCAATAATGAGCGCCCAAGAATGATGAGCAGGCTCGCCAAATGAAACGGACCTGAGAAAGCGACGAGGGCCTGCGCGTTCAGATCGCCTAAGGCATCCGTGGCCGTCGGTGATGCTAGGCTTTTCACCCTTTCGAATACGGCGATGGGATCAGCCATATCGGTGATGCGACGCCCTTGGAGACGAAAGGCTAGGGCTCTCACGCCGCGAAGCAATTGATAGTACAACGCAGCGACAGCTTGCTGATAGTCAGTACCCACGACAACTCGCCGACGTCCCAGGCTGCGACTGTCGGTTATTGCGCCGACTTGACCTCGGGCCAGACGGATCAAGGTCCAGATCAAATTGGCTTGGAGCGGTTCGTCTTCTGGGAAGTTGATATGACGTGACACTTCTGCCGCGTCCGCCGACGCCTCAGCGGCTAGAAACAAGAGCATGGCCGAGATCTCGGGACTGATCGCATCTCCGCGCAGGTAAGCCGCTCCGGCCGTATCCTTACGAATGGCTTCGGCTTGGCGCACCAGCTGGTAGGCCGTTGCCGCCACAAAAGCAGCCGCCGCTTTGTCATCGCGGTCTGGCGAAGCCAGAATCAGCGCCTCATTCGTGCGCGCAAGCCTCTGAGCAAAACCAATGGTCTCTGAGAGCTGTTCTAAACTTGGCTGCCCGTCACGAAGCATCACCCGCGCTGACGCGATCTCCGCATACGCTCTTGAAAGCACATCTGGCAAATCTTCGCGGTCTAATCCTGGTAGCTCTGGTGTCTGACGAATAAGCGCTGCGGTTTGAGGGTCATACATCTTTTGCCTCCAAATCGTGCACCGCTTCTGCGTCTTCTATCCATCCAATCGCTTTGTTTGAAAGCTCGGCGAGCCACGGTCTGATATCGGCTAAATGAAGCGTTTCTGCTCGACGCCGCGTCAAGTCCCCAAGAACCGTCTTTTCATAGTCTTTGAACAGACGCTTGCGGCCAGCCTCTGTCGCATGCGTCGCGCCTACGATTGTAGAGATGCGATAAGCCCGCTGCTTATTCCAAAAGATGCTCGCCACGGTCGCATCGGCGTCCCCAACGCCATTCTTGGAAAGCATGTCGCTCACCGCCGCGATCAACTCATTGTCGCGGCGGCCCGACTCAAAGGTTTTGAATTCAGGCCAAACGCTGTCACGCACTCGGTCGCGGGGGTGCTCCGTGGCCTTTTCTTCGCAGATCACCACACGAGCGATACCGCGATCTTGGAATTCGATGATCAAACCATCCGTCCCTTTGTCAGCAAGCCGAATATGCGGCGCATGGATAAGCGCCGTATCGTCCTGCTGATGCGCGGCAATCCAGGCCATGACTTGAAAGACCCAGCCGTCTCGATGGAAGATCTCGTCCTCGGTGGCCGCCGTCAGCGTCGCCTTGGCGCCTTCAAACCCGGCAGTGGGCGATACAGGCTTGTTGCCAAGCTCATGCAGGATTGACTGAACCGTCTGCGCTTGACCGAGCGCTATGCGAGCGATGAGCTCAGCTAACGTGTCTTCATCATCAACGGACCACGTTGATCCGGTCCACCGCTGTTCATGGGAAATCGGAGTGAAGGACATTGGCATGGCTATCGCGCCTCACCCGGCAGCGGATAGAGCCCCGGCGGACGATCGACGCCCATTTCAAGCACATGGTTGACCATGACATCCATGGGATCACCTTGAGCTTCCGGGAGATCGATCGATGCCTGAATAAATGTTTCGCTATCGGCAGCGGCGAGGCCTGGGATAATGATCAGACTGGGATCAATATAGCCGCACTCGACCGGCTTTCTGAATCCGATTGCATTGGCCGTGACCAAGATCAGCTTTTCGCCGATGCGTCGCTCGAGGGCCGCATGATCAGCTTGCCCAATGCGGTTGAGGTCTCGCGGATGCATGAGAAAAGGCTCTCCCTTCTGAAATAGGGTCCGCAGAGTGGAGGGCGTTTTCATAGGCCTTTGGGACAAACGATTGGTACCACGCGCAGGCGCCGTCCGCTTTCTGCTACATCCGCCTCGATCGCGGCTGGGTTCTTACAGTATCTATGAGGGTCAAAGACCAAACATACTAGTGTATCAACATGGTCCATAGCAGCGTACCGGGCGGCGTCCTCTATAAGCTGGTTTACGACCTCTTTTTGACCCAGACTTTTTCGGGTCATTTTGACCTCAACAATCATCCGCGCCTCAGGTAAGTAGAAATCAACCCGGGAGCTATTCCCCGCATATGAGGGCGTTACCTCTTCCGAGCGAACATCATCAAAATGAAGATGGAGGATCGCGCCAAAAAGATCTTGTACATCATATTCATCATTGATCTCAAAACTAGGGCGACCGGCATAACGTCTTTGCAGCGCATGGGAGAGCAGAGGAAAGCGCCGACATAGTGCCTCGACTTTTTCAAGGGTCGTGGAGGATTGAGGGCCAAGGGAAAACCGATCAATCAGCCGTTCAGCAAACACGCTGAGTGCAGCTGCCGAAGCCACATCGCTGATTGAGATCGCTTCACGCAGAAGCTTGGTTTGCAGGGCGGCCTCAATGTCGTGAATCTCCAGTACACCCTCTGAAGGAAAAGCCAACGCCAATGCTGAGAGCAAAATGAGATCCGGCATGGGGAGCGTTTGATAATCCGGGGTGGCATTCGGTTCAGCTGGTGCGCCCTCTAGCTGCGCGATGGCCAGATTGGCGGCGCAGCGCGTAGACGCGGTCTCAAGTTCATTCTTGTTCAACCCCCGTCTCAAAACCGAAGACAGCCAAGAGCGATGCCCTGCCTGATCGTCTCTGAGGATCGTCAATCCATGAGCAAGGCCTAGCACTTCGATTGGATTGTGCACGAAGGAATCGCGATTGGCCGGGTACGGATCTCGCCCGCGCAGATGCTCTACGGCTTCCATCCAACTGCTTTGGTCGCCATCGCTCAACTGATCAGCAAGGTATCCATATGCCGCAAGCACTGGCGATCGGCGCAATAACTGCGCATCAACCGATGGCGGCGTTGACGCCATAACACCTTTCAAGGACTTTTGATGACGTTTTAGCAGAAGATACGCTAACCCGCTTGAAGGATCCGGCCATGCATAGTCCTGACCCAGCTGCCGCCGCGTTTCCGCCAGAATCGCGGCGAGCGGGCTTTCGATCACGCCGCTCATAGAAACCAGCGGCTGTGTTTCAGCTTCACATCGAGCGCCGTGGTCGACCAGTTCGGTACACCGCCCCCGCCCGAGCCCCTGTTCGATCCTGCCCGGTTCGTGGAGGCCCGCCCCACAGAAGACCCGAAACCCGAGCGCGTCGAAATCGTGGAAACAGCGATCCCGCTGCCGCTGCCTGGCCAGCTAAAATCCCTTGATCCTGAGCCTGCAAAAAAGCCCGCCCTGAGCCCCGAAGGGGCCATTGAGGCAGGCCGCGCCGGCGCGGTGATCGAACCCTCCCCGGAGGGGTTCCTCAATGCCGTCCAGGTCTATCCTTATACGGAAGGGGCGCTCTACCGTCTCTATGCGAGCCCCGGCCAGGTCACGGATATTGCGCTCCAGCCCGGGGAGACGCTGGTCTCGGTGTCGGCGGGCGACACCGTCCGCTGGATTGTCGGGGACACGGCGTCGGGTTCTGGCAGCGCGGCCCGGGCGCATATCCTGGTCAAGCCCGTCGCCGCGGGCCTTCAGACAAACCTGATGATCGCCACCGACCGGCGGACCTATCACCTCGACCTGGAATCGACGCCTGCCACCTACATGGCCGCCCTTTCCTGGCGCTATCCGCAGGATGAACTCGCCGGCCTCACCGCCCGCAATGCGAACGCCGCAGCACAGGAAGCCGTTCCCGTCGAACGCGGCCTGAGCCTCGAGACCCTCTCCTTCGATTACCGCATCACCGGCGACAGCCCGGACTGGACACCCGTCCGCGTGTTCGATGACGGCCGCCAGGTCTTCATCCAGATGCCAGCGGGCGTAGCTGCCTCCGAAATGCCGCCCCTCTTTGTGCTGTCATCCGGGGGCACGGCCGAACTCGTCAACTACCGGGTCCGGGGGACCTACTACATCGTCGACCGCCTGTTCACCGCCGCCGAGCTGCGGCACGGGACAAAGCCTCAGACGGTCGTGCGCATATCAAAAGCAAGCGCGGAGCCCAGGTCCCGCTGGCGGAGAGGTTGAGCCCATGACCCAGCCGCCGCCTCTCAAGGAAACCGCCCGCCAGCTGGAGATCCGCTCAAAGCCGAAGCCCGCCACCCGGATCAACCGCAAACTGCTGCTCGCTGGCGCGGGCCTCGGCGCGCTCGGCCTCTTCGCCGCCGCCACCTTTGCGCTGGCCCCGCCCCGGCCCCCAGAGCCCGCCCCGCAGGATGAGCTGCTCGTGGCGGGCAAGCGCAAGCCCGATGGGTTTTCGGCGCTCCCGGCCGACTATACCGCGCTCGGGGACGTGCCCGTGCTCGGGACGCCCGTCTCTGGGGATCTCGGCGCGACCATCCGGGCCGCTGAGGAGGCTTATGGCATCGAACCGGACTTCCAGACCGAGTACCGCACCGACTTCCGGCCACGGCCGGAAGAGGAAGCGGCCCGCACCGCGCGGCTGGAAGCCGCCGCCCTGGCCGAAGAGGCGGCCCGCGCGCCGCTCCTGTTCCGGCTCGGCAATGCGGCCGCGCCTGGCCCCGCTCCGGCACGCCCCACAGACGCCAGCTTTGATCTCTCTTCGGAACTCCTCGCCCTGGCGCGGCCATCCCCGAACGCCGGAGCGAGCCCCCCGCCCGATCCAAACCTCCAGGCCCGGAAGGCCGCCTTTGCCAGCGACCGTGCAGGGGGCCCCATCTACAATCCCGACCGGGTTCAGGATCCGCTTTCGCCCTACCAGCTGATGGCGGGCTCCCTGATCCCGGCCAGCCTGATCACCGGGATCAACTCCGATCTTCCCGGCGCGGTCATCGCCCAGGTCACGCAGAACGTTTATGACACCGTTCGCGGCCAGCACCGCCTGATCCCCCAGGGCAGCCGCCTGATCGGGCGCTACCAGTCGGAAGTCTCGTTCGGCCAGGACCGGGCGCTGGTCGTCTGGGACCGGATCCTGATGCCCGATGGCAGCTCGATCACGATCTCGGAGCCGGGCAGCGATACCGCAGGATATGCGGGCCTCAAAGACCGGACCGATCATCATTGGGACAGGGTCTTTGCTGCCGCTGGTCTCGCCACGATGCTCGGCATCGGCGCCGAGCTCGGCCCCAGCGAAGACGGAGATATCGAGCGCGCGATCCGCCGGGGCACCACCGATACAATCAACGAAGCCGGCCAGCGCGCGGTCGATCGCAGCCTCGGGGTCCAGCCTTCGATCACCATCCGTCCGGGCTGGCCCGTCCGCGTCCTCGTGACAAAGGACCTCGTCCTGCGTCCCTATCCGGAGACAGCCCCGTGAACCTGCGCCTTGCAAAACTCCCTGACCGCACGCCGGTGAAGCTCACCCTGGCGCTCGATCCGGATACCGCGGCCGCGCTGCAGGATTATGCGGCGCTCTATCAGGAGACTTATGGCGAAGGCGAACGCGTAGAAACGCTCGCCGCGGCCATGATCGACATGTTCCTGGCCTCAGATGCCGGGTTCAGACGGGCCCGCAAAGCCCTGCCCAAACCTGCCAGCAAAGGAGACTGACCCATGGCACAGATCGGCGCATTCACCCTGAAGGACGGAACCTGGACCGGAACCCTCCGTACACTAACCATCAATGTCAAAGCCCAGCTTGTTCCTAACAAGGACAAGACACAAGGCGCGCCGGATTTCCGGCTCTATGCCGGCGGCGCAGAGCTTGGCGCCGCCTGGCGCGAGGACTCAAAGGATGGCGAAACGCCTTATCTCGCTGTGAAACTCGATGATCCGAGCTTCGCCCAGCCGATGCGCGCCGCCTTCTTCGAAAACGAAAAAGAAGGCACCGGCGTCCTTGTCTGGAACCGTCCCAAATGAGCCAGTTCCCCCCACGCGCGTTTATTCGCATGGCAGCTGAACGCGAAGCGTCAGAACGACCGCCGACACTGACCCACTCGAATGAGCGGGAAAGTGAGATGGGTTTGCGCTTTCTGTCACTTCGCGATGTTCTTGACAGGCTGACAATCAGCCGGTCGCTTCTCTACGAACTGATCAAGGATCCGGTCCAGCCCTTCCCGGCGCCCATTCACATTGGCCGTCGGAGCGTTTGGGTTGAGAACGAAGTCGAGAGCTATATGCGAGCCGTTCTGAGCACAGCGCGAAGGTAATGCGCGGGCGGTCCGCACTTGTTTGCCTTGCAGCGCGGGCTGAATCGCCCGTAGCATGCTCAGTTGCGACTGAGGCAAACGCCTTGGTCAAAGCGACAAAGGATTGGGCGCAATGGCCAGGATCCACTCGCTTTGGTCCCGTTTAACGTCGCGCCGATATGGGCCGTAGCCAGATCAAATCTGGGCCCTATTTGACCGGGGGAAGGCTACCCGCGATGGACCGCGCGGCCGAGGGTCTTTCACAACGGTCTATCCCTTGCGACATGGTTAACTGAAGGCCGTTTCGTTATTTCGCTAGACCGCCGCTATTGCAAAAAATGTTGCCGGGTTCATTCCGGAAGCGTCCGGGTCGAAGCCAGCCATAACAATTGCGCGAGGCGCTGCACTGCAGTGATGTCGAAGATAGGCAAACATGCGCCAACCAAGCCAACGCTACGATACTTTATTACAGCTGTCGGTGTGTAATAGTGTTGCAAGCCGCAGAAATGCGCCCGTGCGGCCTACATCTCGCAAGCTGACCCAGCGCGTGCGGCAAAACGGCTTGCCGCAAATTTTTCATGCAAACACAACTATTCGATGCTATCTGGGCATTATGGTGCTGACAGTCGCGTCTTCCTGGTTCCGGTTTTTAATGGCCGCGCTTGTTGCGCTGGCCTTCGTTGCCGGACCTTTGGCGGAAGATGCGCACGCCGCCGAGCGGTCAACGATCTGCTATGTCGATCACACGGCTGATACGGCGGCGCCGGAAGATTCCGACCCATCCGGCGGGCACGAGCACGCTGTGCACACCTGCGGCGCCTGCCATCATCCCATCTGGCGTGCCAACGAAGGCGTCACCTTTGACCTGATTACAACGAGCCCACGTTTTTCGTTGAAGCCCGACACTGCTGTGTTGAAAGCCCCGCCCTACGAACTGCTGCGTCCGCCTCGGGCCTGATCCTCTGCAACCGTTTCCGGATGCGTCCTTCGCGTCCGGTGCCTGCCGAGACATCAGCCTGAGGATCAAATCTTTCCATGACATTCCTTTATCGGGGCGCGCTTGCCGCCCCGGCGTTCGCCCTCGCCGCATTCGTCGCGGCAGGCAGCGCCTCTGCAAGCCCTTGCATGCCAGACCATGTTGCCGCGCCGAGCGCGCTCTCTCCAGATGTGCCCCTGACGCTTGAGGCGGCGCTCAATGAAATCCGCCGAACATCTCCGGATATACGGGCCGCCGGACTTGAAGCCCGCGCGCTCAATGCAGATGCGGACCAGGCCGGCAGGTGGCTCAATCCAACGCTCACCGCAGATTTCGAGAACTTCTCCGGCGGCGGCGCCCTGTCCGGCTTCGACCAGTCCGAGACAACATTCGGGGTCGAACAGACCTTCCGGCTGGGCAATAAGCGGGGCCTGGAAGAACGCGCAGCCCGCGCCCGGGCGGCGCTGGGGACTGCTGAATGCGCTGTCATCCTTCGCGAATCCGAACGCGAGGCAGCGCTTGCGTATGCCGACCTGGTCGCCGCGTCCGAAGCGGCAAGGCTCGCCGATGAGGCATCAAACCTCAGCTCAACCCTGGCAGAAACCGTCAGCAAAAGGGTGGAGGCGGGCGCTGCGGCGCCTCCTGAGCTTGCCCGCGCCCGCGCAGACGCCGCGAGCCTACGTGCCGAAGCGGCGTTGGCCCGGGGCGAAGTCGAGGCGAGGGCGTATGCGCTCGCAAGTCTCTGGGGCGAAGCCGATCTGCGTTTTGCCGTTCCCTCAGAGTTCCAGATCATTGCCGCCGCCCAATCGGGTACGGCGCCTCATCCGAACCTGGCTGCCGCCAAGGCTGCGGTGGACGCCAGAGAGGCCGAACTCAAGCGCGCCCGGGCTGAAGCTATTCCGGACGTCACACTTTCAGGTGGGGTCCGCCGGTTCGAAGCGACAGGCGATAGCGCTTTCGTTGCCGGGCTGAGCTTGCCTCTGCCGCTGTTTGACCGCGGCAGCGATACCGTTCGGGCGACCCGTCTTCGCGGCGACGCCGCAAAGGTTTCTGCCGAAGCGGTCGAGGCGCGGCTCAGGGCCGAACAGGCGGCAGCCACCGCTACCGCCCGCGCGGCGAACACGAGGCTATCAATTCTCACCAAAGAGGCGCTGCCAGAGGCAGAAGCCGCATTCGAAGCCGCTGACCAGGGTTACGCGATCGGCCGTTTCGACCTCACCACCACCCTCCAGGCGCGCGCGGCCCTGATCGACGTGCGCCAGGCCACCATTGCCGCCCGCCGGGATGCGCGCGCGGCAGACCTTTTGCTCCGCAGCCTGATCGGCGCGGCCCCCTTTGACGGAGACACACAATGATCGACCCCAAACTGACTGGGCTGGCACTGGTGCTGGCCATGACGCTCGCCGGCTGCGGCGGTTCCGGTGACACGGCCCGCGCAGATGCTGCAGCGGTCGCCGGAGCGACAACCGACGAGCACGCGGATCATGACGATCACGCCGAAGAAGAAGACGGGCATTCTGAAGAGGAAGGCCATGCCGACGGCGAAGAAGAAGGTCATGACGATCATGACGATCATGGCGACGAAGCGAACGGTGACGTTGTTCTGCTCGACAAGGCTGCCGCAGCTGAAGCCGGGATCGCCCTGTCACCGGCGGAGACCGGACCGCTCAGTGAAACGCTCTCTTTGCCAGCAGAGCTTCGTTTTGATGCCGACCGGGTGGCGCAGGTTGCTGCGCCCGTCAGCGGCCTGGTCTCGAGACTGGACAAGGGCGAAGGCGACAAGGTCAAGCGCGGCGAACGCCTTGCTGTCTTGTCCAGCCGCGAACTCGCCGGTCTGAAGGCGGACTTCCTGACAGCGAAATCCGCAGAAAGCCTTGCGGCCTCGCAGTTTGCCCGTGAAGAGCGTCTGTTTGCCGACAAGATTACGTCGCAGGCTGAACTGGATGCCGCCCAAGCCGCCCTGATCAGCGCCCGCGCCGAACGGGAAGCGATGGAGAACAAGCTCCACGCCGTCGGAATCAGCGATAGCGTGCTTGAGCGGCTCGGCCAAGCACCGGATGGCTCCCTGGCCAACGCAGCCCTCATTGCCCCTCTCGGCGGCACGGTCATTTCCCGGAGTGTTTCGATTGGTTCAAGCGTTGAAGCAGGTGGCGAGGCGCTGTTCATCATTGTGGATGACAGCCAACTCTGGGCAGACATCGCGGTCTACAAGGATGATGCCAGCGCAATTGAAACTGGCCAGCCAGTCATCCTGCGAACGCGGGATGGCGCGGAAGCCGCCCGCGGCAAGATTGCGCTGATACTCCCCGTTATCAGCGAAACGACCCGCACCAGCACGGCGCGCGTGATCGTAGACAACCCGGAAAGCCGCCTCCGCCCGGGCCAGTTCGTTACCGCCGAAATCTCGGTCGGCGAATCCGGCCGCACGCTGCATGTTCCGTCCGATGCGATCGTGGTTGTCGAGGACAAACCGTCAGTTTTTGTCCCCGTCGAAGGTGGATTTGCGCCGCGACCAGTAAAGCCGGGCCGCGCCAGCGCGGGTCTCACAGAAATCCTCGACGGGCTGGAGCAAGGCGAGCGCTTTGTCTCGGCCGGTGCCTTCACCCTGAAAGCGCAGCTTGAAAAAGACGCTTTCGGCGACGGCCACGCCCACTAAGGACACCCCACCCCATGCTGAACCTCATGCACAGAATTGCAGGCGGACGCCTGCTGGCAGCGATTGCTGTCATCGCAATGACCCTGGGCGGACTTTTTGCCTTCCGCAGTCTGCCGGTTGACGCTTTTCCGGATCCGTCTCCCGCGCTTGTCCAGATCTTCACCGAGACCGAAGGCCTCTCCCCGGAGGAGGTCGAGCGGTATGTGACCTTTCCGATCGAGACCGCCATGTCCGGCCTGCCCAAGGTCCGGGAAATGCGCTCGACATCGAACTTCGGATTATCCGTACTCAACATCTATTTCGAGGACGGCACAGACGTCTATTTTGCCCGCCAGGTTGTGGGCGAGCGTCTCGGAGAAGCTGCCGAGGCTATTCCCGAAGGCTTTGGTACGCCGAAGATGGGACCGATTTCGACCGGCCTCGGCATCATCATGTATTTCCGGCTCGTTGATGACTCCGGCACCCGGTCGCTGGTTGAAATGCGCGAAATCGCTGACTGGATGATCAAGTACCCGCTCCAGTCGGTCGAAGGCATTACCGAAGTCCTGGCGCTTGGCGGCTATGAGAAGCAGTACCAGGTCAACCTCGATCCGGATTCACTGCTCGCGCAGGACATTCAGATCAGTGAAGTGATCGACGCCCTGAAGAGCGCCAACAGAACGGCAGGTGCGCAGTTCATCGAGCTGGGCGCCGAGCAATACACGGTCCGCGGCGTTGGTCTGGCGACAACGATCGCCGATCTCGTGGAAACGCCGGTCAAGACAGTCGACGGACGCACCGTCCGGGTTGGCGATCTGGGAGAGGTCGAAATCGGCGGCGCCGTTCGCCAGGGTATGGCCACGGCGAACGGCGAAGGCGAGGTGGTTGCCGGTCTCGTCCTCAAACTCTATGGCAGCAACACGTCCGATGTCATCGAGAACGCCAAGGCGCGCTTTGATGAAATCAACGCCTCCCTGCCCGACGGCGTGCGCGCAATACCCTACTATGACCAGGGTACCCTTGTGGAAAAAGCCGCTGCAACGGTGACGACAGCACTGTGGCAAGGCGGCCTGCTCGTTGCGATTGTCGTGTTCCTGCTGCTTGGCGGCTGGCGCCCAAGCCTGGTCGTCGTGTTTTCGATCCCCTTCTCGGTCGGATTTGCGTTCATCGCGATGAACGTTTTCGGCATCGGCGCCAATCTGATGACGCTCGGAGGGGTCGCCATTGCCATCGGTATGATGGTCGATGGGGCCATCGTGATCGCGGAGAACGTTGCGCGCGGTTTCCGTGAAAGACCGGAGGGTGAGGACAACCGAATGACGGTCGCACGGTCGAGCGCAGAAGTGATTGCACCGCTGATCGCGGCCGTAGCGGTGGTCATCATCGTGTTCCTGCCGCTATTTTCGTTGCAAGGCACCGAGGGCAAAACCTTCCGGCCGCTGGCGGCCTCGGCCGCGCTCGCAATGACCGGATCGCTGATCTACGCAGCGTTGATTGCGCCGGCAATGGCCCTTGGCCTCATGCGGCCGTCGCGATCGGCCCAGACTGCGGGCGACAGCCGGCTCACCAGGATCATCAAACCGTTCGCCGCATTTTTCGTCCGCCAACGGATTGCTGCTCTTGCCCTGGCAGGCGTCCTGCTGGTCGCTGGCGGCCTTGCGGCGACACGCCTGGGGTCGGAGTTCACACCGGCGCTTGAAGAGGGTGACATCCTGCTGAGGGTCGCCATGGCGCCCTCCATTTCGCTAACGGAAGCCAGCGCCACATCAACCCGGATCGAGAAACGGCTTATGGAAGCGTTTCCCGAAATCGATTCCATCGTCAGCCGGATCGGGCGGGGCGAAGTTGGCGCCCATGCCGACCCCGTCAACAGTATCGAAGCATTTGTTGCGCTGAAACCCAGAAAGGAATGGCGCAAGGGGCTCAATCCGGAAGAGTTGCGTGAAGCGATTTCAGACAATCTCAGCGCATTCCCCGGGGTGAGGGTCAATATCGGCCAGCCGATCGCCATGTCCATCGATGAGCTACTGACCGGTACCAAAGCACAACTTGCCGTGAAGATTTTCGGACCTGATTCCGAAGTGCTTCTCGAAAGCTCGCAAGCCCTTCAATCCCTTCTTCAGGAGGTTCCTGGTGCCAGCGATGTCCAGGCCGACCAGATTACCGGCGCGCCGCAGCTTGTCGTCTCGCTCGACCGGGTTGCGCTTGGCCGCTACGGCCTCAGCATCGAAGAAGCGCTTGAGGCCTTGCGGTCAGGCGTCGGCGGCGCCGAAGCGGGCGTCGTCTTCGAGGGTGTCCGGCAATTTCCGGTGGTGGTGCGTTACGACGAAGCCGGCCGCAACACGCCGGCAGCCATCGGGCGCATTATCCTGGAGTCTTCCAGCGGTGCACGCATTCCCCTGGAGAGCATTGCTGATATCCGGGAGATCGTTGGGCCTCGCCAGATAACCCGGGAGAATGGCGAGCGGTTCATCACCGTGCAGCTCAATGTGCGGGACCGTGACATCGGAAGCTATGTTGAGGAAGCTCAGGCGGCCGTGACGGCGGGTCTGGACCTGCCTGCCGGATATCGTGTGGAGTGGGGTGGACAGTACGAACTGCAACAGCAAGCCAATGCGCGCTTTGCGGTCGTGATCCCGATTACGCTCGGCATCGTTTTCCTGATCCTCCTCCTGACGTTCGGGCGGCTGATGTCGGCGGTGCTTATCCTGCTGAACATTCCGTTGGCGTTGACCGGAGGGGCACTGGCGCTCTGGATTGCCGGGTTGCCTGTCTCTGTGCCTGCCACGGTGGGGTTCATCGCCCTGTTCGGCATCGCCCTTGGAAACGGCATGGTGCTGGTCAGCTTCATGGATGACTTTGCAAGGGCCGGACGCAATCTCGAGGACCTCGCCATCGAAGCTGCGGGTCTGCGGGCACTTCCGGTGTTGATGACGGCGGCAACAACGGCGCTCGGCCTCGCCCCGCTGCTCTTCGCCACCGGCGTGGGCGCCGAAGTGCAGCGCCCGCTCGCCACTGTGGTGATCGGCGGCCTCGTCTCATCGACCTTGCTGACGTTGCTGGTGGTGCCGGCGCTCCATCGCTGGTTTGCCCCCAAACCGGACGGGCACCACTCGCTGGTCGAGGGCAAACATGAGCGCCCCGCCATACCGGCGGAATAGCATCAGAGGGGCGGCGCCCAACCAGCGCCGCCCCTGTTCACAAGCCAGGGGATCAGCCCGTCAGGATTTGCGACCATGTCAATTGAACCTGCCACACATCAACCGAATGCGCCCGACAAGCACGATCACGGCAAATCCGACAATCTCGAGCTGATATTTTCCCTGACCTGCGGCGCCTTGCTGGTCGTTGGGTGGCTGGGGCCAAAGCTCGGCATTGTCCCTGGCTGGCTTTCCATCCTCCTGCTCGTCGGCGCTTACATCTTTGGCGGCTTCTTCGCACTGAAAGAAGCAATTGAGAAAGTCGCGGACGCAAAGTTCGAGATCGACTTCCTGATGCTCGTCGCCGCTGCCGGCGCCGCCATCCTCGGCGCCTGGGCCGAAGGAGCGCTATTGCTCTTTCTATTCAGCCTGGGACACGCGCTCGAACACTATGCAATGGGCCGCGCGACGCGGGCCATCCAGGCGCTGGCAGAGCTCGCCCCTGACTCCGCCCTCGTCAGGCGCAATGGCGAGACCGTCGAGATGCGCATCGAAAACATTCAGCTTGGCGACATCGTTGTCGTGCGGTCCAACGAGCGGCTGCCGGTGGACGGGGTCGTGACTGCCGGCGAAAGCAGCGTCAACCAGGCGCCGATCACCGGCGAAAGCGCGCCGGTCGACAAACGCCCCCTGCCCGGCACATCGGTTGCCGAGATCGAGGCAGCCGGGCCGCAGCACAAGGTCTTCGCGGGATCAATCAACGGGAGCGGCAGTCTCGACATTTACGTCACGCGGCTCTCGTCTGAGTCTGCGCTCGCCCGCGTTGTCAAACTCGTTTCTGAAGCCGAAACACGACAGTCCCCGACACAGACGTTCATCAAGCGCTTCGAGAAGATCTTTGTGCCGCTGGTCATCGCCCTCGCGGTGCTGACGGGGTTTTCATGGCTTTTCCTGGACGAGGCACCCTCCGAAAGCTTCTATCGCGCGATGGCCGTTCTGGTTGCAGCAAGCCCCTGCGCGTTGGCGATTGCCACGCCGAGCGCGATCCTCAGCGGTATCGCCCGGGCAGCAAATGGCGGTGTACTGATCAAGGGCGGTGCGCCGCTGGAGGCGCTTGGCGGGTTGAACGCAATCGCATTCGACAAGACCGGCACGCTGACCATCGGTGAGCCCAAGGTCGTCGATATCGTTGCCTTCGAAGGAGCCGACGGGCGCGCGCTGCTGGCGACCGCCGCCGCTGTGGAGGCCTTCAGCGATCATCCCCTTGCGCGTGCTATCGTAGCGGCGGCACGCGAGAAGGATCTTCCGAAAGGTCCGGAGGCGGCAGAGTTCCAAAGCCTCACCGGCAAGGGCGTCAGCGCGATGGTCGGGGGCGAACTCGTCCTGATCGGCAAGCCTGCGATGTTCGACGGCGAAAGCGGTCCTGCCATGCCCGAAACGCTCGCGCGGGAAGTGGACACGCTTTTCGACACGGGCCGCACGATGATGGTGGTCGCGCAGGGCGGCCGCTTCCTGGGCGCCATCGGCCTGATGGACACGCCCCGTCCCGCCACCAAACGCGTGATCGCGCAGATACGAAAGCTGGGCATCACGCGGATGATGATGATCTCCGGCGACAATCACCGTGTCGCCAACGCCATCGCCCGCGATCTCGGACTGGACGAGGCGTTCGGAGACCTGATGCCGGACGACAAGGTCGCAAAGATCAAGGAACTGAAACAGCAAGGCGGTGTCGCGATGGTTGGCGACGGCGTCAACGATGCCCCGGCAATGACGAACGCGAATGTCGGAATTGCAATGGGCGCGGCGGGCTCTGACGTCGCTCTGGAAACCGCCGACATCGCCCTGATGGCGGACAATCTCGACACACTACCATTTGCTGTTGGGCTGAGCCGCGCGACCAGCCGGAACATTCGCCAGAACCTCTGGGTCAGTCTTGGTGTCGTGGCCGTTCTTGTTCCAGCGACGCTCTTCGGCGTCGGCATCGGCCCTGCCATTCTTCTGCACGAAGGTTCAACGCTGATCGTCGTTGGCAACGCCCTCAGGCTGCTGGCCTATCGCGATGAACAGAGCCCTGCTCACGTCTGATGGAGGCCGCTGAAATGACGACGACAGTGCTCACCAAATCTCTTCCGGAAGACGCGCAACGCATCGCCGGCCATTTCGGATTTTCTAAGCAGAGGGTTTTTCAATGAAAGCAATCCTGTCGTCAGCGGCGCTCCTTGCGCTGAGCGCGTGCGCGACCACCACGATACCGCAGCAGCCTGAAACACACGCTCCGACCGTTGACGCGCAAGCCTCCTGCGGGCCCCGGCCTGCCGGCCGGATGAGGTCTCACCGTTCGGCTCGGCTCGTGCTTTACCGGGCTTGCAAGGCGCGTGAAAATGCAGCGCTCAGTGCAGAAGAGGACCCGCAATGAACCCCGAGCTTCGCGCCGCTTACACGCAAAATCTTAACGCGGCGAAGTCCAGTTACCGAGCCGGAAATCATGACGCCGCTTTCTCCCACCTTGAGATCGCGCACGTCCTTGGCCAGCAGTTTTTGCTGCCGCACATAACGGTTCACGCCTGGATGCTTCGTGTTGCCGCAAAAAAAGGCAGGATAGGCGCGAGATCCTGGGCCAGATCACGCGGCTGGCCGCCACTGTGCCCGGATTCATTGCGGGCTGGGTCCCCTTGGGAAATACTGGCGGCGCCAATGTATCGGCACTCAAACCCATGCCGGTTCCCACGTCGCTTTCAGGTCTGGTTCCAAAGCCGGATATGATACGTCAGCTGAGCTTTCTTCTGGCAGCCCTGATCGGCGTCATTGTGATTTCACGCGCTTTCTGATCTTTGCCGGATAGCCAGCGCATGTATGGACCGTTCAATCAGCTTCGATACCTGCCGAACAAATCCACAAGCTCAGAAAACTTCTGCCTCTGGCTCTCGGCATCGCCCTCCCGGATGGCCTCTTCCACACAGTGAGCCGCGTGGTTCTTCAGGAGCTCATCTTCGACCTTCCCAAGTGCAGCCTTGATTGCCTGGACTTGGGTCAGGATATCGATGCAATACCGGCCATCCTCGACCATTCCGGACACGCCGCGTACCTGGCCTTCAATCCTCTTTAACCGGGTTACAACTGATTTAGGCGGCGCGTGTTGCATTTGACATATACCTCTTGGGGGTATACATAACGAGAAGATAAAGGCTGGTCAACGCATCATGGTCGATTCGATCCGTAGCGCGATAGTTGCCCTCACCCTGCTCGTGTTGGGCGGCTGCCACGCCGCGTGTGCATGCGCTTCCGTCGCACAAGCGCTCACCGGGCCAGAAGTCGCAGTGGCCGAAACGACTGGGCACGCCGGTCACACGGTCGCTGTTGAGGTGCCAGACGTTGACCATTGTGACCGAGAGTCCGAAAATCAGGGTCATGACTGCACCGGGTGCGAAGCAGTTGCCCTACCGGCCGATTCCCTAACCAAGTCGGTCAGCCCGTTTCCGGCCGACGTCGCTATTCTACCCGCGAAGCCCGTCACTGAGACACTCGGAGTGTTCCAACTCGCTGACTTGAGAATTGAACCAACCCGAGGCCCGCCTCGGCCGAGCCCTTCGCTCGTAACTCTGAAAATACGCCTGCAGAATTGATCCTGAGATGATCGGTGCGCCAGCCTCTGGTCGGCGCGACTGGTCTCACTCAACTGAAGTGAGCGCTCTTGGCGCTCTCTGCTCAAGCTGATCAATCACAGGATATCTACCCATGAAACTCTTTCATTCAATCCTCGCGCTTGCGATGGTACTTTCTGCCGCCCCCGCATTTGCTCTGGAAGCCGGCAGTTCAGCCGCATCGATGCAGCACACGGATCATTGCGGCCTTCCAGTGGGCGAAGGGACAGTGACCGCCCTCGATGTCAAAACCTCGAAAGCCACGATCGACCACGGCCCCATCGCCGCGCTGGACTGGGACGCCATGACGATGGACTTCAAGGCCGCGAAAGGCGTTGACCTTGCGGCGTTTGCGGCCGGCGACCGGGTTCACTTCCTCCTAGCGGAAGATGCAAAGTCAAAATCCTACCGGATCGAAGCGATGTGTTCGCTCGATGCCCCGGAGGGCCTGCACGACGCCTGCATGGGCAAGATGCACGAGACGGCCATGTCGGCCGCCGAAGCCAGCGGCAAGCCATGCGCGATGGAGGGAATGGATCACGGCACAATGCCCGGCATGGATCACGGCAACATGAAAGGCATGGACCACTCGCAGATGCCGGGCATGGCGCCAGAAGCTGCGCCCGCCGCGACGGATGCCGCCAAGCCAGCCGCCGACCATTCACAGCACTAATTGGTGAGGTCCCTGCGCTGCTCCGGCCCTGCGCAGGGACTCAGTTCCCCTTCGACAAGGCAAATCACATGTTCACACGACGCAGTCTCCTCCGCACGGCCGCCGCTGGCGGCGTGCTCGCCGCCTCCACGTCCCTCCTGCCCGCCTGGGCGCGAAGCGCCAATGCTGGCAACACAGGCATCTTCGAAACACGCGGTAACGCGTTTGACCTGACCATCGGCCACAGCGCCGTAAAGATAGCAGGCCGCTCCGGCCATGCCATCACGATCAACGGAACACTGCCCGGGCCGCTTATCCGGTTCCGCGAGGGCGAGAAGGTGACCCTCAAGGTCAACAATACCCTCGACGAAGACACATCGATCCACTGGCACGGGCTTCTGGTGCCCTTCCATATGGACGGTGTGCCCGGTGTTTCGTTCCCCGGCATCAAGCCGAAGTCGACCTTCACCTATGAGTTCGCGGTCCCGCAGAGCGGCACCTACTGGTATCACTCCCATTCCGGACTTCAGGAACAGCTGGGCCATTACGGCCCGCTGATCATCGATCCTGCCGGCGCCGATCCCGTCGAAGCAGACCGTGAGTATGTGCTTGTTTTGTCCGACTGGACGTTCGAGCATCCGCACAAGGTGTTTGCCCGCCTGAAGAAAGATGCGGCCGTTTATAACTTCCAGCAGCGCACGGTTGGTGACTTCCTGAAGGACGCCCGTGAAGACGGTCTCGGCACAGCGCTTGCCGACCGGACTTCCTGGGGCGCCATGCGCATGTCGCCGACCGATATCTCGGATGTCACGGCCTCGGTCTATACCTACCTGATCAATGGTCATGCGACGCGAGACAACTGGACTGCAATCTTCAATTCCGGTGAACGCATCCGGCTACGGATCATCAACGCCTCGGCGATGACGATCTTCAATTTCCGGATTCCGGGACTGCCGATGACGGTGGTTGCCGCTGACGGGCTCAATGTCCAACCGGTGGAGACCGACGAGTTCCAGATCGGGGTGGCGGAGACCTATGACGTGATTGTCAGTCCGACCCGAGCGCGGCCGTTTGCGCTGGTCGCGGAATCGATCGACCGGTCCGGTCAGGTGGTCGCCACTCTGGCGCCCGAGGCGGGCCTGGTTGCCACCGCGCCTCTCCTGCGCGAGCCGCCCGTTCTGACCCACCGCGACATGGGCATGGACATGGCATCCATGGATCACGGCTCAATGGCCGGCATGGACCATAGCGCCATGCCCGGCATGGATCACGGCGCGATGGACATGGCTGTGTCAGTCCCGCAGGGTCATGAACACCGGATGGGCGCCGGTGTGGATAACGTCGCCATGGTTCAGGTAAGCCGGATCGATGAGCCGGGGCTGGGCCTCGAATCAGTCCCGCACCGGGCGCTCCGGTATTCACAGCTGAGGAGTCTCACACCCAACCCCGACACACGGGCGCCGGGCCGCGAGATAGAGATCCACCTCACCGGCAACATGGAACGCTACATGTGGTCCTTCGACGGCGTGAAGCTCAGCGAGGTTACCGGTCCGATCATCTTCCATGAAGGCGAACGCCTGCGCGTGACGCTCGTTAACGATACGATGATGACGCACCCGATCCATCTGCATGGCATGTTCTTCGATCTCGTTGTCGGGGACACCGATCACAAGCCGCGCAAGCACACGGTCACCGTCAAACCTGCCGAGCGCCTGTCCTTTGACGTGACAGCGGACCATGTCGGAGACTGGGCGTTTCACTGCCACCTGCTCTTCCATATGCATGCTGGCATGATGCAGGTCGTCTCCGTCCTCCCACGAAGTGCGGCGGCTGGCATGGATGCTCCGCACAGGGATCACATGACTTCGTCTACTCTGCCGACGGACGAGCCTCCGCCAAAAGAAGCCCCAATGACGGGCATGAGCCACGAAGGACACCGTTAATGACCCGCGCTCAGATGATTGCGACGATTATCCTGCTTTCACCGCTCGCAGCAGCGCCTGCCTTTGCTCAGGAGACGCCCGTACCTGGATCGCAGGCCGAAGCCTATTGGGATAAGAATGAATTCAAGGCGTCTCAGGATGCCCTGAAAAAAGAACATGGCGGAGGGACAAATTACATGATCCTCGCCGACCGGTTCGAATACCAATCAGGCGAGGGCTCTCCCGCTCTTCTTCTGGAGGGTCAGGGGTGGTGGGGTACGGACGAGAACCGGCTCTGGATAAAATCCGAGATCGACTATGATCTGGATGCTGGCAGTTTTGAAGAAACCGAACTGCAGGCACTTTGGTCCCGGCCCGTCGCGCGGTACTTCGACCTGCAGGCAGGTGTGCGTCATGATTTCGAGCCGGGCCCTTCCCGCACTTACGCGGTAGCCGGAATCCAGGGTCTCGCCCCTTATTGGTTCGAAGTCGACGGCGCAGTGTTCCTTAGTGAAGAAGGTGATCTCTCTGCCCGCTTCGAAGCCGAGTATGAATTCCTGCTGACCCAGCGTCTCGTGCTTCAACCGCGCACGGAACTGAACTTCGCGGCTGAAGATGTGCCCGAACTTGAAACCGGCGCCGGACTATCGACAGCGGAACTTGGCCTGCGCCTTCGCTATGAGTTCGATCGTCAGTTCGCGCCCTATGTCGGGGTCAATTGGCAAGCCTCGACCGGCGAGACCGCCGGCTTTGTCCGGGCCCGTGGAGGAGACACAGAAACCCTCTCCTTCGTCACCGGCATCAGGCTCTGGTTCTGAAGCGTATCTAATTGAAACTCTCGGTCCGGAAAGGACATCTCATGCACACGCCCAAATTAATCGCCGCAACACTTCTGGCGCTCGCTCTCTCAGCTGCTCCCGCGCTTGCCCACATCAGTGTCAAATCGACGAGCATCGAGAATGCGGCCGTCATCGACTCCGCTCCTGCAGACTTCTCGTTCAGCTTCAGCCAGCCGGTCGGTCTGATATCATTCTCTATCCAGACACAGGCCGGAGAAAAGGTCGATCTCGGATTCACGCCGCCAAAAGCACCGGCAGCCACATTCACGGTGCCGCTGCCGGAACTCGCGCCAGGTCTCTACACCGTCGAATGGCGTACGATGTCGAAGGATGGTCATCCGATGACCGGCAAATCGACTTTCGAACTGAAATAGGCCGGACCCATATGCCCCTGCTGGACGCCGCCAATCTTGCAACCAAGATCCTGCTGTATGGCGCCAGCCTCGCAGCGATCGGGGCGGCGCTTCACGGGGCGCTCGGACTGCACACCAACCGTCGCGCCTACACATGGCTCGCCGCCCTGGTGGCTGCCACCACGCTGATCCGGCTGCTCATTCTCAACGCACAGATGGGCGGCAGCCTCGGCGCGGCGCTGTCGCTTGATCAGTTCGGGTGGACCTGGGCCGGCGGCGGAAGGCCTGCGCTGGCCTTGTTCGCGGGCGCTGTCCTCCTCTTTGCGGCAAGCATAGCGAAAGGTCGTATCCTTCCGATGCTCGCAGCTGTCAGCATCAGCGCAGGCTTTGGCCTCACGGGGCATACGGCAGGTCTTGAGGCGCCGGGGCTCGCCCCCTGGGTCGTTGCGGTCCATGTCCTGATCGCCGGCTTCTGGCTGGCGGCGCCCGTTACGCTCTGGCCTGCCCCTGCGCTGACTGACCGAGATGTTCTTGCCCGCGCGGAATCGTTCAGCCGTGTCGCCCGGTTCATCGTGCCGCTGCTGTTTGTATCCGGCGTCTACCTTTTCTGGCGGATCAATGGCGACCTGACATCGGCGCTCAACTCCGGATACGGACGGCTCCTTGCTACTAAGTTTCTGGCCGCACTACTGATCCTCGGACTTGGCGCCCTCAACATGACCCGTGTCACACACCAGCTCGCCACTGATGCCGTCAGCGGGCGGGCGAACCTCCGGGCGACGCTCCGGGTGGATGCGGTGCTCTTTGTGCTGATTCTCGGTATCATTGCCGCCGCGACAACAATTTCTGGCCCAGTTGAATAAGGAAACCCGAATGAAAACCTACATCATCGCCATCTTTACCGCAGCTCTCCTGGGTGTTGCGGGCCCTGCCTCTGCCCATGAAAGCGCCCACCCGGAAGCACCAGGGTCACCTGCCGGGATCGTCGATGCCTTTGCTGCGGCGCTTGATGCGGGCGATACAGCCGCCCTGTCCGCTTTGATGGCCCCAGACATTCAGATCGCCGAGAGCGGCGGAATCGAGCGCTCTCTCGAAGAATACCGCTCCCATCATATGGGCGCAGATATCGAGTTCTCAAAAGCGGTTGAGACAAAGGTCCTCAGCCGCCACGTTTTTGAAGGCGAAGGCCTTGCAACAGTCATGACCGAAGCTGTGTCCACCGGCACGTTCCGCGGCAAGGACGTCAACAGTCGTCTGATGGAGACGATGGTCCTCAAACAGACGGACGGAGACTGGAAGATTGTCCACATACACTGGTCTTCGGCCAAGATATCCGAAGGTGACAGTCATTGATGCAGGCAGAGCGCTGGCGTGGCTCGCTCACCATCGGAGACGGTTGGGCGATACTGGAAGGCGTGGCGGGCGCCAACGCGCCCCATACCCATCTCGCTCACCAGCTGACTGCGGGGATCGATGGGCCGCTTGAAGTCGAGTGCTTCGGCAGGCTCCAGATCATCCCGTCTCGGCAGTACGTGATCATACCGTCGGGATGTGCACACGCCATCGGTCCAATCGAGACAAGGTTGCGGAGCATCTACTTTGACCGCGCAAGCGCCGCCCCAGCGGGTTCGGGTCAGGAACGCGGCTTCAGCCTTGCAGGTTCGCGCCTGTCAGCCGCATTGGATGAGTTCAACGAAACCGGCTCGCCGGCTAGCCTGATGGGTGTCTTCACGATTGGAGAACAATCCGCACAGCCAGAGAGATCGCTGACACAGCTGCTTGATGGCGCCCCGGACTCCGCCACGCCAGGCTCGATTGCTCACGACCTTGGAGTGTCGCCCAGTCGCCTGCGCCAGATGTCACATGCAACATTCGGGGCGCCCATCTCCCACGTTCTTCAGTGGCGGCAGTTGCAGCGCGCAGCGCGCGCACTTTCAGGCAACGCAAGTCTGGCTCAAGCGGCTGAGGCCGGCGGCTTTTCCGATCAATCCCATTTCACGCGCCGCATGCGCCGCTGGTTCGGTGTTTCGCCCGGCGCAGGTCTTTCTGGCCTGGAAGTCCGGATTGCCCCGACGCGGCAAGGTTGTTGAATCGTTCAAGACGGCTGAGCCGCGCCCGTTACCCTGTGATCAGATGAGGCGACACTCGCCTGCGTGCAGTCAAACGGAATCCCCATGCCCACTTTAAAGCAAATCACCAAGTGGACCTATGCGCCGCTGATGCTGCTGACCTTCAATGGCGCCGCAATCGCACTCGTGCATTCAGGTGCGCCCAAAGCTAGTCTTGCGGGGCTGTTGCTCGCGGCAATCGCGATGTCATTTCTTGCTGAGCGGTTTATTCCGTACCATGAGGACTGGAACCACCCAAAGGGCGATACTTTGAGAGATGGACTTCACGCGCTCGTCAATGAAGGTTCGATTGCCGTGTCGGTGCTCCTCATCCCGATCATGGCTGCCATCGTACCCTTCCCTCCGATCTGGCCCGGCAGCTGGCCGCTATGGGCTCAGCTGCTGCTTGCAATACTTGTCGCCGACGCCGGTATCACCGTCATTCACTGGGCAAGCCATCACAACAAGTTCCTCTGGCGCTTCCATGCGGTGCATCACAGCGTTACGCGAATGTACGGCTTCAACGGCCTCATGAAACATCCCGTCCATCAGGCGATCGAACTGATGGCAGGGACAGCGCCGCTCATTCTCGCTGGCATGCCGCTGGACGTCGCCGTACTGCTTGCATTCGCGGTGGCGGTCCAGCTGCTCCTCCAGCACTCGAACACCGACATGAAGATCGGCGCGCTTCGCCATGTGCTCGCACTTGCGCCCGTCCACCGGTTTCATCACCTCAAATCTTCGGCTGAGGGCAACGTCAACTTTGGTCTCTTCACGACATTCTGGGACAGGCTGCTCGGAACGGCCCACTTCGATGCGGATCGCCCCTTTTTCTCGGGCGACCTTGGGATCGAAAACGCAGCGGACTATCCCTCAACCTATACAGGTCAGCTCGTCCGGCCGTTCCTAGGCGATGGCTGAAGAGCGCCGGCAAGATCAACTATACCCCCACGGGGTAATTGACCGATACGGTATAGGGGTATATTTGAAAACGTAGCAAAAAACACGCAGGAGCTCGGCATGTCCTCAAGCGAAACTACGACAACAGCGGATCCGTCACCGACGCGCGACCCGGTCTGCGGCATGACCCCGAAGGCAGACACCCCGCACCGGCTCATTCATGAAGGTGCCGAGGTCGTATTCTGCAGCGCAGGTTGTAAATCCAAGTTTGAAGCAAATCCCGCCACCTACATGAATGCCTTCACGGCGCATGAGGCGGATATGCATGACCACTCAGGCCACGGGGCTGGCTGCCACGGTCATGCCAGCGCGACACCAGCTAAGATGGCAGCTGCAGGAAGTCAGTGGACCTGCCCCATGCACCCGGAGATCGTGCGGGACGGCCCCGGCGCTTGCCCGATTTGCGGCATGGCCCTCGAGCCGATGACGCCCAGCGCAGGCGATGGCTCCAATCCCGAGCTGCGCGACATGAAACGGCGCTTTGTGTTCGGCGTGGTGCTGTCGTTACCCCTGCTGGTCATCGAAATGGGTGGGCACGTCTTCGGTATTGACCGGTTCATTCCGCCCACGATCAATCCCTGGATCCAGATGGCTCTGGCAACGCCCGTGGTGCTCTGGGCAGGCTGGCCTTTCTTCGCGCGGGGCGCCGCATCTGTCAGAAACCGCAGCCTCAACATGTTTTCGCTGATCGCACTCGGTACCGGCGCGGCCTGGATCTACAGTATGATAGCCGCGATTGCGCCGGGCCTGTTCCCGGCCGAATTGCGCTCGGCGCACGGCACCGTGCCCGTCTATTTTGAAGCCTCTGCGGTCATCATCACGCTGGTGCTGCTCGGGCAGGTGCTCGAACTCCAGGCGCGGGAAGCGACAGGAGGCGCGATCCGGGCGCTGCTTGACCTTGCGCCGAAAACGGCCCGCCGGATCAATGCGGATGGCAATGAAGAAGATGTACCGCTCGAGACGGTCGTTGCTGGTGATCGCCTGCGGGTGCGGCCCGGGGAAAAGATACCGGTAGACGGCGTCGTCACCGAAGGGCGCTCCTCCATCGACGAGTCGATGGTCACTGGGGAATCAATGCCGGTGACCAAATCGGTAAATGACCGCGTGATTGGCGCAACCGTCAATCAGACCGGCAGCCTGATTGTTGAAGCGCAGCGGGTCGGCAGCGAGACCATGCTCTCCCAGATCGTCCATCTCGTGGCCGACGCGCAACGCAGCCGCGCGCCTATCCAGCGCCTCGCCGACCAAGTGTCGGGCTGGTTTGTTCCGGCAGTGATCGTTGTCGCCATAGCAGCCTTCTTTGGCTGGCTCATATTCGGGCCGGACCCTGCCTTCTCTTACGGTCTCATAGCCGCCGTCTCGGTACTGATCATCGCTTGTCCGTGCGCGCTTGGTCTTGCCACGCCGATGTCAATCATGACCGGTGTCGGAGCCGGGGCGCGCGCTGGCGTTCTGATCCGGAATGCCGAAGCGCTCGAGCGTATGGAAAAAGTGGATACGTTACTGATCGACAAGACCGGAACCCTCACGGAAGGGAAGCCGGCTCTTGTTGCCATCGACATGATGCCGGGCGCGGATGAAACCTCTGCCCTGCGCATTGCCGCGAGTCTCGAGAGCCACAGCGAGCATCCTCTCGCCGCGGCGATTGTCGCCGCAGCCCGTGCAAAGGGCCTGGCGCTCGCTGAACCCTCAGACTTCGATTCGCCGACGGGCAAAGGTGTTGTGGGGATCGTCGAGGGACAGAAGGTCGCTCTTGGCGCCGAGCGGTTCATGAATGAACTCGGCATCAGCACAGGCGAATTCCAAGCCCTTGCGGAACGCCGCAGGACGGACGGCGCAACAGCCATCTATCTGGCCGTCGAAGGCGCAGTACAAGCCGTGCTTTCGATTGCAGATCCTGTGAAACCTTCAACGCCCGCTGCCCTGAGCGCGCTGCGAGCGGCAGGCCTGCACATCGTCATGGCAACAGGGGACAACCGCACGACGGCTGACGCAATCGCGCGCTCGCTTGGCATCGATGCTGTTGAAGCGGAAGTCCTACCCGCCCAGAAGGCCGAGATTGTGAAACGCCTGATCGCCGAGGGAAGGGTCGTTGCCATGGCGGGGGACGGTGTGAATGACGCTCCCGCCCTGGCGGCCGCCGATGTCGGCATCGCGATGGGAACCGGCACGGATGTCGCCATCGAAAGCGCGGGCGTCACCCTACTCAAGGGAGATCTTGGCGGAATTGTACGGGCCCGGACTATTTCGCGGGCAACCATGCGGAACATCCGGCAGAACCTTTTCTTTGCTTTTGCCTACAACGCTGCCGGCATTCCCATTGCTGCAGGCGTCCTGTACCCCCTCACCGGCACCCTGCTCTCTCCCATGATCGCAGCTGCCGCGATGGCTCTCTCTTCTGTCTCCGTTATCATTAACGCATCGCGCTTAAGCCGATCGGCAAGACAATGATATCGCCCAGGCTTTTCCAGACTCGCCCTGCGGACTGCAATGTTGAAAATCGTGTGGATTCGAAACAGTTGGGTAGCTGTTGGCTCGTTCCGGAGTGACTGATCAATCAACTGCAGCCGAAGGCTTCGGCAGCGTTGATGCGACATTATCTTGCTGCCAGCCGAACCAGCCAGACAGCCTCAGAACGAAACCGTGCCAGGAAGAGGTATCTGTTGCGCCCTGCAAGGTCTCTCGTCATCCCTGATACCGCGATCGATCAGCAAAGCATCTTCCGCTTTGGGATCGCAAAGTCCCCGATTCACTATGGTAGCCGCGAGGTTAGCAGGTGCAATTTGCGCGTGATGACTTCGTGGGCCGCGTCGTAAGCGACCAGGTCACCTGAGGCCGCCGCTGCTACGGCGAGCAAATTCGATCACTACCACTTAAGCATCCTGCTCAAAACCACAGCACCGGCTGCTGCACACAACAACACTGAAGCAAGGTACCAGCTTACAACATAGAGAATTGAATCAGCCGGACAGCAACCGGCGTAAACAATGGCCGCCAGCGAGCCTGAAACTGCTCCGATGGCAGAGCCAGCAAGCGCAAGGCGCGTTGCGCCGAGTCCACGGACGGCAAGCGTCAGGGCCATAGCGATGGGAAGAGAAAGTAACGGAATCCTGTAAAGGCACTCTGGGAACTGATCACTTGTCCAGGCGCTCATGCGCAAATCCAACGGGGTCAGCACCATGACAAGAATCCCCACCAGAACATTCAGGGCCGCAAATATCCAGATCGGCAAGAATTCTCGTCCGACCGATGTGCTTGGACGCGACACCTCCAGAAGGAACGGCGCGGTAGCAGCAGCAGCCGTCAGACCATAGACAGCCTTTAACAGAACAGGACCGCTAGTCGGAGAAAAGTCCGCGCGCACACCAAAAATCAGAAGAAGCAGGATCATCGATAGGGCCAAACCTGCGACCGCCGCCACCGCCAGGCGCAGACGATGTCTCGAAGGGCGAACCGCGGATAGTCCGCGGGAAAGGTCTGCTACGAGATCGTCGGTTGTCACGGCAACTTTTCCTTTGAAACAAGTGACATGAGTTTCTTTAGTCCACGGTGAATGCTGACTTTGATATCCGCTTCGGAAATACCCATTCTTTCTGACGCCTCCTGAACCGATAGCTGCTCCAACTTCACGAGCCTGATTGCTCCGCCTTGCTTCTCCGGCAGTTGCGTTAGCAACGTTTCGATGTCGCGACTGGAGTCTGAATGATCCGCAGTCTCGGCGGAGAAGAGGCCCTCAACATCATCCACCGGAACAAATACCCGGCCAGCTGGCTGACGCCTGAAATGATCCATCATTTTATAACGAGCAATAGCATAGACCCAAGCTGTGAAGGGACGACCGGGATCATATCGGTGCCTGTTCAAGTGAATTGCCAGCAGCGTCTGCTGGACAAGGTCCTCGACCGCTGCTTCATCGTGGCCAAATAACTTGTGACGAAAGAACGAGCGAAAAAGGCTGCTCAACTTGGTGAGAAGCGCATTGTAGGAAAACTCTTCCCCGGCGAGGCTTTTCATCATCAGTGCGTGCAATTCAGGTTCATATCGGTTCATTCGCCCGCACGCCTCAATCCTCTGATTTTCTGACCGTATCGCAGTGCTGATTGTTGCAACAGGCACAGGCCGACATTTCGGCCTGGTCTCTCGCAGCGAAAGATGGACGTCGAAACTTCCACCTTCTTGCACAAACAGCATGATTGCAGTCACGAGCCCTTCACCAGACCAGCGTCCTTGAAGGTTCCTTCGCGTTTCAAAGCAAAAGGTTACAGGCCAGGCGCAAAACCTTTGCCGCGGGTTCGCGAACCCAAAAGTACCTGTTCCGGAGCTTGCCATGATCAAGCGATACAGGGCCTTTTTCCAGAAAGAGTGTAACCAATCGGCTCAGTCCTTCGAATTCAAAAGGACAGACTGGCAGTCAGTCTGCATCCAACCAGCCAAAAGCTGCCATCAAAGGACCTTTGTGATGAAAAAGTTCTCCGCCGCCGTCGTAGTTGCCACACTGGCACTGATGGCGCCCATGCCCGCTTTCGCCCATCATAAGGTGGGTCACCCCGATTTCCGACCCATCCGCGCAGCCTCCCTAGCCGCGCCTGCGAAGCCAGATCCAATGAAATGCGGCGACGACATGATGAAGTCGGCGCCTGAAGCAAAAGAGAAGACGCGTTCCTGCTGCGAAAAAGGCAAAGCAGGCGCGACTTCTGATGTCCTCGATGGCGTCGCTCACATATCGAAGCCTCAGAGCTAATGCCGTGCGCAACCGTTGCGGAGTCAAGACTGCCCATGCTTGCCGTGCCGTGTCGGGAACCGCCGTTTGCTGGACCCCTGCACTGCAAGGAACAGTCGAAAAGACATGTTTCGCCTGTAGTAAATTGCGCCGCTGTGTTGCCCGACGCGTCAATGAAGCCTTTGTATTCGTCAACGCAAAATCGCCTCACGTTGCTGTGACGTTGGGCCTTCAACGTTGAAATATTAACAAAGATCGTCCTAAGTTGGTTCATGCGTCTGCTTTACCGCCTCCTGATGACCCTGATGATTGCGGTTTTCGCGGCTCAGCCCGTCATGGCATGCTGTCTGACCGGGCATCAAAGTGCGCAGGCGACGGTCGAGCACGCAGAACCGCCCTGTCACGACGCTGTGAACGAGGGCACGACAGATTCTTCGGATAACAAGGGCAACGCCTCAGCACCTTCTGATTGCCCGGGATGCGTCGATTGCGACATGCTGATGTTAGCAGCGCCGGCCCCGGACAACTTGGGTCTTGTGACGGCCAACGTATTTGATGATCCGGGACTGATCGCTGCGGAAGCACGATCTGAGGAGTTCGAACCACGTCTCCTCGTCCTCTCGACCGGTCCACCGCGAAATTTTTCGCCACCGCTCTATACGCCGATTTCCCTGAAGCAGCGCCTGCAGATCTGAGACGGAGCGGCCCGCAAACGCGGTGTCTAGCCCCTCGTCTCAAACCATCAAGGCGCTACTCCCATGTATTCTCCACTCAGAAACGGGCTGCTCTTCGCAGCCCTGGCGCTCGCGGCAGTCGCACTGCCGGCCGCATCTCAATCGCTTGAAGAACTCGATGCGCGTCTGCGCCAGCATCCATCGATAGAAGCCCTCACTCAACGAGCTGATGCGGGCCGCGAGCGGGCCGTCGCTGCGACCGCCCTGCCCGATCCCGTGGTCTCGCTCGGCGTCAACAATTTCCCGATCTTCGATCCGTCGTTCAACGCGTTCCTCCCGACCAACAAGGCCGTCGGTGTCAGCCAGGCCATTCCCAGCCGTGCGGGCCGCGAGGCTCGATCCGGCGAGGCACGCGCCATGGCTGTGCAAACCGATCGGCTGCGGGACGCCCAGCTGGCGATGCTGCACGGCGAACTCGTCGCACTGCTTCACGAGAAGCAAAGCATCGCCGGCCAGCAGGAACTCGCAGAAAGCCGCCGCGTAAAATATGACGAACTGACAGAGGTTGCCGCGGCCGAAATCGATGCTGGGCGTCCTGCCGTTTTCCGGCTCGCCGAGATCGAGGCTGAACGCACCCGCGTCGCCCGAGAGCTCGTCGTCCTGAAGCAGCGTGAGGCTGAAATCGATGCGCGCCTTGTCGACCTGACAGGTCTCGTGCCGACTACCCCCGCGCCGCCGGTCGAGCCTGCCAGCTGGAGCGGCGAGGCCCGCGACTTTCACGCCGTCCGGGTCGCCGAGGCCGGGATGGATGTCGCAGGCTACGCCATCGACGGCGCAGAGGCGGCCTGGAAACCCAACTGGGGCGCGCAGCTGACCTATCAGCAGCGCGACGCGGGCGCCAACTTTGCGGGTGATGACTGGGTCTCAGGCATGGTGACCTTCAGCGTTCCATTCTGGTCCGGCCGCAGTCAGGCGCCGCGACTGCGGGCCGCGAAAGCCGACCGGGCGAGCGCCGAAATGCAGTATCAGGCTGCTGCCCGCAGCGCTGCCGCCCGGTACGCTGCCGAAACAGCCGCCTGGAAGGCTGCGAAAGAAACGATTGCGGTCCTCGCGCAAAACATCGCCGCCGTGGACGACGAGATCGCCGCTCAATTGACGATCTACGAGTCCGGCGTCGGCACCTATGCCCCGATCATCGACGGCGAGATCGCGATCCTTAAACTGCGTGCGGATATCGCCGCCGAAGAGGCGCGCAGGGCGGGGGCCGCGTCGCGTATCAACGCCCTTCTGGTGCAACCATGAACCGCCGCCTTCTCCTCCTCACCGTTGCGACTTCCGCCGCGCTGCTTGCCGCCTGCAGCGATGCCTCTGGCGTGCGCTCCCAGGGCAGCTCTGCGGGCGCGGGGACTTCAACTGACGCTCAGGCGGCCTCGTACACCTGTCCTATGCATCCGCATTATATCTCGACAGACGCAGGCGGTTCCTGTCCGATCTGCGGCATGGACCTCGTGCCGGTCAGCGGGACCACCGCAAGCGCGGGGCGCGGTGATATCCTCTATTACAAGAACCCTATGGGTCAGCCGGACACTTCGCCGGTTCCCAAGAAAGACTTCATGGGGATGGACTACATACCGGTCTATGCAGATGAAGCCGCCGAACCTGGCGTTGTCGTTTCCCCGGAAATGATCCAGACGATGGGGATACGGACGGTCAGGGCAGAGACCGCGGCCTTCGGGCGCTCGCTGCGCGCGTTCGGCACGGTCGAGACCAATGACCGTCTCGAAAACGTCTCCGTCGCGCGTCTCGAAGGCTGGATCGATACTCTGACCGTGCGCGCCGAAGGCGACCTGGTCCGACCGGGCGCTCTGCTCTACCGCGTCTACAGCCCTGACCTGATCGCCGCGCAGAAAGATTATCTCAACGCCTTCGCCATCGGCAACGACAAGCGGATTGCCGCCGTGCGCCAGCGCCTGCGCTCGCTCGGCATGCAGGACGCCGCGATCAACCGCGTGGCCGAGACCCGTGCGGTCATCGAGCGGGTACCTGTCTATGCCGAAGCAGGTGGGACTGTCGCGGCTCTCGAGGTGCGCGAAGGCGACTATGTCAAACCCGGCACGCCAATCCTGCGCCTGCAATCCTATGCGGGCGTCTGGATAATGGCGGCGGTTCCGGAAACGGACCTGTCGCTGATCGAGACCGGTTTCCCGGTTCGCTTGTCCTTCCCCAGCGCGCCAGAGGCGCCCGGTACCGGCGTGATCGACTATATCTATCCGACCATCGATCCGAAAACCCGCACTGCCCAGGTACGCATTGAGATCGACAATGCCGACGGTTTCCTTCGTCCGGGCGCGTATGCCGACATCGCCATCGATATCCCCGGCAAGTCCCACCTGTCTGTGCCCAGCGAAGCCGTGCTACAGGACAGCCGTGGCACACAAGTGATCATCGCACTTGGAGAGGGACGGTTCACGGGCCGGGCCGTGACGACCGGCATCCAGGCCAAGGGCCGCACGGAGATCCTGTCGGGTTTGACCGCTGGTGACGAAGTCGTCGCGAGCGGCCAGTTCCTGCTCGACAGCGAGGCCAACCTTCGTGAAGGTCTCGCCAAGCTGCAGGGGCCCGCCGCTGTCACGGCCGGACCGGATACGCCGCTGTCGGAACTGCCGGTCGATGCGGCGACACTTGCGAATATAGATCATTTTACGGACATGGCGCTCTATTTCCACGAAGCGCTGACGGATAACTACCGGATCGATGCGCGCTTCGTGGACCCTGCCCTCTTCCTTGGCGAAACGCTGCGCGCACGTTTTGCGCAGACCAAGCTTGAGCCTGTTCTCGAAGAGGCAGAGGCCGCCCTTCGCGCCGCGAAGACGGCAGATGATGGCTCCGCCTTGGCGGATAATCTCGCCCGGCTGATGACCGCGCTCGAACCCTGGCTCCTCGACGGCGCGCCTGTCCATTACCGCGAAGCGGGCCTCACCTTGTTCAAGGAGACCGGAACAGGCCGGCTCTGGCTGCAGGAAGGCACGACGCCGCGCAATCCGTATACAGATGGGCAGGCAGAGCCTGTCGCCTGGCCTGACCCGATGGCGGGTACCCAGCCATGAGCGCGCCAGACGATCTCTCCGGCCGCGATCCGTCTCGTTCCTGGGTTGCGGGCCTCATTTCCTGGTCGGTTCGGAACCAGCTCATCGTGCTCGTCCTCGCCGCCGCGCTGGCGGTTGCTGGCTGGCTGGCGGTGGAGCGCACACCGCTCGATGCGATACCCGATCTCACAGACACGCAGGTCATCATCCGCACCGACTTTCCAGGTCAGAGCCCGCAAATCGTCGAAGACCTCGTCACCTATCCGCTCTCGACGAACCTGCTCGGCCTGCCGAAGACGAAAGACGTACGCGCCACCTCGATGTTCGGGACAAGCTTTGTCTACGTGATCTTCGAGGACGATGTGGATCTTTACTGGGCCCGCTCGCGCGTCCTTGAAGCCCTCTCGCGTCTGGGCTCGGCTCTGCCCGATGGCGCAGTCCCTCGGATCGGGCCGGACGCGACCGGCGTGGGATGGGTTTACCAGTATGCGCTGGTCGACAAGACGGGAAGCACTGATCTTGCCGAGCTTCGCTCCCTCCAGGACTGGTTCCTGAAGCTCGAACTGGCCGGCGTGGAAGGCGTCGCCGAGATTGCATCGGTAGGAGGCTTCGTCCGCGAATACCAGGTCCTGATCGATCCCAACGCGCTGCGCAGTTATGACCTACCCATCGGCCGGGTCCGGGACGCAGTGCGCGCGGCGTCCAGCGAAGTCGGCGGGCGTGTTCTCGAACAGGCCGAAACCGAGTTCGTCATCCGCTCGTCCGGCTACGTTGATGAACGCGCCGATCTTGAAGAGGTGGTTCTCTATGCACAGAATGGCACACCCGTCCTCCTGCGCGATGTCGCGCGCATCATTGAAGGCCCGGCGCTGCGCCGCGGCGTTGTGGAACTGAACGGCGAAGGAGAGACTGTCGCAGGCATCGTCATCATGCGCGATGGCGAGAACGCTCTGCAGGTCATCAGCCGTGTAAAGGACAAGCTCGCCGAACTCCAGCGCGGCCTGCCGGACGGCGTCGAGATCGTCACTGTCTATGACCGCGCCCCGCTCATCGAAGGCGCCGTCGCATATCTCAAAGAGAAACTGATCGAGGAAGGCATCGTGGTCGCGCTGGTGATCCTTGTCTTCCTACTGCATGTGCGCTCGTCTCTGGTCGCGGTGATCACCCTGCCGCTCGGCGTGCTTGGCGCTTTCCTCATCATGTCGCTGCAAGGCGTCACCGCCAACATCATGAGCCTTGGCGGCATCGCCATCGCCATAGGCGCCATGGTGGATGCCTCAATTGTGCTGGTCGAGAACGCGAGCCGCAGGCTCTCAGAACTTGGCGACAGGATCGATGCGAAAGCCCGCCGCGCCGCCCTCATCGAGGCGGCGCAGGAAGTCGGTCCCGGCATCTTCTTCTCGCTCCTGATCATCACCGTTTCATTCCTGCCAGTGTTCGCACTGACCGGTGAAAGCTACCGCCTGTTCAGCCCGCTCGCCTTCACCAAAACCTATGCCATGGCATTCGCCGCCATCCTGTCAGTCACGCTGGTACCGGTCCTGATGCTGCATCTGATGCGCGGCAAGTTCCGGCGCGAGGAAGCTAATCCGCTGAACGTATTTTTCATATGGGCCTACAAGCCCATCCTGCACCTCGCGTTGAGGTTCAAGTGGGTGACCGTTGGCGTCGCCCTTGCGCTCACTGCCAGCGTGATTGTTCCTGCGCAGCGCATCGGCTCGGAATTCATGCCCGCGCTCTACGAGGGCGAACTCCTTTACATGCCGATCACCCTGCCCGGCGCCTCCGCGACCAAGATGCGCGAAATCCTCGGCCAGACGAACCGCGTGATAATGACCGTGCCGGAAGTCGAGCGCGTTTTCGGCAAGGCCGGCCGCGCCGACACGGCCACCGACCCCGCGCCGCTGACCATGATCGAGACCTGGGTCCACCTGAAGCCGAAAGAAGAGTGGCGGCCCGGCCTGACGCCGGAAGCCCTGCAGGACGAACTCAACCAACGCCTCCAGATGCCAGGCCTCGTCAATTCCTGGGGTTACCCGATCAAGATCCGCATGGACATGGTCTCGACTGGCGTGCGCACGCCTATCGGCGTGAAAGTCACCGGCGACAGCCTCGCGGAGATCGAGCGCATCGCCCGCGACATCGAAGCGGTCGTGGCCAAACTGCCCGGCACGCGGTCAGCCTTTGCCGACCGGGTGCTCGGCGGCAAATTTCTTGAGATCACGCCCGACCGGGGCGAACTTGCCCGGCGCAATATCGACATGGGAACCTTTCAGACCGTGGTGCAAAGCGCCCTCGGCGGCATGCGGCTCGCCCAGTCCGTCGAGGGCCGGGAACGCTATGACATCATCCTGCGCTATGACCGGCCTTTCCGCGAAGTCGCCGGCGACCTCGAAACGATCCTCGTACCCACTCCAACGGGCGCACACGTCCCGCTCGGAGAACTCGCGGCCATCGCCTATACCGAGGGCCCGCCGATGATACGCTCCGAGAATGCCCGGCTCACCGGTTGGGTGTTCGTCGATATCGCCGGACGCGACATGGGTAGCTATGTCACCGAAGCACGCGAAGCCGTCGCCGCAGCCGTCGAGCTGCCCGCCGGTTATGCCGTGACATTCTCGGGCCAGTACGAACAACTCGCAGAAGCCAATGCCCGCCTAGCGATCGCCATCCCCGCCGCGATCACCCTGATCTTCCTTCTGTTGATGCTGCATTTCGGACGGCTCGACCGGACACTGATCATCATGGCAAGCCTGCCCTTCGGCCTGATAGGCGGTATATGGGCGGTCTGGCTGGCAGGCTACAACCTCTCAGTCGCGGTCGCCGTGGGCTTTATCGCACTTGGCGGCATAGCTGCGGAAACCGCTGTGATCATGCTGCTCTATATCGACGGCGAAGTGCGCAAAGCCCAGCCCCGGACACATGCCGACCTCTTTGCCGCCATTAGCCGCGGCGCCGCCATGCGCGTCCGGCCGAAGCTGATGACCGTATTTACGCTGCTGGTAGGGCTCGCCCCGATCTTTCTGACCGAAGGGCTGGGTTCAGACGTCATGCGCCGGATCGCCCTGCCGATGCTGGGCGGCATGGCCTCGACGCTGATCCTCACCCTGATCGTCATCCCGGCGATCTACTATATCCGGACCGGGTTCCAGCTTTCCGCGGGCGCAGAAACCATATCCGATGACGCCCACCCCGACTTAACTGAAGCAAAAGGAGACCTGACATGAACACCCTTAACCTGATCACCGCGAGCCTCGCCGCACTCGGTCTCGCCGCCTGCGGCAACCCGCAGGAAGTCCGCCCAGCCGAAACAATGGCAGCGGAGGCGCCGATGGAGATGGCGGCCGAGACCGCGCCGACGGAGATGGCCAGTTCTGACATGTCCGGTGCCAGCGAGCGGATCGGCCGTGCGACGGGCACGATCAAATCCGTGGCGGGCCAATCGGACTTCCTGACCATCGATCACGGCCCCATTGACGGCGTTGGCATGGGCGCGATGACCATGGGTTTCGATATCGCAGGTGATGTCGACCTCACTGGATTTTCCGAAGGCGACACTGTCGCGTTCGAGGTCAAGCAAGGCCGCGACGGAAGCTACCGTATCATGTCGATCTGCAACACAGGGACCGAGGGCGCTGATTGCCTGGACACCAGAATCGCACGTCCGGGCAACCCCGAATGAGCCGGATTGGACGCCGGCGGGTTTGTGCCGGTCTGAGACTTCGCGCTTGATGCCGGTGATGCTCCCGGCCGCTTTGTGGAGCGGTGTGACTGACCGGCAAAAAGGAAATGCGTGCCAATCGGCGACTCAGCCCGCGCAACAGGAGAGTTTCGCGACATCCTTGTCGAAAGTCTGCGCCGCCAGCTTGAACCCCTCGACTGTCGTTAAATAAGGGAAAATGGTTTCGCCGAGCGCCTTTGTCGTCATGCCGAACTTCAGTGCCAGTGAAAGTGTCTGGATACTATCAGCGCCTTCCTGCGCCATGATCACACCGCCGAGCAGTCGGTCATTAGCCCGGTCTGCGACCAACTTGATCAGCCCTGTGGTATTGCGTGCCGCGAGCGCCCGAGGAACATTCTCAAGCGGAAGCACACTGGTCTTGACATCATAGCCTGCGGCGTAAGCCTGCGCCTCGGTCAGACCGACACCTGCAATCTGCGGATCGCAGAAAACCACCCACGGCATCGCGGCGTTGTCGTAGCATTCCTTCCCTCCCAGTACCGCATTTCGCGCCGCCAGCTTGGCGCCATAAGCGGCCATGTATACGAACTGATCCCGGTCAGTTACGTCGCCTGCTGCGTATACACCGGAACGTGTGGTGGCCATATCATCGCCAACGATGATCGCGCCCCGCTGATCAGTCTCGACACCCATCTCTTTGAGCCCCAGCCCATCCGTGTTGGGAATGCGCCCAGTCGACAGGACAAGGTGATCAGCCGCCAGGTCTCTGGCGGCACCGTTCACCGTTACCGTCACGACTGTGCGGCTGCCGTCCAGCCGTGCGGCGTCATAGGTTACCTTTTCCACAACCGAGATGCCCTCGGCGCGCAGTGCCTTCGCGAGCGCCTCGGACACCTCTGGTTCAGCGCGCGGCAACAACCGCGAGCGGCACACGATCGTGACGCGGGTACCCAGCCTCGCCATCATCTGTGCGAGTTCCACACCGATATAGCCGCCGCCGAGGAAGATCAGGCTCTCGGGCAGCGCCTTCAGCTCCAGGAGCGCCGTGCTGTCGAGCGTCGGCACCTCCGAAATACCGGCGACGTCAGGAACGGCCGAGCGGCCGCCAGTGGCGACGATGACCTTGGATACCTTGATCTTCCGTCCGCCGACCTCCACACCGCCAAGTACGAGCCGCGCTGGCCCCTCATCGATGTAAGTCACACCATGATAGCCTGGTAGCAAGTTGGCGTATTTTTTCTGCCGCAGTGACGCGACGAGATCTTCCTTTGCTGCGATCAGCGCCGCCCAGTCAGAAACCTGCGCTTCTCCCCTGAGTCCCGGGAACCGATGCGCCGACTGCGCACTAAACACCGCCTCAGCGGCGCGGATCATCGTCTTGGAGGGGACGCATCCGACGTTCACGCAGGTACCGCCAATCGTACCGTGCCCTATAAGAGCCACGCGCACACCGCCCTCTGCGGCCGTAATAGCGGCGGAGAATCCAGCCGATCCGGCACCAATCACGGCGAGGTCGTACTCACAGTTCGGCGCGCAGCATTCGTGTTTCATTGAGTTTTCCTTCGAGACTTGTCTCGTGAAGTTGCAAGAGACGCGAAACTTGGAGGCCCCTTGAATCATTGATTGCGGGTAGCGGTCCTGAAATCACCAGAGCAACTCAAGCGGTACGATCCGGTCCCGGTGTCCGCCTTCGATGTACCAAGCCGCGCAGCTGTTCTTTTGCGTTCTGATCAATCAACTGGTCTGGACCGCCGGATACCCGACGCCGGCCGATGCGGCGGCAATTGTTTCCGGAGACGTGATCGCCGGATCATACACGACCTCTGCAGTCTTCGTCCCAAAATCGATCTCAACAGACTTGACGCCATCGACGCGCAGCATCGCCTTTTTCACCGATATGGGACATGTTGCGCAGGTCATGTTGTCGACGGAAAAGCGGGCCGTGGCCTGCTGTACTTCTGCGACCTCTGTCTGCGAGAACTGCGCGCCAGCAAGCGCCATTCCGCCCATAATCGCCAATCCGGCGAGGCCGGCAATCATCCACGTTCGCTTCATCCCTGCTCTCCTTGCTTAGTAAAATAGTGGTGCCCAAGTTTCGATGGTCAGCGCCGCGAACACGATAAGCGCGCCGCCCCATAGGGCCACCTGCTTGATCCAGGAGGGTGCGGGACGTGCGCAGTCGCTGCCATCCTCACAATGCTTGCCCTTCCGAAAATAGACTTCCCAAAAGCCAGCCGCGAGAAACCCAGCTGCAATCAGCATGAATACCGGCTTGTAGGGTTCCAGCAGCGTCAGCTGGCCGATCCAAGCTCCCGTCACACCGACGCTGATCAGTATCAGAGGCAGGATGCAACAAGACGACGCGAGGAAGGTCCCCAGCACGCCACCCGCGATGAGCCAGCTTGATCGACGATCATTTCCAGAACCGTTTGTCTTGTCTGACATACGCGTCGTTGTCCTTGGCCTTGTGTTCGTCTGCTTGATACGGTCTGTAGTTGGTACAGACGCAAGCGGAGAATTGAGCATGGACATCACATCGTCGCGAGCGATGCTCAGGCGGGCCGAGTTGGCCAGCCGGCTTGGCTGCAACCTTGAAACCATCCGCTATTACGAAAAGATCGGACTTCTACCAGAACCAGCGCGCTCACCCAGTGGCCACCGGCTCTATTCAAACGTGGATCAGTTGCGTTTGCGATTTATCTTGCGGGCGCGCGATCTGGGCTTCCGAACAGAGGACGTTCGCTCGCTCCTGGGGATCAATGATGGCATGCCTAGCTGTGCCGAAGTGATGGTCCTTGCCGAAGCGCATCTAAAGGACATCAGAAATCGTATCCTGGATCTGCAGCAGATGGAGAGGCAGCTCAGTGAGATCATGATCGGCTGCACCGGAGGTCAAACATCTGATTGTGCGTTGACGGACAAGCTTTTTGAATCTCGGTGAACAGGTGTTGCCGCAAACATCTATTCAGGCCTGTCCGCTCCTACTCAGACGAACGCTCGTCGAGCTAAGGCGCGACAACAGCCAGGATTTTTGAGACTAACGCCCAAGCCGCGAAGTCTCGTCGCCCGCTGTCCCTAATTGAAGAAATGGACAACCTCGACCCTGCTGGCAGTTTGCTGTCGGCGATCCGCGTCTAGGTCAGCAGCTCGTCCTGCACGATCCGGGGTCGCCTTTCGATGAGCGCGAGCAGTACCCGCGCCGCGCCTTCAGGGCGTCTGCGCCCCTGCTCCCAGCCTCGCAGGGTACCTACGGCGACGCCAATGCTGCAAGCAAATTCGGCCTGCGACAATCCCGAGCGCTCGCGGATTGCGGCCACATCAGGCTCAGGCACTTCGATATGATGAACCCATGCGCCCGTCTTGTGACCTTTGGCGTGGGTGAGCGCCTCCTGGAGGCCTTTTTTGATGCTTGTGGCGGCGTTGGTCATGTCACTTTCCATAAGTATCGGCGATGAGGTCTCAATGTTCGATCAGTTCGGCGCGCCGATTGGCGAGATCAGCTGCGCTTTCTCTTCATTCGTCATGCCAGCCGAACTTGATCGACCAATAAACTCCGATGGTTCCACAACGGTCAGCCTCAACGTCGCGCCATGCCGTCGTATGCGTCATCGACCCATATGTCAGTGACGTATCTCTAACCTCAATTCTCGCTCCACAGTTCATCGTTCGAGATGGATCGCCAACCTCGTCGATGAGGCCCTCTTGACCCACATCTCAGAGTCAGGGAGATCAATTTATCGGATTTCCTGTGGAAATCGGAATCGAACCACTCTCCCATGCCAACAACTACCGAATTGTTGGCAGATTGTTGGCATTCGACGACGCTCCACATTTATTTCTGAAATCAAAACAGAGGTGTAAGGGCGCTCGCGATTCCGCCCCCGGGCACCATTTCTCCTGACAGACTTTGCCCAAAGATGCCCTGCGTTTGCGGGAGACTAGTCTGCGGCCACCCCGCTCAGCAGAACTGCCCGTATGTCTGCGGGCGCATTTTCCGCCCACAGCAACAGCGCGTCGAGTGCCGGGCAAAGGGACTGGCCCCATTCTGTGAGGTGATATTCCACGCGAGGGGGCACTTCGTGATGGATGATGCGGGTGACCACGCCGTCCTTCTCCATCTGACGAAGCTGCTGGATGAGCATTTTCTGCGAGATGCCGGGGATGGCGCGCTCAAGCTCTGAGAAGCGCATCACCTTGCCGCCAAACAGCTGGAACAGGATGACCAGTTTCCAGCGCCCTTCGAGAATACGCAGCGCATTCTGCACACCTTCCGCAGCCAGAGGGGCCGTATAGTCCGGTCGCTTACTCATAAGTATGTACCTTACTTTTTAGTAGGTTCTTGCCGTTCTGAATGCTTAGCCGCATTTGATGGGGGAAGGCAATATTGCCGCCCCTCAAAGGAGAGATGCCATGACCCTGCCCACCCCGTTGCCCCCTGCCATTGACCGGTATTTTGCCGACAATCCGGAGTTTGATGTCGAGCGGATGCTGTCGCCTTTTGCGGCCGACGCCGTCGTGGTCGACGAAAGCAAAACCCGTTCGGGAACGGAAGAATTGCGCGCATGGATCACTGAAGCCACCCTGGGTGCCAAAGCCGTTGCCACACCCGTTTGGGCGACCAGCGAAGATGGCACGCATATTGTGACGGCAAATGTGGCCGGTGCGTTTCCCGGCAGCCCCGTCATGCTGACATTCCGCTTTCGCCTCAGCGAGGACAAGATCGCACATCTGGAGATTGCCCCATGATTACGCAGTCTACGAATGAATTTTCCGGGAAGCGTGTTGTCGTTACCGGCGGAACGCAAGGCGCGGGCTATGCCGTGTTCGAGAAGCTTGCAGCGGCGGGGGCAACCCTTGTGACAGCTGCACGCTCTGCCCGCCCCGACACTATTCCCGAAGCGAGCTTCGTTCGCGCCGATCTCAGCACAGCCGAGGGCGCCAACGCGCTGGCACACGCTGCCCTCGAACGCATGGGCGGCGCCGATATTCTGGTGCATGTGCTGGGCGGATCAAAAGCGCCGGGCGGCGGCTTTGCCGCCAGCGGAGACGATGTGTGGCAGGCGGAGCTGGACCTCAACCTGATGTCTGCCGTGCGGCTGGACCGGCTGCTGGTGCCTCAAATGATCGAGCGCGGAAAAGGCGTGATCATTCACACCGCCTCCATCCAGCGCCGGCTTCCGCTCTACGATTCCACTACCGCTTATGCCGCGGCGAAGGCAGCGCTGGCAGCGTACAGTAAGGCGCTGTCCAAAGAGGTCGGCCCTAAAGGCGTGCGGGTGAACGTGGTCTCTCCGGGGTGGATCTATACGAGCGCCGCCGAAGCGATGGTGAAGCGCATTGCCGAGAGCAGCGGCGGCAGTGAAGAAGCGGCGCGTCAATCCATTCTGGACGCGCTGGGCGGCATCCCCATCGGACGCCCCGCCCTTCCCGAAGAAGTGGCAGACCTGATCGCGTTTCTCGTCTCTGACCGGGCCGGGTCCATTCACGGCGCTGAGTATGTGATTGATGGCGGAACCATACCGACGCTCTGAGGGCGGCTCATGAACGAAGGCGCCAACACTTACCTTTACACAACGTACACATGAAAAATCCCGGTTTTCCGTGCCTTTGCCCGGAAAACGCCTTTTCACGCAAATCTCTGCTCAAAAAACGGGAGGCGGCGCAGGGTTCGCCCTCCCGTCGCAGGCGATTGTTGCTTTCGGGCCACAGTGGGGGCTCTCTTTGGGGAAACCAAACACCCCAGCTGGAGACCCCATGGGATACGCGCTGAAATCCGACACCTCAACGGGCTGGCCTGATGCGGCCTTCACCATTCGCGACGCTGACGACGCCGACATGGAGGCCGTCCAGGCCATCTATGCGCACTTTGTTCTGACCAGCCCGGCAACTTTCGAGGAAGTGCCGCCTTCGCTGCCCGAGATGAAGATGCGGCGGGCTGGTGTATTGGCCAGCAGCTTGCCCTTCCTGGTCGCGGAAGCTGACGGTCTCGTGGTGGGCTTTTGCTATGCCTCGCCCTATCGCAGCCGGGCCGCGTATCGCCACACGGTCGAGGATTCGATCTATGTGAGCGAAGCATTTGGCGGGCGCGGCGTGGGCAGCGCGCTGCTGGGCCAGCTGATCGCGCGGTGCGAAGCCGGGCCGTGGCGGCAGATGCTGGCGGTAATGGGCACGGGCCGCAATGAGGCGTGCATCGCCCTGCACCGTAGCCTGGGGTTCAGCAATGTCGGCACACTGAAAGCCGTCGGCCTGAAATTCGGCCAGTGGGAAGACACCGTGATGATGCAGCGCCATCTGGGCGAAGGCGAATGGTCTCTCCCGAGGGAGTGACTGCGCATTTCATGTGGGGAAGAGAGTGGCTCCGCGAGCAGGACTCGAACCTGCGACCGGGCGATTAACAGTCGCCTGCTCTACCAACTGAGCTATCGCGGAACAGCTGGAAGACGGGGGAATAGCCAGACCGGCACGCAGGTTCAAGAGGCAAATAGCGCCTCGCGCAGAAAATACGCTGCGATGGTGGCTGGAACTGTGGAAAGCGCGCCCGCTGAACAGCCATGGCGCAGACCCCTGACGAAAACCCTGCCCCAGAAAGAAAAGAGGCGGGAGACAAGCTCCCGCCGAAGGCGTTGGGTGATGGTGGGTGTCTCCAAGAGAAGACATGCCCAAATTCGCCCGAAATGGTTAATGCCGGGTAAACAGTTTGCAACAAATGAGAATATTGGCGTTCAGCATGGCGGGCTGCACGCGCGGATGTTGAAGTGTCGGGAAAGTCGGTGGAGGCCCCACCCGGAATCGAACCGGGGTGCACGGATTTGCAATCCGCTGCGTCACCACTCCGCCATAGGGCCTCAGGAGAAAGGCCCTCTAGCAGCGCTTCGCGGCGGAGACAATCGGCCTTTCATCACCTTTCACAGAAGAAGCATGTCGCGGCGATCCTGCGCATTGCGCGGGCGCGCCGTCATGCTAGAGGGGGCATACCGATCCAGCGATTCAGAAACGGCGATTTCAAGATGGACTTCGACCTAGCGCGCGAAATCATGGTGGACAGCCAGATCCGCCCGAATGATGTGACCGACCCGGCGATCGTGGGCGCCTTCATGCGCACACCGCGCGAAGAATTCGTCCCCAGCGCGCGCCGCTCCGTCGCCTATTCGGAAATGGAAATCCAGACATCCGAAGGCCGCGCCCTGTGGACCCCGCGCGACACCGCCAAGCTGGTGAAGATGGCGCAGGTAAAACCCACCGATGTGGTCCTCGTGATCGCGGCGGGCTCGGGCTATGAGGCCGCGCTGCTCAGCCATATCGCCGACACGGTCATCGCGCTGGATGATCAGCCGGGCCTGGTGGACGCCATGACCAGCCGTTTCGCGGACCTGGGCATTGATCGCATCGCGCCCGTGGAAGGCAAGATCGCCGAGGGTTTGCCCGCACAGGCGCCCTTCGACGTCATCTATGTCTGCGGCATGGTCGAAACGCTGCCCGAGGCCTGGGGCGCACAGCTTGCTGAAGGTGGCCGCCTGGTGGCCGTGATGGCCGACGACAACCGCCGCCTTGGCCGCGGCAAGGTATTCACGAAGGCCGGAGACACGCTGTCCTCACGCGATGGGTTTGACGCCTCTCCGCCAAAGCTCGCAGAATTTGATCGCAAGGCCAGCTTCACCTTCTGAAAATGCCTGCGTCTTTATTGTTTGGTGAACAGCGTTCACCTTATCCCAATAAAGGCATATATATCCTGCTGTAAGGACCAACAGGGTATTCATCATGCGCAAGCTTTCGCCCCGGCTGTTGCTCGGGACCAGCCTCCTCGCAATCTGCATCACATCTCCGGCGATGGCCGAAACGCTGCCCGAAGCGATTGAGTCAGCGTTTGCGACCAACCCGCAGCTCGAGATCGAGCGCTACAACACGGATATTGCGCGGCAGAACCTCGAAGTGGCGCGCGGCGCCGGTCGCCCGACGGTGAATTTCTCGGCCACAGGCGGCTACGAATACATCGACACGACCAGCCCCTTTGCCTTCAGCGTGGGAGATCGCCCGATTGCCACGGCGCAGCTGCAGGCGATCCAGCCCATCTATACCGGCGGCAAGATTTCGGCAGGCATCCGCCAGGCACAGGCAGGCATCAGCTCGGCCGATCTGGGATTCTCGGCGGCGCGCCAGGATCTGATCCTCCAGGTGGTGACCGCTTACATGGATGTGGTGCGCGACCGGGAAGCGGTGAACATCCGCCAGAACAATGTGACCGTGACCGGCGAACAGGTTCGCGCGGCAAGTGACCGTTTCGAAGTGGGCGTTGTAACGCGCACGGATGTTGCCCAGGCACAGGCGCGTCTGGAAGGCGCGCGTGCGGCGCTGGCGGGCGCAGAGGCGACCCTCCAGTCCAGTGAGGCCAACTATCAGTTTCTCACCGGCCTTCAGGCGGGCGACCTTGCCCCGCCCCCGCCGGTTCCGCCCCTGCCCGCGACCCTTGAAGACGCGCTCGCCGCGGCGACAATAAATAACCCATCCATTGCAGCTGCCCGCGAGGATTTGCGCGCGGCCGAAGCGGCTGTTGATTCGGCCCGCGCCGATGGCCGGCCGCAGATCAGCCTTGTCGGCACGGCAAGCGCGCAGGAAACCTTCGGTGATGCCAACCAGCGGGACACCAGCGTTTCCGCACTTGCGCAGGCGCGCATTCCACTGCTTTCGGGCGGCGTCGTGAAGGCGCAGACTGAAAGCGCTAAACTGCGCCGGGCACAGGCCCGCCGCTTCATCGACAATCTGGAAACGCAGGTACGCGCCCAGGTGACCCAGGCCTGGTACAGCTATGACGCCTCCCTGCGGTCGATTGAGGCCTCCCGCCGTCAGGTCGAGGCGTCCGAGATCGCCTATGAGGGCGCCATGGAGGAGCTGTCCGTCGGTGTCCGCTCGACGCTCGACACGCTCGATCAGGAACAGCAGCTGTTTGACGCGCGCCTGGCCCTCGTGGCGGCAGAGCGCGACGCTTATGTGGCCGCCCACAACCTGCTGCGCGCGACCGGCGCTCTTGGCACGATTGGCTGATACACCGGGGCCCTGAGCGTTAACGATGTCAAACGCTTGTTAACCCCACCACCCTATCGGTGGTATTCAGAGATTGTGATTCCACCAGCGAGGGGCTGAGATGGCCAACGAAGCGCATAAAGAACCGACGATGGAGGAAATCCTCGCATCGATCCGCAAGATCATCGCGGATGACGGCCCTGCCCCGACTGCGGGCCAGCCGGTCATGCGGGACGCAGCGCCGGAGAGCGCCGGCAGCCGCCCGAACTTCTCCTATGATAACGACGCCGATGACCTCGGCATGTTCGAGGGTGACGAGCCCGATCTGGCAGACGACATCGCCGATGAAATCGCCGAAGAGTTCACGACCGAGATCAAGGGCCCGGAATTCTCCTTCGAAGCGATTCTCGGCGCATCGAAGGCGCGTGAGGCCGAGCCCGCCCCAGCGCCACTGCCCGAACCCGAGCCTGAACCCTATCGCCCAGCCGCCCAACCTGTGGCCCGCGCCTTTCAACCCGCACCCGAACCGGAGCCCAAGATGCCCGCCGCCCCGCGCTATGCGAATGAGCCGCTGACTGACGCAAATACGGCCGAATCGGCCGCTGGTGCGCTGGGCAAGCTGATCTCCAAGATGGACATGGGCAGCGACAACACGCTGGAAGGCCTGGTGCGCGAACTGCTCAAGCCGATGGTCAAGGAATGGCTCGATGCCAACCTCGCCCGTATCGTCGAAGAGAAGGTAGAAGCCGAAGTACAGCGGATTGCCCGCATGGCGCGCTAGCCTCATCCCTCAAACTTGCTATAGGGAACGGCGCGCCTTCACAGGCGCGCTTTTTCTTTTTGCCCTGCCCGTAAAGCCCATAAGAACCGATGCTTGATCAAAGATTTGACCCCGCCGAAGCCGAACCAAGGCTGTATAAAGCCTGGGAGGAAGCGGGTTGCTTCCATCCATCGGGCGATACCAGCGCCCAAGCCTATTCCATCGTCATTCCGCCGCCCAACGTTACCGGCGTGCTGCACATGGGCCATGCGCTCAACAACACCCTTCAGGATGTGCTGATCCGCTTCGAGCGGATGCGCGGCAAGAACGTGCTCTGGCAGCCAGGCACCGACCATGCGGGCATTGCCACGCAGATGGTCGTCGAGCGCCAGCTGGCCCAGGAAGGCAACACGGATCGCCGCTCCATGGGCCGGGAGGCCTTTGTCGAGCGCGTGTGGAAATGGAAGGAAGAATCCGGCGGCGCAATTGTTGGTCAGCTGAAGCGCCTCGGCGCCTCCTGCGACTGGAGCGTGGAGCGCTTCACGATGGATGAGGGCCTCTCCAAAGCCGTCACCAAAGTGTTCGTGGACCTTTACCGCAAGAAACTGCTCTACCGCGACAAGCGCCTCGTGAACTGGGATCCGCATTTCCAGACGGCGATTTCCGATCTCGAAGTCGAGCAGAAGGAAGTCGACGGGCATTACTGGCATCTGCGCTATCCCCTCGCCGATGGTGTTACCTACGAACATCCGGTCAAGGATGAAGACGGCAATCCGGCGGGCACAGAGACGCGCAATTACATCGTGGTCGCCACCTCTCGCCCGGAAACGATGCTGGGCGATACCGGCGTTGCGGTTCATCCCGAAGACGCGCGCTATGCCGGTCTCGTCGGAAAATTCGTGGAGCTGCCCATCGTTGGCCGCCGCGTGCCGATTGTGGCGGATGAATATGCCAACCCCGAGAAGGGTTCCGGCGCCGTTAAGATCACGCCGGCGCACGATTTCAACGACTTTGAAGTGGGCAAGCGCGCGGGCCATGCGCCGCTGAATATTCTCACTGCCGTGGCCGCCATCGTCAACGGCGCCGAGGCAGACGCCGCGGGCATTCCGGAAGATTTCCGCGGCCTCGACCGCTTCAAGGCACGCGACAAGGTGGTTGAAGCCTTTGAAGCGCTGGAACTCCTTGAGCGGATCGAAAAGCTCAAGATCGAACAGCCCTTCGGGGACCGCTCCGGCGTTGTCATTGAGCCGTGGCTCACCGATCAGTGGTATGTCGATGCGCACACCCTCGCCCAGCCGGCCATCAAGGCGGTACAGGACGGCGCGACGCGCTTCGTTCCCGAGAACTGGTCGAAGACCTATTACAACTGGATGGACAATATCCAGCCCTGGTGCGTTTCGCGCCAGCTCTGGTGGGGCCACCGGATTCCGGCATGGTATGATGAGGACGGAAATGTCTTCGTCGCCGCAACTGAGCAGGAAGCGCAGGCGGCTGCCGGTAAAGGCAAAAAACTGGTTCAAGACGAAGACGTCCTCGACACCTGGTTCTCCTCCGCACTCTGGCCGTTCTCCACGCAGGGCTGGCCGGATGAGACCGATGCGCTGAAGACGTTTTACCCCACGGCCACGCTGGTTACCGCCTTTGACATCATCTTCTTCTGGGTTGCCCGGATGATGATGATGGGCATGGAGTTTACCGGCCAGGTTCCGTTCAAGGACGTTTACATCCATGCCCTCGTCCTCGACGAGAAGGGCCAGAAGATGTCGAAGTCCAAGGGCAACGTCATGGACCCACTCGACCTCATCAACGAGTATGGCGCCGATGCGCTGCGCTTTGCGATGAGCCGTCTGGCTGGCCAAGGCCGCAATATCCGCCTGTCCAAACAGGTGGTGGAAGGCAACCGGAACTTCTCGACCAAGCTCTGGAACGCCGTGCGCTTTGCCGAGATGAACGAGTGCGGCGCGCCCGGCCCGATTGATCCGTCCACGATTGAACGCCCGGTGAACCGCTGGATCTTGAGCGAACTCGATGCCTGTGTAGCCGATGTCACGCGCGGGCTGGAGGAGTATCGTTTCAACGAGGCCGCTGGCGCGCTCTATCGCTTCATCTGGAACACGCTGTGCGACTGGTATCTGGAGCTGATCAAGCCCCTCCTCGCGGGGATGGATGACGGCGCCAAGAGCGAAACCCGCATGGTTTGTGGCTATGTGATTGATGAAGCGCTGAAGCTGCTGCATCCGTTCATGCCGTTCGTGACAGAAGAACTCTGGGAACGCCGCGCGCCGGGCCGCGCGAATGATCAAGGCTTCCTGATGCGTCAGGACTGGCCAAAGAGCGCCGGTTGGCGCGACGGCGCCGCCACGGACGAGATTACATGGCTGATCGACCTGATCAGCGAGATACGCTCGCTGCGGAATGATCTGGGCGTGCCCGCCGGCGCAAAAGTTCCGCTGGCAATCGTCAATGCGTCCAACATCGACCTCATGCGCGTTGGCGCCCATGAGGAAATCCTGCGCCGCATGGCGCGCGTGGAAGACGTGACCCTGCCCAACGAGATGCCTGCCGGCGCGGTTTCTGCCGTAGTCGGATCAACGGTAGCGGCGATGAGCATTGCCGACCTGATCGATGTGGCCGAAGCGCGCAAACGCCTCGACAAGGAAATCGCCACCCTCGACAAGGACATTGCCAGCACTGAAAAGAAGCTGGCCAATGCCGATTTCGTAGCCAAGGCGCCCGAAGAGATCGTTGAGGAAAACCGCGAGCGTATCCGCGACTGGGGCGCCCGCCGGGAAAAACTCAAAGCTGCCCGCAAAAGCCTGGAAGGTATCTGACCCATGAAGAGACTGACGCATGTTGCCCTCGCCCTCAGTGGACTGATCGTGAGCGCCTGCGCCAGTGCCTCTTCTGAGCCAATAGCCGCCCCTGCCTCTGCGACGCCCGAGTGGCGCCTCGTGATCCATGGCGGGGCCGGCGTGATCCTGCCTGGCTCCATGACGCCTGAAATGGAGGCGGCCTATATTGCCGCGCTGAACGTCTCGCTTGAGGCGGGCGCCGCCGTGCTGCGCGAAGGCGGCAGCGCGCTTGACGCCGTTGAAGCCGCCGTGCTGACGATGGAAGACGACGCGCTGTTCAATGCCGGGCTAGGCGCCGTCTTCACGGCTGAAGGCACGCACGAACTTGACGCCTCCATCATGGATGGACGCGACCGGAATGCGGGCGCCGTGGCCGGCGTGATGCGCGTGAAAAATCCGATCAAAGCGGCCCGCGCCGTCATGGAAAAATCCGAACACGTCATGTTTGCGGCCGAAGGCGCCGATGCGTTTGCGCAGGACCAGGGCCTCGAGATGGTGGACAACACATATTTCGATACCGACCGCCGCCGCGAAGCGCTGGACCGTGTCCTGCGCGAGCGGGCCCGCACCGCCGCAGATCGTCACGGTACGGTGGGCGCCGTCGCCATGGACCTTGAAGGCAACCTCGCCGCCGCCACCACCACGGGCGGCATGACCGCCAAAGCCGCAGGCCGCGTGGGCGACGCGCCTTTGATTGGCGCAGCCACCTATGCCGAAAACGGCGTGTGCGCGGTCTCCGCCACCGGGCATGGCGAATATTTCATCCGCGTCGGCGTTGCCAAAACGATCTGCGACCGCGTGAAACTTGGCGGGGAAGACGTGAAGACCGCCGCTGGCGTTGCGCTGGGTGAAGTGGCCGCGCTGGGCGGAGATGGCGGCGTCATCGTGATCGGCGGAACGGGCGATTATGGCTTCGTGTTCAACTCCGCCGGCATGTATCGCGGCTGGATCGATGCGTCAGGGTCGGGCACAGCTATCTATGGCCAAGACGATGCCGATTAATCTGACGTCCCTCAAGGTGCGCGATGCCGGGCCGGGAGACCTTGCCGCGCTCACCGCCCTCTCGCAGAAAACGTTCACGGACAAGTTCGGGCAGCTTTACAACCCGGAAGACCTCGCGGCCTTTCTTGAAGAATCCCATGGGATGGATGCCTATCGGGGCTATCTGACCGGCCCGGAAAATCTTGTCCGTGTCGCCGAATATGGCGATGGCAAGCTCGGCGCCTACCTCCTGTGCAGCCCGCTCTCACTGCCCGCGGAGGGCGCATTGCCCGGCGCAGTGGAGATGAAGCGCCTCTATGTCGATACCCCGCTTCAGGGCGAGGGCCTCGGCTCGCGCTTTGTCGATGAAGCGCTGGCCTGGGCGCGCAAGCGGAACGCGCCAGAGATGTATCTCAGCGTATTTTCGGAAAATTTCGGCGCCCAACGCCTTTACGCCCGTTATGGCTGGGAGAAGGTTGGCGAGTTCATCTTCCCGGTCGGCCGTCACGAAGATCTCGAATTCCTGCTCCGTCTGAAACTCTGACACCCCCGAACAGGGCCTTTCAGCCGGCGCCAACTCGCCCTAAGCTTCCCACAAAAGACGGCAGATCGGGACACAGTTTGAATGACGGATGACACAACCCCCAAGGCGCCCTCCCCGGCAGACAAATCAGTTCTGGATGCATTGTCAGGCCTCCCGAAAGAGTTTCAGGGCTTCGGGCAGATCTTCGAGGAACGCATCCGCCCCGCCTTGCTGGAGCGGGAAGCTGACCGGATCAAGGCGGCCAAACGGGCCATCCTGTGCCGCTGGATTGCCGGGGGTGTCTTCCTTGCCGGCATCGCGATCGCTGCCGTGACCCAGCAGATATGGGTCGGCTTCATCGGCGGATTTCTGGGCATTGTCGCCTATGCCGGCGGCGAACACGGCATCACCAAATTTTCCAAAGAGGCAAAGTCGCTGATCGTCCTGCCCATCGCAGAACAACTCGGCCTGAATTTCACCGCTGATCCGGGGGAGGTCGCGTCCATCAGACGCCACAAGGAACTCGGTGTCGTACCCGGCTGGGACCGCGCCAAGTATGAGGATTTCATCACAGGCGTTCGCCGTGAGGTGAATTTTGAGCTGTTCGAAGCTCACCTCGAGGAGCGGCGTACAACGACAGACTCCAAAGGCCGGACACGCACCACCTGGGTCACCGTCTTCAAGGGCCAGTGCCTGCGGCTGGACTTTCACAAAACCTTCTATGGCCGCACACTGATCACCCGCGATGCCGGATTCTTCAACCGCTTTGGCGGCGGCGGAAGCAAAGGCATGCAGCGCGCCAGCCTGGAAGACCCCACCTTTGAAAAGATCTTTGAAGTCTACACCACCGATCAGGTGGAAAGCCGTTACCTGCTGACACCGGATGTCATGCAGAAACTGGTGGATATCGAAAACGCCTTCAAAGGCGGGAAACTGAAGGCCTGTTTTGATGGCGGCGAATGCCTGATTACCGTTCAGGGTGGCAACCTCTTCGAGCCCGGCAGCATGTTCAAACCGCTGGACAGCGCTGACCGTGTCCGCGATCTGCTCAAGGATTTTGAAGCGGTCTTCAACATCATCGATGAGATCACCGCCGGGCAGATCAGGGTGGAACAGCACCACGATTGAAATGGGGCCATTTCACGGCGCGCGCGTTCAGCTTGGCTTCATCGGAAATTTTGATACTGGCGTGCAGAAATTCGGAGGTTCCCCATGCCAGTAATCCGCCCTCTTGTGCTTTCGGTGATCGTCTTCGGCGCCGTTGCGGCGACCGCCAGCGCCAATGGCGCATCGGATGTCAAAGCTTGCAAGGCGATGGCGGCAACCCTGCCGCCAAAACAAACCGACATCACCCGGATGACGGAAACGCGTGACGCCGCCGCCGAAACAGTCGAGACGGCGGGCACAGCCTGGGAAGACGCCGAAACCCATCGGCTCGTGTCTTCAGGCCATGCCGCCACGGCGGACCAAGCCAAAGCGGCGTATGACGCTGCCAAACAGGTTCTTGCGCGGCGCGAGTTGGCGCTTCAGGCAAGCGTCAGCGATTACAATGACGACATTGCCGTTTTCAACAGCCGTTGCGCGAAGAAATAAGCGCGCCGCCGAAATCGGAAACTGAAAGGCCGGGCTCATCACCCGGCCTTTTGCATTATGGCGTGACAATCTCGAAAGGGGGGCCCGTGTCTGCAGGCTCGAAGGCAGACATCAGCGCGGCCGTCGCGCCCGCTTCGCCCTCCACCTTCATGATGCCTGCCTCCATCAGTGCAGCCGGCGTCTGCCCGGCAAACAGCATGGCCAGAAATGCCGGGCGCGGAATGGTGACAGTGGCCGCCACAGGCCCGGTCACGCCCTCCTCATGCACCAGCACCGAATTGCGCAACGAAACGCGCCGGGTCTCCTCCCGATCCGGGAACACGAACGCCACCGAGGTATCGATCCCCTCAGCCTTTGCCGGATCGACACGGATGGCCAGCATGTCGAACACCTGCGGCGTGGTGATCGCGCCGATCATGTCCGGCGAAACGGTCGTGATCTGACGATCCGCCGGCGTTTCCCGTGCCTCGGCCGCGCCGGTGAGATACATGTTCCGCCAAAGAGACCCCTCGGCTTGATACCCCATCTGCTCGAATGCCTTGGCCAGCACTTCGCGCGCGCTCGCGTCCGTATCATCGGCAAACACGATATGGCTCGCCACCTGCGCCGCCCAGCGATAGTCGCCCGCGTTATAGGCCGACTGCGCCACAGCCAGCGCCTTCGCTGCGCCGCCCATGGCGGCTACATAGCGCTTGCCCGCTTCTTCCGGCGGCCAGGCATTGAGGTTTGCCGGGTTGCCATCATACCAGCCGAGATAGCGCTGATAGACCGCCTTCGAATTGTGCGCCATCGTGCCGTAATAGCCGCGATTGTACCATTTGCTTGAGAGGCTTTCGGGCAGCGCGATCACTTCGGCAATCTCGCTCGCGGTATAGCCCTTGTTCATCAGGCGGATGGTCTGGTCATGCAGGAATTTGTACGCGTCGCGGTGATGGCTCATGAACTCGGTCACCTCCGCCTGCCCCCAGCGCGGCCAGCCATGGGACACGAACATCACGTCGGTCTTGTCCGCATAGAGCGCAATCGACTCGGTCAGATAATCCGCCCACGCCTTGGCATCGCGCACGAGCGACCCGCGCGGCGGCAACACATTGTGCATCGTCGCATTGGCGTTCTCCGCCAGGCATAGCGCGCGCAGTTGCGGCAGGTAGAAGTTCAGCTCAGCCGGCGCCTCGGTGCCGGGCGTCAGCTGGAACTCGATCTCGATCCCGTCGATCACCATCGTCTCGCCGGTTTCCGTGATCGAATGGGTGGGCGGAATAAGGCTCATCGTGCCGCGGGGAATGCCGGTGCCGATGCCGGCGCCGCCCTGCCCCGCCGGGCCGGGCTCCAGGCGCGATCCGAACTGGAAATTCGCCCTCCGGCTCATCGCGCCGCCCGCAATCAGATTCTCGCTGACCGCATGTTCCATGAAGCCGTCCGGCGCGATGATCTGAACCTTGCCAGCGGCCACATCCTCAACCGTTACGATGCCTTTGACCCCGCCAAAATGATCAGCATGGCTGTGGGTATAGATCACCGCATGGATCGGCTTGTCGCCCAGATGCTGCTTCACCAGCTCAAACGCCGCCGCTGCCGATTCCGTTACCGTCAACGGATCAACAATGATGAAGCCTGTCTCGCCCTCTATGATGCTCATCACCGACAGGTCAAACCCGCGCACCTGCCAGATGCCCGGCGTCACCTCATAAAGCCCGTGCTTCTTCAGCAGGCTGAGATGGCGCCAGAGGCTGGGGTTCATCGTCTCGGCGGCTGGGCCAGCCGTGAAATCATAGGCGTTGAGATCAAACACAGCTTCGCCATCGGCTCCCAGAATGATGGGGTCTTCCCGCGTGGCAACAAAGCCGCGATCAGACAGCTCCGCTTCAGTCGTGTCGTCCCAGGGCAGCCCCTCTGAAAAGGCGCGATTGGCCTCGATCGTCGCCTGCGTGGCTGTGCCGGTTTCGGCCACAGCTGTTATTGCGGGCGCCAACAGGGCCGCAACGCCCACCAGAATGTAACGGCGCATGAGTGTCCTCCCGGAAGTTCTCGGCGTGTCTGTATTGGCACGTCTCGTGTTAGAACAGCTATCGCCCCTCGAGCACCTTGCCAACCCCGCCCTTCACTCTGCGGCGGAAGAAGCCTGCCCCATCAAGGCACGCAGATTGGCGACCGTATCGGCTTCCGCCGCAGGCTTGTCCCAGCGGATGCGATTGATACGCGGGAAGCGCATGGCCACGCCGGATTTGTGCCGCTTACTTTCGGCAATCGAGTCGAACGCCACTTCCAGCACAAGTTCCTTGCGTACCTCCAGCACCGGCCCGAACCGCGCCGTGATGTTCCCCCGCACAAACTTGTCGAGACGCACAAGCTCCTCGTCGGTAAAGCCGGAATACGCCTTGCCGACCGGCACAAGCTGGCCGTCCTCCGTCCAGCAGCCAAACGTGTAATCGGAGTAGAAGGAGGACCGCTTCCCCGATCCGCGCTGGGCGTACATCATCACGCAATCGGCCGTATGCGGATCACGCTTCCATTTATACCACAGCCCCGAAATACGCCCCGCGGTATAGGGGCTGGCGCGCCGCTTCAGCATCACGCCCTCAATGGCGGGCGCGGGCGGCTCGCGGCGAAGCTGTTCCAGCACGCCCACATCCGCCACATCAATTACAGGCGAGAGATCAAACCGGTCTGCCGGAAGTGTCGCCGCAAATTCTTGCAGCCGCGCCCGGCGCTCGGTCCAGCTCAGGGGCCGCAGGTCTTCCCCCTCATGTTCCAGCAGATCATAGAGCCGAATGAAGGCGGGCGACGCCTCCAGCAGGCTGCGCGGCGGCGCCTTGCGGCCGAGGCGCTTCTGAAGCTCGGAAAATGGCGCCACACGGTAAGGCGCCGCCTCGTCTGCCACCAGCAGCTCCCCATCCACCGCGCTGCCCTTTGGCAGGGCATCAGCGAATTCCGGAAACGCGCCGGTAATATCCTCCCCGCCCCGGCTGTAGAGGCGCACCTCGCCTGCCGCCCGCGCCAGCTGAACGCGAATGCCATCCCATTTCCATTCTGCCGCAAAGTCCGTCAGGTCCGGCGGCGTATTTTCGACGGGCACAGACAGCATGAACGGCCGGAACCGCACCACCGCGCTCACATCCGGCGCAGGCGCCACCCCGGTCGCCCAGGCAAAAAGGTCATCATGCGGCGCGGGGCTCGCATGCCAGTATTCCTCGACATCCGCGAGGCTCACACCAAACGCCTCGGCAAAAGCGGTCTTTGCCAATCGCTCGGAAACACCAATGCGGAAATTGCCGAGTACCAGCTTCAACAGCGCAAACCGCTCCTCCGCCGTAGACCGGTCCAGCCACCGCGCGAGCAGCCCCGGCGCATCGCCCTTCCGGGCGTTCTGCAACGCCTCAACAACACCGCGCAGCGTCAGAGGCGGCCCTTGCTCAGCGCCCTCCATCGCGGGCCAGATCAACGCGACGGTCTCAGCCGTATCCCCCACAAACTCCCGGCTCAGCCGCAACAACTCCTCATCCACCCGCTCGGCCGCCATCTTGCGAATGACGCTGGAGGTCAGCTGCGGCAGGTCCAGTGACCCGCCCAGCGCCGCCAGCGCCCAGCCCCGGTCTCCGGGGTCCGCCTCGCGCAGATACCGCGCAATCAGGCTCAACTTTTCATTGCGGGAACGCGTAATGATCAGCCGGTCCAGCAGGCGGGCAAAGTCGGCGATCATGCCTCGCCCTCATCCGTCCGCCCCACCATATGCAGCGCCCGCGCGCGAATCTGGTTCAGCTCGCACCAGCGCAACAACCCCGCCTCGCTGCCATGTGTCACCCACACTTCCGACGGCGCCACCTCGCGGATCGTCCGGGTCAGTTCCTCCCAGTCGGCATGATCGGAGATCACCAGCGGCAGATCGATATTGTTCTGCCGCACACGCTGGCGCACCTGCAACCAGCCCGACGCCATCGCCAGCACAGGATCAGGCAACCGCCGCGCCCAGCGGTCCCGCAGCGCGCTCGGCGGCGCCACCACAACATGTCCGGCCATCTCAGCCGCCTCCGCCCCGGTCGCAGAGCGTAGCTCCCCCAGCGCCACCCCATGCGCCTCATACAGTGCGCACAGCTTCTCCATCGCGCCATGCAGATAGATCGGCTTGTCATACCCCGCCTCGCGCAGATGGCAGATCACCCGCTGCGCCTTGCCCAGCGCATACGCGCCTACCAGCACACACCGCTCCGGGCTCTCGGCCAGGCGCTCCATCACCTTGGCTATTTCATCGGAAGCCGGCGGATGCCGGAACACCGGCAGCCCAAACGTCGCCTCGGTGATCAACACATCGCAAGCAATAGGCACAAAAGGCGGGCACGTCGGGTCCGCCGCGCGCTTGAAATCGCCCGTCACGATCACACGCTCCCCCGCCCGCTCCAGCAACACCTGCGCCGAGCCCAGCACATGCCCGGCGGGATATAGCGTCACCCGTACATCGCCCACCTCAACCGTCTCGCCATACGCAACCGGCCAACCTTCCGTCGGCCCGTAGCGCGCCTCCATGATGGCCAGTGTTTCGGGCGTAGCGATCACTCTCCCATGGCCGGCGCGCGCATGGTCGGCATGACCATGCGTGACGATAGCGAGCGGCTTGGGCAGCGACGGGTCGACAAATGCCGCCCCGCCGGCCACCTCAATTCCGCCTGCGCCGGGCTTTATCCAGTCGATTGGCAAACTCATCCTCACAGCAGAACGCACCGGCGTCCCTGAAGGTTCAATCTGGCCCTTTCCGGCTGGCAGGCAAGCAGACGCTCAGGATTCAATTGACGCGGATCGTGCCATAATGTTTGATGGTGAAAATAAAACGATCCGGGAGGGTTCCACCATGAAGCTCAGGCTTCTCGCCGCCTTGGCGGCTCTTACGGCCATTGCGGCCCCGGCTCTCCCGCAGGCATCACCCGAAAAACCCAATATCGTGATCCTGCTGATCGATGATGGCGCGCTGATGGACCTCGGCATCTATGGCGGCGAAGCGGCCACACCCAACATCGACGCGCTCGCGGGCGCCGGCGCCATGTTCACGCAATACCGCTCCTCACCGCTCTGCTCCCCCTCCCGCGCCATGCTGCTCACCGGCATCGACAACCACCGCACCGGCATCTCCACCATTCCCGAAGTCCTCCCCCCGGAACATGTCGGCCAGCCGGGCTACACGATGAGCCTCGAGCCCGGCGTCACCACCCTCGCCGCCCGCCTCAAGCCGCTGGGCTACCGTACCCTGATGACCGGCAAATGGCATCTTGGCAGCGGCGAAGGCGACCTGCCCGACAGCCACGGCTTTGTCCGCTCCTTCGCGCTGGACGCTTCGGGGGCGGACAATTGGGAAGACAAATCCTACATGCCCTTCTATGCCGACGCGCCCTGGTATGAAGATGGGCAGGCAGCTGCTCTGCCGGAAGATTTCTATTCCTCCACCTTCATCGTCGACAAGATGATCGAATATATGGACGAGGACACGAACCGCGCGCCCTTCCTCGCCTATCTCGGCTTCCAGGCGCTCCACATCCCGGTGCAAGCCCCCCCGGAATTCACCGCCAATTATCTCGATACCTACAGCGATGGCTGGGAAGCCCTGCAAACCCGCCGCTGGAAACGCGCTCAGGAAATCGGCCTCGTGCCTGAGGGCGCCGCGCAACCCGCGCTCCACCCGGACCTGCGCAAATGGGATGGCCTGCCCGAGGACAAACAACGCCTCTTCGCCGCCCGCATGGCCGTCAATGCCGGCATGCTTGAAGCGATGGACCATCATGTCGGCCGCCTGATCGACCACCTCAAAACCAACGGCACCTACGACAACACCGTCTTCGTCATCACCTCCGATAACGGCCCGGAGCCGTCCTCCGCCGAAGATCCCCGCTTTGAAACCTGGCTTAGCGCCAATGGCTATCATGTCGGCATCGAAGGCATCGGCGAGAAGGGCAGTTATGGTTTCATCGGTCCCGAATTTGCCAGCGCCGCGTCCTCGCCAAGCTACCTGTTCAAATTCTACGTCTCTGAAGGCGGCCTCCGCGTACCTCTCATCATGGCCGGCCCCGGCATAGCGCCCGGCCGGGTGGATGCCTTCGCGATGGTCACAGATGTGACGCCCACCCTGCTCGAAATGGTCAACGCCGGTCCTGCCCCGGAAGGCGCCGTCACGCTGGATGGCCGCAGCCTTCTACCGGTCCTCTCCGGCGCGGCGCCTACCGTCTATAGCGACGAGGATGCCATCGGCATCGAAGTGTCCGGCAATGCCGCCCTCTACAAAGGCCCGTGGAAGATCACCCGCAACCTCACCCCCTGGGGCGATGGCCAATGGCGCTTGTTCAATCTCGAAACCGATCCCGGCGAGACGCAGGATTTGAGCGCCGCCAATGCCGCCCTGTTCGAACAGATGCAGGCCGATTACGCCGCCTATGCCGCCCGCGTCGGCGTGCTGGAGGTGCCTTCAGGCTACGATTCCGTTGCCCAAGTCGAAAAGAACATGACCGCCGCCGTCCTGAAACGCGCTATGCCAAAGATCATCGCCTTCAGCATCGGTGGCCTCCTGCTCCTCGGCGGGCTCGTCTGGCTGATCTACAACATTCTCCGCAACCGGAAGAAAAAGGCCCAAGGCAATGCTGCGTAAGATCCTAATTGGCGTCCTCCTTGTTGTCGTTGCCGCTGCTGCAATCGCCTTCTTCAACCGCAAGGAAATCATCCTTTACCTCGTCACCAATGCCGACCGCCCCACGGTCGCGCCAAACCGCCCTGTGGAATGGATGCAGGGACCAGAGACGGCCGGTCCGGCGCAGGCTGTCCGCCCGCCCAATGTCATCTTCATCCTGGCCGATGATCTCGGCATAAACGACATCTCCACCTTCGGCGGTGGCATGGCCGACGGGCGCGTACAAACGCCCAACATCGACCGCCTCGCCGCAGAAGGCGCCCTGTTCTCCACCGCGTATTCCGGCACAGGCACCTGCGCGCCCTCCCGTGCCATGCTCATGACCGGCCGCTATCCCACGCGCACCGGCTTTGAGTACACCCCCACCCCACCGGGCATGTCCCGCATCGTGCCGATGTTTGCCAACGATATGAAAACCGGCCTTCCGCCAACGGAACAGGTCAAGGAAAACGAAAAGCTGATGCCGCCCTTCGCCGAACAGGGCCTTCCAACAGAAGAAGTCACCCTTGCCGAAGTGCTGAAAGATCGCGGCTACCACACCGTCCATATCGGCAAATGGCATCTGGGCAACACCAGCCCCTTCCGGCCAAACGATCAGGGCTTTGATGAAAGCCTCGACATGGCCAGCGGCCTGTTCCTGCCGCCCGGCGATCCCCGCGGCGTCGAAGCCAGGCTGGACTTTGACCCCATCGACAAATTCCTCTGGGCACGCATGGATTTCGCCGCCAGCTACAATGGCAGCGACTGGTTCGAGCCGGGCGGTTACCTCACCGATTACTGGACTGACGAATCCCTCAAGGTCATTGACGCCAACAAGAACCGTCCCTTCTTCCTCTATCTCGCCCATTGGGGCGTCCACACGCCGCTTCAGGCCACAAAGGAAGACTATGAAGCTGTCGGCGACATTGAGCCCCATCGCCTGCGCGTCTACGCCGCCATGCTGCGCGCGGTAGACCGCAGCGTTGGCCGCATTATGGAAAAACTCGAAGAAGAAGGTCTCGCCGACAACACCATCATCGTCTTCTCCAGCGATAATGGCGGCGCGGGCTATATCGGCATTCCCGAAGTCAACGCGCCCTATCGCGGCTGGAAGATCACTCTGTTTGAAGGCGGCATCCGCGTACCCCTCTTCATGAAATGGCCCGGCACCATCCAGCCCGGCACCGTGATCGACGAACCTGTCGCACATATCGACCTGATGCCGACCCTTGCTGCCGCCACCGGCGCGCGCCTCCCCTCAAGCGTCGAGATTGATGGCCAGAACCTCCTGCCGCTGGCAACCGGCACCGGACCCATCACCCGCCCGGATGACGCGCTCTTCTGGTCCAGCGGCTATTACAAAGTCGTGCGCGCTGGCGGCTGGAAACTTCAGGTCAACGGCCGCCAGCAAAAAAGCTGGCTGTTCAATCTGAACGAAGACCCCACCGAACAGACAAACCTTGCCGCGTCCGAGCCCGAGAAGCTGGCAGAACTGCAAGCCCTTATCGACGCGCACTGGAAAGACGCACGCGAACCGCTCTATCCCTATACAATCGAAAGCCCGATCAAGATCGACCACACCATCGACGCGCCGTATGTCGAAGGCGAGGAATACGTCTACTGGCCCAATTGACCCGGCCTATTCGGCTTCCAGCTCTTTCACGATCCGGAAGCCGATATGGTTGGAGGAGAAATCAATCTCCTGCGGGTGGCGCGCCGCGGGCCGGTAACGCTGACAGAAATTGTCCGCACACAGATAGCTGCCGCCCTTGATCGTATTGTTGCCCGGCGCAAACGGCGTATCCGTCCACTCCCACACATTGCCGATCATGTCATAAAGGCCCAACTGGTCCGCCGGAAAGCATCCCACAGGCGCGGCGCCCGCAAATCCGTCCTCGCCCGCATTAGCAACCGGGAAGATGCCCTGCCAGGTATTGGCGCGCGGCTTGCCATCGTCTTCAAAGGCGCCCGACGTCTCGCGGTCCGGGTCTGGCAGGCCAAGGCGCGCGGCATGCTCCCATTCTTCCTCGCTCGGAAGGCGCCCACCGGCCCAGGCCGCATAGGCTTCCGCGTCAGCCAGCGACACATGCATGACCGGCCAATTGCCCTTGCCTTCAATGGAAGACCCCGCGCCTTCTGGCGTTTTCCAGCTCGCCTCGCGCATCAGATGCCAGCGTGCGCCCTGAAACACGGCAGAGCCTGCGCCCGGCCGGTCCTCCATCACGCCGCGCTCGGCATCGGTCACATATCCCGTCGCCGTCACAAACTCTGCAAACTGATCATTGGTCACTTCGTGCGCCTGGATGCGGAACCCATCCACATGCAGCGTCACTTCCGGCCGCTCCTCAGGATAGATCGCCCCGCGCCCTTTCTGAAGCACCCCGCCTGGAACCTCGACAAACGCGCCCATCGCGGCGCTGTTCAGGCCACAGCTCCCTGAGACGGGATCGTCAGAAGAAGACGCGCCACACGCGGCAATCGCGCATAAAGACAGAAGGGCAAGTCTCCCGCGCATGGGTCTGCAGATCAGACTGACGCGAGCAGCGCTTCAACAAGCTTGCGCATGGTCGCGCGCGCTTCTTCCACGGTCAGGCCCCGATCCTGACGCAGCCGCCGCCACGTATCAAAGCCGAGCACCGAATCAAACGCCGCCTCCAGCACAACATTCTTGCGCACCTCTTCGGGCAGCACCGCATCCAGGATCGAGCGCTCCAGCGCCACAAAATCCTGATGCCCCTGCATCAGAAACGCCGACCGGTACCGGCGAATGCTGCCACAGACACGGAACAGCATGATCCGCTCGAACACTTCAGACCGGCGCCCGACCAGCTCCAGCACATTGTCGTGCCAGTTGTCGGCATTGAAAGGCGCCTCCACGATGGGCATGACTTCGGCTTTCACCCGCCGGTTCATCTCCAGATAGAGACCGTCGACTTCCTCAAAGTGACGGAACACCGTGCGCAGGCTGACATTCGCAACCTCGGCTATCCGCGCCGCGCCGGGGTCCAGCTCGCCGCCGCGTACAAGCTCGAACATCGCTTCGATGATCTGCTCACGGCTCCGTTCCGAACGGCGCTTACGCCCATCCTCGGTTTCGGTGGCCGTATCGCCAATATCCGGAGTGTTTTCGAGAAGATCGGGCATTCCACATCCTTGCGAGGCCAGTTTCAGCCTCCTTAATAGCGGTTAAGTCCCCGCCTGCCTATGGCTAGATGCCGAGTTGCGACAGGAAGCCCTCTTTCATGTCAGCTTGCAGCACGGTTTCGATGTTCAGCTGCCCTTTCAGGCCCGCCGTGCGATGCACTGCCGCCGCCTGCCATTCGGGCGACATCGACATCCGCACCATGTCCGCGCGCCGGGGATACATCGCAATCGCCACCTCATCCCACAGCTCCTCCGCCTTGCCGAGCGAGAGAAACGTCACATCCCCGGCAAACACAGCCCGTCCGCCAAACTTCGGCAGGATCTCCGTCACGGCCCGGCCATAGATCATATACGCCTCCCGGCCGGTCATGTCCGCCGCGCGGCCATCTTCATACTCGGCCCGCGCCTTGAACTTCAGAAGATTGACCATGAAGATCGGCCCGTCCGGCCCCGGCTGCATCAGCGCCTTGATCTGTTCCGGATCGCTCGGAAACACTTCGTTGATCACCTGCATTCATATCCTCCCTACACGCATTTCCCGCTTATTCCGCCAGCGCGTCCTCGATAATCCACATCCGGTCCTGCCCCCAGGTCGCCACCTCGCCCACCCGGAAACTCGGAACGCCCCAGATGCCCAGATCCATCATCTCCGCCCGGTTGGCCTCTGCCTCGGCGCGCCAGTGATCGCCCCCGATCAGCGCCCGCGCCTTGGCCCAATCCAGCCCCGCCCGCTCCACGATCTGCTTAAGCCCCGCATCACTGCCCGCATCAATTCCCTCCGCCCACACGCCTTTCAGGAAAGACTGGCAGAACTCAAACCCAACGCCCTGCTCCATCGCCATCGGCAGGATCGAATAGCCCCGCTCCACCGGCGTGCCCAAAGGGTCGGCAATCTTGCCAAACGGTATACCCATCCGCCGCGCCTCGCGGGCCACATCGGTGGTGATGTAATACCCCTTCATCCGCGGCACCGGCAGCCCGCGCATCACCATCGGCAACACAAACCGCAGCTTCAGCTCCGCGCCATAGGCTCGCGCCAACGCCCGAATGCGCTCTGCCGCAATATAGGTGTAGGGGCTGCGGAAGGAGAGGTAGAAGTGCACTTCCTTGCCCGCGCCGCTGCCTGCCATTAATTCTGCCTGCGGACTATCTGGCTGGACAAACAGAAACGCGTCCGGCGCGCCGGCCTTCTGCGCGCCCAGTCCCCTCAGCCGCCGCTCCAGATAATGCAGCCGGTCGACGCCCCAATACCATTCGCCCTCATAGGCCAGCATCCCGCCCAGATAATGGCCCAGCTTCTCCCGCCGCGCCGCGCCCTCGGCCAGCGCCGACGCCGGCGAAACACCGCCGGGCAAGGCTTCGCCCGCCCATAACGCCTCGCTGATCGCCAGCGCCCTTGCCGCAAAGTCCGGCGCTTCCAGAATGGCTGCCAGCGCGGCTTCTGCCCCGGCAATCCGCTCCGCAGAAGGCTGCGCGCCCGGATCAACAAAGCGCAGCCCCGCCTTCACCGCCAACCGCGCGGCATCCTCCCGCGCATAGTCCTCCAGCTTCTGCCGTTCCGGCGCCGCCCAATCCGGCGGCGGCGGCGCCAGATGCGGCTTCACCGCCACATCATACCGCGCCATCAGCGCGGGCAACGCCTGCAATACGAGATGCGAATACGGGTCGCCGGCAACATGGAAATACTCGATCTGGTGCATCCGCCCGTCCCTTTGCCGGCGCCGCTCAACGGCGGCGCGCTGCTTCGCCAGGCGGCTTTCCGCTGTCACATATTGCATCACATGAGAGGCAAGCTTCGTTTTGAGCGACATGACCCCTCCTCTCCCGGCAGCATCAAGGCTGCTTCTCGGCACCGGTCCCGATCAAAGACGGCGCCTTAAATTCCTGCAGAAAACGGTATCTATTGGCACGATTGGTGTCAATTAGCCCTTCGGCGCTCCCATTCGTTAGGATTTCGGGCATGAAAATTCACCATTCACACGAAACCGGTCGCCCCGCCCTCCCGTTTCTGGCGCCGAACTTGCACCAGTCCCGGCTTGACCCTGCCGGATGCCTTGTCCGGCCGAGACTATGTGACAGCTGGAAGGATACACCGTGCGCAAACTGACGGTCCCTCACCTTAACGCGGCCCCAATCCGGCCACCGATCCCCCCCATGGGGCCGCGCTCTCAGCGCCACACGCTCGATCGTATCGCCATCCTGAACAATTCAGGCCACTCGCCGGGCGACCGTACCCACCTCACGGCGCTCCTTGCCGACCAGTGGCGCGCCGCCGGAATCGAAGTCATGGAACTGTCGGGCGCCGGTACCTTTGTGGAAGCAGACCTGCTGTTCCTCAATCTCAGCCGCCCGGTTCTGCCGGAAGAATACCGCCGCTTTGCAGCGCAATACCCGGTCTCGTTCAATGCCGGCGCGGGCGATCTGCGCAAACATCTCTATGCCGATGGTCTCCTGCGCGCCGGATCACCCTACAAAGGCGCAGTCATCGTCAAGGCCGATCACGACTTCATCACGCCGATTACCCCGCCAGCCCCCCGCGCCGGTTTCTTCAGCCTGCTGAGCGGTTCCCGGCGTCCCAGAGCATCCGCCCTTCAGACGCTCAGCGCCAATGACAATTACCGGATCTACCCGTCCCTGAACGATGTTCCGCCAGAAAAGTTCGGCCCCGGCCACATCGTCCAGAAATTCCTGCCAGAAGCAGACGCAGGACGTTATGTTCTCCGCCAGTATTACTTCCTCGGAAACGCACATTTCCTCAGCTTGCTGACATCCGGCGCCTCGATCATCCGCACATCCACGCCCCAGAGCCTGGAAGAATGGTCCCCGCCCGAAGAACTGCTCGACCTGCGGGCCCATCTCAGCCTCGATTATGGCCGCATTGATTTTGTGGAAGTTGACGGCAAACCCTTCGTCATCAGCGTCAGCCGCGCCCCCGCCCTGCCCGCCAGCGCCGAGCCCGGATATGTGCCCCCGGCCTATAACCGGCTGGCCGAAGCCCTCGCAGAAGCGCTGGTCGACAGCTACACGACCACCGAAAAAGGCGTCTTCTAGTCCAGCGCCACATGATGAACGCCCTGCGCGCGCCAGAGCGCCGCGCCCGGCTTGTGCTGAAGCACGACAAGCGCCCGCCGCCCGCCAGCGAGCCAGTCTGAAAGCCGCCCGGCCAGCTGCCCGGCCAATGCCCGGTCCAGACCGGCAAACGGCTCGTCCAGGATCAACACTTCCGGCCCCGCCAGAATGGCCCGTGCCAATCCCAGGCGGCGCATTTCCCCGCCGGAAAACCCCGTGCCATTCTCGCCGATAGCGCTGTCCAGCCCTTCAGGCCGGGCAAAGACAAACACATCCGCCAACGCCGTCTCCAGCGCGCCGCGCATCTCTGCCTCGCTCGCATTGGGCTTGGCCAGCCGCAACAGGTCCGCCACGGTCCCCGGCAGGAATGACGGCATCTGCGAGCTCATCGCAATATGTTCGAGTACAGATGCAATCCGCGCGTTCCCCGCCTCCACGCCGGCATAGAACACCGCGCTTTCGGGCACAGGATGCAACCGCATCAGCGCCTCTGCCAGAGTTGACTTCCCGATACCGGAGGCGCCGGTAATCTCGGTCACCGTGCCGGGCTCAACCGTGAAACTGGCAACCGGGGTCTGAGGCGCGCCCGGCTCCGCGCAAACTGTCAGGTTACGGACTTCAATCGGCAGCACGCTCTGAAGCGATACCGCGCGGTCCTGCCGCGCATCCCAGGCCGCGCCTTCCACGGCCAGCTTGCCGGCAAGCCGCATGGAGGCCGTCTTCGCCCTCGGCGCAGCTTCCATCACCTTCAGCATTGCCGACGCCGCCTCAAACGCCGCCATCAGCGCCAGCGCTGCGCCTGCCGCGACCGGCAGGTCTCCGCCCGTGACCGACACCCGCCACAGGGCCAGCACTGCCATCAACACGCCGCAGGCGCTGAGCATCGCCGACAATCCCCGGAAGGGCCGCTCCAGCCGCTCGCCCTGATCCTGCCAGCCGCGCAGCAAGGTCTCCGCCTCATCGGCATACCCGCTCAGCGCGCCATAAACGTCGAGCTCCGTCGCATTCTCTATCAGGCGGGCCACATCGGCGCGCGAGGCGTCGGCCTGCGCGCTCAGCGCGGCCGAGCGCCGCTGCGCCGCCTGGACTGCCAGGTAAGGCAATGCGCCGCCCGCCAGCACGGCCGCCAGTGCCGCAGCGCCAAACACCACCGCGTCACTCGCCAGCGCAAAGCCAAGCGCCACGACAAATCCGGCAATCACGCCAATCGCCGGCAACACCACCTTCAGGAACGCGCCTTCGGCCGCGTCCATGTCGTCCACCAACGCTGTCAGCTCCGCCGACGCCATCGGCGACAGCCCCCGCCGGCCATGCGCGCCAGCCGCAAAGATGCGCGGCCGCAACCGCGCCGACAGGCTCAGGATGGCGTCATGGCCCGACAGCTGTTCGCCGTACCGTCCGAGCACTCGCACCAATGCTGCCCCGCGCACCCCGGCGCTGGGATAGAGGTGATTGAAACTGTGCCCCAGCCCGGACATCCCCGCCAGCGCGCCCGCCACCAGGAACCATCCGGACAACCCCATCAGCATCACGCCCGCAATCGCCGCCAGTGCGGCCAGCGCCATCGCGAGGAAGAATTGCAGGCGTCCGGGCCTGCCGAGCGTTGACCAGAGGCTCATCATACCGCGCCCTCCACCCGGGAGCGCGAAACATCGACCACCGTGTCGCAGTTTGTCTTCAATTTGTCCGAATGTGTCCCGAGAAGGACCGTGCGTGTCCGGCAGATGTCCCGAAGGATTGCGATAAAGTCCGCCTCTGACGTGTCATCAAGATGCGCCGTCGGCTCGTCCAGCAGAAGCAGCCCCGACCCGCGCAGCATGACCCGCGCCAGCCCGATCCGTTGCCGCTGTCCACCGGAAAGCCCGCTTCCCCCGCGCCCCAGCTTGCGCGCCAGCATCGCGCCGGCCCCGGCTTCATCCGCGAGCCCCACGGCGATCACAGCGGCGCGCAGTTCGGCGTCTGTCGCGTCCGCCCGCGCAATCTGCAGGTTCTCGGCAACGCTCCCCTCCACCATCCATGGCGTCTGGCTGATCCAGGTCACGCTGTCGCCAAGGCTGGCCCCCGGCGCCAGCGCGATGCCGTCCACCACAACCTCGCCGCCGGTCACAACGCCCTGCCCCAAAAGCAGTTTCAGCAATGTCGTCTTGCCCGCGCCCGATGGCCCAGCCAGTGCTGCCATCTCGCCGGGGCGCACGGTAAAACTTACGCCCTGAAGGCCCACGCCCTCGCCGAACGCCACCGACACATTCCGGAACTCGATCACCAGCGCGCCCTCCAGGCTGGGCAGTTTCACCGGCAAGGGCCGCGCCGCTGCCCCCTCCAGCCAACGACCCAAAAACTCCGCCGCCGCCGTGCCATCGGCCCGGTCATGGTGCAACGCCGACAGTTTCCGGATCGGCGCGAAGAATTCCGGCACCAGAATAAGCACCGTCAGCCCTTCGGCCAGCGTCAGCGTTTCCCCGGTCTCGAAGGGAAACACGCCCAGCAGCTTGAACCCCACATAAACCGCCACCATCGCCACCGAAACCGATGCAAAAAACTCCAGCACCGCCGTCGACAGAAACGCCACCCGCAGCACTTTCATCGTCCGCTCCCGGAGGGCATCAGACGCCTCGGCCAACGCCGCCGTTTCCCGCGTCACCGCCCGGAATGCGCGAATGATCCCCGCCTGCGCAGCCCGCACCTGAAACGCGCCCGACAGCTGATCCAGCGAGGCTTGCTGCGCCCGCGCAACTGCCGCAACCTCGCTCAGCGTCAGCCAGATAAATCCGGGCAACACCAGCACCGACACAAGCAACAACACCGTCGCCAGCCAGCTCTGCGTCGCAACCGCCACCAGCACGATCACCGGCCCGATCACCGCCATCTGCTGCCCCGGCAACCACCGCGCGGCATAGCCTGCCAGCTTGCGCGTCCGGTCGATCACCTGCGATGTCCGCGTTCCGGCGTCCGCGCCTTCCAGCAGGCCCGCCCCGCGCAGTTTCAGCGCTGCAAAAATCTCGGCGCGCCCAGCGTCAACGATTGCCACACCGGCCCGCGCCGCCGCGCCATCGTGCGCCCAGCCCGCCAGCGCACGCACAAATGCCGCACCCGCTGCAATGCCCAGCGCCCAGCCTACCGGCTCCCCGCGCGACAGATTATCCACGCCATACCCAACGCCAAACGCGATGGCGATCCAGGCCAGAAGCCCCACAACCTGCATCAGCAGCGCCAGTCCCGCCGCCCCACGCGCCGCAGCGCGCCAGCGTTTGAGCCAGTGCTTCGCCCCCGATCCGCGCTCTCTGCCTGTCTCAGCCATCTACGTAGTTGTACTGTGGACGCTCCAAGTGACGCATGCGACTTATCGCGGCGAGACTTCCCCCGCGAATTACATTAGAGATTCGTGAAATAAGGCAGCACCACGCTGCAAACTCAACGGAGCTGGGACGATGCCCGACCTCCTCGTAGCAGACCTGTCACGCTGGCAGTTTGCCCTCACCGCCATGTACCACTTCCTGTTCGTGCCGCTCACGCTCGGCCTCTCGATGATCCTGGTGATCATGGAGGGCGCCTATGTGATGACCGGCAAGGAAGTCTGGAAACGGACAACCAAGTTCTGGGCAAACCTCTTCGGCATCAACTTCGTGCTGGGTGTCGCCACCGGCATCACGATGGAATTCCAGTTCGGCACCAACTGGTCCTACTACTCACACTATGTCGGCGACGTGTTCGGCGCCCCGCTGGCCATCGAGGGCCTGATGGCCTTCTTCCTGGAAGCCACGCTCGTCGGCCTCATGTTCTTTGGCTGGGACAAGCTCTCCCGGCCCATCCACTGGCTGGTTACCTTCCTGGTCGCGATGGCGTCAAACTTCTCCGCCCTGTGGATTCTGATCGCCAATGGCTGGATGCAGAACCCCGTCGGCGCCGATTTCAATCCCGAAACCATGCGGATGGAAATCACCAACTTTATGGAAGTGATCTTCAACCCCGTCGCCCAGGCGAAATTTGTCCACACCGTCAGCGCCGGCTACGTCACCGCGTCGGTCTTCGTGCTCGGCATCTCGGCCTGGTATGTACTGCAAGGCCGCCATCTCGGCCTCGCCAAACGCTCGATGACGGTCGCTGCCAGCTTCGGTCTCCTCTCCGCCTTTTCCGTCGTCGTCCTGGGCGATGAAAGCGGCTACGCGCTCACCGATAACCAGAAGATGAAGCTCGCCGCCCTCGAAGGCATGTGGCACACGGAAGAAGCCCCCGCCGCGCTGACATTGATCAGCCTTCCCGATCAGGGCGCCCAGAAAAACCACTTTGAAATTCAGATCCCCTGGGTCCTCGGCCTCATCGCTACCCGCTCGCTGGACGGTGAAGTCGAAGGCATTCTGCCGCTCGTCGCCATCGCCGAAGACCGCATCGAAAATGGCCTCATCGCCTATGATGCCTTGCAATTTATCACCGATGATCCCGCCAATCTGGCCGCCCGCGAAACCTTTGAAACCACCAAACAGGATCTCGGCTACGCCCTCCTCCTGAAGCGGTATGTCGAAGACCCGCGCACCGCTGACGCCGACACCATCACCAAAGCCGCCTTCGATACGGTCCCGAACGTCCTGATGGCGTTCTTCTCCTTCCGCATCATGGCCGGCATCGGCATTCTCTGCATCGTCATTTTCAGCCTCGCTTTCTTCTTCATCAGCATGAAGCGGAAAGTCCCCCGATGGTTCCTTCGGGTCGCGCTGTTCACGATCCCGCTGCCCTGGATCGCCGCCGAACTTGGCTGGGTACTGGCCGAAGTCGGCCGCCAGCCCTGGGTGATCGACGGTGTCCTGCCAACCTTCCTGGGCGTCTCGAGCCTGTCGGCAACGCAGGTCATCATGACGATGGTGGGCTTCACACTGATCTATGGCACACTCGCCGTGATCGAGATCAGCCTCATGCTCCGCGCCATCAAGGCCGGGCCTGGTGGACGCATCCTCCCGGAGGGTGTGACCAGCGAAGGCCCCACCGGTGGCCGTCCGGTTCAATTCGACGTCTGAGGGAGAACACACATGGACATCCCACTCGACTATGCCACGCTGAAGGTCATCTGGTGGGCGCTCGTCGGCGTCCTCTTCATCGGCTACGCGGTGACGGATGGTTATGATCTGGGCGTTGCCACCCTTCTCCCCTTCGTCGGCAAGACCGATGATGAGCGCCGCCTCGTCATCAACTCCATTGCCCCGATGTGGGAAGGCCACCAGGTCTGGCTGATCACCGGCGGCGGCGCGCTGTTTGCCGCCTGGCCCTATGTCTACGCCATCAGTTTCTCGGGCTTTTACCTGGCCATGTTTGTCGTGCTTGCCGCGCTGATCCTGCGGCCGGTGGGCTTCAAATACCGCTCCAAACGCGCCGGCAAACAATGGCGGCGCAACTGGGACTGGGCCCTCTTTACCGGCGGCTTCGTCCCGGCACTGATCTTCGGCGTTGCCCTCGGCAACGTGTTGCAGGGAGTCCCGTTCGACATCGACCGCACCATGCGCGCCACCTATGACGGCGGCCTCCTCGGCCTGCTGAACCCGTTCGCCCTGCTCGCGGGTCTGGCCTCCGTCGCCATGCTGGTGGTGCACGGCGCCTCCTGGCTGGTGGTGAAGATCGAGCATGGCCCGGTGATGGACCGCGCCATCCTGTATGGCCGCCTGGCCGCCATCGCCGTCATCGCCTTCTACGCCATCGCCGGCATCTGGCTCTGGCAGTCCGGCATGGGCTACCGCATCGTGTCCGACATCGACCCCCACGGCCCGGCAAACCCGCTGCGCAAGGATGTGGTCGTCGAGGCCGGCGCGTGGATGGGCAATTATGCCCGCTATCCTTTCCTGTTGCTGGCCCCGCTCGCCGGCTTCGGCGGCAGCCTGCTTGCGCTCTGGGCGCTGGGGCGCAAATCCTCGCTTGCACTGGCAGGTTCGGGCTTCGCATCGGCCGGCATCGTCGCGTCCGTGGGCGCCTCGATGTTCCCCTTCATCCTGCCCAGCAGCGTGAACCCGTCGGTGAGCCTCACCGTCTGGGACAGTTCTTCCAGCCATATCACGCTGTTCATCATGCTGATCGCCACCGCGATCTTCCTGCCGCTCGTGCTCGCTTACACGGCCTGGGTCTTCAAGGTTCTCTGGGGCCGCCTGACCGTCGAAGAAGCCACCAGCGAAGGCAAATACTGAGGAGACGAAAACAATGTGGTACTTCACCTGGATACTCGGCCTCGGCTTCGCGCTGACCTTCAGCATCCTCAACGCTATGTGGAACGAGGTCTCCATGGGCGAAGCGGGCGAAAACGATCTGGAGATTGATCGCTGAGACGTAAATTGCGGGGATAGGAAAAGCCCTTGTCCACGGGGGTTTTCCTGTAACCATTACACATCCCCGCCATCGAATCCGCCGGGATAGGCTCTGCCGCCACATTTGACGGCATGATCAAAGGCACGTCCTCCTACGCCCGCGCGCGCCGTCCCCGTCCCGGCTCTGCCGCCTGGACGCTGGCGCGCAGCCTGCTCCTTGCGCTGATCATTGCCTGCCGCTGCCTGCCCGGCATGACGCGCGGCAAAACCCGCACGCGGCTCCTGCGGTTTCTGCAAGCGCGCACCGGCAGGATGGAACACATCTTCCGTTGCCTCCTCATCTGCATGCGCGCTGCCCCGCACGCCCCCAAACCCGCGCCCTTCACGCCCCGCGCTTCGGCCTGCGCGCCACGGCCACCCCGGCCCCGCCGCCTGCCGGCGCGTTTTTCCCTTAATCTCTCACAGCTGGCCAAAGACCTGGAAAAATACGGCGCGCCTGCGCCCGCCCTGGCAAACCGCAAGAAACGCCGGTCATCGCCCACCCAGACACCAGATCGCTCGCAGACACCGCGCGGCCCGACAGCCGCTGCGCCCGTCGCCGATCCCCTCAGCCTGCTCGATGCGCGTCTCAAGGCCATGCGGGCGATCCTCGACGATCCCCATGCCCATGCCATCCGGTTCGCCTCTCTTCTGAAAGCGGCCGGCATTCCCATGCGCCGCGTCAAACCGGTTATCCCCCGCGCCGAACTCTGGGCGCTTCTCAATCATGCCGCGCCGCCAAAGGCGCGCGCTGCGCCCGGCCACTTCGCGGACACGTCCTGACGCCCGCCTTTGCCACCAATTCAGCCCCTGCCGGCCACGCCCATCGCGTGTTCCGGGCAAAACGGCTGCGGTCGCTGTTGCCGCCCGGAATTTACCCCTGATTTCAGTTTCCCTCGCGCCATTCACCCGTGCACCGTCTCCGTAAAGGTTGACTGCCAGACCAAGGACGGCGCATTAACCATATTAGCCAAGGGGACGCTGCACTGCCTGGGAATACTCCCGGAATGCACAGCATTGGTTACGAGTCTGGACGGGGAATGAAACACACACTTACGGAAAACCAGCGGCCTGCTGGGCGCAATCCCGTTGGGATGACCGCGCCTCGCAAGGACCGGGAAAAAGGCGCTCTGAAAGTCGCGCGCGAAATCGTGCGCCATATCTATGAGGAACGCATTCCCCCCGGTCAGAAATACCTCTCGGAAGCTGACGCGCTCGAACGTTACCGCGTCGCCAGAGGCACGCTGCGCGAAGCACTGCGCTATCTCCAGCTTCAGGGCGTCCTGAAAATCCGGACCGGCCCCAATGGCGGACACTTCGTCGCCAATCCGCAATGGGAAAACCTGGCCTCCACAATCGCCCTCCTGCTCCAGTTCTCGGAAGCCACCATTGAATCCCTCATCGAGTCCCGCATTGCCATTGAACCGGGCATGGCCGCGCTCGCCGCCCAGCGTGCCACGCCCGATGACGTCCGGGAATTGAGCGATCTTCTGGACGAGCTCAAACTCAATCTCGGCGACTATGACGCCTTTTATCAGCTCTATCTGGAATTCTGGGACCAGCTGGCCCTGACCGCCCGCAATCCGCTGTTCCTCTTTCTGCTACCCGCCTTGCGCCGCATCACCTGGACCTCGGGCATCCGGCCGAATGAAGCCCAGCGCGAAGCAGCGCTGGGCGGCCTCTGCACGCTTCGGGATTCTGTCGCGGCCAATGATCCTGCCGGCGCGGCCAACGCCTTGCGGCGGCTGGAAGAGGCTTATCTGGCCACCATGCGGACAGAGTACCCACGCGAGCTTGCCAAGCGCGTGGTCTGGCACGACCACAGCTAGGCCGGTCTATTTCCAGTTTTTGTCGCGCGATGTCCTGCCGATGCCGGGATTGAGCGTGTTCGTGGGATCAAGCTTCCGGTAAAACGCCGCCAGCGCCGGCTTGGCCTTGTGGCGATGCCCCACATTATGTTCTGCCGGGCATTCAGCGCCCCGCGCCTCATAATGGGCCGCCATGCCCCGCCGGAACGCGGCAGCGTCAGCGCCCTTCTTCAGAATGTAATCCTGTTGAAACACATGGCAAAAGAAATGACCGTGTACGAGCGTATGCTCAACCATGCCCTTCAGGTGATCTGGCAACACATACCACCAGGCCTTGTCGTTCCGCCTCAACGCCACGTCCAACTCCACCACGGCGCCCGCCTTGCCTCGGCTCATAGCGGCATGGCGCGCCGCCGCGCCAGTTGCCGCAAACCGATGCAGGAACACCTGCCTGCCTTCTGCGGGTGAGCATTCATGGCACGCGCCCTTAAGTGCGGGCACCACATCGGCCAGCAGCGCGCGCACGCCAGCGGCCTGATCGGCCTCCACCTTGAGGAACAGGTGGTGCGCATATTGCTCGCCCATCTGCCGCAACGTCTCGGAAAGTTGCGGCGGCGCCAGCCGCCCAACCGCCTGAAGCAGCCGGTCCGTCAAACACGCACGGCCAAATCCGAGCCATCGGGCAACCCCATCAACTCCAGCCTTGAATCCAAACAGGAAAGGCAACCTGTCGGCTCCGGCCGTCCGCACGGCCAGAAGAAGATCCTTCCCCTCGCGCTCCGCCATCCGGAATGTGTCCCGGTGCATATACTCGGCCGAAATCGGCACCAGAGCCGCCTGCCCCAGCATCCGCCGCCGGACATCCGACAGCACACCGGCATCGTCGGTCGCGACATGAAACACCTGGGTATTCGCCGCCCTTGGAAATGTATCCAGGCGCACGGCAAACACGATCAACCGGCCCGCACTTCCGGACGCGCCCTTCAGGTATCGCGGGTCAGCATTGAACCGCGCCGGAGACGGGGCGTCCACATCGCGGACCCGCTCCACAAAGCCATGTGCCGAGCAGGCGCGCTCATGCATGTCATGCAGTACCCGCACGAATTCTCCACGCTCCAGACTTTCCAGCTGCTCCTCCGGGTCGCGCCCAAGATCCATGCCCAGCTCGTTGACCAGCCGCAGTTCGCCCGTCTCATCCACATGCGCATAAAGCGCCGCTTCAGTATAAGCCGGGCCACGCCGCACCTGCGCGCCGCCGGAATTGTTGCAGACCCCCCCAATCACGGAAGCGCCGAGCCAGGTTGATCCGAGCTCGGAATGTGGCTCCCGCTGCAAGGGGCGCAATTCCCGTTCCAGTTCGAACAGCGTTGTGCCCGGCAGGCAAAGCACCTGCGCCCCGGCATTCAACATGTGAATACCCTTCAGGCGCATCGTGTTGATGACCACCACACCGCGATCATACGCGCCGTTCGGCGCCGATCCGCCCGTAAGGCTGGTGCCGCCCGCCCGCATCAGAATGATCCGCCCGGCGCGCACGCTCGCCCTGGCCACGCGCCATACCTCAACCAGCGTGCGCGGCCGCACAAATGTAACCGGCTTGCCAGAGGCCCGCCTGTCGTCACGCACGTTTACATGACCAGAGCCGACAATGACTTTGAGTTCTCGAATCAAGGCGGCGTCTGAGATCATGCCGATTAGGTATCATCAATATTCCGGTGATGATCCACGTCACCGGGAAACCATCAAGCGAATGAAGGCATTGCGGTAGAATTCCCCAGAAAATGAACAGGCGCCCGCATGTCGCGAGCGCCTGTCTGTTTCAGGTCAATTCTGATGCCGGAATTACAGGATCAGAAGCGGACGTTCATGCTGACCCAGAAACTACGGGCTTTGTCCTTGATGTTGTAGTTGTCCTGCGTGCTCAGCTCATATGTGCCGTCGCCATTGTCGAGGAATTCATACTGGTAGCTGGTGAAATCCTCATCCAGCAGATTGTTCACCCGGCCACTGAGCGTCACGAAGTCATTCACGCGGTACTGGGCGCCAAGATTAAACAGCTCATAGTCCTTGTAGTACAGATGATCCCCCGTCGTGCTGCTCACACCCCGATAGCGTTTGGAACGGGCTTCGACCGACAGCTGCGTGCTGAACCTGTCCGTAATTGACCAGTCGAGCGTCGCATTGGCCATGTGCTTGGCGGTATTGTTCAGGGGCTGGCCCGCCTGCGCGCCGCTTTTCTGTTCGCTGTCCGTATACGTATAGTTGGCACGGAAGCTCAGATTGTCGAGGATCTCATAGCGGCCGGCCAGTTCGGCCCCCTCAATCACCACTTCGTCAATGTTCACCGTCTTGCTGCTCGTGGCATACCCCAGGTCAGCATACTCCCCGGTGCTGGAGCAGCTGAGCTCCAGCCCGATGCCGCAAGGCTGCGAAGCGATCTTGTCGCTGAACTCGTTGCGGAACACGGTTGCGTTGAAGTTGTGGCCATTGGAATGCTGCCAGTAGACGGCGATTTCAGCGCTCGTGCTGGTTTCCGGCTCAAGGTCCGGATTGCCGAAGAAGGGTGATGTTCCCTGTCCGCCAAAGCCGACGACACCGTCATAGAGCTGGGTGGTTTTGGGCGTCTTGAAACCGGTGCTGACGCCGCCTTTCAGCGTCAGGCTCGGCGAAATGGTGTAGACGCCATATATGCGCGGGCTGACCTGATCTCCAAACACATCGTGATTGTCATAGCGCACACCGCCCGTCAGCGAGAAGGGCTCGACGATCTCCCAAGTATCCTCGGCGAACAGCGAGAACATGTTGTGTTCCTGCGCCTCACCGGCCGTACCATCTTCCAGGCCGAACACGCCATCGGTCAACTCGCCCTGAATAACCTGACCACCCACAACAACGGTGTGCTTGCCAGCAAATTCAAACGGCATGTCGAGTTTGGCATCGAGGGTATATTGCGCGCTTTCCAGTGTCCGCTTGGGACGTGGAAGGAAGGTGGTCTCGGCAATGTTGCGGCGCTCGTCCTCAGTCAGACCGGCATATTCGCCGGTGCCATCAACGATTTCGAGCAGCAGTTCACGCTCTGCCACGCTGAACGGCAATGTGCGGCCATTATTGTTGGTGGCAAAATAGGCCAGCGAGACAAAGCTGTTGCCGAAGCCCCACTCCCCGTCATGCGTCAATGACCAGCTGTCGCGCGTGAACTCCTGTGTCGGGCTGTAGCCGACGCGGGGATTGGCGCGGCGCGCCCAGGTTCCGCCGCCCTCAAGGCAGGCTTCTTCGTTCCGCCCGGCGGCGCCCAGGCAATAGTTGCCGGCGGTGAAAATGCTGTTGATGTTGTCGACCGTACCGACCGGGTATTCTTCTTCGCCCTCGTCGTTGATCTTGATCTTGTTGTCGTAGTCCTGCTTGGAGCCATCATAGTCGAATGTGATGGTCTGGTTGGCGGTGGGCACCCAGGCGAGGGTGAAGCCGTAGGAGATGTTGGTGTTGTCCACTGTCTTGCCGCCGCCGCCAAAGCCCAGTGAGCGGTTGACGATATTGCCGTCGGGATCCGTTACAGGCTCATAGGCCGGATTGGACGCATCGCGTTTGTACCAGCTGCCCCGGCCACTCAGATTGAGCTTGCCTGGCACCAGCGGGCCGGAGGCGAAGAGGTCGACGGTCGTATCGTCACCGAAGGCGCTGTCTTCCTGAATACTGCGGCTGATGGTGCCCGAGCCAGTCCAGCGATCGGCGACCTTCTTGGTGATGATGTTGATGACACCGCCCAGCGCATCGGAGCCATAGAGGGTGGATGCTGGACCGCGGATGACCTCGATCTGCTCGATCGTGTCCAGGGGCGGAATGTGGTTGAACTGGTTGCCGCCGAAATTGTTGGGATAGATGTCGCCATGGTTGTTCTGGCGTTTGCCGTTGATCAGGACGAGCGTGTAGTCGGAGCCCATCCCGCGCATGCTGATCGTGCGCTGCCCTGTTTTGTCTGAGGTTTCTCCGACATCTACGCCTTCCAGATCGCGGACGGCATCAATGAGGGTCATGTAAGGGCGCTCCTTGAGCTCCTCTACCGTCACGATGCTGATGCTGGCAGGGGCGTCGACGAGCTTCTGTTCGAAGCCGGCGGCGGTGACGACGATCTCGTTGAGGCGCATCTGGCGTTCTGTATCGGTTTCATCAGCGAAAGCGGCCGGTCCTGAGAGGACAGCGGCGAGCATGGCGCCGTTGATGACGGCCTTCCGGGCGAGATAGGATTTCATTGCAGACCCCTGCGATTGCGAATTATTCTCAGTCTCCCTACGTGCATACGCCCAGCGGATCAAGCAAAAATGATTATCATTCTCAATTTATATATCTATATTTTACAGGGTATTATTTCGTCAGCCTGGGTGTCAGATGGATATTCACCCACGCTGACGCAGCCGCAGAGCGCCCTGCCCCAAGGTCAGATGAGCCAGCCTGACATGAGGGTCGACGCCCTGGCAGGGGCGTCGCGGTATTGCAGGAGGATGGGGAGGTTCAGACGGTTGGCGAGGGTGAGGCTGGCTGTATCGCCCATGGCGAAAAGCGCGGTGGCCCAGGCGTCTGCAAGGGCGCAATTATCGTGGACAACCGTGACGCAGGCGAGGTCCAACTGGCTACATTGCCGGGTCATCGCCGGGACGATGTGGGACACTTTGAGACAATTCTGGACAACTTGCTGCCGATAGTCGCCAGACGTCGCCACACCATGACCGACCAGCGCAAGACGCCACGGCGCCTCTTGAGGTGACGGGTTTTCCAGATCGACCCACCAGGGCGACCGGTCCGGCTTCACGCCCCGCGCGGTGAACTCGCCGCCGATTTCGACGAGGAACTGGGTGAGGCCAAGCCCCTCAAGCACGCGGCCCATCTGATCGACGGCGTAGCCCTTGGCGACGGCGTTGAGGTCCAGCGTGACACCGCCGGGCTGATAGAGGCGGACAGGTTCGGGCAGCAGCTGGCTCCACACGGCGGGGCCATGCGCCCTGCCCTCCTGCCCCGCGCCAATACCGGCAGGGCCAAACCCCCGGCGCATGACTGCGCCGCCGAGGCAGGGATCGAAGGCGCCGCCGGAGGCATCAGCCACCTCCAGCGCCATCGCCATCACTTCGGCAAAGGCCGTGTCGATGGCGAGACTGCCGCCGCGCGGAAGGCGGTTGAATTGCGATATGAGGGAGGCAGGCTCCCACGGGCTCATGGAGGAAATGATCGCTGCGAAGTTGGCCTCCAGCGCCGCCTTCACCCTCTCCTCGGATAGTCCGGGGGCGGCGCACCAGCTGGCCGACCATGTGGTGCCCATGGTTTCGCCGGTGAGGCGCTGGCCCATAAATGCGTCCGGCCGCGGTGTGATGTCACCGCGGCCGAAATCGTCAGGTATGATGAGGTTGGCCCCGCTCAAAGAGGCAGGGCCTCGAAGGTGACCACATAGCTGGAGCGCACATCAATTTCCTTGCCATTGAGTGTGCTCTTGCCTTCGGCGCCTGCGTTCAGCCAGTAGGCACCGGCTTCTTCAGGCGTGAAGGTGATCGTGCCGTCGGCATTGGTGGTGAGCTTCAGGCCATCTTCGGAATTGCGGTAGCGGTCGCTGCCCCGGATGATGTCGACTTCAATGCCCTCGGCGGGAGCGCCATCGAGCAGCAGCTGGAAGGAGACCTCTTCGCCGGCAAACACATCGTTGGGGTGGGTGACGGGCTTGAGTTCAAGACCTGTCCCATCCGTCGCGAAGGCGGCTTCATTGGGGGCGCCGAGGGTGACGAAGGTTTCGATGCGGCGAACGCTGCGGGAGACCTGAACGCCGGGCTTGGCTTCGATGCCTTCAGCTTTCAGCTTTTCAGCATCCCCGCGCCAGCGCTTGCGCTCACCGGCTTCTTCCCAGCTGGCCATGTAGCCGTCGCCGCCAGACGAGATGCGGTAGGTGCCTTCCTTTTCGAGGGCGACATCGAACACCGAGCGATATTTGCCTGACGCCTTGTTCTGCGCTTCGACCGCCGCGCCATCGGGGCCGGTGACCGTGACGGAGTCGAGGTTCATCGCGTGGTGGTTGGGGTAGAAGAGGTTGTTGGAGATGGCGCCATCGACGGTGACCCACTGGCCTTCGCCAGAGAGGGTGAAGGAGGATGGCAGCATCCAGGCGCGGTGGGCGCTGGCAGATCCGGCAATCGTCAGCGCAAGAGCGGCGACGGCGCAGGCTTTGAGAAAGGTCGTTTTCATAGTGTGACTCCCGTTATGGTGTCGCCCGGAGGGGCGCTAGTTGCCCGCAAGGCGGAGGGTGACTTTACCGAGTTCGCGCTCGCCAGCGGCGGAGAGCGCGTCTTTCTTGAGCGGCCAGGTAAACGGCACGCTGACGAGTTCACGGCCGCCGACTTCCCGCGAGGCTTCAACGACGAGCTGATACTCGCCCGGCTTCAGGCCCGCGAAGGCGCCCTTGTCTGTTGGCAGGACGATTTCATGCGTACCCGGCGCTTTCGTGGGACCGGAGACGCCATCAACCGGCATCGCCAGTTCGCGGCCCGTGCGGCGCCACCATTGGCGGATGTCCTTGAGCCAGGTTTCGCCCTTGCCCTCGCCGGTTTCGCCCTGCTGATACCAGACAGCGATATTATTGACGACCGAGTGATCGGGATTGGCGATCCAGAGGGCGACGTAGGGGCGGTGATATTCGGCCACATCCAGACGCGGAATGCCGACTTCGATGGCGACATCATCGGCCACCGCCTGTCCCGTGAGTAGGGAGAGACCCGCGATTGTCAGAACTGCACGCATACAGAGCACCTCATATGTGAAGGAAGAAAAGGAGAATGACGACAGGGATGGCGAGACCGCCCATGACCAGCGGCCATGTGGAGCCCCGGCGCTGGGAGTGAATTTGCAGCAGCCAGAGCCCGGTCATGCAGAAGACGATGGTGGCCACGGCGAAAATATCGAGAAAGAGCGACCAGACCGGGCCGGTGCTGCGGCCTTTGTGAAGGTCGTTGAGATAGGAGATCGGCCCGCGGGAGGTATGTTCGTAGAATACGTCTCCGGTTTCCCGGTCGATACTCATCCAGGCGTCGCCGCCGGGGCGTGGAAGGCTGACATAGACATCAATATCGGTCCATTCGCCTTTGACGCCGGAGAGATCGACGCCCAGTTCGCGGCGGATTTCAGCAGCCGTTTCCGGCGGCACGGCGGACGCGTCCGCAATGTCGATGTCGGGTGAAATGGCCGCCAGGGCGCTTTCCGGGAGGACCATTTCCAACTCGGTGATCTTCGGCTTTGCCGGGATCTGGTGGGCATGGTTGAGCGTGATGCCGGTGAGCGAAAACAGCAGCATACCGATGAGGCAGATGGCGCCGGACATCCAGTGCCAGGTGCGGGCCTGACGCTTCCAGAAGGCATAGGTGCGCCACTTCTCCAGATGTCGGAGGGGCGATTTGCTCCAGGCATCGGAAGCGCGTGCGGTGGCGAAAAACTGTTTCAATGCGAGTGGCCCGGACCGGTGATCTGTTGGCACTGCACCTGCCCGACTTCAGACGCAATTGCAAGTCATTCTCACATTGAAAGCCCGGTTTGTTCAAGGTGTCGCAGGGGCGTTTATCCCCTTGGCACCATTGAATTTTGTGCCGCACGCGTCTGAGCGGGCGCCACCACCTCGCCTGCCCGATTTATGGTCAGTAGCCGCCGCCAACGGCCACATAGAGATTGATGGCGGCGGTCAGCCGGTCGAGCCGGCCCAGCACATAGCTGTTGGCGGCATCGAAATAGTTCTGCTGGGCGTTCAGGAGGCTTGTGAGGTCGCCCGTGCCTGCCTGGTACTGGATTTCAGCGGCGCGCAGCGCGTCTTCGGCGGCGTCGCGCGCGATCAGCAGCTGGTCTTCGCGGACTTCGTTCGCGTCGATGGCTTTGAGGCTGACATCGACATCGCGCAGCGCGCTGAGGATCGATTGGCGATAACCGGCGAGCTGGCCTTCGCGGCGGGCCTGAGCGCCCTCGAGCTGGGCATCAAGGCGGCCACCGGAAAAGATCGTCTGGGCGAGCGAGGCCGAAAGCGAACCGATAAGGTCGGTGCCCCCTGTCAACGCGCTGGAGAGCCCTGCCCCCAGATCGATGCTGGGGAAGAAGGCGGCGCGGGCCGCATCTATATTGGCATTGGCTGCGCGCAGGCTGGCCTCGGACTGCATCAGGTCTGGCCGGCGCAGCAGCAGATCGGATGGCAGGCCGGGTTCTGCGGCGGGCAGCGCGATGGAGAGTATGTCAGCCTGCGGAGCGGTGTAGCCTTGCGGCACCCGGCCAAGGAGGATGCCGAGGGCGGTTTCCTGGCTGGTGATCTGGGATTCCAGCTGCGGGATGCGTGCGCGGGCATTGGCGAGTTGGGCCGACTGGCTGGACACATCAAACCCGGAGATAACGCCGGCCTCGTAACGGAACTGGACAATCTCGAAGATGCGTTCGGAGATTTCGAGGTTCCGCCGGGCGACGGCGAGTTGCTCGCGGGCGGAGAGAAGATTGAACCAGCCGGCGGCGACATCTGACTGAACGGTCAGCTCCAGTGCGCGCTGGGCGAAGATGGCGGCGTCGAGATTTGCGAGGGCGGCGTTGCGGCCGGCGGCGTTGGCGCCGAAGAGGTCGAGCTGGTAGCTGGCCGAAAGGCGGGCGCTGGCGTCAACATCATCGAGGCCTGCGCTGGTGTTGCTGCTGCTGGAGAGGCTGCCGCTGGCTTGTGGGAGGAAGGCGGCATTGGCCGTGCGGAGCGAAGCGCGGGAGGCGTCGACATTGGCGAGACCCTGGGCGAGCGTGTTGTTGGCGGCGAGGGCTTCTGTAATGAGGGCGTCGAGGTCTGCGGAGTTGAAGCCCTGCCACCAGGCCTGTTCGGGGGCGCTGAGGGCGGCGACCTGGCTGGCATAGTCGTAGCCATCTGGCATGGCGAGGCCGGCATCGGTGGAGGTTTCGCGCTCGATGAGGTTCAGGCTGGCGCAGCCGGTGAGCGTGAGGACGGATGCGGTGATGAGCAGCGTGCGGATCATGGGGTCTACTCCGATGCGAGCGCGGCGACGGGGTCGAGGCGCGAAGCCTGGCGGGCTGGCAGGAGGCCGAAGACGAGGCCTGTGCCGAGCGCCGAGCTGAAGGCGAGGATGGCGGGGAGCGGGGTGACAGCGACGGTCATGCCCATCTGGGCGATGATGAAGACAATACCGAAGCCGATGGCGACGCCCGCTATGCCGCCGAGACCGCCGACGACGAGGGATTCGACGATGAACTGGGTCTGGATGTCGGAGCGCCGGGCGCCGGTCGCCATGCGCACACCGATCTCACGGGTACGCTCGGAGACGCTGACCAGCATGATGTTCATGACACCGATGCCGCCGACAAGCAGGGAGATGGCCGCGACCGAGCCGAGGAGGATAGAGAAGGAGTTCTGCGTTTCCTCGACCGAGGCGAGGATGGAGGCGGTGTTACGGATCTGGAAGTCTTCCGTACCGTGACGGGCAAGGAGGAAGGCGTGGGCGGCCGCTTCGGTTTCAGTGATGCGGTCGGTGTCATCGACAGCGAGCGTGATCGAGGAGAGGTAGCTCTGACCGAAGAGGCGCATCATGCCGGTGGTGATCGGAACCAGGGCGATGTCGTCCTGATCCTGGCCCCAGGAGCTGGCACCTTTGGATTCGAGGATGCCGGCGACCTCAAACGGCGCGCCGCCGAGGAAGACGTATTGGCCGACGGCGCTTTCGATGTCGTCGAAGAGGTTGCCGGCGGTGGTGGTGCCGAGGACGACGGCGCCGATGCGGCGGTCGACATCGTCCTTGGTGAAGAAGGTACCGTAGAGCATGTCGCGGTTCTGGGCGATGGGCCAGGTTTCGGAGACGCCTTCGATGGAGCTGGAATAGTCGTTGCCGCCATTGCGGAGGGTGGCGTTGGTGGAACGCGAGGGGACGGCGGCGAGGATGTTTTCAAGTTCCCCGAGGGCCTGGGCGTCTTCCAGCGTGAGGGTGGCGATGGCGCCGCCGCGCATGCGGGTGCCGGGCGCGCCGGGGCGGACGAAGAGGAGGTTTGGCCCCATCGATTCAAAGCGGGCCATGACTTCGGCGCGGCTGCCCTCCCCGATGGCGAGCATGGCGACGACGGCGGAGACACCGATGACAACGCCCAGCAGGGTCAGCGCGGTGCGAAAGAGGTTTGCGCGCAGGGAGCGGAAGGCCATCTTCACGGACTCGGCGACCTGGGCGATGGGCGACGGGCCTTTGCGGGCGTAGCGGTATTGCGGGGCTTCTTCGGCGGCGGCCTGTTTGTTGCCGCTGTCGGAGATGATCTTGCCGTCGCGGATTTCGATGACGCGTTTGGCGCGGGCGGCGACTTTCTGGTCGTGGGTGATGAGAATGATCGTGCGGCCCGAGGCGTGGAGTTCCTCAAGGAGATTGAGGAGATCGTTGCTGGAGCCGGAATCGAGAGCGCCGGTGGGCTCATCTGCGAGGATGACTTCGGCGTCGTTGACGAGGGCGCGGGCAACGGCGACGCGTTGCTGCTGGCCGCCGGAAAGCTGGCCGGGTTTATGATGGACGCGCTCGCCAAGGCCGAGTTTGGCGAGGAGGCCGGCGGCCTTCTCGCGGCGCTCGCTGAGGGCGAGGCCAGCATAGACGGCGGGGATTTCGACATTTTCCGAAGCGCTGACACTCGCCAGGAGATTATAGCGCTGGAAGATGAAGCCGAAGGTTTCCCGGCGCAGGGCGGCGAGATTGTCGGGGTCAAGCTCCGACACATTCTGTCCACGGATGGCGTAACGGCCGTTCGTGGGGCGATCGAGGCAGCCGAGCAGGTTCATCAGCGTCGACTTGCCGGAACCGGACTGGCCTACGATGGCGACGAATTCGCCGGTCTCGATGGTGAGAGATACGCCGTCCAGAGCGCGGACTTCGGTATCGCCGGACCCGTAATAGCGGGTCACGTCCTTCAGTTCGATCAGGGGTGGGGTCATGACGGTTATCCGGTCAACCGCGGCGCATGCCGCCTGGAGGGCCCATGCCGCGAGGCGGGCCATCCCGCTCCTGCGAGGCCGGGCGCTCAATTGTCACTTCGCCGGTCACCACAGTCTGGCCGGGGTCGAGACCGAAGAGGATTTCAGCCTGCGTGCGGGTCTTGAGACCGACGAGAACAGGACGCGGGCGCGGCGTGCCATCCGGCCCCATGACGAGGACGGTGGCAACTTCGGCATCGGGATAAGCTTTGCGTGCTTCGGAGAAGGCTTTGCGGCGGCTGTCATCCTGGGCGGGCGCGGCGGCCGGTTCACTGGCCTCTGCCTGCATGAAACCGCCCTGGCGCCCTTCCCGCTCACCACCAGCGGAGGCTGTGCGTGCGCCGGCGCCGCCTGACCATTCACGGCGCGGCGGATTGGCCTGCAAGGCTGTGACCGGGACAAGGATGGCGTCCTTAGCCGAGCCGGTGACGAAGAAGACCTGCGCGGTCATTTCCGGCTTAAGGAGGTTTTCCGGATTTTCAATGTCGAGCAGCGCCTTGTAGAGGACCACATCGTTGAGAACTTCAGGGGTCGGAAGGATCTGGCGGACAGAGGTTTCCCAGCGGCGGCTGGAGTCGCCCAGCGTAGAGAACCAGGCCGCCTGCCCCGGCTTGACGCGCAGGACATCAGCTTCGGACACATCGGTCTCGACGGTCATGATGGTGAGGTCAGCCAGCGTGAGGATGGTTGGCGCGGTCTGGTTCGCGTTAAGGGTCTGGCCCTCGACCGCCTCCAGGGACACGACCGTGCCGGAAATCGGCGCATATATATTGGTGAATTCGAGGGTGGCCTGAAGGGCGCGGAGCGACGAACTCTGGCGGGTGATCTGGGCGTTGATGGCTTCCAGGCGGCCAACAGCGATCGCGTATTCAGCTTGCGAGGCTTCAAAGTCGGCGCGGGCAACAGCGTCGTTCTCGAACAGCATCTTGGCGCGGTCAGCATTTGCCTTGGCCAGTTCAAGCGTGGCCTGCTGCTGGGTGCGGCTTGCCTGAAGCTCCAGAAGCTGGGCGCGGCTGCCTTCGACATTGGTTTCGGCGATGGTGGCATCGATCCGGGCGAGAAGCTGGCCTTCTTCGACAAGGTCACCGGCCTCGACCAGAAGCTCAGTCAACTGGCCTGAGACCTGGGCGCCGACGGCGACCGTATCCTTTGGGGCCACCTTGCCAGCCGAAGAGATCGACACTTCGATGTCTCCGCGTGTGACCTCGGCGGTCTGGTATTCAGGAGCTTTTTCGCCGCCCCACACCGTCTGCCAGGCAAACCAGGCAGCGATTACAGCGACAGCCGCAATGATGAGCCAGGTCCAGCGCGCGTTCATCCGTTTGGTCTTGATCATGGGGCACTCAGCTTCAAACAGTCTCTTCAAACAGTCTCTGGGAACTTCAACGAAGGCCCGGTGATTATCCGTCGCGAGGAACTGCCAGAAGTGTGCAGTCTTTGTCCCGGATGTTCCCGCAATAGCCGATTTCCACTGACAGTCTGTTCTCGCGATTGCTGTAATTCTTGTCGCGATGACACAGTTTCGGCCATTCCCGCGCCCGAAGGCGCAGGATGACCAGTAAACGAGAATGGCGATGAACAGGCCGCAACCGCCTCTTCAGCGGAGGGGCAGACTTACTCTGCGGCGCTGGGGCTGGTCTCGGCGGCGGGCTCCGGGCTGGCCGCAATTTCCCGGCGCTCCGACAGGAACCAACCGATGATGAGCGGCACGAGGATGCCCGGCAGGCCCTCATAGATGCTCTCATGCCAGCCGAGGCCAAAGCGCCAGAACAGGGCGATACTGACACCGAGGACCAGCATCATGATGGCCACAGGCTCCGACACGCGCCGGCGGAGGGCATAGAGCGTCAACAGGGGCGCAAAGGCGGCCGCCAGGGTGGACCAGGCGAGGATGACGAGACTGAACACGCTCTGATTGCCCGAAAGGGCTAGGCCGAGGGCGATCAGGATGGAGACGGCAGTTGCCGTCTTGAGGATGAGCGGGGTCTCAAGCCGTTCGGGCGCCAGATCGTGGGTGAAGGACGCCGAACAGGAGAGGACCAGAGAGTCCGCCGTCGACATGGTGGCCGCGAAAATGCCCGCAAGGATCACGCCGACCAGGACGGGCGGGAGAAGCTCTGTTGCCATCATGGGCAGGGCGAGTTCGGGGTCGATGTCGGCAAGGTCTGGCAGATAGAGGCGCGAGAGCATGCCTACCCCGGTGGCGAGGAGATAGAAGATGGTGAAGTAGCCATAATACCAGGCGCGGGCGCGGCCCATATTGCGGTCGTGATCGAGCGCCATGAAGCGGACCATCACATGGGGCTGGCCGACCACGGAGAAACCGGCGAACAGCCAACCGACAATAAAGAGCCCCATGCCGAGCGCGCCGGGAAAGAGAAGATCATCCGGGAAAGGATCAAGGAAACCGGGGATGGCGCTCCAGAGTTCCAGTGCGCCGCTGACGCCGCCTACACCCGCGAAGGCGGCGATGAGCAGGATGGTCATGGCGAACATCATGGTGATGGACTGGGCGCCATCGGTCCAGATGGAAGCGCGGATGCCGCCGACGATCGAGTATAGCAGCACCATGGCGGCGACCATGACGGCGCCGGTCCATGGGTTGATACCGAGGACGCCTTCCAGCGCCTTGCCGCCTGCGGAAATCTGGGCGGCGGCATAGGCGATCAGGAAAACGATCATGATGACGCCGGCAATCTTCTGCCAGATGCCGAACTTCTCGCCATACCAACGGGCGATGACCCCGGCGAAGGAGGCCTCACCGGTTTTTGCCGTGGCCTGGCGCAGGCGTTTGTGAATGAAGCTGGAGCCGATGAAGTCGCCCACGATCCAGCCGATCATCAGCCACATGGCCGCCAGGCCTGTCTGGTAGGTGAAACCTATGACGCCGATGAACATGTAGCCGGAATTGTTTGTGGCGACCGCCGAAAGCCCCGCGAGCCAGGGGCTGACGCTGCTGCTGGCCAGATAATAATCCTTTCGCTTGCCTGTTGCCTTACGGCCAGAAGCGAGGCCGATGACCACAAAGGAAAGCAGTATAAGGACGAAGCTGATAGCAGTGATCATGAGGCAGTCTCCTGCGGGCTGGCAGGCATGGGCCCTGCGAAAAGGTCTGGCTGGTCGGATTGTTCAGGCTCGCCGCGCGGGTCAAACTCCGCGATGGCAAGACTGGTGGCGGGGGATACGGAAAAGGGTTCGCGCGCATCTGTCGGCACGGGGGCCGAGATGGCCGCGCGGGAGAGGCACGCGACCGCAAGGCCTGCAAGTGCCAGACCCGCGAACAGGAAAAGACCGCCGCCGCCCGGAAGGAGCTGGAGAAAGGCGCCTGCGATCAATGGTCCGATGACCGAGCCGATGCCCCAGATGACGAGGATGCCCGCCATCATGGAGGTGATTTCCTCCGGCGCGGCACGGTCGGCAGCGTTGGCGACGGCCACGGCGTAGTAGCTGAGTGAGCCTGCGCCGAAGAGAGCGGCGAGGAGGAGCGTGAGGAAGGGTATGTTGATGGCGGTTGTCAGCGCGAGGCCGATGGCGGCGCCCGCGCCGATAGCGGCGGCGGCAGCGATGACGATGCGGCGGTCGAGCCGGTCCGACAGCAGACCGATGGGCCAGAGGCCGACCATCGCGCCGGCGAGGATGGCGCCGTTGAGCTGGGCCGAGAAGGCGGCGGCGTCATCCGGGCGGATGGACGTGGCGAAGACGGGGTAGAGCTGGGCAACGGAATTATTGACGGCGCCGGCGCAGAGGGCGGCGAAGACGGAGGCCGGCGCGAGGGAGAGCAATCGTCTGGGGCCGAATGGTTTGGCGGCGACAAGTTCTGGCTGGCTGCGATTGGTGGCGGCGACGGGAAGCAGCGCGGCAACGAACAGACCGGCCACGACCATGAAGGCGCCCAGCCCTGAGAGGGCGGCAGCAACCACGAAAGGCGCGGCAATCGCGCCGGTCTTGGAGACCATGTGGTAGAAACCGAGGATAGCGCCGCGCTGTTGTGGCGGGGCGGCATTGGCGATCCAGCTTTCACCGGCCGTGAGCATACCGGCGGCCCCTACCCCCGCGAGCGCGAGGAGCAACGACCAGATCACGATCTCTCGCCCGGCGATGGGCAGCATCAATGCGGCGAGCGCGCAGATGCCCGCCAGCAGCGTGAAGGTGCGGATGTGTCCGATGCGGCGGATCTCGTGGGGCGCGATGAGCGTGCCGCCGAGAAAGCCCGCCGAATAGGCCGAGGCGACGAGGCCGATGCCGGTTTCAGCCACGCCATTGGCGAGCAGCTTCAGTGACATCACCATTGCGAGCGCGGCCATGGCGCCCTGAAGGAGCGTCAGTGCGGCCACCAGAACAAGAATGTTCCGGTAGACCGCAAATCCGCCGTGTCCGGACAGGACCAGCCCCGGCCTGCCAAGCAATCGGATCATGCCGCCGGGCGCAAGGCCTCAGCGCGCGGCGTGGCAACGCTTACCTGTTCGACCAGCGCTTCGTGCAGGGCGCAGATGGCCTTGTCGAAATCATCTTCCTGGATGACGGCCTGAATGTCGGTTTTCCGTGAAACCTGATGCAGACCGATGATCGGCACTTCAGCTTCATGCAGGGCTGTGAGCGCTTTGGCCGTGATGCCGGGCACGTTGATGTCTGCGCCGATGACCGAGACGATGGCAACGCGGCTGGTGGAGACTTCCGCGCCGGGGAGCTTTGTCTCGATGTCCGCGGTGGCACGCTTGAGTGCTTTGCGGCTGCCCTCGATATAGTGGGTAATCGTGTTGGCATTCGAGCATTTCGACACGATACGGATGGAATGGCGCGTGAGGGCATCGAGGATGGTGGAATCGTAGCCCTTCTCACCGACCATGTCCTGATCGAAGACTTCTAGCGCGAAGACACCCTTTAGGCCCGTGACGATTTCGGCGCGGGGGTTTTCCGGGGCGTAGTCTGCCGAGATGACGGTGCCGCCATCCTTAGGGTCGAAGGTGTTCTTGACGCGCAGGGGGATGCCCGCCTGGCGCAGGATCTTGGCGGCTTTGGGGTGGACCGCTTCCATGCCCATATTGGAGAGCTGGTCGGCCACATCAAAGTTGGTCAGGCCGATCTTGCGGACCCGGTCCTGACCCACGAGATTGGGGTCGGCGCTGGAGAGGTGGAACTCCTTGTGAATGATCGCTTCATCGGCTTGGACGAAGGCGGCCAAACGCGAGAATGTAACCTCTGTGTACCCCCGGCCGAACTGACGGACGAGGCCGTCGCGGCTGCTGGCATAGCCGGTGACGATGGGAAGTTCGCTGGACAGGTCAATGCCGCCGAGGGCATCTTCCATACGCTCTTCCATGGTCAGGTCCCGCTCGTCGCGCCATGCCGTCAGATCGACAGCGCGAGCGTTCACGCCGTGTTTCTGCAGGAGAAGCGCCGTGTTGAAGGCGGAGTGCGCCTCGCCGAGGGAAGAGAGGACTTCCTTCACGGTGGTGAGGTTTTCGTCCAGACGGAATTGGCCGTAGGAACAGAGGCGGTGGAGATCGATCAGGCAGTTGCGAACGTCTTCGATCCGTTCCCGCACAAAATTGTCCGCGACGGCCTGTTCGGGCTCACCAGAGAACATTTCAGCGTTCTTGGCTTCCATGGCTTCGGCGACAGAGGCGAGCGCCTCGGTCCAGGCCCATTTGTTGCCTGCACCGGCAAACAGGCTGAACACGCCCGGCTCGCCGGATTTCTTGTGTTCCAGCAGGCGGTTCGTCATGCCAGAATAGGCCGACACAACGAAGATGCGGTTATAGAGATCGGCGCCCTTGCGGCCTCCGATCAGCACGTTTTCCAACACGACCTGCGTGTTGGAGATCGAGGTGCCCCCGATCTTTTCGACTGTGCGTTTCATGTTATTGACCCCCGGTTGTTCGCGATTGCGGCGCCTTGAGGGGCCGGATCGGCTCCTTCACCTGACGGTGGGCGACAAATTCCGGACGCGGCCTAGTCTCTCCAAACGGATCGACCAGGCGGTTTGCCCAGGAATTGAACACGAAGAAAGCGTTGATACGCTCGTAAGGTGTGATGTTGCTGTTAGAGCCGTGCATCGTGTTGCAATCAAAGATCACAACCGAACCCGCCTTTGGCGCCGGGCCGACAATGCCGCCCTCTTTCGCCAGCTTCGTCAGGCTCTCACCATCGGGAACGCCGTATTCCTGCTTTTTCAGGGACGCCCGATAATGATCGTCGGGCGTTTCCCCAACGCAGGTAACGTAGTTCATATGGCTGCCCGGCATGAACATCGTCGGGCCGGACTGGGGATGATTGTCCGTGAGCATCACCGACATGGAAATGGCGCGCATGCGGGGCATGCCGTCTTCGGTGTGCCAGGTTTCAAAGTCCGAATGCCAGTAGAAGTCCTTGCCGCGGAAAGCGGGCTTATAGTTGATCCGCGACTGGTGGATGTAAACTTCATCGCCCAGGATGAAGCGGGCAAGGCCCGACAGGCGCTCGTCGGACGCCAGACGCTCGAACACCTCTGACTGGCGATGCGGGGCGAAGACAGAGCGAACCGCTTCGGCGCCCTCCATTCCGCGTTCCGTAATCCGGCTTTCGGGGATGAGGCCGCCGCGTTCGCGCAGGGCATCTGCCTCGCGCACAAGGTCTTTGACTTCCTCAGGCGAGAAGACATCTTCCAGCACGATGAACCCATCGCGCACGAACTGTTCGATCAGCGCCCGGTCCACCGGCGGTTCCTGGCCAGCCTGGCCATGAACCACGGGGTCTCTACGTTCAAGCCATTCCGGCTCTGCCCTTTGCCGCGATGGGTAAAGGTCTTGTTCTGTTTGCGTCATCATGGAGTCTCTCCCTTCAGGCAGAGTTTTCGAGTGCGGCGTCTGCGGGGTAGGCCCCGTCCTCGCCGTGCACTTCCTTGCCTGTCACTGGCGGATTGAACACACAGGCCATCATCATTGGGGCCCCGGCATTCGCGCGCAGGATATGCTTGTCGTTCTTGTTGAGCGCGTACATTACGCCCGGACGGATTTCGTGCGTTTCGCCTGTCGCCAGATCGGTGATGGAGCCTGTGCCTTCCATGCAGAACACACTCTCAAGGTGGTTCTTGTAATGCATGTGCAGCTCGGCGCCGGCATGGATCGTGGTGATGTGGAAGGAGAAACCCATTCCATCATCTTTCAGCAGCAGGCGAACGGAAGACCAGCCGTCGCTGTCCACGCGGCGGTCTGTAAGGATTTCTTTTGCGAGGTCTCTAACAATCATTTTTATCTCCTTCAGGCTGCGGACTTCTGGCGGCGCGCGCTGACCGCGCGCACGGCGTCCGCAAGAATTTTGAGGCCGGCATCCAATTCGGCATCGGTGATGGTGAGCGGGGCGAGCACCTTGACGACTTCATCCATGCTGCCGCTGGTTTCGATAATGAGGCCGTTCTGGAAGCATTCGGTGCAAATCTCGGCCGCCACGTCTCCGCTTTCCATCTCGATGCCGGACATCATGCCCTTGCCTTTCAGCCGGCCAGCGAACGATGCGGAAGCAGCGATCTTTTCCAAGCCGGCGCGAAGACGCGCGGCCTTGCGAGCGGTTTCCTTCTCGAAGGCATCATCGGCCCAGAACAGTTCCAGCGCCTTGGTTGCCGTCACGAAGGCATGGTTGTTGCCACGGAACGTGCCGTTGTGCTCACCGGGCTTCCAAAGATCATGCTGTGGGCGGATCAATGTCAGCGCGAAGGGCAGACCCAGGCCCGAGAGGGACTTGGCCATCGTGATAATATCCGGCGTAACACCTGCTTTTTCGAAGCTGAAGAAGCCACCTGTGCGGCCAATGCCCGCCTGGATGTCATCAATAATGAAGAGGGCGCCATGCTTGCGGGCGATCTTCTCGATCTTGCGCAGCCAGGCATCAGACGCGACATTCAATCCGCCTTCGCCCTGCACGGTTTCCACAATGATGGCAGCCGGTTTGTCGAGCCCCGAAGAGGGGTCAGACAGGCGGCGATCCAGCTGGTCAGCCGTGTCGGTATCCTCACCGAAATAGCCATCAAAGGCTTCATGCGTCACGCCCGTGAGCGGCACACCTGCCCCGCCGCGCTTGCCGGAATTGCCCGTCGCAGCGAGGGCGCCAAGCGTCATGCCATGGAAGCCGTTGGTGAAGGCAATTACATTTGTCCGCCCCGTGACTTTACGGGCGGTCTTCAGAGCAGCCTCTACAGCGTTGGCACCTGTTGGCCCCGGAAAGAGGACGCGGTGATCCATGCTGCGTGGCTTGAGGATAAGCCGCTCGAAAGTGTTCAGAAAACGGGCCTTTGCACGCGTGTGCATATCGAGGCCGTGCGCCACGCCGTCCGCGCCGATATAGTCCAGGAGGGCCTGTTTCAGCTCGGGATGGTTGTGGCCGTAGTTCAGCGTGGAACAGCCGGACAGAAAGTCGATGTAGCGTGTGCCGTCTTCAGCGATCAACTCTGATCCGCGTGCGGATTTGAAGACCGCCGGGAAAGACCGGCAATAGCTGCGCACACGGGATTCGCGGCGCTCAAAAATATTTGCGGGTGCAGATGCGTGTTCGTAGGCCATTTATGGCTCCTTTTTTGCTCTGATTTCTACAGTCGGCTGAAGGGGTCAGCCAGAAGCCGCTGGCGCCTCGAAAGGGCCAATGGTCACGAGGAATTCGGTGTCGTGTTGACCTCCGAAATGGGTTTGGCGATCAAACCAAGGCTCTTCCCGAAGGGGGGCCGAAAGCCAGCCCGAGACACTGCGAAACAGGCCCCAGGATGCGTCGTTGGTTCGTGTGATGGATGTCTCCAGCCAGGAGATGCCACCCTGGGCCTGGCGGGCAAGAATGTTTCCCAACATACGCTTGGGCAAAGACTTGCCCCGCGCATCAGGATGCACGGCTACCTGCCACAGGAAGTAAGTGTCATCCTTCTCGGGCGGCCTGTGACCGGAAATCCAGCCCACAACCTTCCCGCCCATGCGCGCAACGGCGCAGGAATCAGCAAAATGAGTGCACTGGATCAGATTCGCGTACAGCGAATTCGTATCCAGTGGCGGACAAGCCGCGATCAATGCATGAATTTCAGCGGCATCTTCTGGCCCCGGCGCCGCGATCTGTATGTCAGCAGCGCCCGCGGGCAAACTTCGGTCTGGGACGATGTCTGTCCCGCTCGTTGTGGTGGCCTCATCAGGCATGACGGCTCCCGTGGTTTATTATTTTGACCGTCAAATTGCTATTTGCCAGAGAATGTCAACCCCGGCACCAGCAGTGCGGCACCCTCACAACCCCTAAAACCCTCTTTAGTTCCATGCATTCCCGCTTTTACTTCGTCGATCAAATTATTTGTTCTTCAACAGAAATCGCCTAAATTGGGCCCATGATCCCTCAGATTTCCACGCTCGATTCTAAGCATCAGCCCTCAGAAGCGGCCCTTATCTCTCTGCGCCGCATTCTCAAGGCGGTGGAGGCGAACTCACGGTCCCTCGCGCGCGATACAAGCCTCACGCCATCCCAACTCGTGGTGCTTAAGGAGCTTTCGGTACGGGACGGCGCGCAGCCCAGCGAACTTGCGAAAGCGGCGGGCCTGAAACAGGCGACGATTTCGATATTGCTGGACAAGCTTCAGGCGCGCGGACTGGTGCTGCGTAACCGGGGAGACGCCGACCGGCGCACGGTGATGGTTCAGATCACGCCTGAGGGACGCCTGACGCTGTCTGGCGCGCCGGATTTGCTGCAGGCCGAGTTTGGAACGGGCTTCGCGCGCCTGCCCGAATGGGAACAAGCCTACATCAACGCAGCGCTCGTGCGGCTGGTTTCGCTGCTTGGCGCGGCGGACATTGACGCGTCGCCGGTTCTGGATGTCGGCAATGTGACGGATCTGCCCGAAACACCGGGCGAGGCGCGCTGAAGCGTTTCAACGCGGCCCGGCTTTTGCCGTTTGGCAGAAGGTTTACTTCCCGCGCAGGCGGTCGCGGAAATCGCGCTTGGCGGCGTCCAGATTGCCGCTGAGCTGCCCCCTCAGGCCGGAACGAAGGGCATCAAGCTTCTGTGCCCGCGCTTCGAGCAGGTCTGATGAGACGCCGACACCTTTCATCGAGTCGTTCAGGCTAGGCCCCATGAGGCTGAAGCCTTTTGCTTCCTCGATGGCGCCGATGGCCCAGAAGTCTTCCTCCATCGACCAGGCATCCATGGTCTCGAAGGGTATCCAGCAATAGCCCTGCTCGGCCCAGCCGGCGCTCCAACTGTTGCGGACGAGGTAAGCGCGCTCGGTCATGTCGTATCCGACGATAAGCATGGCGTGGCCCGACGGCGGACGCTGGGGCACGACCTGGTCAGGACGCGGCATACGCCCGCCCTGCGCGGCCGCGTCGTAATATTCTCCGGGCACGAATATACCGAACACAACGGGCAGGCCATGCGCAAGGGCGGTCATGGCCGGTACACCGCGCGGCGTGCGGGCGTATTGAACGGCTTCATAATTGCGGGCGTTCTGATAGCAGGCTTCATTCGGCTGGGTGGTGACCAGGGATTCGTCAAAGGGCCACATCGCGGCTTCACAGGCGCCGTAAGCGAGGGTGGCGGCCATGCCATGGTGGATGAAGCTGCCCTGATCGAGATGGGTCGAGTCCGACAGCTTGCGGGCGTTGTAGTATACGAAGAGGCGGGAGAGGTCCGTCAGGGCACGGCCGGATTTCAGGTGGTGAAACTCCAGCGCGCCGATGACTGCGTTGGCCACGCAGGAGTTCGTTTTCAACTGGTTCTCGATGGGTGAACAATGGACGCGGAGGTCCACGCGATCCGGCAGGCGGGTGGTTGGCGCCTTCAGGGTGGGCGCGGCGGAGGGTTTATTCTCGAAGCGGCAGCCATTCAGGCTGAAACCAGACCAGTTACCAGACATAGGACTTCTCCGTTCAGGATTTGAGTGAAGGGGTAGATTGGGTTGAGCGGGTCACGAAGGGCACGGAGCCCCCGGCGCGTGGTTGACGTGCATTTGCCCCTGCCCGGCCAGCGAGCCGGACATGTCATAGGTCTGGAAGCTGATATGGCATCCGCGATCCCACTGCATACGCCCGGTATAACGGCCGCCGCTGTTGGGCGCGTTGAGGGAGAACTCGCCCGAGGTGCCGTTCAGCTGGCCGGAGAGTTGCAGGGTGTAGCCATAGCTGCTCTGACCTGCGCCGCTGAAGGCGCCGTTATCTGATACGCTTACGGAATAGAGGTTGCCCAGACCATCATCCCATTGCCCGTTGAGATCGGCATACATTGACTGTGGACTGACAGGGTCTGGTCCGGGTCCGATTTTTTCTTCCTCGCCGCCTCCAGCGATCGCCGCTATGATGAAGATGGCCAGTACGGCCGCCAGCGCGATACTGCCCCATTTCACCAGGCCGACATTCAGGCCTTCCCGTGGCTCTGTCTCCGGCTTGACGGGAGGGACGTAGCTGCCTCCGATATTCACCGCGTCGACAAGTTGCTTGCGGTAGTCCTTTGCCGTCTGCGGACGGTTTGCGGGGCGATTGGAGAGGCCACGCTCAATCAGTTCATCAATCGTGCGCGGCACATCCGAGCGACCACCCGAGGGGGGCTGCCAATGGCCTTGAGGAAGAACATCGACGAGCAGTTCGTAGAAGATGACCGAAAGAGAATAGATGTCAGCCGCCGAGCCTGCCGTGTCGGCGGCTGTGACCTGTTCGGGCGCCATGTAGCGCGGCGTTCCCAGACCCGTACCCGTGCCGGAATCGGTTGCGCCAGATGTGGCCCGCGCGATGCCGAAATCGAGGATTTTCAGAGGCGCCGCCGCCTCAGTTGGCTCCTCGGTGAGCATGATGTTTTCGGGCTTGAGGTCCCGGTGGATGACGCCTGCGGCATGCGCGGCAGCTAGTCCGTCAAGCACCTCTGCGATGATGCGCGCGGCAACGCGCAAGGGCACATCCAGACGCTGGCGGATCTTTTCGCGGTGCCAGTCACGCAGGGATTGGCCCTTGATGAACTCCATGGAGACAAAGGGCTGGCCAGCCGCCTCGCCCACATCATACACGGCGACGATGTTTGTATGGCGAATGTCGCGCGTTGTGATGCCTTCGGAGATCAGGCGCTTGACCGCGCCCTGGCCGGAGAGTCTGTCGGCTCGGATAAGCTTCAGGGCAACGGACTTGTCGGCCAGCTTGTCGAGCGCGCGGTAGACAACGCCCATTCCGCCCTTGCCGATGACACTTTCAATGACATAGCGGCCTGCAAACTCCGCCCCCGGAGCGATGTCGGGCATTCCGCCCCGGTCATTCGGGCGAACCTGAGAAGAGTCCACTGTTTCCAGCCCGCCTATGGTCATCAGGGCCTCCATACGGCCGCCCTGCTGGTCGGCGCCGCATTCGGGGCAGAACCGGTCGCCGTCTGCCATCTGCGCGTTGCAATTTTTGCACTTGGTCATGAGGCAGCCCTATTTTCTGTTTGTGGCGAGGCGCTGAAGCGTGATCTGGCGCGCGCTGCCATGTTCTGTGCGGAAATTGACGCGAAGGCAGAGCGTATCGGGCGCCGAAACCATCGGCGCGATGACATCGCCATCGGCGAGGCGAACGGTCTTGCCTTCTCCGTAAGCGTTGCCGTTTACGCGCAGGCCACTACCGGCCGTTACGCGAAGGATGAGGCGGTCTGATTCAATATAGAGTTCAAAGTGGCGCCGGGAGATGAGGCGGCTGGCGGTTTCATCCAGCCCGCCGTCGGCATCAAACACCAGAAGCCTGACATCCCCTTCCCCGCCCTGACGGCGCGTGCGGCTGCGCCCGGCGGCGAGCATGCCGTCCTGCGTCATGATCGGGCCGTTGAAGGGCGCGTCGCCCTCGCCGAAATCTTTCCAGATGAATTCAGCATTGCGGGGAATCCAATTGTCTGCATCCAGACCCCGAAGGCTGAGGCGGCGCTCCTCCCGCTCTGCTCTTACGAGCGCAAGCTGAACCGCTTCATCAGACCGCTGAACATCCGGTTTCGTGTCATTCTTGCCTGATATGTAGACAAGATTCCCGTGTCCCGCGCTCTCGCCGCCAATATTGACGACCGGGCCTTTATCCGATCCGGCGTCTTCAACCATCAAAGTGAGGTTGGCGGTGAAGGCGAAATTTTCCTGGCGCCAGCGCCAACGGCTGGCCAGGGCGATGAGGAGTTGCAGGCCATGGGCGCCGGCGTGTTCGATCTGGTTTGCAACGATGCTGATGGGGCGAGATTCGCCGGCATCCAGGCGTTCCCAGCCCAGATTTTCCTCCCGCCAGGCGCCAGAGCCCTCGCGGCTCCAAAGCCCGGTGACAAACAGCGGGCGCCCGACACCAGAGAGGTTGCCGATCGACATGGGGAGCGCCACAGCGCTACCGACCTTTGCGGCCGTTAATGCACCCGCATCCACCTGGAGATATGGCGCAACACAAACTGTGCAAAGTCCACGATCATCCAGCAGTCCGGCGCATTCCTCGCACGCCATGCAGCGCAGGAGCGGCTTGCCGCAATCGCCGCAGAAGGTGGCTTCCCGGTCAAGCGCCGACCGGTAGCAACATTCTGACTGGGTGCGCTGCGGCGCTGGAGGACGGGACGAGGGAATAGGCATCGGACGTCAGGTCCGCATCTTGTGGCCGCAGCCGGTGCAGAAATTGGCTTTGGCAGGCATCGAGCGTCCGCATTTTGGGCAATCGACCTTGGCGGCGTCATTGCTGGACGTATCTGCGGCCCCGCCCTCCTTGCCGCCCGCGCCATGAGCGACACCGGTGGCGCCGGTCATGCCTGCCTTGAGGATGTCGAGTTCATGCTGGCGGCTGACGGCGCGCTCATCGGAGGCACCCTTGATCAGCTCCCGCATGATTTCCATAGATTCCTGGCTGTTGCTGGACTGTGCCCGCGCCTGCTCTTTGAGAACCTCTGCGACATGGGGCGAGAGGCCGGCATTGATCGCCAGGATCTGTTCCGGGCTCATCTTCGAACCCGCCATCAGTTGAGCCGTGCGGGCATCCGCTTCGGCTTTCATGAGGGCGACCTTGTTCTCCGTCTCGGATTTGTTGACACGCATGCCCCGATCAGCGGCGCGGTCATCGCCGGCGGCTTCGAGCTTCATCATGGTCTCGAGATTCTTGGCGGCCTGCTCCTGCGCAAGGCGGGCTATCTCAAGCTCCATGCGCTGGCGGCGCTCGTTCAGCTCCAGATCGGTCATCACCCCCATTTTCTTGAGGTTCTGAACATGGCGCGCATCAAGGTCTTCGATTTCGATTTCAGTCTTGCGAAGGCGCGAAGCTTCCTTGGTCAGGTCAATGAGATGGCCGGCGTCGGCAATCTCGTTTTCCATCTTCGCTGCGCGCTCGGTGCGCAGGATTTCAACCTCATGGGCGAGCACTTCCATTTCATGGCGGCGCGTGACGGCTTCCCGGGCATCGAGAAAGCGGACTTCGCTCTCAAGCACCATCATCGCCAGTTCGTCGTCTGTCGCGTTCTGGACCTTGGCGAGGTCTGCGGAGGTTTCGAGCTTGAACTGGGTGGCGTCTGCCTCGCGAGACATTTCGCGCTTGAGAAGGCCAAGCTGATAGTCGAGCGCATCCTGATCGCGGGCAATCTGCGCACGTTTGAAGGCTTCGATTTCGACCTTGTTGAGCGCCCATTCGACAGACACGGCGCGGACGAGGACACCGAGATCGCCGAGCACGCGCTCGGCCTCTTTCATCATGTCGGCCTGGATCTTGTCCTGCATGCCGGTGTTGCCGCGGATGTCGGCGGCGTCAGTCCGGCTGATGACGGCTTCCAGCACACGGTCAGAGACATGCGGCGCGATACGCTCCAGCACATCGAGTGTGGAAAGCGCCTTGCGCCCGGGCAGATCGCCCTCTTCTTCAGCTTCCCGTTCATTGCGGGCCACGCCGCGCATGAGGCCGAGAATGTTTGAGGGTTTGTCAGGATTGAGTTGAAGGTCAAAGGTGCAAAGACCGGCAACCTCCACATTGTCGCGCGAGACGCCTTCAAAGCTCATGCTGACCTGGAAGGGTTTGAGATCAGCCAAGAGGATGGCGATGTGTGTGGAGCCGCCAACGACGCCCTTGATCGCGTTGGCCAGTCCGCCGACGGAGAAATGGGCGCCCTGGAAACTGTCCATGAGCTGACCATTCTTGAACAGAAGGGCGGCAAGGTCCGGAGGCGTCGCAAAGCGCTTTTCAAAGAATGTCTTGAATTCGGCTTCCCGCACGAACTCGGCAAGGAGGTTCGGATCGGTCAGGACAAGAGGCATAGAGGCCATGGATCAGCCCTCCTTCTTAGCGGTCATGAAGAATTGAGTGTAAATGCGAGCCAGAATGATCACGGCGCAGACGGAGAAGGCGATGGGATGGGCCATCACGATGGCGACGATGCGGTCTACAGCTGTGTACTCACCGACCATGTCGCCCATGCGGCTCACCGTGAAGACGGAGCTGGTGACGATCGAGAGCAACGTGAACAGAGACATGATGAACGTCACCAGACCCGCCAGACGCTGCGTGAAGGTCAGAGGCTCCCGGCGCGATACCGAATTGGCTTGGGCCTCTGCCCGCGCCTCTTCTGCATCGCGCCGGTCAAGCGCTTGTTCGTGTGCGTCCCCGCGCTTGATCGCCTCGGCCCGGGCTTTCTGGTCCACCTTCAGAAAGTCAGGCTGAGCTTTGTTGTTCCTGCTGGTCGAATTTACCGGCGTGAGGTTGGACGCATGGCGCCGCCAGATGACGAAGACGGTGAGCGCCAGCCAGATGCCCGCGGCGGCCATTGTGACGTTGAAAAGGATTTCGATGATCGGCCACGCTTCGGGGGGGATCTGTTGCAGGGTCTGTTCCATTGGAGGCGCCTTCAGCTAATTCGCTTCTATTGTTGAAGGCGCGAGATCGCGGGATTTCCGGTCACCGGTTCAGAAAAATAAATTTGAGAACGGGTTTGCGCCTTGTGGCGGCACGGAATTTGCGACAGTTTCGGCGGGGAGGTGGTGATGAGCCAACCGGGTGATATATCGGCCAAGCAGCTGTTGGATGCTTGGCGGGGGGGAGACCTTGCCGCCCGCGACCAGCTATTCACCCAGCTTTACTCCGAACTTCGCCAGATTTCTGCCGGGCTCATTCGTTCGGAGCGTAATCTGTCGCTGTCGACCGGCGATCTGGTGAATGAGGCTGTTATTCGCCTGATGCGTGTGGATCAGATCGAGTGGGCTGATAAGGTGCATTTCCTGGCACTCGCGGCGCGGGCGATGCGCCGGGTGCTGATTGATCACGCGCGCAAGAAGCGTTCGGACAAGCGCCACCATCAGAAGGTAACGCTTATTTCGAGGCTGTCGGATGGCAATGCCGACCGGATCGAGATGGATGTTCTGGAAAAGGCGCTGATCCGTCTGAACGTCATCGATGAAGAGAAGGCCGAGATTGTCGAGCTGCGGTATTTCGGCGGCATGACGCTGGAAGAGATTGCCGAGATCAGAGGCGTGTCTGAGGCAACCATCAAACGCAACTGGCGCGCCGCGCGCGCCTGGCTGCTCGATTGCCTCAATGAAGCGAGGCAGGATGAGCACCGGATCGATTGATCGTTTTGCCCTGGAGCTGCTTTCCCAGGCACTGGATATGCCTTCCGATCAGCGTGAGGATTGGGTGCGCAACAAATGCGCCGGAGACGCTGCGCTGGAGAAGCGCGTTCTCGGGCTGCTGGCGACAGAGCGCGCGCATCCGGGAGCATTGAAAACCGGCGGCGCACGGCATGACGCTGTTGAGCCTGAGGCACCTGAACGGGTGGGCGCATACCGGATCATTGAAACCATTGGCCAGGGCGGTATGGGGGCCGTCTATAAGGGCGAGCGGGCCAGCGGGAATTTTGACCATACCGTTGCAATAAAGATCATTCGTCCGGGCGTTCTTTCCGAAGCGCTGATCGAGCGGTTTGAACGTGAAAGGCAAATTCTGGCGGCACTGAACCATCCGAATATCGCGCGTCTCTATGACGGCGGAGAGATGGAAGACGGCTCTCCCTACATGATCATGGAATATGTGGATGGAGAACCTGTGCTCAGCTGGGCCGAGCGGACGGGGGCGTCGATCCGTGAACGGCTTGATCTGTTCCAGAGCCTGTGCGGCGCCGTTCAGTTTGCCCACCAGAACCTGATCATTCACCGCGACATCACGCCGTCCAACGTGCTGGTCAACAAGGACGGGCTGGTGAAGCTGATCGATTTCGGCATCTCCAAATCGCCCGACCAAACCGCCCCTGCCCGCTTCACTGCGCCCGGCAGCAAGACAGCCATGAGCTATACGCCTGGCTATGCCGCGCCGGAACGGTCACGCGGCGCCGTCGCAAATACCCTCTCGGATGTCTATTCGCTCGGGAAACTCCTCTCCGATCTGCTTAAGTCCGGAGAAACCCGGCCGGAGCTGATGGCCATTATCAAGTGCGCGACCGCCAATGAGCCTGAAGATCGGTACGCGTCGGTGGATGCGCTGAATGAAGATGTCACCAACTTCCGGACAGGCAAACCGGTGTCTGCCTTCAGTGACAGCGGGGCTTACCGGTTTCGAAAGTTTGTTGGCCGGCACAAGATAACCGTTGCCTCGATAGCGGCCGTCATCATCGGATTGAGCGCCACTCTGGCAGCGACGGTCGTCCAATATAACCGCGCAGAGGCGGCCCTGGCAGTTGCCAATGATCGCTTTACCCAGGCGCGGGAACTCAGCCGCACGCTGGTCTTCGATATATATGACGAAACGCAGAAAATTTCCGGCTCTCTTGAGGCGCGTAAAGCGCTGGCGGGCGTGGTAAGGGATTATGTTTCCGGCCTTGAGCTGGATGAGACTGCACCGGAAGATGTTCTTGTCGAGGTCGGCATCATCACGTCACGCCTGGCCGACCTCTATGGCGGCGTGGGCATCGCCAATCTTGGCGAAAACGAGCAGTCCATGGCGCTGTTCCTTGATGCGCAAAAGACGCTCAACGATGCCCTTGCGCGAAACCCCGCAGATAAAACGGCCATTGCCGAGCTGCTGATGGTTGAGCGTATGCTGACAATGCAGAACTATTACCACAAGAATGATCTGACGGCCGCGCACGCTGCAAACGACCGCGCGCTCGCGCTCGCTGAACGTGGATTGGCGCTTGGGCCAGACGGTGAGCGCCCCATCCTCAAACACTTCTGGAGCATCCGGACAGACGAGTTGCAGCTTCTGGACGCAGAGAAACGCACCGAAGAGGCGCTTGGGAAGGTACGTCAATGGCGCACCGAACTGACGCCGGAAATGGCCGAACGCCTTGGCGGCAGCGCCGAGATGGAAGCCTATTTTGCGAGCCAGGAGGCGATGCTGCTGATTGATGACAATCGCGGCGAAGAGGCGATGGAACCGCTGACCACGGCGATAACACTGCGCTCTCAGCAACTGAGTGAAGCGCCTGAAAACTATTATTACAAAGTCCAGCTGATGGTGGCGCAGGGTGAAATGGCAACGGCTCTGCGCCTGGCGGGCGACATTGCGGCAAGCCGGGACGCCGCCATCGAGGCCGTGAAGCTTGCGCGCGAGATCATGGCCGAGAATACCGAAGACGCCGGCGGGCCCGAAGGCCTCTCTGCCATGTTGCAGAAACTTGCGACGGCAGAGTTCAATTCAGATAATTTCCCGGCGGCGAAAGTCGCGATCGAGGAAGCCGCTACCCTTCTTGAAAAGCTGGTTGAGCAATTCCCGACCGACCCGTTTTATCAGGTCCGGTTGCTGAACGTGCTCTCTCAGAGCGTCGAGTTTGATACCGAAGACGCCGGCAAATCCTGGTCGTGTGGATTGATCCGCAATGCCGGCCTCTATTTTGATGTTCAGGCCACCCTGGACAATCCTGAGGCTGGCTGGGAGGAAGATCAAATCCGGCCGCTTCTGGATGTGTCCTGCGAGACGTGACCCGCCTCTAGCCGCCGATGTTTTCTCCGACACCAAAGTCGCGGCGGGCAGCTACGATGCTGACGATTGGGCCCGCGACAACATCCAGCAGTGTCATGACCATCAGGAGAAAGAAGACCGATGTTCCAAAGCCGGGAATCGCAAGGAACCCGATAACGCAGAAAAGAAGCAGCACCATTGAGAGCGAGTGATTGACGATGGCATCACTCTTGGTTCGCGCGGCTTTCAATATCTCGATGAACAGAAAGATCAGGCCAATCAGCAGGATAAAATCCCCCAGCGAAAATGCCCATCTTCCGCCCGACATCATCGCTATGCTGAAAAGGTTCGCTTGCAGCCTGAGGGCCGTTCCGCCCTCTCCGGCTGACATCGACACGAAAAGATAGAGGATGATCGGTATGATCAGCAGCGGGACGACAATCAACGCTCTCAACATGGCGGTTTCTCCTGGCCGGCCTTCAGCCCTTTCAGGGCATGCTCGCCCTCTTTCTAGTAAGGCGCAGGATATTCGAATTTCAGGTCAGGACAATCTCAATAGCGTTCAGGGTACGCCGTAAGGCTCAATCCGTGTGAGTTTCAGCGTGTAGGCAGCAGCAGCAAGCTCGCTCTCCTGCGTCTCAGCTGTCAGCGTGCCCTCAAGCCAGTAGGCGACCCATATATCGTCAATCCTGACCGCAGGGTCGGCCTCCACATGGATGATCTGATTGGGCGGTGGTGGCGGCGTGTGGATACAGGCGCCCATGTAGGGCGCCAGCAGGAAGCTCGCCTGTTCATTCTTGAGATCGAAGTCAAATGGCACCACATAACCGGGGATGCGGATCAGCATGCCGTCCAGTTCCGGCACCGTGTCGAAACTGCCGAGCTGGGGCATGTAGTCCATATCCGAGCCTTCTTCGATGGCTTCAAGCCCGGCCTCTGGCGCCTGGCTGGCGTAGCGGGCTTCAAGCGCCTTGTAGAAGTCCGCATACTCCTGCTCCAGGGCCTCGCCGGATCCGGTGGGCATGAGATCTTCCCAGATAATGGGAAGCGCCTCACCTTCCTTGACACCCCAATAGCCGTTTTCACCGCCGGACTCAGGCGCAGTGACGACCGTCGGATCATCCACATAAGGCGATGGAGACCGGCGCTCGAAGCTTTGTGAAACAGCGTCTTCCGGCATAGGCGGTGGGCTGATTGTCTCTTGGCCGGAGTCTGAGGGGGTTTCGCTGCCGCAAGCCGCAAGGAAGAGAGCAAGGAAAAACGCCGCGAGAGATTTGGACACTCAACACCTACCTGTCACTACAGACCCAAAGTGTAATAATATTACAAATACGCTTTCAGTGCGCAACCATAAGCGTCCGCGCGATCTGTGACAGGGCTGCGTGTGGACCTCAAGGCTGAGCGCGCAATACCGCAGCCCGGCCTTGCGCAGGGGCGCAATCCAAGCTAATCGCGCCGGGTCATCTGGGGAGTAGCCAGCCGCCGAAAGGCGGGTTTCCGTGTCAACATGCTTGGTCGAGAGGCCATGGTGCGGAAGGAGCGGTCATACCGTTCGGGCGAGACCAATGACGTCGCTTCCTGCCATGCCGGGCGAGGATGCGATGTCGTTGGACTCACGTAACTGCCCGGCCCGGAGACTATCCTGATGGAAGCATTATTCACGTCGACCGCTGTCGTGGCCTTCGCCGAGATTGGCGACAAGACGCAATTGCTGGCGATTGTCCTGGCGGCCCGCTTCAAGCGCCCGGTGCCGATCATTCTGGGCATCCTTGTTGCGACGCTCGCAAACCACTTCCTGGCGGCCTTTGTTGGCGCGCAGGCCGCAGCGTTTCTGGAGGGCGACTGGTTCCGGTATGTGATTGCCGCGTCATTCATCGCCATGGGTGCCTGGACCCTGATCCCGGACAAGCTGGACGATGTGGAGGACAAACCTGCCCGGTTTGGCGCCTTCGTGACGACGGTGGTCGCTTTCTTCCTGGTGGAGATGGGCGACAAGACACAGCTCGCCACGGTTGCGCTCAGCGCCCGTTTCAATGATCTCATCATGGTGACCCTGGGCACGACGCTGGGTATGATGGTGGCGAATGTGCCGGCGGTCCTGCTTGGCAATGAACTGATCGCCCGCGTGCCGCTGAATGTTGTCCGGATAATTGCTGCGCTGCTCTTCGTCGTGATCGGTCTCTGGCTGGGCGCACAAACCGCCGGAATCGTCTAAGTTTTCAGCATGTGCCGGGCTGGACAGGGGCGCAGAAGCACCCCACGTCCAGCTCCGCGCCCTTATGCCCGACCAAGGAGATACCTGCATGCCGATCGCCAGACGTAAAAAGGCAAGCGGTGTCGCCGTTGTGACCGAAAGGGTGCACGAGGCAGCCAGCGTATTGAAGGCGATGGCCAGTGAAACACGGCTGAAGATCATGTGCGCCCTGAGCGAGGGGGAGCAGCCTGTGAACCAGTTGGCAGACATGACCGGGCAGTCGCAGTCGGCCGTTTCGCAACATCTCGCCAAATTGCGGGCGGCAGGTCTGGTGGAAAGCCGGCGCGACGCGCAGACGATCTATTACCGCTGCCGGCCCGGCATTGCGCAGGCGATCATCGATACGCTCTGCAACTATTACGGCGCCAAATAAAACAGGCCGGGCGAACCCGGCCTGCCTTTTATTCTTTCAAAGTGTCTTGCTTGCCTCAGTGGCTGTTGGCCAACACAGCGTTTGAAGCAGATACGGTCATTGCCGAAAGATCAGCGTTCAGCTCCGCCTGGCGCCCGGCGTCCGGATAAGCTTTTGCAAGTTCGGCAAAGGCCTCGGTCAGCGCGGCAGCTCCTGCGGGATTGGCCGCAGCAATCTCTGCTTCCTGTTCCTGGAACAACGCCAGGCCCGCTTTATGGAAGCCATAACCATCCAGATACGGTTCATAAGTCCCTGCTTCACGCGCAATCCGGTACATCGTGGCGGCGCGATCCGCCTGGTCTGCTGCGACGGCCGCGCGAACGGACACCGGGCTGCGGCTCGATTCAGGCGCTTTGGTTGCTGCGGCACGCAAGGCAGCAATGATGGCGTCTGCACGGGCGCTGATCTGCTCAGCGCTTTCACCAGACATCGCCGCCTGGGAGGCCTCCAGCAGAAGGCCATCAAACAGCGTCACCCCCCGCGCATTGAACAGGTCTTCCAGCTCGATCAGAACTTCGCTGACCGGGTGGGCGAACATTTCAGCTGCAGCGTCAGTTTCGCCGAGGGCATAAGCGTCGCGGGCGGCGATAATGTGAGCTTCGGTAACGGCCAGCGCAGAGCCATAGATGACAGGGTCGGTCGCAGCCTGGGCCAGAGAGATACCGCCCTCCCCTTCACCGCCTGCCGCCACGGCCTCGACGGCCTCTTCAAATGCGACGTCGGCGGGCGCTTCTGCGGTCTGCTCAGTCGCCGCGGCGGGCGCATCCGCCGCAGGGGCTTCGGCCTTTCCGCAGGCGCCCAGTCCGGTAGAGATCATTGCCAGGCCAAGGCCCAACCCGGTCCAGGCTCTGTATGACTTGCTCATCTATGCACTCCGAATATGCTGTTTGTGTTTGAGAATGAGTTGCAGTTAAAGCAAAGATGCCGTGCCTGCAAGGGCGGGCACGTAGAAGGTCGCACATGATTGTCATTGAAAATATTCTTGGCCAGGACGTGCTGACCGAAGTTGCCGCAGCGCTCAGGGAACTGCGCTGGGAAGACGGACGCAACACGGCTGGCGCAACTGCCCGCCGGGTGAAACGGAACCAGCAAGCCGACCTTTCCAGCCGGACGGGTTCCAAGGTGCGCGAGGTGCTGCTGGAGGCCGTAAAGCGGCACCCCGTTGTGGAGGCATATGCACGCCCGCTGAAATTCGCGCCGCCCCTGATCAGCTGTAGCGGTGAAGGCGACGCCTATGGCTTGCACATCGACAACCCCGTGATGGGCAAAGGCGACGCGCGGCTACGCACGGATCTTTCCTTTACGCTCTTCCTGTCACCGCCTGAGAGCTATGACGGGGGGGAGCTTGAAATCGAAACCGTGTTCAAAACAGAATCAGTCAAGTTACCCGCCGGGAGCATGGTCATATATCCGTCTACGGAATTACATCGTGTGACCCCTGTTACATCCGGCGAACGCTTTGTGTTTGTGGGGTGGATTCAAAGCGCAATAAAAGACGCCGCGCAGCGCGCTATTCTCTTCGATGTCACCAATCTGAAGGCTGGACTTGCGCGCCGCTTTCCGCCGGGATCGCCGGAGCTGCTGACCTTGGCAAAAACGGAGTCCAACCTGATAAGAATGTGGTCTGACATTTAACGCGCGACCCGGCTGTTTCAGTGACACTTGCGGCGCCAGTCGAAAATTCATCCGTGACCTCGCCGCTCAAAGCCCCCATATGAACTTGACCATGCGCGTTTCACGACGCCTGCAACGTTTCAAAAACGTCCTTCAGATCAGGGAGAAGATCATATGTACAGAACACTCGCTATTGCTACAGCCGCGCTCGGCGCAGCCGCCTGCACGACCGTAACCTCCACCGCGCTTGCCAGTGAACCCGCAGCGCCTGTCGCCACTGAAACATCCGCCGCCGCTATCACATACACCCTGCCGGACCTGCCCTACGCGTATGACGCGCTCGTGGGCTCCATTGATGCGCAGACCATGGAAATTCACCACAGCAAGCACCACGCAGGCTATGTGAATAACCTCAACGCCGCACTGGCCGATGATGCGGCGCTCGCGTCGCAACCGCTTGAAGACCTGCTGGCGAATGTATCCACACATTCCACCGCCATCCGCAACAATGGCGGCGGCCACTACAATCACACCCTGTTCTGGACGCTCATGGCGCCCGCGGGTGAAGGTGGCGCGCCGTCAACTGAGCTGCTTGCCGATATTGATGCGACCTTCGGATCGCTGGACGCTTTCAAGACCGAATTCAACAAAGCCGCCACCAGCCAGTTCGGCTCCGGGTGGGCGTGGCTTGTCGTTACCGATGACGGGCTGAAAATCACGTCCACGCCCAACCAGGACAACCCATTGATGGATGTCGCCGCTGTGCAAGGCGAGCCGCTCCTGGCTGTCGATGTCTGGGAGCACGCATATTATCTGAGCTACCAGAATCGCCGTGCCGATTATCTCAAGACATGGTGGAACGTCGTGAACTGGAACGAGGTGAACAGCCTTTACGAAGCGGCTAAGTCGTAAATCTGACCTTCTCCGGGGAGGCCATTCGGCCTTCCCGGCCCCAATCTTCTGATAGTCAACGGAATTTCGCTTGCTATAAATCTCGGCAAGATGACCCCGGCCCAGATCGAACACCTGAGATTTAACCTCTCCCAGCCACGCAATTCGGATTGGCCAGCGCCCCCTGTTGTGCCTGGGCATTGGCGCGATCTTTCAGGCGATCTCGCGCTGAACACCATCATCGCCATCTGCGAATGGCTGGAAGACGAACGCGACATCAGCAACCTTGCCGCCGACTGGAGCATAGACCGGGCGCGCGTCCGATCGCTCACCTGCTATGAGGACACCATGCTGGTGGAGCTCGGTGGCCATGCCGGATACGGGCGCGCCGGCCTTCTGAACGTGATTGTGCATGATGAAGGCATGGCGCTGCTGAATGGCTCCTCAGCGGCCATACACGAACTCAACGCAGAATTGGCGCCGCTTCTCGGCGAAACAGACCGTCGGCTGGAATATCTGAACCTGTTCATGAACTGGGTACGCGGTACCAACGGACGATTTCAACCGATCGACAGCATGGCCACACTTCAACAGAGGCTTCTTCCGGATGCGGCGGTATCTTTGGAAGCGATCCCGCTATCGGCATTTGAAGAAGCTCCGCCTGCAGAAGGCGCAGACGTGCTCGCTCAGTACACAGGTACAGTGCTTTATGGGGAGGCCCTGTTCCGGTCTGTCATGACGGTTGACCGGCGCGGGCATGTGGAAATGATTGAAGATGAAGAACTGATGGCGGGATTGCCGGTGCGCGAGGAAAGTCTCGTAGGCCCGATGATCATCAGCCGGATTTGATCGCGCGGGGAAACATGCTGGATCTGGTGTCTATTCAAACAAAACTCGAACTTCCATCAGATGTCGGCGGCAGCGGCCTGCTGGTGGGCTGGTCCATGGAGCTTGAGCACAAGCGGACACCGATCGGTTTCTCGTTCGGAGATCCCGACTGCACGCCGGCAACCGGATATATTGACCCGATCCTGATGGAGCTTGAGGGACACCTCATGACCATCGCGCCCACCGGCGCGGGCAAAGGCGTCGGCTGTATCGTGCCGGCGCTGCTGCGCTATGACGGGCCGCTGATCGTTATAGATCCGAAAGGCGAAAACGCGCTGATAACGGCGCGCCGGCGGAGAGAGCTTGGCCATACGGTCGCGATTATCGATCCTATCGGTATTACCGGCCTGCCATCAACGCCGCTGAACCCGCTCGATCTGCTGGATCCCTCCAGCCCGACGCTTGTCGATGATGCGATGGCGATCATTGCGACAATGATCGACAGCCGATTGGGCCGGAACGCCAGTGATGGTGATTACTGGTCTGAGCGCGGAGCCACGCTCGTGCTGGGCGTTATCCTGCATGTTGTCTCGGACCTGCCTTCTGACCGCCGCCACCTGGGTACGGTGCGCGAACTCGTGGCGCAGGCGATGGGCGAGGCTGGGGTGTATTCCCAGATGGCGGAGAATCCGGCGTCCGCGCCCTCAAGCGCCAAGACGGTGCTCGGCGCGCTTGAGCGATCACGCAATTCCGAGGCGGTGCGGATTGGACAGATGTTGCGCCTGGGCGCGGTTTCGACGCTGGGCGGTATTCTCTCTTTTGCCCAGTCTATCGTGGAAGTGGCGCGGGGCGACGCAATCACCAAAAGCCTCTCCTCGACCGGGTTTGATCTGGACGCGGTAACGCGCGGCGATCCGCTGTCGATCTACCTTGTCCTGCCTCCGCACATGCTCGACAGCCACGGCAAGCTGCTCCGGCTTTGGGTTCACACGCTGATGACGCTGATCACACGGCGCAACGCCCGGCCCAAGAAATCGACCTTATTCCTGCTGGATGAGGCCGCGCAGCTGGGCACGTTCACGCCGCTGCGCCGGGCAGTGACGCTGATGCGGGGTTATGGGCTGCAGACGTGGAGCTTCTGGCAAGACCCGAGCCAGCTGCGCAATCTCTATCCGGATGACTGGCAGACGATGGTGAACAATTGCCGGGCTGTGCAGTGTTTTGGGGCGAACACGATGCTGGCGGCTGAAGCAATGGCCGCAATCGTCGGCTTCCGGCCCGCCGACCGGCTGCTGGATCTGGCGGACAATGAAATGCTGCTTCAATTGTCTGGGGACGCGCCGGTGCTGGCCCGCCTGCCCAGCTATCTGACGGACCCCGCGTTTGCGGGAACTTATGATGCCAATCCGTTTCATGATCCGAGCCGCCCGGTGATGCGGCCTGCGCCGGCGGTGGAGCGTGTTGTGGTCCGCCGCCCCAAAGGACAGGCCAAGACAGAGGCCATGAGCCCGGCCGAGCTGATCAAAGCCCTGAAGGAAAAGCCAAACCCGGACGCTACACCGGGCGCCCAGGACTGATAGAGCCTCAGAATATCAAATAAAAACCGGGCCATGCGAACACAGCCCGGTTTCCAATGAGATATGATCGTCGAAGAATTGCTTACGCGAACTTTGCGCGGGCTTCTTCGAACTGCTTCATGACGTTGGTGACGAGCTCCTGACAGGTCGGGATGTCATGAATGAGCGCCTGGCTCTGGCCGGTCGTCCAGATGCCACCATCCATGTGGCCGTCGCGGAGAACATTTTCGCGGCCGCGGACGCCGGCCATCAGCTCCTTCACGTCAGCGAACGACTTGGTCGGGTCTTTCTGGATTTCAGCGACCTGAACCGAGATGTCGTTCTTGGCGACGCGGGCGGTGTTGCGCAGCGAGCGGCCGACAAGGACGGTGTCCAACTCGTTGTTTTCAACGATCTTCTTTTTGACGTTCTCATGGATCTGGGCCTCTACGGTAGCGCAGAAGCGGGTGCCCATGTTCACGCCGTCAGCGCCGAGTGCGATAGCAGCGGCGAGGCCACGGCCGTCTGCCATGCCGCCCGAAGCGATCACGGGGACATCGACGGCGTCTACGGTTGCCGGCAGCAGAACGATCAGGCCGACATCATCCTCACCGGGGTGACCGGCGCACTCAAAACCGTCGATGGAGATGACATCAACGCCTTTGTTTACAGCAGAAACCGCGTGGCGAACCGAGGTGCATTTATGGATGACCTTGACGCCATGCTCCTTGAAGCGCGGCAGGTGATCGGTGGGCGCACGGCCGGCGGTTTCGACGATCTTGATGCCGCTGTGGATGATGGCTTCGCGATATTCGTCATAGGGGATCGGGTTGATCGAGGGCAGAAGCGTCAGGTTCACGCCGAATGGCTTGTCGGTCAGCTTCTTGGTCTTCTCGATCTCGGCGAGAAGTTCCTCACCGGACTTGAACATGTGGGCGGTGATGAAGCCCAGTGCGCCTGCATTTGCGACAGCTGCAACGAGTTCGCCGTAGCCGACGCCGGTCATGCCGCCCATGCAGATGGGCGTTTCGACGCCGAACATCTCGGTCAGACGCGTTTTGAGTTTAGCCATGTAACTCCCCTTTTTCTGGCTGCGCCGATTTGAGGGCACAGGCCTTGGTTTCACAGATGAGACATGGCACAGCCCCGCAGGCGAGTGGAAGGTATCACCCGGCGGAAGCGAGGGGGCGATTTGCCGTAAAAACCGCGTCACACCGCGTCCAGGATTGGACAAATCGGGACACTTCGGGACAGTTTAGGACAAATCCGGACACTTTGAGACACTTACAGGGGCACGTATGGACGACATGAAACCGCCTTCCGAGGCCCCTCTGCCAGCCGTCCACATGACCGCGGAAGCGTGCGCCCGAGCGGTTGTGGAGCGGGTGGGCAAAGACATCCGGCTGGCCCTTCCCCTGGGTCTCGGGAAGGCAAACCGGCTGACCAATGCACTCTATGAGATGGCCAAGGCGGATGCCTCGATCCGGCTGACGATTTACACCGCGCTTTCGATTGTGCGGCCCAGGCTGCGCGCAGGCCTGGCGGCGCGGTTTGGCGGGCCGGTGGTGGAGCGGCTGTTCGGGGACTATCCTGATCTCGCGTATGCGGTGGACCGGGCGCGGGGCGCCCTACCCGCCAATGTCGTGGTGGAGGAGTTCTTTCTCGCGACGGGCACCCTGCTGGGCAACGAATACGCGCAGCGCCACTATAGCAGCGTGAACTATACCCATGCGATGCGCCGCATCATCTCCGGCAATGTGAACGTGATCGGCCAGATGATTGCCGTACGTGATGGCCGCTACAGCCTCGCCTGCAATACCGATATCAGCCTGGACCTTATCCCCCTGATGCGGCGCAAGGTGGGGGCTGAGAACTTCATCGTCATTGGCGAGATCAATGCCCGCCTGCCGTTCATGCCCAATGATGCCGAAGTGCCGGCGGATGAATTCGACATGCTGCTGGATGCCGGCGCCTATGACCTGGCGGGCCTGCCCGCGCCGCGTGTGGAGCCTGCCAGCCATGCGATTGGCCTGAGGGCCGCGCGTCTGGTTAAGGATGGGGGCACGCTTCAGATCGGGATCGGCTCGCTTGGCGATGGCGCCGCGCAGTCTGTCCTTCTGCGCCATACCCGGCCGGAGGCATTCCGGGCGGCGGTGGACGCGCTTTCAGGGCCAAGCGGCCCGGTTGAGGAAGGCGGTGAGGGCCGGTTTGACGACGGCCTCTACGGATGCACGGAGATGTTCACGCAGGGCATGTTCGAACTGCTGCGGGCCGGTGTGTTCTCGCGGCGCATTCGGGACGGGCAGACTGTGACGATTGACGGGGGCTTTTATCTTGGTCCGCAGAATTTCTATCAGGACCTTCGGGACGCGCCGGACGACCTTCTCTCGCAGATCAACATGACCAGTGTAGCGGATGTAAATGCCCTCTATGGCGATGAAATGGTCCGCCGCCGGGAACGGGCTCATGCCCGGTTCATCAATATTGCGATGAAGGCGACGTGCCTGGGCGCCGTGACATCCGATGCTCTGGAGGATGGCCGCGTGGTGAGCGGGGTGGGCGGACAGTATAATTTCGTGGCGCAGGCGCACGAACTGGAAGATGCGCGCTCGATCATTCTGCTGAAGGCGGTGCGCGAGAGCGATGGCAAGGCCGAATCCAATATCGTGTGGTCCTACGGGCATACGACGGTTCCGCGCCACCTGCGCGACATCATCATTACCGAATATGGCGTGGCAGACCTGCGCGGAAAGACCGACGAAGAATGCGTGCGCTGCATGCTGGCGATTACCGATGCGCGCTTCATTGACGGGCTGGTTCAGGAAGCGATAGCGGCCAGAAAGCTGCCCCGAGATTTTGTGGTGCCGGCAGCATGGCGGGCCAACACATCTGACGCCCTGGCGAAGACCTTGGCCCCGCACATTCTAGACCTGCCGCCCTATCCCTTCGGCAGCGAGTTGACCGGCATCGAGCAAAGACTTGCGCCCGCCCTTAGTCATCTTTCTGCGCAGACACGAACGCCCTTGATGCGCGCGCGGTATGTTCTGGGCGCCCTCCTCTCATCGCCCAGCCCCACAGACTACCAACCGCATTTGCAAAGGCTCAATCTGGAGCGGCCTGCGAATTTGACCCAATGGCTTTGGCAAAGGCTGGTGCTTCGAAGCCTTGCGCAGACTTCATGACAGGCGAGCCGGGAGGCCTGCATTGATCGGACCGGTTGGGTGACCTTGTAAACCGGCACCTGGTTACGCGCGCCTAAAGTTTGACTTGCATCCATCAATTGGCGCGAATTTTCAGCAGCCAGGTCAAATACTGCGTGAACTTCGTCCATTTGCCCTCAGCAACAGCCTCTGTGGCGCGCGCCCCGATTGCGCAGGGCGGCGGCACTACAGAACGTTGAACGCGGATGCCCACGCTTGCTGTGGTGGGCTGGAGGGAAAAATGCGTTATCTGGTATCTGCCCTGAGCGACGCCTGCCCGCCCCGCCGGAATTAGGGAGGGCCCGAGGCGTGTCAGACGGGTCTTTCAATCTTCCCTCTACGGACGCCAACCCAGCCTCGCAGGGGGTCTATCTCGTGATCGCCCATCGCGAAGCGGACAGGGCACAGATCATGGCGGGCCTCCCTCAAGGCGCGATTGTTCATCTGGCTCCTGCTGAAGAGAACCGGGCCTTGCCGGCGCAGGTTGAAACCGTTCGGCCGGACATGCTGATCGGCGCGTGTGAGGTGCCCGATGATACGTTGCTGGCCGCCTTTCGCATGATTTCCGAGGCGTCACCCCTGCCGGTTGTTCTGTTTACGGAGAAGGACCGAACACAGATGGCGCACCGCGCGCTCGCCGCCGGTGTGAGCGCTTATATTGTCAACGGACTGACCGCCGAGCGCATTCTGCCGGTAACACAAGTTGCCAGAGAGCGGTTCAGAATGACGGCGGCCCTGCATCAGGAACTCAGGAAATCTCGGGAAGAGCTTGCGGCACGCAAGGTGATTGAGCGCGCAAAAGGCCTGCTGATGGAGCGGCGGGGTATGAGCGAACAGGCAGCCTATGAGGCGATGCGGCGCCTGGCCATGAGCAAAGCTCGCCCCCTGAGAGAGATTGCGGAGCTCATTCTCTCGGTATCCGACATTCTGCCCTGATTGCTACAGATACGGCCTGCGCGAAATTCGTGCGGCAGTGCAACATTACTGGGCCGCGATGATCGAAGCGACAAAATGTTGGCTCAAAATCATTGCGGCTCATGACAACCCCGGCCTTTCTTGAGGTGTGTTCAATGAAGGACACCCGGCCGCCAAGACGGCCGGCATTCTGGCGACACAGGCGGCGCCAGCCGGACATGCTTCAAAGCGCAGAGGCCGGACTTTATCGCAATTTGTACGTCCGCTTACAGATTACCTAGCGGTGATCTCACTACAGCGGACTGTGTTCAGCCAAGCCTGCGGAAGCGGGCGGGCTATCGCCGATCGGTCCTGCGGGGATGCACCGGACCTGGCGATGGTCAAAACTCGGACGAGGGGTATTTTCAATGAAGCATTCGTTGCGCGCCTATCTAATGGCATGTGCAGTCGGGGTCAGCGGCCTGATGATGGGGCCGCATGCAGCGGCGCAGGAGCCTGCCGTTACCGAGAATGAAGACGAGGCAGCCTCCATTCAGGAGAAAATCGTTGTTACAGGAGCGAGGGGCCGGCCGCGCACAATTGCCGACTCGGCCGTTCCGATTGACGTTCTCAGCAGCGACGAGATCATTGATGTACCGTTCACGGACGCAAATGATATCCTCAAGACTCTGGTTCCCTCCTACTCGCTCGCGCGCCAGCCTATTTCTGATGGCGGCACGTTCATTCGCCCGGCGAGCCTTCGCGGCATGCCGACCGACAAGACACTGGTTCTGGTCAACTCCAAGCGCCGCCACCGCGCCGCGCTTGTTTCTATCGGCGGATCGGGCACTCAGGGGCCCGACATTGCCACCATTCCCGCCATCGCGCTGAAATCCGTTGAAGTATTGCGCGACGGGGCCGCAGCGCAATACGGATCGGACGCCATCGCAGGGGTGATCAACTTCATTCTGAAAGATGCCCCTGATGGGGCAATGCTGACAGCCGAGATGGGCCAGTATTACGAAGGCGACGGGTTCCAGACCACCTTCGCCGCCAATTTCGGGGCCGCGCTGGGAGAAGCGGGTTTCTTCAACCTGTCTGGCGAAGCGTCAGATCAGTCCTCGACACACCGGGGCGTGCAATATTGCGAAGATTATTTCTGTCTTGATCCGACCGACCCTCGGTATAGCGCGCCGTCTGATGCGTATTACGAAGCAATGATCGCGAACTCGCAGGAATTCCACGGCATCAGTGACGCGCAGCAATGGGGACAGCCAAACGCCGACGCAATTCGTATGTTCCTCAATACGGGCTATGAGCTTTCGCCCAATGCCTCGCTTTACGCATTCGGGAACTATTCCAAAAGCTCTGCCGACGGCACATTCTTCTATCGTTATCCCGGCAACGGCACGATCGAGGATCTGCGCGAGGCCGATGGTTCGATCTACAGCCCGCTTGAAAAGTTTCCGGGCGGCTTTGCCCCCAGGTTTATCGGCGATGTGATTGACTATTCTTTCGTGGGCGGTCTGAAAGGCGAAATCTGGGATGGGTTTACGTATGATCTCAGCGGCCGGCTGGGCAATTCCAAGGTCAAGTACACGCTCACCAACACGATCAACCCGTCGATGGGACCGGATTCTCCGACGGAATTTCAGCCGGGCGATCTGATCAACGAGGAGATACAGTTCCAGGCCGATTTCGGCAAGGAGTTTGAGCTTGGTCTTGCCGAGCCGGTGCTGTTTGCTTTCGGGCTCAGCTATCTGGATGAAACCTATGAAATTGTTCAGGGCGCGGAAAACTCCTACGCAGCGGGTCCATATGCCGTCAGCGATCCCTGGGGACTATGCACAGGCGAAGATGAAGCAGCCGTTCCAACCGCCGCGGGCGCGCTGGTCATTGCCAATGGCTCTACGCTGAATTGCGCGGACTCGGATGATCCGGTCTATCAGATCGTGGGCGTCGGCGCGAACGGGTTCCCTGGCTATTCTCCGGAATTCTCAGGCGAGTATGCGCGGGATTCCTTCGCTGCTTATGCCGATGTCAGCGCAGACATCACCGACCGGCTGTTCCTTCAGGGCGCTGTTCGCTTTGAAGATTATTCGGACTTCGACTCCGAAGTGGTTGGCAAGGTCGCGGGCCGGTTCAACCTGACAGACGCAATCGCCCTGAGGGGATCGCTTGGCACGGGTTTCCGCGCGCCATCGCCGGGCCAGCAGGGAACGACCAACGTTTCCACCCGCCTTCCCGATGGCGTTCCGGTTGCAACCGGCCTGTTCCCAGCCGGCGGGCCCATCGCCGCTGCGTTGGGCGCCGAACCGTTGGCCCCAGAAAAGTCGGTCAACTACACGCTGGGCGCGACGGGCAGTTTCGATGCTTTCTCGCTCTCCATCGACTATTACCGCATTGATCTTGAAGACCGGATCAATGCGATCTCCACACAGACTGTTTCGACAAATCCGGGAGCGGGCCCCTCTTACGACAACTATCTCAGCCTCGTTGAGGCAGGCGTTGTCGGAGCAGAGACGATTGGAGGCGTGTTCTACTTCCAGAACCTGTTTGACACGAAAACTGAAGGGGTGGACGTCGTTGCGACCTATGCGCTGGGCTGGGCGAACGGGGCGAGCACCAGCCTCACGGGCTCTGTGAACTACAACAAGACGGAATTCGATGGGGACGTTCCGAGCGTGTTCAATGCGGAAAGCCAGTATGACTTTCTGGAGGGCACACCGAAATGGCGCGGCGTGTTTACGGCCAAGCACGAAACCGGGCCGTTCTCGCTCCTCGCCCGCGCCAACTATTACGGGTCCTCGACCAACTCGAACAATTCCGGTCTGAATGGCGCACTGGAGTATCAGGAATTCGACCCTGTGATCCAGGTCGATCTGGAGGCAACCTACACCTTCGACGAGATGTACCGTATCTCGCTGGGCGCACGCAACATCTTCGATCAGTATCCTGATGAAAGCACCTTGCGAGGCGATAGCTGCTGCGGCCGCCTTTATCTGTCGGACTCCGTCGTCGACTGGCAGGGCGGATATTACTACCTCAAAGGCGTGGTGGAGTTCTAAGGAGCAATCCCGGCGAAACCGCCAAGACGCAATCGCTGAAATTTACGGTGAGGGGGAGGCGAAAGCCGCCCCCTCCCAACCGTTTGAAACGGGCCAGCCCGAACATTTTTCTCAAAGATACACAGGGATACCGACAGAACATCATGCTTGGTTCTGAAGCCGATTTCGTCCAGGTGGTACAGCTGATCAGCGTACTGCTTGTGGCAGGACTTATTGCCGGATTTGTTGCGGGCCTTTTCGGCATAGGCGGCGGCTTCGTTGTGGTGCCTGCCCTGTTGCTCGTATTTGAATTTTTCGGGGTCGCTCCTCAAACTACGACACATATTGCCATCGGAAGCTCGCTCGCGACCATTATCGTTACCTCTGCAAGGTCTCTGCAGGCGCACACACGCCATGGCGCGGTGGATTACAAGGTTCTGCGCGACTGGACCCCCTGGCTGATGCTGGGGGCATTTTTCGGCATTCTCCTGGCAAGCTTCATGGATGGCCAGGCAATGAAGTGGATCTTCTCCGGCGGCGTGTTCCTTATGGGATTGCACTTCATCTGGCCCGTCCTTCAGCCCAAGGAGGCGGTGGCGCGTGACATGCCGGGCAGCATGATCCGGGGCGGGATCGCAACCTTTCTGGGTGCGTTCTCAGCCCTGCTGGGAATTGGCGGGGGCACTATCGCCGTTCTGGTCATGACATCCTGCGGGCGATCCATTCACCAGGCGGTGGCTACGGCGGCAGGCTTCGGGATCGTTATCGCCCTGCCCGGCGCGCTCGGTTTCGCAATCCTGGGAATTGTCAGCCATGATGAGCTGCCGTTCGGTTCGTTTGGCTATATCAACCTGCTGGCCGTTGGCGCGATTTCGGCGATGTCGTTCATCACGGCGCCAGCCGGGGCCAAGCTGGCGCACAAGCTCAATGGACCTATCCTGAAGAAGGTGTTCGGCATCTATCTGGTGGCGACATCCGCGATTGTTCTTTTCAACTCGCTTGGACACTGAGCGAGCAACCGTCCGGGTCAATACGGCAACTGAGCCTGCTGCGCGCTCATCACCGGCCTCTGGGCGGTGATGAGGATCATTGTCATGCGCTACACAAAGTTCTCGGCGCGGGAAACAGCCGGACGGCCGGGCTCTGCCTGTCGCGCCGTTTCGATGACCTTGGCGGCCATATGGTCCGCAATCAAGTGAGGCGGCGCTCCCGTCTTCCGCGAACTCAGAAGCACCTGGCATGTCCTGTCAAATATGCGCTCCACATCCGCAAGAACGCCAGCCTGCGAGTGGGTACCAAAATACTCAGCGGCGACCATAATGATCCCGCCCGCGTTGACGAGGTAATCAGGCGCGTAGGTAATCTGACGATCGAAAAGCATCTGCCCGGCTGCCGCGTTCAGAAGCTGATTGTTAGCCCCGCCGACAACAGCCCTGGCGCGCACCTTTGGCACGCTCGCCTCTGTCATCACACCACCGAGCGCGCATGGGGCAAGGATGTCCACCTCCGAGAACAGAATTGTTTCCGCCTCCGCACGTTCGGCGCGGAACTCGTCGCAGATGCGCTCCACGCGCTGTTGATTGATATCCGCCACAATCAATTTTGCACCGCGCTCACTCAGTTCACGGCAAAGATTTGCCCCGACACCTCCAAGTCCCTGCACCGCGACGCGGACCCCCTCCAGCGACCTGGCTCCAAGAACATGCAGGGCAACCGCTTCCATCGCCAGGCGAACCCCTCTGGCCGTGTAGGGCGAAGGATCGCCCCCTACGCCGCCCTCTTCAGATAATCCGGACACGAACTTCGTGCGCGCACCGACCATCTTCATGTCGGAAACCCCGACCCCCACATCTTCAGCAGTCACATAACGCCCGCCCAGGCGGTTCACCGCATCCCCGAAAGCCTCGAAAACGGCCTGGCGCCTGTCGTCTGGCACAGGTCCCAGGATAACGGCTTTGCCGCCCCCCATCTGGAGTCCGGCCAGCGCGTTTTTGTAGGACATACCGCGCGAGAGCCTTAAAGCATCCGTCAGCGCTTTGCCGGGATCCTCATAATGCCAGAGCCTGCACCCACCTCCCGCAGGCCCCAGCGCCGTGGAATGAAGCGCAATAATTGCTTTCAGGCCCGACGCCGCGTCCTGTACGTGCACCACCTGCTCGTGACCGTCATAGCTTTCATGTTCAAACATGGCAGTTCCTCGCTGAATTATGTGATCGCCCAAAGGCCAGAAGTCCCGGCAGGGCTTCAATTTTGGCAAATACCCGCTCAGTGCAGGGAGAGGAGTCTGCGGTCAGCGTCACGACCCAACTATCAGCGGCTTCATCTCGACGGATCAGGAAATCATCGGGCAGACACCCGATCGCCGCAAACAGCTCCAGCATCTTCACGGGCGCAAAAACGCCGCCGGCAAGGATTTCAAGACGCACCCTGAGGGGCTGAACCATCTCATCTCTGGCGCCCTCATCCATTTCAAACCCCTGCAAACCGGAATGCATATTTGTTGCAATATATAGCTGGGAATCCGCGCAATGTGCTTGCTTGCTCTCGATTTTTGAGGATTTAAATGCAACGATATTGCGCGCCATCAGATTCAGGAGCATAAAAATTGACTACCTCCATCGACCGAATTGACCGCCGGATACTTGAAGAGCTCCAGGCCGACGCGAGTCTGTCAGCCAGCGCCCTCGGGGAAAAAGTGGGATTGTCTCAGACGGCATGCTGGCGGCGAGTACAGCGCCTGGAAGAAGAAGGTGTGATCCGGAAAAGGGTCGCTCTGGTCGACGCCAGGGCGGTGGGGTGCGAGACCATCATTCTGGCAAATGTAAAACTAACCGCCCACGGACGTTCCAATCTGGAAGACGTCGCCGAACGTATCCGGGAAATTCCGAATGTACTCGAATGCTTTGTCGTTCTGGGCAGTCAGGATTTCTTCCTGAAGATCGCTGTTAAAGACATTTTCGCATACGAGAAGCTGTTCTTTGAGAAGCTCTCCACGCTCAATGGCGTCGCTGAAGTCCGCAGTTCAGTAGCATTGTCGCAGATCAAGAACGACACCGCCCTTCCTGTAACGGAAACTTCGGGAAAGACCTGAAGGAGGCGCGCAGGCGCTGATAAGGGCTACCGCAGAAGCGAGGGTGCAGATCGCCTTCCATAAAAGTGAGGCAATCGGCGTGCGCGACATCAACCTGCACGCGCCCATTAAGCGGGCAATTCAAAGATCCTCTTCGCTGGGGCCATAAAACTGTTGTAATTTTCAATAACCGTGTCTTATTTTTTAACAGCACCATAAAAGAGAGGACGCTATGCAACAGGGTACGAGGGCGCAGCTGCTGGCTTGCGTAAGCATTATTGGATTGACCTTACCGGCCTGGGGGCAGGAAGAACCCTCCGCACAGGAGCCCTACGTCCTGGACGGTGTTGTGGTTACAGCCCGCTTCAAAGCAGAATCCACGCAGGACATCGGGGCCAGCGTGGCGGCGATCTCTGATGAAGATATTGAACGTCTCGGCATCCGGGATTTTGACGATATCAGCCGACTCGTCGCGGGTGTTCAGAACGTCAAATCGCAGCAGAATGCGAACAATATTGCCATTCGCGGCGTCGTCGATTCAAAGCCGGATGCCCTCTATTCGACCAGCTCTCTTTACAGCATCTTCCTGGATGAGGTGTCAGTCGCAGCGCCTGGCCTCCAGCGTGACTTCAGTTCCGTTGATCTCAATCGCGTTGAGATCATCCGGGGGCCCCAGCCTACCCTTTTCGGTGAAGGCGCTGTTGGCGGCGTCGTTCGCTACTTCACCAATGACCCTTATCTCGATGGCTCAACCGTAACGGGGTATGCCCGCGGCCAGGTCGAATCCATCACGGATGGCGGCATCGCTTATAGCGGTGAAAACGCGACCTCGCTGATCTTTGCGCCGGGAAAGGCAGGCCTTCGGGTCTCGGGCTTCTATCGTAAGGATGAGGGCTTTATCGACAATCCTGCTGAAGGCGAAGACGTCAACGATTTCGACAGCATCGGAGGCAGGGCCGTTCTGCTGGCTCGGCCGACGGACCAGCTTGAGCTGCGCCTGTCGGCCTTCCTGATGCGCGATGAGATGGGCGAATCAAGCCAGGTTGATCCAGGCTCAGACCCGGAAGATCTCATTTTTTCCGCTTCGCCTCTCAGCGGTGTGTACAAGGATGATTTCGACCTCTATTCCGGCCGCATCACATATGACGCCGGCCCGTTGAGCGTGACATCCATCACCGGCCATTATGAGCGGACAAATTCAGAGTCCCGCTTCAGCGCCTCCAATACATTTGGCCTGGCGCCGTTTTTCGCTTCCGATACGCCCGGCACCACAATCGACTCAACCACATTCCAGACAGTCGACCGGGAGCAAAGTCAGTTCTCTCAGGAATTGCGATTTGTCTCCGACTTTGAAGGGCCGCTGAACTTCACAGGCGGGCTTTATTATCGTGACAAGGACATTGAAGAGCGCGCGACGCTGGATTGCGCGGGCTGCGCGCCCGTAACGTCACCTTCCTCACGGTTTCTTCTTGACCAGTTCACCACGACCAACTCGGAACAGTATTCAGGCTTCATTGACGGCACTTACAGCATCACAGACCGATTCCGTGTCATCGCCGGGGCCCGCTATATCGATGATACCGTCAGTGTGAAGCTGGTTACGAACAATGTGATCAATCTCAATCCGAGATTTGATGGCGGCGGAAACATTATTCCCTGGACGGAGTCTGATCCACTCGGGTTTGCATCTCCAATCGACATTCTTGTTGGCGCAGGCTTCGGAGATGAGTTTGAATTCAAGCTGTCCAAAACCCTTCCACGCATCGGGGTGGAGTTTGATGTCAATGACGACATGCTCATCTATGCCAGCGCTGCTGAAGGAACACGCAACGGCGGGATCGGCCAGGCTGTCGCCGCACTGACCACTTCCGGCGGAGATCCCGCGGTCTTTTATGACAATCTGAGCTATGATGCGGACGAGGTTGTCACTCTGGAAGGCGGCATCAAGGCAACCTGGTTGGGCGGCGCGCTCACGACGAATGCCGGCATATTCCAGACCAGATTCAAGGATACGCAGATCCTTGTAATGTTGCCTGCTTCCAATGTGGTGAACGGCCCGGATCAGGATATCATCGGCCTTGAGTTTGAGACGGCTTACCGTTTCAGCGACACGCTTTCCGGTTTCCTGAACGCAACACTTCTGGATACAGAATTCAAAGGCAATTACGCCACTACAAATACGCTTCCTCCGGGCGCATCATCGCCCTTCTATGACCTGAAATCAGGCAATGAAGCCCCCCAAGCGCCTTCGCTTTCCTTCTCGACCGGCTACACCTATGCGCGCCCGCTGAATGATACCTGGCAAATCACATCTTCGGGCGTGTTTCAGTATGTCGGCGAGCGGTACTCTGATGTGCAGAACTATCGGTCTTCGGAGCTTGATCCTCTTGAGATCCTGAACCTGCGCCTCGGACTTGAGAGTGACCGCTGGTCAGCGAGCCTGTTCGCAACCAACCTGCTGAACGATGTCGAAGCCGTTCGTGTGGATGCGAACGTTCTGGCTCAGTCCGTCGGTCCGGATGGCGTTCTGGATTCAGCGCCCATTTCGGTCTCTGTGAACCGGCCGAGGTCGTTCGGTCTCAGTCTCTCCCTGCGCTACTAGTACAGGGGACTTTGTCCGGCATCTGAACCCTCCGGATGCCGGACATTTTTTCATAGAGCATGTCCAGCTGACATGTTTGTCCGCCCTGTCCGCGAACCACTTTGTGTGCTGCCCGCGATCCTCCTTCCACGGAACCAGAATATGAATAGAAGTTTCTGCGCTTACAAAACATCATGGCCCCTGCGCACGCCTATTCGCATTACGGGGCATGTCTTTGAAAAGATCGACATGGTGGTTGTTGAAATCGGGCAGGATGGTCACACCGGCCGGGGCGAGGGCTGCGGCGTCTATTACACCAATGACTTCGCCGATGGCATGCTGGAACAGATCGAGCTCGTGCGCGGAGACATCCTTGCGGGAATGACACGGGAAGAATTGCAGAGCGCCCTGCCCCCTGGCGGCGCCCGCAATGCGCTCGATTGCGCTTTATGGGATCTGGACGCGCGCCTCGATGGACGGGGCGTCTGGGACATGCTTTCGATTTCCCCCGATCCGGTCCGTACTGCATTCACGATCAGCATCAACAGCGCCGAGGAAATGGCCCGGCAGGCCGCCAAAGCTGCTGACTACTCCCTGATCAAGATCAAGCTTGATGCCGAAACGCCCGTGGAGCGGGTCGCGGCCATTCGCGCGGCACGTCCCGATGCAACTTTGATCATCGACGCCAATGAGGGCTTCAGTTTCGCGCAGCTGCGCAGAACGGCAGATGCGCTGGCAGATCTGGGCGTTGCCATGATCGAACAGCCCCTGCCACGGGGCGGCGACAGCGAACTTGAAGGTTATAAATCTCCTGTCCCTCTGTGTGCAGACGAAAGCTGCCTTCACCGCGGCGAGCTTTCCCAGGCGCTTGAGCGGTATGATATGATCAATATCAAGCTGGACAAGACAGGCGGCCTCACCGAGGCACTTGCCCTGGCGGCCGAAGCCCGCAAGGCCGGCAAGGCACTTATGGTAGGCAATATGGTGGGAACATCCTTGTCTATGGCTCCGGCATTTGCGATCGCGCAGCTCTGCGAGTTTGCAGACCTTGACGGTCCGCTTGCCCTCAGATCGGATCTGGTCAACGGACTTGTTTACCGCAAGGGTATGGTTGGACCGCCTGCGCCGGAGTTCTGGGGCGGCCCGCTCGCGCCCAGGCGCCTTGCCGCCAGCCACCCGCCGGAGACGACACATTGATATCACCGGACAATGTATTCGGACTTCTGGCTGTTTTCCTGGTCCTGTCAGCCATAGCGGTGGCCCTGGAGAAAACACCGGTCGGCCGGCGTGTTTCCGGGGTCGGCCTGCTGCTGATCGGTTCCATTCTTGCGGCAAATCTCGGCCTTATTCCGCGTAGCGCGCCTGTCTATGGCGCGATCTGGACCTATCTTGTCCCCATCGCGATCGCCCTCTTCCTGCTGAAAGCAGACCTTCTGAAGATCTTCCGGGAAGGCGGACGGGTTCTCCTCGCCTTTTCCCTTGGAACCCTGGGCGTTGCAGCAGGCGCACTTCTCGGCGGCAGCCTCCTGGATCTTGGTCCGGGCGGGCCTGAGATCGCGGCCGTGTTCAGCGCGACCTATGTGGGCGGTTCGCTGAATTTCGTCGCCGTGGCAGAGGCAATTGGCTTCACCGACAATTCCCGCCTGGCCGCGGCCCTGGCGATAGATAATATTCTCGGGGTCAGCTTCATCATGGCCATGAACCTGCTCGCGGCCTGGCCCGCGCTTCATCGCGCCTATCCGTGGAGAAGCAGCACAATTTTTGAAGGGCCCGATGACACTCAGGCACCTGAACTTTCAGCGATCAGTCTTCAGAGCATCCTGACGTCCCTTGCCATCGCCGCCACCATTGTCGCGGTCAGTATGGCGCTTGCCGACCGGCTTGGTATCACTAGCTACGCCCTGTTGCTTGTGACAACTTTTACCGCCCTGATCGCCACATTCGGTCGCCGCCAGCTTTCCCGTCTTCAGGGCGAAGACCTGGTGGCGATGGTCTTCATGTATATGTTTTTTGCGATTATCGGCGCGGGAACCGATCTGAAGGGTGTGCTTGATGCCGCGCCAGAATACTTCCTGCTCGTCGCAATGATATTCGCGGGCAATCTGCTGGTCACGTTCATCGCCGGATGGTTCCTCAAGCTCAACTATGCCGAACTGATCGTTGCCTGCATCGCCTGTATCGCCGGCCCTCCCGTTGCCGCTGCGATCGCCATAATGATGAAATGGCGCAATCTGGTCGTTCCTGGAATTCTGACGGGCGTGCTGGGATACATCATCGGAAATTTTACCGGCATCGCCGTCTTTCGCCTGCTCGGTGGTACGCTGCCATGAGCCATTGCCCACCTGTTCAGAGAGTTGCCGTTATGACCGGTTCCAAAATCAGAAGTCTCGTTGCCGGTCTTGCGCTTGCGATGCTCTGGACCGCGCCCTCCCTGCCCGGCGCGGCCCAGTCGGAACCGGTCGCAGCGCTGCCGGCAACCGAAGGCGCACAGACCTCTTCACCGAACCTGACCCGCACCGATGTCGACACCTGGCTGGATGGCCTGATGCCTTACGCCCTTGAAGATGGCGGGTTTACCGGCGCGGTCGTGGCAGTCGTCAAGGATGGCGAACTCCTGACAAGCCGGGGTTATGGTTATGCGGACCCTGACACCGGGCGCCGGATGGATGGCGCCGCGACCCTTATCCGGCCAGGCTCAATTTCGAAGCTGTTTACCTGGACAGCCGTGATGCAGCTCAAGGAGCAGGGTCAGGTAAATCTTGACACGGATATAAATCAGTATCTCGACTTCACGATCCCGGACGCCTTTGATGAGCCGATCACGCTGCGCCATCTGATGACCCACACGTCCGGGTTTGAGGAGAGCGTCAAGGATCTGATTGTCAGGGCGCCCAGCCCGGTGCCTGCTCTGGGCGACTATGTCAAAACCCACCTGCCAGAAAGAGTTTCTGCGCCCGGTGAGGTTCCGGCCTACTCGAATTACGGCACAGCCCTTGCGGGCTATATCGTCGAGCGCGCGTCAGGCGAGCGTTTTGACGATTATGTGGAGCGCCATATTTTTGCGCCCCTGGAGATGCAGTCTTCAAGTTTCCGTCAGCCCTTGCCGGCAGAGCTTGCGGACAACATGTCCGGGGCTTTTAAAACCAGAGACGACAACGCAAGCCAGCCTTACGAACTGATTCCGGCTGCGCCGGCAGGCGCCCTCGCCTCAACGGCTGAGGACATGGCACGGTTCATGATCGCCCATCTCAATGCTGGCGCAGGGCTGCTTTCTCCCGAAACGGCCAATGAAATGCAGGCCGCCGCGACTCCCTTTCTCCCGCCTCTCAACACGATGGCCCTGGGGTTCTACCAGCAGGACAGGCTGGGCGTTCGCGCGATCGGTCATGGGGGGGACACGGTCTATTTTCACTCGGATATGTCGCTTTTTCCCGACCACAATGTCGGCCTGTTTATTTCAGTGAACAGCCAGGGTCGCAGACCCGCGCAGTCTCTGCTTCTGCGAGAGCAGTTCGCCTCCAGATTTGTCGAGCGGTATCTGGTGGGCGCCGCCCCCAAGGCAGCTCAGCCCTACCAGCCTGAAGCGGACAACCCTGGGCGCGAGATCGCAGGCGTGTATGAAGTCTCCCGCGCCTCTGCGACCAATTTCATGGCGCTGGGCCGGTATCTCGGACAGGCGCGTATTACGGTCGACGCGCAGGGACGTCTGCACACACCCTTCCTGGGCATACCCGCAATCTGGCAGCCGATTGCGCCGGATGTCTGGCAACGTGCAGGCAGCACGCAACGCCTCGCTGTCTCTTATCGCGACGGGAAGGTTCACCAATGGGCCTATGAACCCGCTTCGCCTTTCATGGTCTATTCGCCCCCGCCCTGGTACAGATCGTCGGCCCTGCTCAACCCTTTGCTGGCGCTCGCACTGCTGGTCTCATTGGCAACGGTTGTCGCCTGGCCCCTCGCCGCTTTCCTGCGCTGGCGTTATCAGCAGCCCTTCCCGCTCACGGGGCACGCAGCGCTCTCGCACCGGCTGGCGAGGATCGGACTGATCTTTGTTCTGCTTTTTCTGATGGCCTGGATGGGCCTGTTCGTTACGCTCGCTTCTGACATAGGGAAACTTACCGCCGCCTCTGATGGCCTGATCCGTTTCATGCAAGGCGCCCAGATTGTCCTCTATGGGGCAATGATGGCGACGGTCTGGAATCTGGTGACCACCTGGTCGGGACGCGCCAGCTGGCCGGCAAGGCTCTGGAGTGTCCTGCTGCCCTTGGCGGTAGGGATCGTCATCTGGTTTGCCGCAGTGACTGGCCTCCTGAGCTTCAGCCTCACTTATTAGGCCCTGCAGCGCATCCGTATGATATTCAGGCCATTGCGACAGGCAGTCTCGCATGAACCCTCTTGAGATCGACCCGGAGAGTCCTAGAGATGTTCATAAAGAGACGCCCGATGTCAGCGGGCCCATGAGAGCACGTTGTTGAATGACAGGAACGCCATGAAAAATGAGCTTGAATCACCTGCGGAAGCTTATGAGCTCATCCTCGACGCGATCATCACGCAGAAGCTCGCGCCCAGCCAGAAGGTGTCCGAATACATTCTGGCCGAAATGTTCGACATCAGCCGCAACATGGCCCGAAGCACGATTGAACAACTGATCACCCAGCAGTTTCTGGTGTCGATTTCCCCGCGGGTCACGCGCGTTGCGCCGCTCACCCTGTTTGCCATCAAGCAGAATTTCACCTTGCGGAAAATGCTCGAACCGACCGTCTTTTCAATGGCCGCTGCGACGGCTGACTACCGTATGCTCGACAAGCTGCACTACGATATCAAATGCACTACTCCGATCAAGGATGATACGACCGCGCTTCAGTTTCTGAAAGCCAACAAGCGCTCAAACCTCTATCTTGTTGAGCAGGCCAGATATCCGCTTCTGATCAACTGGGTGAACACGCTGGAAGATACAGCGATGCGCATCTACTGGCTCTATACGAAGCTTACCCACACTTATCCTTTTTCCCCGGACCATCAGAAACGCCTGGTGGAAGCGCTGCGTAAGGATGATGCCAGGGAAGTTCACAGCCAGACCCTCATGATCCTGGAGAGCTGCGAAGAGCGCGTTATGAAAGCGATATTCTCTCACGATCAACTGAACGAACAGGATCTGCACGTTCCGTAAATCCCTCCAACAGCCTGACAGACGGGGTCATGATCCGGCAGCCTTCAGCCACCAGCAACGATCCAACGTACCAACCGTCTGTGTTCCGCCTTGCCAAATGTGCCACGCCCGCCCCCGGCCTCCCTCTGGCCGGCTCCACGCTGGTACGCTTAACGCACCAGCACACTCAGCATGATGCGGGTCAGCGCCGCGACAGCGGCCTTGCGACTGATACGCCCGGCAACAGCTTCCTGCGCCAGCGCGTCAGCCGCCCCGATCAGGCCCAGCATCATCCCCTTCCCATCCTTTGCCGAAAAAGTCCTGTACGGGGTCAGGGCGCTGTAAAAAAGATCCGTATACGATTCTCGTAATTCGTGGCCGAACGCATCCTTCGTGCCGGTCGCAGCCAGCGCTGCCGCTATGGACGCGAACTCCGGGCCACTCTCGAATGCGCAATCAACATATGCCGCCGCGAGGATAGGGACGGCAGCTTCAAGACTGTCAGCATGCTGCTCCAGGTCTGCCGCAGTAATTTCAATCCGATGCGCATCAAAATGACGGTAGAGCGCTTTCAGAAGTCCGGTGCGGGTCTCGAAGTGTTCATAGGCGACAGGCTTGGTCACGCCGGCGCGCTCAGCTACGCGGGCAAGTGTCAGCGCATCGGCCCCCTCGGCCCGGACAATCCCGGCCGCCGCTTCGAGTAGCTGTGTCCGGCGTTGATCGCGCGGCAAACGTCTCCCTGACATGATTTCCCGTTGACTCCCTACTTACTATAAGTAACTTACGAATCGTAACTTACTTTCGGTAACAATATGTGGAGATGTATATGCCAATTGCCACAGTGCAAGCAGGAACCTTGCGCGAAGACGAGGCGAAGCGGTTTGCGCCGCTGATTGCGCAACTCGTGCGCGCCACCGGACCGGTGAGTTATGACTACCAGTTTGGCACCGATGGCCTTCTGGAACGGCTTGTGGCGGCGTCATGGCCTCGTCCCGAAACGCTGTTTTGCGCCGCCTGCACCACCGCCGTCATGGAAGACGGAGATTTGCTCGGAATTGAACTCGGCTTCGCGGGCGCCAGCTTCTACGCATTCAAGGAAAATCTTGCGGCGATGGCGCCGGACCTGATGGCGCGGGGCGAGGCGAGCTATGAGGAATTGGCGGGATTGATGGTGCGGGCCGGAAAGGCCAGCTATCTCAACGCCCATATACCCGATGATGTGTATTATCTGCATGCCCTGGCCGCCTTCCCGCACCACAGAGGAAAGGGCCTCGGCAAAGCGTTGCTGCAAGCCGCGATCGGGCGGGCGCGGGCGCAGGGATTCCGGGAACTGCAACTGGACGTGCTCGCCGACAATCCGGCCGTGAGCTTCTACCAGGCGATGGGCCTATCCATCCTTGCAGAAGTCCGCTCGCCCGAATTATCGAGGGACCACGGCTTCCCGTCCGAATACCGCATGTCGGTGTCGCTGTGAGGGCGCGCATTCTGATCGCCGGTGGCTGGGGCCTTATTGGTTCTGGCATTGCAAAAGTCCTGCGCGAAGCCGGGCACGATCTGGACATCGTACTGGCGGGCCGCAGTCCCGATACCGGCAGAGCATTGGCTACCGGGCTCGGCGCCAGCCTCGTCCGGCTGGATGTCGCCGACCCCGCCGAAGGGCTCGCGGCGGCAGGCCCTGTTGATCTGGTCATCGCAGCCCTGCAGGATCCCGACGATACCCTTCTGGCTGCCGCGCTCCGTTCCGGAGCAGGTCATATCGGCATCACCCGGACTGTGGAGAACATGGCCTCAAGCGCAATCACGGCGGCCGCCTGCGTCCGGCGGCCCGCAATGATGCTGGGCCACTGGCAGGCGGGCGCGCTGACACTCGCCGCACTGTCTGCCGCGCGCCGCTTCGACACGGTCGACCGTGTCGAGATGGCCGCGCTCTATGACTATGCCGACCCGATTGGTCCCATGACGGAAGCCGATGCGACAGGTTTCGTGGGCGAGGCCCTGATCCGGCAAAACGGCCGTTGGCGGAAGGTCCCTGCACCGGATGCTGTAAGGTCGGTTCCGCGCGCGGGCCAGGCGCCGTTCGATGCCATGCCTATGGGCGTACTGGATACGCCGGCTTTAGCCGCAATGACCGGCGCGAGGGATGTCCGCTTCGATCTCGGGTCCGGCGAGTCTCTCGGAACGTCAGCCGGACGGGCGGCTTCGCACGATCTCTATATCGACATATCCGGCCGCGCTGCGGGAGCCCCCGCCCATCACCGCACCGTCGTGACCGATCCCCTTGGACAGGCCCATCTGACCGCGCTCGGCGTGCTGATCGGCGCAGAGCGGGTCCTCGGGCTGGACGGTCATCCGCCGCCGGAGGGATTGGTTTTTCCGGAATCCACCATCGACCCGGACAAGGCGGTCGCCCGCCTTCGGGCTTTCGGCGTCAGCATCGAGACCCTGTCATGATGCGCGCCCTTGCCGTCGATCCTGCGACGCAATCCTCGCGCATTGTCGATCTGCCGGTGCCAGAAGCGAAGCCGGGTCAAATCCTGGTTGAGGTGAAAGTCGCCGGGATCAACGAGATGGATGTCGAGGTCAGGGCGGGAGGCTGGGCTGCGCAGGTAAACCGCTTCCGGCGCGAAGGACCTGTGCTCACGGGGTTCGAATTTGCCGGCGTTGCCCGGACCTCCGGCACGCACATTCGCGCTGGCCAGCGGGTGATGGGATACTCTCCCGTGCTGAACGGGCCGCGGGTGCATGCACAGTTTGCCGCCGTGCCGGAAAGCGGCCTCCTGGCCATATCGGAGTCCCTGAGCGACGAATCAGCTGCGGCCCTGTGCGTCATGGGGCTGACCGCCGTGGAAGTTCTCGAACGCCTCTGCCCGCTGGCGCCTGCGCAATCCTGCCTTGTCATCGGCGCCGCGGGCGGGTTTGGGGCCTATGCCGTGCAGCTTGCCGCCAGCCGGGGCGTCAACGTGACCGCAGTCGCCTCGGCAGCGAACGAAAGCTGGGTGCGCGCCCAGGGCGCACACCAGTTCAGGCCGTATGAGGCAGGCCGCGCTGTATCGCCAGGCGATGCCTTCGACCTCCTGATTGATACACCGGCGCGCCTGTCGTTCCGCGCAGCAGCGCCCTTTCTGAGCCGCTCGGGCATGTATGTATCCAGCAATCCAACCTCCGATCTCGCCGGTCTGGCGCGCTCCAGGTTTTCATCCCGCCGCGCCGGCTTCCTGATGATGTTGAAGACTTCCCCCTCCCGCCTCGCGCGCCTCGTAGACCTGGCGGGAGACGGCACCCTGCGCGCTGCCATCGACAGCGTGTTCGATATTGCCGAGGCAGACAAAGCCTTCGACCGCTTTGCAACGCGCGGGAAACAGGGCCGCGTGCTGCTCAGGATCTGAACCGCAGGACGTCAGACAAACTCTGCTCAACCGCTCGTCGGGTGATCTGCCAGGTCAGTTCCAGATGGGTGGCCGACGGTCCTTCCACGGAAGTTCTTTCTCAAGCTGCCCGGCGAGCCGGTATAAGGTGCCTTCGTCGCCGTACCGGCCCGTGAACATCATGGCGAGCGGAAGATTGTTGTCAGATTGCCAGAGCGGCAGGGACAGGGACGGCTGACCGGTGATGTTGAAGGCCGGGGTGAACGGAAAAGTCGCCGCAGACCGTTTGTCATACTCCTTGATGTCAAGGCTCAGCGGATCGAGCCAGTCAACCTTCGGCGGCTCGGTACCCAGCACGGGCGAGAGATAGACATCGCATTCCTCGAACACGGCAAGAACCATGCGGCCCATCAGCCGAAGCTGTTGCCAGCCCCACATCGCCTGCTGGCCGGTGATTTCCCGGCCCCGGTCATAGCCGCGCCGGGCCAGCGGGCCGATGTCGCTGCCTGGCTCGCGGCCAATTTCCTGCACCATCCGTGCCATGCCCGCTGCGAAGTTTGACCCCGAAACAACCGCCTGCGCGCGATAGAATGTGCGCCAGTCCAGTGTGATTGCCTGCTCGCGAACATCATGCCCGAGCTTGGCCAGATGTTCTGCCGTGCGCTCGGTCGCAGCGGCCATTTCGGGCGCCACCGGCCGGCCGCTTGGCGTTTGCGCAGACCAGAAAATCTTCAGCCGTCCGGGTGCACGGCCAACCTCTTCAAGATAGGGCCGCTCCTTTTTCGGATAAGCGTAGGGACTGGCAGGCTCCGGGTAGCCTGTCGCGTCGAGCATAGCGGCGCTGTCCCGCACGGTGCGCGACACAACGTGATCGACAGAAAAGCCGATGGCGCGATCGGAATCCTCACCGCCATTGGGATTACGGTCACGCGTCGGCTTCATGCCGACTAGGCCACAACAAGCCGCCGGGATGCGGATCGAGCCAAGTCCGTCACTCGCATGGGCAACCGGTACCATGCCGGACGCCACCGCCGCGGCCGCGCCGCCCGAAGAACCGCCTGAAATATGGTCCGGGTTCCACGGATTGCGGCAGGCGCCGAGCCGCTCCGATTGGGTTACGCCGGGGATCCCGAATTCCGGTGTGTTCGTCTTGCCCGCAAGGACGAGCCCGGCAGCGCGGTACCGGCGGACCAGCTCGCTGTCATCCCTGTCGGCCTTTACCTCCGCGTAGACACTCGCTGATGTCCGGGGCCAGCCGGACACTCTCTGACCAAGATCCTTTATGAGAAAGGGCACGCCCTTGAACGGTCCGTCCGGGAGCGCACCTTTTGCCGTCTGGCGGGCCTCTTCGAAGGCATTGTGCACGACGGCATTCAACGCCGGATTGTGCCGCTCGATCCGTTCGATCGCGGCATCGACAAGTTCGAGCGCTGTCACTTGCCGGGAACGGACGAGCTCAGCCAGCGCTAGAGCGTCATATTCGGAATAGTCTGAAAGCTGCATTCTCGACCCCTTGATTTTTGCCAATTGATCTACCGAATTATGAGATTGTCCAGTGTGCCTGGAAAAAGCGAGCTGTCAAAGACGACCGCAACCTACCTCGCCTTGAAAACCAGCTTTGATCAAGAGCCCGGACGGCCCGAGCCCTGATTTTAATATCTCTTTCTGCCCCCATTCGAGCCGGTTACGCCGTGTACCCCCGGCGGCGAAAACTCGCCAAAAAGCGACTTTCACTTTCTGGTCATACCGATCCTGGCCGCTATCTGTCAGAATGCGTACCGCCTTTGTCAGATGCGCCCTAAATCTTACCGATCGGGAAGACGACTTGCCAGATTAAATATAAGGGCCACCGGACTCCGCGACAGGCTGATCGCTTGCGGGATAGACACCGGGATACTCCGGAACGGGAAGGACATTGCATATTCAGGGTGGAAAGCCGGGCATAAATTCTGCTCCGGATGGGCAGGCTCACCCTGAAAGATGACGCGTGGTCAGACAGAACCCGCGTCCTGACGATCAGCATTTCGGGCAAAGCGCAACTTTTGTCTCGTCCCTTAGCAAAGACGCATTTAGTGCGCCGCTGTTGGTGTATTGTAATGGCGGACATTCAGGGGGTGGCACTCCGGGAAACATCCTGAGCCGCTAGCCTCAAACCAGGCCGATATTAGCACGCGAACGCGGTGCCATCCACGCCGCCGCACGCCCCGGCATCTCCCGTCAGGGAAACCCCAGCACCTTGCCTGCTCACCACTCGGCCATCTCTACACACTGGTCCCAGTAGGTCGCGCACGCCTCGCGTACCTGGTCGGCGCCCATATGCGCGAGCTCAGCCTCAATCGCATCGGCGCGCCACCGGCCACTCTCGTTGAGCAGTCTGGACGCGCTCGCCCGGAAGCAGTGCGCCACATGTTCGTCCCCGAAAAGCAGTTTGGTGCCAGAAGAGGACTCGACTTAACCATATAGACTTTGAAATAATTTGGATTTTTTCAAAGTATGGTACCGAAAAATACCATACGCCGTACCATATTCTCGACGGGCTATACGGGTTGGAGTCCTGATATTATCGTTTATACATAAGGAACTAGCCGATTTGGCGAAATCTTTCAACTCCGGTCGCTTTGATTTCGCTACAGATCGCAGCCGTTCAAGCGCCTTCAGATGAATCCATTTTGGCGCGCTCCTGATTGAGTTCGAACAGACGTTTCAAGATTTCATCTTCCGTCAGCACCCCTGAATCAAAGTCGGCTTGCCAGCCATAGGCAGCTGCTACGGCGCGGTCGAGATCGCGGTGGGCATGGTCGAGCCAGGCTGGGCGTTCATTGTAGAGATTGGTCAGCGTGCGCTTCTTCAGGATGTCAGCGGCCCGCTCATCCACGGGCAGGATGCGGTCGGGATAGCCCGGCACGACTTCCGGCACCCGCTGAACCAGGTCCGGCGGGTTCAGCCAGTTTTCGCGCAGCTTGTTCAGCCGCGCCGCCGCCGCCGCAATGGCCTGGGCGCGTGGATCGTCGGCGTAGTGAGCGGCAGGAATGTTGGGCGTCAGACCTTCGGGGAAAGGGAAGGTTTCGAATGTTGTCGAGGGTGTGTAGCGGGGCCGATCCTCAAGCGAAGTTCCCATCCGAAGAGCCCAAATTTCATGGAATCGCGAGTGGAGAATGCCGAACGTTGTGTCGTCGTCACGGGCGATGGCGTACACCGAACCCGAAGCCATGGACCCTGCGTCAAACCACACAAATACCCGATGCTTTGAGACCTCAGGGGTCGCGATAAAACGTCTGAGACCAGTCAATGCAACCCTAAGCTCAGTGCGCGGGCGCTGATGACGCCACCACGTCACTGCTGTGTTTCCCTCGCCGTTGCGAAGCGGTCGATTACCTGCTTTTAGGCGCTTTCGGTTTTCGTCGTCCCATTGATCACGAAGAACCTTGTACGGTCGCTCGAATAGGACTGCATCGCGCTCACTCAATTCCCCGAAGTCAAAACACCAACGGATTTCAGGACGTCTCGTAATATCCATGCCGTTGTGCCATTGCCGAACGACTTTTGAGTTTCTCATTCCATTGGGATTGAGGGGTTCATTAAGAACCGCAATTGCAGTTGAATCGTCTATCTCGAATGGGCCGCCGAACTTGAAACCCTGAAAAGCAATCTCGCCATTATCAACCATGCGAACGGAATTGGTAAGGTTTACAGATGTTCCACCGATTGGGCGGGCTGTAAGGTCCTCGAAGATTTCATCGACTAAATGGCCGTCCAAACGGAGGTCGACCGTTGCTCCATTGTCGAAGCATAACAGTGACACGCGAACGGCGGCACCATCGACAATCCAAGGTTCATCGGCCCAAGCATCAAAAATACGGCCATCCCCCAATGCACTGCGTAATGTGTCTCGGTTCGCTCCGCCGCGAATCGAGTTTGTTGATACGAGTCCCGCACGCTTGAGACGGCCAGTTTGTATAAGCTCTCCGGACCGAGCAAACCAATAGAGCACGAGGTCTGCTTCAGGCCGAACGGAGGCGCGCCACGCTGAGAATAAGGTATCGACGTAGTGGCCGCCAAGTTCGTCGCGAAGTCGCTTGCCGCCCAGGAACGGCGGGTTCCCAACCACCACATCGACGTCCGGCCATTCCGCCCGCGTTCCGTCCGGGTTCAGTACCGCGTCCCGGCATTCGATGTTATTGAGCGGTTTCAGGATCGGATTGGTCGTGGCTTCAAAACCATTGGCGCGCATCCACTGGATTTCGCCAATCCAAATCGAGACACGAGCAAGCTCCGCCGCGTAGGGATTGATCTCAATACCCTTCACCGCTTCGGGCCCCACTTTAGGAGGTCGCCGCGCGAATCCGAAGGCTTCGAACTCGACGTTAGCGCGATGCTCAATGTCCTTAAGTGCTTTCAAAGAAAGGTAGAGGAAATTTCCCGATCCGCAGGCCGGGTCAAGAACCCGGAACTCAGACAACCTGTCCGTAAAGGCAGTGTGCAGTTCCTTAGCCCTGTTCTCTGCACGCGTAATTGTAGACCGCAGATTGGTGATTTCCTGTTGGCGCTGAGCTTCCCGACCTTTGTCGCCCGTCGCCTTGAACTCCGTAGCTGCCTGTTCCCGAATGGTGGCGATATATGATTTAGCCGTTTCAATTCGCGTCACCTGTTCGATGATCTTAGCCTTTGCTTCGGTCCATTCGGTGTCCAGCGGCTCAATGATCACGGGACGGATGATCATCATGACCAGACCAGCCCCACCGCAATCCACGAGGAAATCGACCCCCTGCTGGGCCTGCCCGCGAAGCTCGTGCAGGTCGCCGCTGCGAACATCGCTATAATGCGACCGGGCAAGATCCAGACACATATATTCAAACGCTTCCGATGACTTCGATGCGAAGTCCGGCCGGGGGGCGCCGCTGAAATCGGGATCCGGGAAGTCGTCTTTTGCGCTCACTCAGCTCACCTTTTCCCAAGTCTTGAAGCTAGCAGGGCACTCCGAGTTATGCCAGACTCAACCGATTCTCAGCCGATTCTCGGCTTGATTGATGCCCATTTTGCATTTGGTGAATACCTGCCGGCATTTCCTTCGGGAGATGCGGCATGATGTTGACACCATCGTCACCTCAGAAAAGTGCTTGACCGCGCAAGCGAGTTGCACGGCATTCGAAACTCGGCAACAATTACCGAATCGATTTGATCAGCTTGGCTAGACCGTCATTGACAGGAGAGACACTGCAGTTAACTCGCAGAACCACCCAAAAATCGGTCGCAATGCGCACTGTCCCTGTGGATCGGGGAAGAAGTTCAAGAGGTGCCATGGTGCCCCGAATGCGCAGGCGCAGTCAGGTCCTGCTGCGGAACCCGGACTTGTTGCAGATATTGCCAAGGCTAAGGCGCTTGGCGCGAAAATCCAAAAAGCAGCGCACCAGAGAGAACAGGGGTTCGGTAAGCCGATTATTTCTGTCGAAGCGTCCGGTCAGCGCTTATTGGTAGTCTGCAATCGCATCTACCATTCGCCGTACTGGCAAACATTTCACGACTTTTTGAAGGAGTTTCTGTTCTCCCTTCTGGGGCGAGAGTGGCTCCGCGAGGAAACTGCTAAGGCACCGGAAATCCAACACCCTATTGCTCGCTGGGTTGTGATGGCCCAAGCGGACGTGACTCCTGTGCCGATCATCAATGGCCTGCGGCATGGTGATATGACCGGCGCGATGAAAGCATTCATGCAACTTGCTTACAATCTGTACCTGATCGCTCACAACTCGCCCCCTGACGATGCGTTTGATCGTGTTCGTGGATACATTGCGCGGCTTAAGCAAAGGCATTTCGGGAATTTCCTGGGCGCACTGTATGAGACCTATGCCGCTGCGGCCTTTCTTAAAGCTGGATTTAATATTCAGTATGAAGAGGAACACAAGGGTGAGAGACGCTATACTGAGTTCGTGGCAGTGTACCCGCAGACTGGCCGGACATTCTCGGTGGAGGCAAAGGCGAGGGATTCTTCTGGGGCGCCGCAGGATGACGAAGTTAAGCGACTGAGGGTGAAAAGTAAGTTAATCAGTGCGCTGAATAAATATTCAGAACATGAGCGTATTGTGATGATTGAACTGAATGTGCCTGACGAGGTGGGCGAGGACTTTGCAAACCAGTGGCCCGCAGCAGCGATGGATCAAATTCGGTCGGCGGAAGGGCTTACGAAAAACGACGGGCAAGAGTTTGATCCTGCCTACGTAATCGTCACCAATCACAACTATCACTCCCGGCTGGATGCCCGCGTGCAAACGCAAGCTTTGGGCTTTGGGTACAAAATTCCGGATTTTGCACCCGCCGTGCCAATCTCTAGCTTCTATGAGTACGTGTGTTCGCAAGAGAGGCATTTGGAAATTGATGCGCTCATGAATTCTTTGAAAGACCACTCTCATATTCCCGCGACCTTTGACGGCGAGCAGCCGGAATTGGCATTCGATCCGGACCAGCGCCCGAGGCTGAAGGTTGGTGAGATTTATGAAATCCCATCTGTCGATGGTGATCCGGTCGCAGGTTTGCTGGAGAGCGGGACGGTGATTGAATCGCAGCAATTGGCGTATTGTGTGCACCGCTTGGAAAATGGCACCCGCATTCTCGCGACGCACCCTTTGTCAGACTCGGAAATGATCGTCTGGCGGCGTAATCCGTCGATTTTCTTCGGCGAGGAAGATCGAATTAAGAAGCCAGCGGAGTCACCGCTCGACTTCGCCATATTCCTGTATGAATCCTACAAGAATACCGACCGCACCAAATTAGAAGAGTGGCTTTCGCCGTGGGTGCCAGCGGCTGCGTTGGCGGAAATGGATCAAAAGCAGTTAGCCGCGAGGTATTGCGAGGGCATGGCAATGCAAATGTGGAAGACGACACAAGCAAACAAACCTGGTGGAAAAGTCAGTGGGGACTCCGCTGGGGACTGAAAAGTCAAAACCTGTTTTTGTTGCTGGGGGATGGTGCCCCGGGGCAGAGAACACCGCCCCAGACCAGCGGGAAGGCAAGCGTAATCGTCCTCGCATGCAGCCGAATAGCTGAATAGGGCCTCGGTCATTGAGGCTTTTGCGAGTCGATGTCTCCTTCTGCGCCCATTCGAGTGATCAGCAATGCTCAATCTACTGGCAGGAGATCTCTAGCTGCGGACACACCTCCATTGACCCACTATTTCTATGCGTGAGTGAGGAGCCGAACCATGCGGTGTACTACTGATAATAAAACAGAGCACTGTAGAGTGTCTTTCTCATGCCCGCATCGATCACCCAAGCCGGTTTCGCAGAGCATCAAGTCCATCTTCGACCAGTTCCAATGCGTAGGGCTGCCAGTCTTCCGCTCCTTGAAGCTTCAGTCCAATTTCAATTTTGCCTGCAGCTTCAGCCAATGATCCGACAGGCTGTGAAAGGATTGTTGCGGCGAGGTCGTCAGTCTGCTGTGCAAGTTCTTCTATGTGCTCGTCCAGTGCCTTCATAGCCTGAGCTTCAGGCCGGTCCGACTCGAAGGACGCCTCAATAGCAATGCCCATTCGCTTGGCTTGTGTGAAAAGCTGTGTCTCAAGGCTCTGCCACTCCTGTATTTTTGCGGCGCGCTGATTATAGAGGCTGATCCATTCAGCCACACCTTCCAGTAGACTAGAAGACTCGGGGGCCGTCTGAATTTTATGCGACGTGTTCCGCATGGCTGCTCCGAATACGTGTCGGCAATCACGCGGGAAGTGGCCCGCGCGTGAAGAATCTGATACTCAATCAATTGCACTCTTTGGGTAATTCAACTGCTCGAAGGTGTCAACATAATAAGTGCAATAAAAGAAATAAAAAGTGCAATCATGATATCTGCCCAGCTGCGAGCCGCCCGAGCAATGTTGAGTTGGAGCCAGTCCGATCTCGCAGAAAAAACAGAACTGTCTGTTGAAACAATCAAGCGACTTGAAAGAATGAAAGGAAGTCTCGACGCGACCAAGGTGTCAACGTTGAGCGCGATCACGAGCGCATTTGAGAAGGCAGGTGTCGAATTCACAAACGGAGACGCGCCGGGTGTCAGGTTACGGAAAAAGTAAACGCCAGAGCTCAATACTGACTGCTTCCCGCGAATTGTGTGCGTACGTCGTGGTTCAAGGGAATGCGGTGATTGCGACCATAAGAGCGCCAACAGACGTTGAACGGTAGTAAGAAAATCCTATCGGCTCATCACAAGCGCGCAAAACGGAGGACCTCTCCGGCCCACCAATCCGCCATTTCTACGCGCTGATCCCAATAGGTGGCGCGGTGATAGGCCTTGCGGATTTGGTCGGCGCCCATGTGGGCGAGTTCCGCTTCGATGGCGTCAGGGTGCCATTTGCCGCTTTCGTTGAGCAGGCTTGAGGCGCTGGCGCGGAATCCGTGCGAGGTCATTTCTTCTTTGGCGTAGCCCAGACGGCGCAGGGATCCGTTGAGCGTGTTCTCGCTGATCGGTTTGCCGCGCGAAAGCTGCGAAACGAGGACGTAAGGTTCATGCCCCGTGACAGCGTGAAGGCGCTTCAGGATCTCGACCGCAGCGCCAGAGAGTGGCTTCTTGTGCTCCCGGCGCATTTTGGTGCGCGCCGCCGGAATGGTCCATGTCCGCTTCCTGAGATCAAATTCGCCCCAAGTGGAAAGACGCAGTTCGCCCGGCCGGGGATAGAGGAGCGCCATCAGCTGCAACCCGGCCTTAGTCTCGATCGCGCCGTCATAGGCCCAGATCGATCGGATGAGGCCTGCAAACTTCTCCCGGTCCACGATGGCGGGACGGTGGGTGACCTTCGGAGCGATCAGCGCGCCGCGCAGGCCTGCCGTCGGATCGTGCTCGGCGCGGGCTGTCGCGACGGCGTAACGGAAGACCTGGCTGATTACGGCGCGCAGCCGGCGGGCCGTCTCGTAGTTGCCTTCTGACTCCACCTTGCGGAGAGGGACGAGGACATGGGTGGGCTTGATCTGCGTGACCGGCAAATCGCCAAGGTCGGCATTGGCGATGCCGACGAGCCAAGACTTCTTCGAAAGCGTGGCGCCGGCAAGACCCTCGCGCCGGTTCTTGTCGAGGAGCTCTGCGGCGATGGCGGAAAAGGTGTGCTCAGTGAGCGCCTGCCGCTCCAGCTTGTTCACCTTGGCCTGCTGCATCGGGTCGATACCCTCGATTAATAGGGCGCGGGCTTCTGCCCGCTTCTCCCGGGCTCTCGCAAGCGAGATTTCCGGATAGGTGCCGAGCGCCATCAGCTTTTGCTTGCCGTCGAACTTGTAGGCAAAACGCCAGAGCTTTGAGCCATTGGGGCGTACCTCGATGAAGAGATTGCCGCCATCGGTGTAGCGGCGAGGCTTTCCATCGGGCTTGAGGCTGCGGATTTTAAGGTCTGTCAGCGGCATGGTATGGTACGGACGGGGTGAGGTGACCCTCAATGGTACCATGGTACCAGCGGCTGTACCATACTAACCTCCGGACGCAGGCGGATCCCCGAGGATCGCTACGGACAGGTTTTTAACATAATCTATTGTTTTTATTGGTATTTTTGGACGTCTGCGGACGTCGGAAAATGCACACGATTAGGTGCCTGGTGCCCAGAAGAGGACTCGAACCTCCACGCCTTGCAGCGCTGCTACCTGAAAGCAGTGCGTCTACCAATTCCGCCATCTGGGCACGGGGTAGAGAGGCGGGGATGTATCTACGTGACAGGCTCTCGTCAACCGTCAAATCCATCCTTTCACAACGACACAGCCCCACGAGATTATCACGCCGTGCGCCGAACTGCTTCCCGATAGCGGTCATAATATTCTCGTGACTATCCCAAACCGAATGGGGACAATAAAAGGCGCGATCGAGATGGAAGGAACGCCGCCGGGTGGCTGACACAGCGTTGAAACCTGAAGGACCGATCAAGCGGGCCATTCGCAACGCGGGCTGGCTGCTGGCCGGAAAGGGTACGGGCGGCGTTTTCAGCCTGTTTTACCTGGCTTTGACGGCGCGCAGCCTGGGTGCTGAAGAGTTTGGCATTTTCGCCCTGATCCTGTCCTACGGCCAGGCTGTCACCAATCTGGCTCAATTCCAGTCCTGGCAGACGGTGGTTCGATACGGCGCCCAGCATGAGGCGGCTGAGCGACCCGACAAGCTGCTCAGAATCATCGTGTTCGCAACTCTGTTGGATTTTGGCGCAGCGGCCGCGGGCACGCTTCTGGCGATTGGCGGCGTGTACCTGATCGGCGGGGAATTTGGCTGGACAGAAGGCGACAAGAACCTTGCCGCCCTCTTCTGCCTGTCATTGCTATTTGGCGTGCGGGGCGCGCCCACCGGCGTATTGCGCCTGTTCGACCGGTTTGACATCGCTGCCTATGCTGAAACGGTGTTGCCCACCATGCGCCTGCTGGGCGCGTTAGCAGCCTGGGCGAGCGGCGCTTCGATTGCCGGTTATCTGGCGGCCTGGGCAGCAGCAGAAGTCGTGACAACAGCGGCTATGTGGTGGGCAAGCCTTCGGGAAATCAGGCGCAAATTCAGGGAACCGGTGGCCGGTTCGCCTATCCGGGGAGTTATTGGAGAAAATGAGGGTCTCTGGGCGTTTGCCTGGACAACCAACATCAATACCTCGCTGAATCTGGTCTGGAAGCAGTTTCCTGTCTTGGTCGTCGGCTGGGCTGTCGACGCGGTTGCGGCGGGCGGCTTCAGAATCGCGACCCAGCTCGTTGGCGCACTGAACAAGCCGACAATTGCCCTTGCGAGGGCCATTTATCCCGAATTTGCCAAGCTGGCGGTTGTCGACAAGAGCCTGATTCAGAGAACCGTCGTGCGGGCGTGCCTGATTGGCGCGGCAGCAGGAGGCGTGGTGCTGATCATTGTACTGTTGGCCGGCAAAGGTGTTCTTGAGTTGATCGCCGGCGAAGACCATCTCTTTGTTTTCCCAATACTTATTATCCTGACAGTTGCTGCCATGTTCGATTTGAGCGGTGTAGCCATAGAGCCGGCGCTGGTCGCGCTGGGGCGTCCGGGAACCGTGCTGCGAGTTCGGGGGATAACCTCGATCCTCTATGCTGTCGCACTGATGTGGGCTGTCGATGTGTATGGCAGTCTCGGCGCAGCGGTCACGACCGTTGGCGCGTCCATATTGCTTCTGGCCCTGATGCTGGGCGCTTTCAGGAAGTATGGCGCCCGATAGACGGGCAATCACAGCCGCTGGAAACCACTCTAGTTGGCATGTGCAATTTACTGGCCGGCAGGTACGATTTGAAGCCTGTTTATTGTCTGTTTTTCCAGAAGATGCAGCAGGATTACCACAAAAGCAGCCTATTGATCTTGACGATAAATGTCAGACGCGTGAATTCATAGCTGAGCCTGCGCCCATTTCCGGGAGCAGATGTCTGCATATGTAGACGTTCAGGGGTCTTTCGAATTGAAACCAACTGCTACAGAGGCGGGGATACCCGCGCGTCTCGGAACTTTCCAGTCGGCTTGCGACGCGTTGGATTACGCGGCTGAGGGGCAGAGCGGTATCAATTTTTATAGCTCTGAAGGCAAGCTGACGTGCAGCTTGTCTTATCGCGAATTGAAGGATCAGGCGCTAGGCGTGGCCGCCCGGATGGCCGCTCGTTTTCCCAGAGGTGCGCGAATCGGCGTTATCGCCGAGACCTCTCCTGAGTTCGTCATCACATTCATGGCGTGCCAGTATTCCGGCCTCGTCCCTGCCCCGCTGAGCCTGCCAGCCGCCTTTGGCGGGCGTCAGACCTATGAGTGGCAGGTCAGCAGCATGGTGCGCACAGCTGGCCTCTCGGCCATTTTCGCCCCACCTGCGCTCCACGAAATTCTCAGCTCGGCAACCGCCGGGCAAGACATCGAGCTGTTCGACCTGAGCGGCGCCACCCTTCCCGATGAAACAGTAGGGCCTGTGCCCCACGGCGCCGGCGATCTGTCCTATATCCAGTTTTCATCCGGCAGCACCAGCGAACCGAAAGGCATTGTCGCAACTCAGGCAAGCCTCTCGGCCAACTGCAAGGCCATCATTCAGGAAGGCTTGCAGGTGCGCGCCGGCGACCGGGCGGTCTCTTGGTTGCCGCTTTATCACGACATGGGGCTTGTCGGTTTTTTCATCGCGCCAATGTATTCCCAGTTGTCGATCGACTTCCTGTCGCCCACCGATTTCGCGCGCCGCCCCGGTACCTGGTTGAAATTGATCAGCGCCAACAAAGGCACCCTCTCCTACAGCCCGAGCTTTGGTTATGAGCTTTGTGTGCGCCGGTTCCGCGGCGAACCGCTCGACCTCTCAAGCTGGCGCGCCGCTGGCATTGGCGGCGATATGGTGCGGGCCGATGCGCTCGATCAGTTCAGCGAAACGTTTGCCGCATCGGGCTTCCGCAAAGAGGCATTCGTGGCAAGTTATGGCCTGGCGGAATCGACGCTTGCGGTCAGCTTTGCGCCGCTTAACACCGGCCTGAACATCGACCGGGTCGACGTTGCCCGGATGCAGGCGTCTGAACGCGCTGTGCCGGCATCGGATTTGACACGCGAGGGCGCCGACCGGGCCTTCGTCAGCTGCGGCAAGCCGCTGGAGTCTACCGAATTGAAGATCGTCGATCCCGAAGGCTCAGAGCTTGGCCTGCGTCAGGTCGGCCGGATCTTCATTCGAAGCGCTTCGCTGGCGTCCGGGTATTTCAGGGCCGACCAGGAACTTCAACCGTTGACGGACAAAGATGGCTGGCTGGATACGGGCGACCTCGGCTATTGGCTGGCCGACGAGATCGTCGTGACCGGACGATCGAAGGACATGATCCTCTCGAACGGCCGGAACATCTGGCCGCAGGATATTGAATGGGTCGCGCAAAAGATCGGTGGACGGACGGTTGCCCGGTCCGCCGCATTTGAAATGCGCGATACAGCCGACACTTCGCGCATTGTCCTGCTCGTGGAATGCCGGGCGCAGGAGGCGGAGTTGCGCGAAACGCTGGCGCGGGATATTGCCGCCGCTGCGCGCTCAATGGCGGGCGCGCCCGTCAGCGTGGAGCTTGTGAGCATAAAGTCGCTTCCTGTAACCAGTTCCGGCAAGCTGAGCCGCGCGGCTTCCCGCACTGCCTACATATCGGGGCTGATGCATCAGGCTGTGGGTGACAGTGCCACCCGTGCGGCAGCTCTTCCCTGATAAAGCGGCGAGCACCAGATGGTCGACCGGCCACTCATTGCTCTGACAGGCGCGACAGGATTCGTGGGCAGGCAACTTCTGCGGGATCGGACACAGAACTCCGTACCCGTTCGGGCTCTGGCCCGGATGCAGCCTCACCGCAAGCTCACAGATGGCAACGGGATAGAATGGATTTCGGGTGATCTGTCCTCGGACGCGGCGCTGTCATCTCTGGTGAGCAACGCCGATATTGTGATCCATCTGGCAGGCGCGACCAAGGCCCGAAACGCCTCTGTTTTCCGGGAAGTGAATGCGCTGCGCACCGCAGAGCTTGTCCGGCGCGCGCAGGCAGCTGGCGTTCAGCATTTCGTGCATGTGTCCTCGCTGACTGCCAGCCGTCCGGATATTTCGGCCTATGCCAAATCGAAAGCAGAAAGCGAAATTCTGGCGGCTGAGAATGCCGGCTCAATGGCGCTGACGATTGTACGAGCGCCGGCCATACTCGGCCCCGGTGATGACGCCACGCGGTCTCTCTTCTCGGCCCTGGCCCGCGGAATACTCCCGGTTCCAGGAGGAGCAGCGGGCGCTTTCCGTTTTTCCGTGATTGACGTTCTGGATACTGCGCGCTTCCTGATGACACTGGCCAATTCCCGAACAGGCGGCATCCGGACGTTATCTCCCGCAAGCCACCTCAACCTTGGCTGGAGCGATATCGCGCAGAGCGCGGAGCGCGTCACCGCAAAGCGCATGCACCGCATCGTATTTCCAGCGGCACTGATGAAAATGGCTGGTCACGGAGCCGACCTTGCGGTGAAGCTGGGCGCAACACCGCAGGTCTTCTCCCGCGGAAAAGTGGACGAATTGCTTTCGGGCGACTGGATTGGCGACACACAGGTGCCAAACCCCATACCTCTGGATGAGACGCTGGAGCGGTGCCTTGCTCCATTTCTGCGGTCTGCTAGGGGTTTGGGAGAGCAAGAAAGGAGCGAGCAGACAGATGACCTCAAGAACAGATCAAACCGCGATCTTTGAAGATGTCGCCAAGATACTCGCCGCCCGTAGCCATACTCAGGCAGTCATTCTCCCCGATACGCGAATAGGCGCCGACCTGGAAATAGACTCCGTGGAGATATTCGACATCGTTATGGAGCTGGAAGACCTTTACAATATTTCCCTGCCTGTCGAAGCTGCTTCCGATATTGATACCGTCAAAGACCTTGTTGCAAAAATAGGACAGCTCGCAAATGTTCGATAGTGACATCAAGAAGTCCGACATTTTCGAGAAATTCGAAAAGGTAGGCCAGCGCGCCGAGGCGGTCATTTCCCTCGGCAAGCTGCCTTTCGGGATGACATTTGACGAGATCCTGTCGCCCACCCGCGCCCTCGTCGACGGGCGGGAAGTCATCCTCGCGGGAACCAACAACTATCTCGGTCTGACATTTTCCGAAGCGGTGAAATCCGCCGCAGTCGATGCCGTTATCCGGCAGGGCACCGCCACAACCGGAAGCCGTCTGGCGAACGGTACGTTTCGGGAGCATGTCGAGCTTGAGGAAGACCTCAAGGCATTTTTCGGCGCACAATCGGCTATCGTTTTCACGACCGGTTATCAGGCCAACCTCGCTGCGATCAGCACGCTGGCAGGACGAGGCGATCATTTGCTCATCGACGCAGATAGCCATGCCTGCATCTATGACGGATGCCGGCTGAGCGACGCCGAAACCATCCGTTTCCGGCATAACAGCCCTGAAGATCTGGCCAAACGGCTGGCGCGCCTTCCCGATGAAGGTGCGCGACTGGTTGTCGTCGAAGGGCTGTACTCGATGCTCGGCGATGTGGCGCCGATTGATGAGTTTGTGGCTGTCGCCCATGAACATGGCGCGTATCTATATGTCGATGAGGCCCATTCGGTCGGTTGCTATGGTGATCGGGGCCGCGGGCTGGCGCAGGCATTGGGTGTGCTCGATAAGGTAGACTTTCTATCAGGCACATTTTCGAAAAGCTTCGCGTCGATCGGGGGTTTCTGCGTGTCGCGTCACCCCGGCCTTGAGCTGATGCGGCTTGTGAGCCGGCCGTATCTTTTCACTGCTTCAGGGTCGCCCTCGAACGTCGCGGCTGCCCGCGCGGCTATGGGCGAGATGATGAAGGGGCCTGATCTGAGCCGACAGCTTATGGCGCGGGCGCATCAGCTGCACGCCGGCCTGGTCGAAGCCGGATTTGTGCCAGCATCCCCACCCGGCCCCATCATTGCTATTCCGCGCCCGGATGAATTGACCGCCGTGAAGGAGTGGAACCAACTACTTGAAGCAGGTATCTATGTGAACCTTGCGGTTCCCCCCGCAACTCCGCACGCGAAATCGCTTCTGCGGCTCAGCGTGTCGGCCGCACACTCCGAAGCGGAAATCGCGTCAATCATCGCCGCATTCCGCACACTGATATAAGCGCAAATTCGCGCTGCTTTTCAGCGGAACGCGCCGGCACGGTATAGCCGCCAGGCAAGAGAGGGCGCGTGCAACAAAGGCCGCCTGCGCTCGGCCTCGGTGACTTCAAGGCGAACGCCTGAGTGGCTTTCCACCTTCTCCAGAATATAGTCCAGCCCGGCATCGAAGGTGGCAGCCGCCTTCAGAACACGCAACGCGCCCATGGGCTTTCCAACAATCCGACGCATGATCCAGCGGGCCTGGCACAATGCTGAAGTTATACGGCCCGGCCGTGGCGGCGTTTGCAGTTCACCCGCGAACAGAATTTCGGAGAGCTTGCGATAGCGCGCCTCAAAGCGTGCGACAATCTCTCGCGCACGCGCGTCGGGCCGTTCCGGACGGAGTTCTGTGCGATAGCTTTCACTAAGCCCTCGCACCCACGGGGAAAGTGGGTCTGTCATACCCGACATAAGCGGACGAATTTGATTCGAAAAGTGCACACAGGAAAGCGCAAGTGTGTCGATCAGATCGGCATAAACCTGGGGATCTTCTGATACGACCACGGAAGGTTGCGCAAACCTTGCCCATAGCATGCTTTCGAAAGCCCCACCCCGCGACCGCCGATGGAATGCCTTTTCCGATACAATCGAGTATTTGCTCCGAAGCCGTCTTCCATCCGGATATGTTATCTGCAGAAAATGTACGCCGGGCGGCAATAGCCATGAACCAAAGCGCTTCAGACCTGATCCGTAGACCGATTTGTATCGGTCTACGATGACATAGAAATCATACATCTTGTCCGCAAATTCGCCTTGGCGCATTGCCGACCCATAGAAAACAAGCCCGCGGACTGCGCCTTGGTGGCGCTCATGGATAGCGCGAGCCATTTCCTGGGCGCCCTGCACCAGTTCAATCTGATCTTTCAGGATGAGCGCGCGAAGCGCTGGCAGGCGGGGATCAAGTGTCATCTCAAAAACCGGAGCGGGCTGGTTGCACTGATCGTGATGGGGATATTTTCTGGCAGTTGCAACAACTCCCCATCGAGAACAATTGCGCCAGAACAGGCCAGTTCCAGTGTATCGGTTCTGTGGCTGGTCAGTCCGTGCCGCGCCATCGCCGGACCAGCATGACCGGCGAGAATTTTCAGGAATGCCAGCCGAAAATGTAAAATGGGCCATGCGGCGCGGGTAAAAGCGATCGCCCCTGCGCCCAGCCCCCAGAACGGAGTAAGCCCGAGACTTAGGGAGGGCAGAGTTGTCATCAGGCTCAGCGCGTGCGCGCCGCGCAATTGAAATGAGGGAGCCGAGACACTGAGTTCGCTTGAGCGAAGGAGCGGCGCGCCATCCGTATCAAGATAGGCTTCGGGAGCGAAGACGAAGCGAGCGGCAGCTTCCGCGACGGCGAGTGACCCGCGATGGGTTTCTCCATGTATCTGTTGCTGCGTGTAGATCATCGCGCGCGCGAGCGACCCTGTGGAAAGCAACATTCCGATCTGGGGCCGGGCCAGACCGGCAGCCTCAACGCGCAACGCAGGCAAGCTCGTTCGGGTTACCGGCCGACCAGCCCGGAATTGCGCAATGTATCTGACGATGTCATCGGCTCCGCGGCATTTCAAACCGGCGATCTTGTAGGCCAAATTCGTGCTGCCACCGGGGAGTATAGCGAAGTCTGGCAAAGACGTTCCGCCGTCTGCAAGGCCGGGCCAGGCCGACATCACAGCTTGGAGCGTTCCATCCCCCCCTTCAACCAGAACGGCAGAAACGTCCGTGCGGGCAAGACGGGCGAGCTGATCGGGCAAATCATTGAAATCTTCGATGCGGATAAGTTCCGCATTTTCGACATGCGTACTCACACGCTCAAGGATGGAACCCTTTCGCTGCACTGTATGACTGAGCGGACTGACGATGAGGCCGATCCGCGGGCTCATTTTCTGATTTCCCGTTCTAGCGCGAGCCACATACTTCCCAGGAATAGCGCCAGGATCGGCAGAGCGACCGCCAGAATAGGGCTGATGCTTCCGTTCTCAGCCAGCGTTTTCAATATGCCGTCTACCACCATGTAAAAAAAGCCAACGGCGACCCCGGCGGCGACGGCAATATCCGCGTTCGATCGGCGGCCATAAACCTGCATCACCGGAACCGCCAAAAGCAGAAATCCGACTGCAGTGAGCGGCAGCAGGAACCGATTGAGCGCCCATAGCTCATAGGCACCCGATGGCCGACTGCCTGAACCGCGCATTTCGCTGAGCGCAATCAGATTCGAGATGGCGAGATCACGCGGAGGCGAAAGCAGTAGCTGAAGGCTCTCGGGCGTTTGGGGACTTGTCCAGAACGTCATATCTGTCGGCGGCTCTCCATCAAAACGCCGCTGCCCTGTACCGGAAAGTGCCCAGCCGCCGTCTGCTGGCCGCGCGGTTTCTGCGGTCGTGATCGCCACGACAGCGCCTTCAGCATTGCGCTCAAAGATGGTGATTCCGGTCAACTCCTCAGCCTGCATGCTTTTGAGTTCGATCAGGAATTTTCCATCCGACAGCCAGAGTTCTTCGGGAACCTGCGCGTCTTCCTGGAGCGCTTCCGGACCGAGCCAGGCCAACAGGCTCCGGCTCGCTGGCGGACCAACCGTATCAATAATGAATGCGGCTGCAACGGCCGTCAGAAACACCACCGGGATCAGCGTTCGCATCTGTCCGAACACGGAAATGCCGGCTGCCGAGATAGCTACGAGTTCATTGCGGCGGATCAGTGAGGCATACGTCAAAAGCGCCGCCAGAAGGAAAGCAAAGACCACAATCCGGTCAAACAGGGCCGGCAGGCGCAGCCACATATAGCGCATCTGACCTTCAAAACCTGCGCCGGCAGGAAGCTTGTCCGCGTTGCTCAAGGCATCGAGCACGCCAAGCAACGCAACCAATGCAAAAACGGTTACGAGCAGACGCTGCAGGAACAGCCACGAAAGATACCGGCTGAGACGGGATGTCATGTTCTCGGTTTCCCGGCGAGGGCACTCGCATAGTCCGTTCCGGGACGCGCCGCAATTCTGGGGCGGTTGGTAATGATCCCGCCTTCAGCAAGCCGGCGAAACAGAAAGATTGAAGCGGCGGCAACGACCACTACGATTGGCCAGAAGCCCATCCATGGTGGAATGACGCCTTCGCTGGTCTGGACCAGCGTGTATTCCAGCACCTTCTGAACTCCGAGCAGGAACAGGATGCCAAGGACCACGCCGCTGGAGCGCGCGACACGGCCCAGATTGAGGCCAAGAATGATCGCGATCAGAGGCATGGCGAGCAGCAGGGCTGCGCGGCTTGTGCGGTCATGAAAGGTAGCCGCAGCCACGGCGGGCGCTATGTCGCCGGGCATGGCAGCACCAGCCTTTGCGAGAAGCTCTGGCAGAAACAGTTCTCGCTCATCCCCGCCGCGGGCACGGTACTGCCCGGTTTCGGCAATGACCGGCCAGCTGAGTTCACCATATTCGATCCTGTCATATTCCTCTGGAGGGTCGGCGTCGCGGTAGGAGGCGCCTGCCCCGCCAAGCAGGGTGATCTCCCATTCTCCTGCGCGGATTTCGCGCAATTTTCCCGAACCACCGGTCAACAGGGTGCGAGCGCCATCGGGCTCTGACTCCAGAATGAAAGTCTGCCCCAGGCGGCCGCCAGGCAGGACGCTGTCGGTCCAGATGATGCGGTTGTCATACTGGACGAACTTCTGCTCCTGAAAGACCGAAAGCACCGACTGGTGCTGCAGATTATAGACAATCTCCCGGTAGGAATATCGCGACAGGGGCTGAAGGAAGCCAGATATAAGCAGCGAAGCCGCTGCGAGAACGAGGGAAAACTGCACAAAAGGCAGGACGATTCTGTAAAGTGAAACGCCCGCGGCCATCAGCGCAACAATCTCGCCTGAGCGGCTAAGCCGGTCGATCGTCAGGATCATGGAGATCAGAAACGCGCCCGGCAGCGCAAGGTTGAGATAATGAGGTATCAGGTTGGCGACCAGCAGGGACGCGGACGCAAATGCGCTGCCCGAGCCGGAGACGATTTCTGTGATCCGGATAAGCCGCTCCAGCAGCAGAAGGGCCATTGCCAGCACTGTCAGACCTGCAAACATGCCCAGAAAGCTACGGATCAGGTAGCGATCAAGTCTGGCAAACATTCCAAATTCCCCCGACTGTCCGCAGAATGATTCCGATCATCGAGCCCACTAGATATAGTAAGACATGTGACAGTCCATTGATCCCTGCACCCGCTTGGCGCTACTAACCAAACCTGAAGCATTCGTGTCACAATAGGACTGTATTGATGCACCTTGGCAAGGTTCTCACACTGATCCTGGCTGTGTTTTGCCAGACTGCCGCTGCGCAGACCCTCAACATTCTGAACATCCGGGAAGATGAGGGGGGCGCGATTTGCGGCTCCAGGTCTCCACAGATCGAAGTTCAGGTAAACGGAGTGCACGCTGAGGGCATTCTGACTGTAGAGCTGTACAAGCCCAGCTCACGGGATTTTCTGAAAAAGGCTTCGCGTCTCAAGCGTATCCGGGTTCCCGCAGAGGACGGATCACAGACCGTATGTTTTAATGTTGATGCGGCCGGAAGCTACGCCCTCGCCGCCTATCATGACATCAATGGGGACCGTGAACTCGACCGGCAATGGAACATGCTGCCTGCCGAACCGTTTGCGCTGTCCAACAACCAGAAACTCAAGCTGCGAATGCCGAAATTCGAAGAAGCCGCCTTCAAGGCGGGCGAGCAGACAACCGTTGTCAGGCTCGACCTTCGCAAATGAACATCCACGCACCTGTTCAGAACGCCGTGGTTCCCAACGGACAGGTATTCGTAAAGCGCGTTGAAAGCGCAGCGGAGCGCCGGACGTTTATCGAGCTTCCCTTCCGCGCATACCGGCACCTGCCCGCATGGCGCGCGCCCCTCCGGTTCGAACGGGCAGCGCAGATCGACCCCAAGCGCAATCCGGCGCTTGCGCAGATGCCTCATGAGCTTCTTCTCGCCTATCGCGAGAATGAGCCGGTTGGACGGATTGCTGTCTTTATCAATCCGGCACACCTTGCGCGCCACAATGATCAGACGGGCCATTTTGGTTTTCTGGACACCCTGAAAGAGGATGACGAAGCTGTTTCGGTTCTGATGCAGGCTGCCGAGTCGTGGCTGCGCTGGAAAGGGATGCTGAAGATTGCGGGGCCATTCAATTTCTCCGTGAACGAAGAGTGTGGCCTTCTGGTGGATGGGTTTGATACGCCGCCGGTGATGATGATGCTCCACGGGCGGCCAGATTATGCCCCTGCCCTGGAGCGCGGCGGTTATTCCAAGATGATGGACATGTACGCTTACATGATCCGCATGGGCGACACCTTTGAGCCCCCACCGATTGCCAGCAGACTGATCGAAGGTTTCAACCGCGATCCCAATCTGCGCATACGCAATATGGACAGTCAAAATTACGGACAGGAAATCACTCAGATTCTGGATATTTTCGACGATGCGTGGTCGGACAATTGGGGCTTTGTGCCTTTTGGCAAGGCCGAGATCACGCATATGGCGAAAGAACTGAAACCGCTGATCAATCCGGACCATCTGTGGATCGGAATGATCGATGAAGAGCCGGCGTGCTTTGCTCTTGTGCTTCCGGACATATTCGAGGCCGCTGAAGGCTTGGACGGGCGACTGCTTCCGTTTGGCTGGGTGCAGTTCCTTCATCGGCTCAAAATTTCCGGGACAAAAACCGCGCGGATTCCGCTCGCCGGCATGCGACGCAAATTTCACAAGACCCGGCGCGGCGTTCAAACAATGGCCGCAACATGCAGCCAGGCGGTAAGCGCGCAACATGCCCGCGGCGTCCGAAACATCGAAGCGTCCTGGATTCTCGAAACCAACACCAATCTGATCAACATCATCTCGCTGTTTGATGCGCCCAGATACAAGACTTACCGGATCTACGGGAAATCCCTTTGAGCCAGACTGAGGCGCGCGACACAGCCAATGCACTTGTGCTTGCAGGGGCACGCGCAAGCGGCGACGCGCTTGCCCTTGCGCATGGTGTGGAGAGCAAGGCTCTTATAGATATTCTGGGCGAGCCCATGCTCTCAAGAGTGCTCCGCGCACTGAGCCAGAGCGAGCGGCTAAACAGCGCCCCTTATGTTTCCGGATTGAGCCCTGAGCTGCTCACTCAAGCGAGCGGGGGCATAAGTGCCAGAGAAGCCGTGTCCGTTTCAGGCGGCCCCGCCGCAAGCCTGCTGGGCGCCGTTGAAGCCGGCCTGCAACTGCCCCTCCTGATAACCACCTGCGATCATGCGTTGCTGACACCAGACATGGTCAACCACTTCGTTGGCGAAGCATTGCGCAACGGGGCTGATCTGAGCATCGGGCTCGCGGCAAAGGAAACGATCCAGGCAAGTTACCCCACCACGAAGCGGACATACATTCCCTTCGCCGACTCGCCGATGTCGGGATGTAATCTGTTTTTCGTCGCCAACCCAAATGCGTTGAAAGTCATCGAGTTCTGGAAAAAGGCAGAACAGGATCGCAAGAAGCCATTGCGGATTGCCAGACGGTTTGGGCTGATCACCGCCCTTCGGCTGCTGGTTGGTCGCCCCAGCGTCCACAAGGCATTCAGGCTTATCTCAAACCGTCTCGGCGCGCGCATTGGCGTGGTTGTCATGCCATTTGCGGAGGCTGCCATTGATGTGGATTCCCAAGCGGACCTGGATCTCGTCAAACGCATTATTGCCAACGGTGCGCAAAAATGAGTCGGCAAAGCCAAATGGCCGGTCATACCTGTCTCTTGGGCCAGGCCGACCGCAACCGGTTCGCGACGCGAGCAGCAGCTGGCAATCCCTCTGAAACTGCCAGGTTTGGCTGTCCGGGCCAGCCGGGATCGCTATACGGAGTTCCTTCAAACATCACCGGCGCGTCGTACCGGGGGAGCACATGAAAATGGACATGGGGGTCCACCATCATCAGCATCAGATAGTTGACCTTGGTGTTGGCAAAAGTGCTCGCGCATACTGCTTCGACATCTTTGACAACCGTGGCCAGTTCGGCAAATGCCTCGACGGGCAGATCGGAGAAAGCCACTGCATCGGTATGCGCCAGGATTACCAGTGCGCCGAGTGTAACCTGCTTTGGCCTCACCTGGACGCTCCAGTGGGCGTAATCGCAGACCAATGTGCGGTCTCCGCCAAATGTTTCGTAGGTCGCATTCCGATGCATGACGCTCATTCTCCATAGACCGCTTGGTCACGACCTTCTTGTTGCCGTTCCTGAACACCTTAGAGTTATTTGCCCTATGTCACAAAATCCCGTCTCGGTTCGCCTACTCGGAGAATTGCCTGCCAGGCTCTGGGGGCTGGATCTCGCGGAGTGGCAACGCCGCGCCTGGAGTAAAGCAGGCGCCGGTCAGATTGATCAGGCTGCTGGCCGGCTGCTGGTTGGCATTGAGTGGGTGCTCTCCCCGTCCCTGCAGCGCAATTTGCTTGCTCAACCCGGCGCGGCGCTTCTTGGGCCAGCCGACGATGGAGAACAGTTGATTGCCATTCATGTGCCAGATAATGCCGACCCAGCACCTTATCTGGTGCTGTTTGAACAAAACAACGTCGATCGCTCCAGTCTCAAGGCTGCGGGCCTCGCGCCGGGCGATATGTACGCCTTTGCCGACACCTATAATAAAAGCCTGCGCAAACGCGAAACACCCTATGCCCTGTCGATGCGCACCGAAAATACCGTCGACATTGAGCGCGTATTGTTTGCGGGGTCCTACAAAGGCATCACCGATCTGGTGACTAAATACGCCTGGCCCATACCCGCGTTTTACGTCACCCGGCTTTGTGCTTTCCTGCGCATTTCCCCCAACACCGTAACCACGGCGAGCCTGCTTTTCGTAATTTTGGCATTCTGGCTGTTCTGGCAGGGACACTGGGCCGCCGGCATCGCGGCCGCATGGGTCATGACATTCCTGGATACGGTCGATGGCAAACTCGCCCGAACGACCATGACCTACTCCAACTGGGGCAATATCTACGATCATGGGATTGACCTGATCCACCCGCCCTTCTGGTACTGGGCAATCTTTACAGGTCTGCAATCAGCACCCGCAGGCCCTTCTCAAGCGCTTCTGTTTGGTTCACTCGCAGTCATTTTGGCTGGCTATGTTCTCAACCGTCTGGAGGAAGGCGAATTCATCCGGCGGTTCGGATTTCACATTCACGTCTGGCAGCCGATTGACGGTTTCGCGCGGGAAATCACCGCGCGGCGAAATCCCAATATGCTAATCTTCATGGTCGCTGTAATGCTGGGCCAGCCGGGCTGGGGATTTGTGGCAATCGCTGTGTGGACGATCATCTTTCTTGTGTTCCACGGCGTGCGCCTGATCCAGGCCATCTTGCAGCGCTCAGCACCCGTATCCTGGCTGGAAGCCTGATCCCCATGACCGCAACAGCCATTTTCGATCTGGACCGTACTATCACGCGCGAAGCGACATGGACCCGCTTCCTGATTTTCGTGAACTGGAGGCGGCCAACATTCTGGCTTTTCCTTCTGCGCATTATGGCCCAAGGTGCCGCCCACAAGCTGGGCATTGTCAGCCGCGACTCTGTTAAAGTGTTGAGCCTCAGAACGCTCTCTCATCTGACGCATGCTGAGGCGCAATCGGCGGCGGCTGCGTTCATTTCCAAAGAGGTAAAGTCCGGCCTGCGGCCAGGTGCCTTGGAAGCAATCGCATGGCACGCCGACCGCGGTGACCGGCTGATCATCGCAACCGCCTCCGTTGATCTGGTTGCGGACGAACTGGCGCGGGCACTCGGCTTCCACGAAGTGATTGCCAGCCGCTTGGACTGGTCAGGCCCGTCCGCGCCGCTGCTTTCAGGGGCGAACTGCTATGGTCACGAAAAGCTTCTTCGCATTGAAGCGCACGGCATTTCCCGTTCCGGATTTGCCTACAGCGATCATGTATCGGACCTGCCCATGCTGCTGAATTCCGATTTTCCGGTGGCGGTGAACCCGTCCTCCGGACTCAGGAAAGCGGCGCAGAAACTCCACATAACCATTGCTGACTTCAACACAGTTGAAATTGGATTCCTTTCAGACAAAGTGACTGTTTCCGCATGAAAGCCATTCTTCTGAGCGCCGGCCGCGGCTCTCGCCTTCTGCCTTTGACCGAATCCCGTCCGAAATGCCTGCTACCGGTTCAGGCCACGACGCTGCTTGGGTATCAGCTCGACACGCTCGAAGCCGCAGGCATCCGCGATGTGACTGTGGTGACCGGCTTTCTTCCCAATCTTGTCGAGGCAGAGCTTGCTCGTCGCACGGGTCCGCTCAAGGCCATGCCGTTCTTCAACCCCTTCTTTCAGGTAGCGGATAATCTGGCGAGCTGCTGGATGGTCCGGGAACAGATGGATGATGATTTTCTCCTTATCAATGGAGACACTCTGTTTTCCCAGGAGCTAATCGAGAAGGTTATCGCCGCGCCACCGGCCCCAATTCTGGTGACCATTGACCAGAAGGCCGTTTATGATCAGGACGATATGAAAGTCACCCTGTCCGGGACCACGCTGACAGGCATAGGGAAAACTCTTCTCCCGCCAGACGTTCACGCAGAATCCATTGGCATCCTGCGTTTTGCAGGCAAAGGCCCGGAGGTCTTCCGGGAAAAGCTGGAGCAGATGATGCGCACTCAAGACGGCATCCACGCATGGTTTCTCAAGGCAATTAACGCCATTGCAAGCGCCGGCAGCGGCAGTGTCGAAACTGTCCTGATCAAAGGTCATCTCTGGGCTGAAGTTGATACAGTCGAAGATTTCAATGCGTTGAAAGAGATCGGATTTTGAAATCAGGATGGAGACAGGCAATCCATCAATGACGCCCCTTCTCAATCCAAGCGTCCTGGTTTTGGCGATTGGTGAGGCGCATCAACTGCTCCATATTCTTGGTCCAGCCAGAGAACTATTCCGCTCCGGGATCAAAACGGATATTCTTGTTGCAACGGACTGGCATGAACGCCTGATCGCCAGCCACGCCCCCGAACTGGCAAGCCAGATCGTTCGCGCGCCCCTGTTCAATAAACACAGGCCTATCTACCAGTGCCCGCCCCGGCTGCCAAACCTGCTTCTCAGCCTGATACGGATCTCTCAGTACGATGCGATCCTTACACCGGAGCGCACATCTACTGTATTGCGCAGGATTCTGGGAAAACGCTGCCCGTCACTGGTCCACATTCTCCATGGAGCCGGCGATCGCGCCCAGGGATATGAAGGCCGTATACGGTTGTTTGATCTTGTCTTTGTCGCCGGCAAGAAGGATTATGACGCTTTCCTGAATTACAAACTCGCGACCGCTGAGACATGCCATGTCATCGGGTATTGCAAGTTTGATGTTCTGCCAGAAACGCCCCCAAAATTCTTTGAAAATGATCTGCCGGTTGTGCTGTACAATCCGCACTTTGACACAAACCTTGGCTCATGGATCGCATTCGGTCCCGAACTATTGGAGCGATTTTCATCCACACCGGAATTTAACTTCATCATTGCGCCCCATCTGAGATTGCGGGGTAAAGGCCGCCGGCTATTTGACGAGCTGTCGCGCTCTTTCGTGCGGCCCAATCTCCGCTTTGATGGAGGCAGTCTGCACTCCATCAATATGGATTACACGAGGGCTGCCGACATCTATGTGGGCGATGTCAGCAGCCAGGTGTATGAATTTCTAAGGACGCCCAAACCCTGCGTATTCATAGATGTTCAGACTACGGATTGGAGTAACAACCCATTCTATCGCCACTGGACGTTCGGAAAGGTAGCGAAGTCTCCTGCGGAAACACTCGAATGTATCAAGTCTGCGCATGCAGATCATTCAGACTTCATGCCGGCTCAACAGGCCGGTTTCGCCGCAGCTATTGCCCCTGCCGAGACAACACCTTCTGCGCGCGCAGCTGAAATCATCCATCAGTTCCTGACGAAACATAAGCGTCAAAAGCGAAAGTAGCACGCATCTCCCAATGGGGGAGTGCGCATCACACGATCGCGTCCCAATCGCAACTCAGGCGTGAGGCCGCATTGATGATACCGACCATCGAATAGGTCTGCGGGAAATTTCCCCAGAGCTCTCCTGTCTGCGGATCAACGTCTTCGGAGAGAAGCCCAAGGCGTGTGCGTTGCGCCAGCACTGCCTCAAACATCGCGCGTGCCTTGTCGAGCTGGCCGGTTCGCGCCAACGCATCGATATGCCAGAATGTGCAGGCGGTGAAGGCTGTTTCAGGCGTTCCGAAGTCATCGGGCGCTCGGTATCGGAAAACATGATTTCCTACGCGCAACTCTTCGTCGATCCGATCGACGGTCGATCTGAATCGCGGGTCCATCGGATCTATGAACCCAATTTCCGCCATAAGCAGAACCGATGCATCAAGCGCGGCACCGCCAAAGGCTCCTGTAAAGGCGTCGCGCTCAGCATTCCAGGCTTTCTCCAGAATGACGCTGCGCATTTCAGTCGCGCAATCTGACCAATGCACGGCGCGGTCGTTCAAACCAAGCGCGGATGCAACACGCGCCAGCCGGTCACAGGCGGCCCAACACATGATCGCCGACGATGTATGCACCGCCTCCCTGCCCCGATACTCCCAAATCCCCGCATCGGGCATCTGATAGACTTCGTAGGCACGCCGGCCAACGGCCTCAAAGTGCTCAAATTCAATCGGTCCAGCTTTGGTAAGCAAACGCTCGTCCAGAAAGGCCTGCGCCGCGCCGAGCACGACGTGCCCGTATACATCATGCTGAACATGCTCTGCAGCCTGGTTCCCAAACCTCACCGGCCCCATGCCCCGATACCCCGGAAGATAACCTGGAATATCTTCCGTTAACTGCTCTTCCAGAGCGATCCCGTAGACAGGCTGAATGTGCCCGCCTTTTGTATGCGCCACAATGTTTCGCAGGAACGCCAAGTAGCGCTCCAGTGTTCCCATCGCGGACAGCCTGTTTAACGCCGTGACGGTGAAGTAAGCATCGCGCAGCCAGCAGAAGCGGTAATCCCAGTTTCTGGACGACCCTGCGTGCTCAGGGATGCTGGTGGTCAGGGCCGCGACGATACCGCCGGTTTCTTCATATACGCATAGCTTCAGCGTGATTGCCGCGCGTATGACCGCCGCCTGCCATTCAGGCGGCGTCGCAAGCCGCCGCGACCAGTCCTGCCAATGTTCCTGCGTTCGGGCGAGCCAATCTGAAGCGAGATTGGCTGGCGTATCGGATAAGGGCTCATCAGGTCCGAGAATAAAGGTTGTGTCGCGGTCGAGCACAAACTCGGTTTCCTGCGCAACATAAGCCACCGGCGCATCTGTCGTCAGGCGGAATCCCGATGCATCATCCAGGAAGGAGATATGCGATACGCCGCGGCGTGAAAGCATCTGGCCTTTGCCACGGCCAGTTTCTCCCGAAACCTTAAGCCGAATACGCGGCATCCCGCGCAAGGGTGTAATCCGTCTGACGACAGAAGCCGGCCGGAACATCCGTCCCCTGTCTGTAAACCTCGGGGCAAAGTCGGTGATCAAAACCGCTGAGCCGTCTTCGGCCTCAAGGGTTGTTTCGAGAATCGCCGTATTGCGCCGATAGATATGATGGGCGCCCGACAGCCCGGCCAATTCAACGCCGAACTTTCCCCCGCCGCCAACGAGACTGTTGAACACAGGTTCTCCATCGAGCCTCGGCAAGCAAAGCCAGCCGATTTCACCCGCTTCATCAATCAAGGCAGCAATCGTTCCGTTGCCAATGATCCCAAGTTCCAGATTGTTCATGTCAGTCCTCTCTTGAGCCAGTCCCAAACCGCTGCCGGGTCGGCCAGCCGGTAGGGCGCAGCCGTCGCCCCAGCGCCTACCTTGATGGCAGTGCCTCCGAAGTCGAGACTTGCGCGCATGGCATCTTCATCAGTTGTATCATCTCCAACCATTATGGGCGCCCGGCCCGAAAAGGGCGCCTGCTTCATCAGCTCACGAACGCATTTTCCTTTGTGCGCACTGGCTGGTCTTGCTTCCATCACCATCTTTCCAGATTGAAGCGTGTATTCCGGAAATGCTTCAAGCAGTGTTGTCAAACCTGCTTCAAGGGGGCCCGCCGCTTCCGGTATCTCGCGATAATGTACCGCCAGCACCGGTCCTTTTGATTCCATGCGCACCCCAGGGATCTCTTCGATCAAGGCAGAAATCTCCGCAACGAGATTTTCCGGCGCTTCGGGAAGTTCGCCCGGCGGCGCATGTCCTGGAGGGCAAACGTAAGCACCATGACCGCCAGCGCGCCAAAGTCCATCAGGAATGCGCGAGGCAAGATCACGAATATCCCGCCCACTGAGGATCACCAGAGCGCCATGAAGATTCTCAGCTGTTCTCAGCAAAATCTCGGCGCCTCCCTCTGGAAGAAACACCGTATCCGGATCAGACTGGAGTGGCGCCATCGTTCCGTCAAAATCAAGGAACAGCGCGGCGGATGGATCAAGCAAAGGAGCGGTCATTTATTCCTGGCAGATGGATTTAAAGGTCGAAAGCGAGCGATCAGATTTTGGCGCGAAGGTCGTTCAGGAACAGGTCCCGCCACCACGCAATATCTGTCCGCCTTACAACATCGCGGAGGGCCTCCCATCGCCGTTTTCGTTCCTCAAGAGGCATAGTCAGCGCGATCCGGATGGTCTCCGCCAATGTCGAGCGGTCATGGGGATTTACGATCAGCGCTTCGTGAAGTTGTTCCGCGGCCCCAGCGAATTCTGAAAGTATAAGAACGCCGGGATCTTCCGGGTCCTGCGCCATCACGTATTCCTTTGCCACGAGGTTCATCCCGTCCCGAAGCGGCGTAACCAACCCTACGCGTGCGATGCGGAAGAGGCCGGCCAATTCATCTCTGGAATAGCTTCGCGCCAGATAGCGCAATGGTATCCAGTCGAGATCGCCATAATCTCCATTGATACGTCCCACGAGCTGATCGAGTTCATAGCGCAGCTGGCGATACTCTTCCACTTTGGTTCGTGAGGGGGTCGCAATCTGCGTTACCGACACCTTGCCATGCAGCTCCGGATGGTTGTCAAAAAATGCGCCAACGGCCTCAAATCGTTGAGGCAGCCCTTTGGAATAATCCATCCGGTCCACACCGATGATGAGATCGCGATTTCCCAGGAAACGTCCGATGCGGGCAGCCGCGTCCCCGGCCGCAGGGCTTCGAGCGGCTTCTTCAAAAGCGGCAGCATCAATTCCAATGGGATAGACACCCACACGCACTCTCCGGCCTGCGACAGTATAAATCGGCGCTTCAGAAGCATCTGCATCCAGGCTGTCGACCAGATAACGTTCGAAATTCGTGCGGTCGGATTCGGACTGGAAGCCGATCAGATCAAACTGGCAAAGCGCGCGTGCCAGCCAGCTATGCTCTGGAAGAGCGCGGAACATGTCTGGTGTGGGAAACGGTATGTGCAGGAAAAATCCGGTGCGCCCCTTCCATCCGGCCCGGCGCAACGCATCGGCCATCGGGAGGAAATGGTAGTCATGCACCCAAACCATGTCATGTTCGCGCAGATGCTCAATTGTGAGGTTTGCCAATCGCTCGTTTACCGCGAGATAATGGTCAAAGGCACCGCGATCGAACGTCGCCAGATCTACCCGATAGTGAAATATTGGCCAAAGCGTGCTGTTGGAATAGCGCAGGTAAAAGCCGTCATGCTCGTCTTCTGTCATGTCGGTCAGAAGGAAAGAAACGCCGTCTTCTGATTCAAATTGTTTGCTGCCTGGGGAGTCGCTGACAATATCGCCGGACCAGCCTGCCCATAATCCGCCTGTCGCTTTGAGGGCGTCCCATACGGCCACAGCAAGCCCGCCCGCCTGCGCGCCGGCATCGGCGGCCGTTCTGTTGGATATTGCTACCAGGCGTCCCAAATTTGCTCCAATTCCTCACTGCTTTATCTGATCAGGTTTGATTACGTCAGCTTCGCTCCATCATGTCCACCCGTCCGCATGGGTTATCCCTTGTAGGCAGGTCATCTGCATGCAATTTGGGTAAGAGGGAAACCAACGCTCCGGAGTGCCCCCGGTTTCATCTGACCGAATTTTTTAAGGCAGCCACGCAGCCACTGGCATCGCTCCATAATGAGACGAATCAGAAATATCGCACGTCTTGGTTTAAGTTAGGTCTGCAAACGCTCGATAGGATGTTGCCAGCTTTCAGCATAGGTGGCCTCCGTTGTTTCAGGATGATCAGCATCAGCAGACAGCCCGTCTCCGGCCCGGCTTAAAGCGCAATACTCTGCAGGGCCTCAGGACATCACTCCCAGGGCGTCTTAGTATATTTAATTCGTGCACGGTCGTTTCAGTTCAGAGAAGGCAACACCCGTGAGGTCCCGCAGCTTGACGCCCTCTGAGACTGTTGTCATTGGCGTGCGTGTTAGGCCGGGCTATCTCATTGATTGCTCATGGAGGACGAAATGCGGACCCGGATAGAAGCGCTTGCTGCGATCATCGATATAGCGGCGCCAATGGCACCGGAAGCGGTTTCCCTTGGAGCGGCGCACGGCAGAGTGCTGGCAGTCCCTATACACGCCCGGATAACCCAACCCCCGGCAGCTGTCTCAGCCATGGACGGCTACGCTGTGCGCCAATGCGATGCCAACCTCGGCAATTCGCTACGTGTGATCGGTGAGGCGCCAGCGGGCAGGCCTTTTACCGGCGCATTGGGGCTCGGTGAAGCGGTGCGTATCTTTACCGGATCGGTCGTGCCCAGAGGGGCCGACCATGTGGTGATTCAGGAAGATACAATGCGCGACGGCGACCAGATCACTGTCACGGCATCTCAGCCGGAACCCAGCAACATCCGAGCCGCAGGGATCGATTTCCGCGAAGGGGACCTGCTGCTTCCCGCCGGCCGCCTGCTCGGCGCAGCGGAACTTGCCATCGCTGCGGCGGCCAACCACGCAGAGGTCAGGGCCTACCCCCGGCCCCGAATTGCGGTAATGGCCAATGGCGATGAGCTGCGCCCACCCGGTAGCGCGCTGGCAGAAGGCGAGATTATCTGCTCCACCCCGTTTGCACTGGAGGCGCTGATTACCAGTTGGGGCGGAGAGTTTGTGGACCTCGGCATCGCGCCGGATGATCCAGCGGCGATCCGCGCCCGCATTCAGGCAGCCGATGGTGTTGACGTCATCATCCCGCTCGGCGGCGCCTCGGTGGGAGATCATGATCACATGCAGGCAGCCTTTGCCGAAGAAGGTCTGGAGCCTGTCTTCTCCAAAGTGAAGCTCAAGCCTGGTAAGCCGACATGGTTTGGAAAGCTGCACAACACCTATGTGCTCGGCCTTCCGGGCAACCCCGCCTCCGCGCTGGTCTGCGCGCAGCTGTTCCTGAAACCGTTGATCTGGCAGTTGACGGGGCGCGCGGGCAACGACGCGCTCGTCTGGCGCCGCGCCCGGTTGACCGGGCCGCTGGAGCCGCCCGGTAGCCGGGAGACATTCCTTCGCGGCGCCGCAGAGACAGAAAAAGACGGCCGATTGACCTGCACGCCAGCGATAAATCAGGACAGCTCGCTCCTGCGCCCGTTTCTGACCGCAGATCTGTTGATCCACCGGCCCGCCAACGCCCCGGCCGCACCGGAAGGATCAATAGTCGATTGCCTGATGATCAGGTAAAAAAGTCGGCATACTGATTTACACCAGTCAGCATCGCTGCGCGCCACGTTGATCGTCGAGATCGCGTGGCCACAACCGCATTTTCGTCAGAGCGCAGTCCCGTCAAAACTGGGCGATGCGCCAAAAAACGCGGGCCGGACTTTCCCAAACTGAATGTCGCAGCTTAGGATGGCGCAGCCCATTGTTCGGAGGACCAAAACGATGCCCGCCATATCCATGACGCCTGAAGAAGTTTCCGCCTATATTGCCCAGGCTGGCCGCGATGCCTGGATCGTACCGGATGTGCCCGCCAACACGCCCCGCAGGCCCATCGCCAAAGTAGGTGTGATCGGGGCCGGCACGATGGGCGGCGGAATATCCATGAACTTCGCCAGTGTTGGCATTCCGGTGGTCATCCTGGAGCAGAAACAGGAAGCACTGGATCGCGGCCTCGCCGTGGTGCGGGGCAATTACCAGCGCAGCGCCGACAATGGGCGTTTCCCGCAGGAAGAGGTTGGCGAAAGAATGGACCGCCTGTCCGGAACGCTGGATATGACGGCCTTTGCAGACTGCGACCTGATCATCGAAGCCGTGTTTGAAGACATGGACCTTAAAAAGAAGATTTTTACGGACCTGGACCGTATCGCAAAGCCGGGCGCAATCCTTGCCACGAACACCTCCGCACTGGATATTGATGAGATTGCCAGCGTCACGGCGCGCCCGCAGGATGTCATCGGGCTACACTTTTTCTCGCCTGCCAACGTCATGAAGCTGCTGGAAATTGTACGCGCCGATCACACCGCTGATGACGTGATCATGACCTGCATGGATCTGGCCCGGACCATCAACAAGATAGCGACCCTGGTCGGGGTCTGCCCCGGTTTTGTTGGCAACCGCATTTTGTTCGCGCGGCAGGCGCAAGCTCAGAAGCTGGTATCTCAGGGGGCCATGCCGTGGGATGTGGATGCCGCGCTCAATCAGTTCGGCTTCCGCATGGGTCCGTATCAGATGTCTGACCTGGCCGGTCTCGACATTGGCTGGAAGAAAGGTGCCAAAACGGCAAACCCCATCCGCGATGCCCTGTGCGAACTGGATCGTCGCGGCCAGAAAACCGGCGCAGGCTATTACGACTATGATGAAAACCGCCGCCCGATCCCGTCAGACGTGACGGCCAGAATTATCGCTGAAGTGACCGGCGTTGCCGCCGGCTCTGCCCCTGCGCCCAGCGAGATCATCGCCGCCTGCATTCACCCGATGATCAATGAGGGCTTGAAAATCCTTGAGGAGAAGAAGGCTCAGCGTGCCTCCGACATCGATATTGTCTGGCTCAACGGCTATGGCTGGCCCGCCGATAAGGGCGGGCCAATGCTGTATGGAGACATGGTAGGCGCAGAAGCGGTTCTGGCGACAATGGAACGCCTTGGCGCAGAAGAGGCACGCTTTGCGCCCAGCGCCACGCTTCAACGACTCGCAAAGAACGGCGGCCGCTTCATCGATGTGCTTCCCGGCTGATGGACACTGCAGCCACGCCCTACCCCGGCGACTATGATTACATCGTCGTCGGCGCCGGGTCGGCGGGATGTGTCGTTGCAAATCGTCTGTCGAAAGATAAATCCCGCCGGGTATTGCTTCTGGAAGCGGGCGGCAAGGATAACTGGATCTGGTTTCACATTCCCGTCGGGTATCTTTTTGCCATTGGCAATCCGCGCTGCGACTGGATGTTTGAAACCACACCGCAGCCGGGCCTGAATGGCAGAACCCTCGCCTATCCGCGCGGCAAGGTCATAGGGGGATCGTCCGCAATCAATGCCATGATCTCGATGCGCGGCCAGGCAGCAGATTATGACGCCTGGCGCGACAGCGGGTTGCCCGGTTGGGGCTGGGATGACGTTTTGCCCGTCTTTCGGCAAATCGAAGATCATTTCCTCGGCGAAAATGAATTTCATGGCACCGGCGGAGAATGGCGAGTCGAACCGCCACGGGTAAAATGGGACATCCTCGACGCCGTCCGCAATGCGGCGGAGGAAATCGGCATTCCGAAAACCCCCGATTTCAATACCGGCGATAATACTGGCTCAGGTTATTTCCATGTGAATCAGAAAGCAGGGCGGCGGTGGTCTTCGGCGCGCGGTTTTCTGAAACCCGTCCTGACGCGCAGCAATCTGCGCCTGGAAACCGCGACCCTTGTGGAAACAGTGACACTGGATCAAGGACGCGCCACCGGCGTTGTATTCCGGCAGCACGGCCAGCGCTTTACCGCGCGAGCCAATGCGGAAGTCATTCTATGCGCTGGCGCAATCGGCAGCCCCCAAATCCTCCAGCGTTCGGGTATTGGTCCCGCTCCGGTTCTGATCCGGGCGGGAATTGAACCGGTTGCAGAGCGGCCCGGTGTTGGCGCCAATTTGCAGGACCACCTTCAACAGCGCGCCATTTACAAGGTCTCCGGAACGCCTACGCTGAACCAGACTTACTACTCCTTGTTTGGCAAAGCGGCGATGGGTCTGGACTATGCCATCCGGCGGCGCGGGCCTTTGACCATGGCGCCGTCTCAGCTGGGCATTTTTGCGCGCTCGGACGAGAGCCAGACGCGGGCCAACATTCAGTTCCACGTCCAGCCACTGTCTCTGGACCGGTTCGGCGAGCCGCTGCACCGGTATCCCGCCATCACCATCGCAGCATGTAATCTGCGCCCAACCTCGCGCGGAACGGTAAACATAAAATCCGCTGAACCAGGGGCCCCGCCCGTTATCGATCCTAACTATCTTGGCACGGAGGAAGACCGGCGTGTCGCCGCCGATGCGATCAGGCTGACCCGGCGGCTGATGCAACAGCCGGCGCTCAAACGCTTTGATCCGCAGGAAGCTGTTCCCGGCATTGCCGATGACCGGGCGCTCTCAGAGATCGCCGGGGCGATCGGCACGACCATTTTCCATCCTGTGGGCACCGCAAGGATGGGCCGTGATGATGACCCGATGGCCGTCGTCGATGCTCAGCTTCGTGTGCGGGGTATCGGCGGGCTTCGTGTCATTGACGCGTCGATCATGCCTGAAATCACATCGGGCAATACAAATACGCCCACCATAATGATTGCGGCAAAGGGCGCCGCCATGATTATGAACTGAGGCGCGCTGCAGGGCTCACCCATTCGCGGCGGCGCTGACTAAAGCGCCGGTCTACGAGGCTTCACCGCATGCAGAATTCTTGAGAATTCCGGAATGCCGCGCAGCGCACGGGGATAGAACCCCATGCTTTCGCGCACAATTGTCCGGAGATGTCCAAAAATGGCGCGAGTGACGCGCGTCTAACTATCCCGTATTTTTCAATATAAACAACTGGTTGCTCTGCGTTTTCTTTTGAAATGTATCTCACTTTGTATCCATTCTGTATCCCATTTTCGAACCTCTGAATTCGATGCCGCATCTTTGGGTCCAACCCTGCACTGGCGCACTCCCCTTCGTAATACTACGGAGTGCTCGTTTATCGCTTTCAAGTACGCTCCCTGTGAATGCTCAGTCACCGAGCGCCATCAGTACTGATAGACCAGACATGGCTATGTATTTGAGAGGCAATGACGGGTCAGGTTCCGACGCGGTAACAGCGCACTTCCGCGCTGAAGTGATCGATTTTCTCGACCGTGAGCTAACACCGGAAATGCGCATGGCAGGCCGCGCAACGACGGGCCTTAAATCAGCCCGCGACGCTTGTAAGGAATGGGCTGAGAAGCTGTATCACCGCGGTTGGGCTGCCCCACTTTGGCCAACGGCATTTGGCGGCGCTGGATGGAACGACGCACAGAGGCTGTACTTTGAAAATGCCTGCGCAGAACGCGACGCACCGATTGTTCAATCATCTGGAGTCCGTACGATCGGACCGCTGATCATTTCAGAAGGCACACCGGAACAACAAGCTCGCTACCTGCCTAAAATCCTCAGCGGAGATCATGAATGGTGCCAGGGCTTTTCCGAACCGCAAGCCGGTTCTGATTTGTGCGCGCTTACGCTGCGGGCGAACCTTGACGGCGATTACTTCGTTCTGAGCGGCAGCAAGATCTGGACAAGCTTTGCCAGCTACGCAACTCACATGTTTCTCCTCGCCAGAAGCGACCAGGAAAGCCTTGGAGGCGCCGGCTTGGTATTCCTTCTCGTAGAGCTCGACCGGCCGGGCATCAGCATAAGACCGATCCGATTTATCGATGGCGAAGCGGAGACGAATGAGGTCTTTTTCGATCAGGTCAGAACCCCTGTAAACGACCGCATCGGTGACATAGGGGATGGCTGGAGCACCGCGAAGCGTCTTATGGCTATAGCCAGATCCAACAATACAACCACTGGCCTGATACGCCGGGCGCTGCGCGCTGCCCTCAGATCGGTCAGGTCGGTACCGGATCCTGATCCTGCCTTGCTGTTGCGGTTGTCAGACTACTCCATGCGTATTGATGCATTTGAAATGCTGGAGAACAGGATCGGTTCGAGCGACATCCCCATCAACGCTGGCGCGGCTAGTTCTATGCTGAAACTCATTGCCACCGAGCTTCATCAAGCCATCACAGAAGTCGGACTTGACGGTGACCCCGATGGGGACTTTGCGCTCGCCAAATACTTCGCCACTCGCGCCGCCAGCATCTACTCGGGCACCAGCGAAATTCATCGCAATATCCTGTATCGCTCTCTGGTTTAGAGTAAGTTGCCCTGCATGCATTGGCGAAATAGCTGAAACATCAGTGCCGGATCATTGGCAAATGGCCGTCAGCAGACGAAAAGCTAAGCCGGATCATCTCCTCACCGCGAGTCCTGAGGCATCTCAACTCGTCATCCCGGCGAGCAACGAGAAACTCCGTTGCAATTCCAAGCATGAGACCGAGGAGCAGGACAGAGTCCTCCTCACTGTTGCGTTGCGCATCGATGGAACCGTCGCGAAGGCCTGACGTGATCAAAGCCTTCAACTCATCCAGGAGTTCGGATCTCGCTATCGCCACCTCGCTGCGCAGCGCCTGGAGATCCTGCGGGTGGTGCAGCACAACCTGGAAGAAAGCCGCCATCTCAAGATTCAAAGATATGCCCTCAAGATGAACAGAGACATGTTCGATCAACGCGTCGAGCCCGGTCGGATTGTCGGTAGTCCGCGCCTCCCAGAAATTCCGGCGATGGAGCCGCAGATGACGAACAGCCGCGACCAGCAGCCCTTCTCTCGAGCCAAATCGCTGGTAAGCCTGCGCCCTGCTGTACCCGGCAAGGCGTCCCACCTCTTCGCATGTCAGCCGTTGCAGGCCTTCCTTGAGGGCCACCTGGCAAGCAGCAGACAGGAGTTGAGTTTCCGACAGAAGTCGCCTTTCTGACTGTGACATCTTTACTCTGTACACTGCGTTACTCCGATCTCTCTCGATGGGATGCTAAGTTTCAGAAAAGGCAGGGACCAGCACTTCCTACTTGGATGACAGGCACGGCGGCCCATCATCCGGCATTCGTCTCGCCGCAGCTTTCCTGACCATTCATTCGCGCAACATGCCACACCCTTCAAAAGTGACGCATACGTCATTTTCCGTATTTAGTTGAGATTCTTCTTCGATAATCTCTGTTCAACGGAGCCCGACAGAGAAAGCTCCGGGATCAGGGAGAAACACAGATGAAGGTAAAACTCGTCTCCGGGCCACCAACAGAGCCGCGGACATTTGAAGACCCCGGAGAACTTGCCGACCGGCTTACACCGGAGGACGTCGAAATCGTCCGTGAAATATTTAACACACCGCTGACTGGGTCCTACAATTGGGATTATGAAAGCGCCAACGCCAAGATCCGGCGCCTTTACGAGCTGGGAAAGCGCTTCAACTGGAATGCGGAGCTCGATGTCGACTGGGAGGTTCCCTTCGACAAGTCCAAAGGCCCTTCGCAGGCCGGGCTTAATCCTCTTCATGACCATCCGGTCTATCAGGCAATGAGCGAAGAGCAGCGGAACGAATATGCCTGGCGCTCTCTGGCTCAGGTTCTGTCCCAGTTTCTCCACGGCGAGCAGGGCGCCATGATGGTCGCCTCGCAACTCGTGTCGTGTGCGCCGACCTATGATGCAAAGCTTTACGCTGCCTCACAGACCTTCGATGAAGCCCGGCATGTGGAGGTTTTTAACAAGTACCTGCGAACGCGTTGCCGGGTCGAATACCCCGTCAATCCTAGCCTCAAGCTTCTTCTGGACAAGATTCTTACAGACCCCCGCTGGGACCTCAAATTCATCGGTATGCAGGTGCTGATTGAGGGCCTCGCCCTTGCGGCATTCCAGACCATGTCGCAGACAACCCGGGATCCGCTATTGCGGCAGATCCTGCATCTCGTGATGCGTGACGAAGGCCGGCATGTTGCGTTCGGGGTCAACTATCTTGAAGACTGGATCAAGGCGCTCCCGGAGGAGCAAATCGAGGAGCGCGCCCAATTCGCGTTCGAAGCCTGCGCAATCATGCGGGAGAGGCTGTTCTCAACCATCGTCGAGGAGGAGTTCGGGTTTGACCGGGAAGAAGCCCGGCGCGCATCGATCGATTCCGCAGGAGGGCAGGCATTCCGAAACTTCCTCTTTGAGCGGATGATTCCCAATCTCAAACGGGTCGGCCTCCTGACTGATAGTGTGAAGCCCAAATTCGAGGCGCTTGGCGTTCTGCATTATGAAAACGCTGCCACAGATGCGGAGATCGACTGGAACTCCCTCGAACGCCCGCTCGACACGGGTCCCATTTCGGTCGCTGCTGAATAAATAAGGCAATAGACTAACAACTTGGGCCGTCACTTCGGCCTGGAAAGTGAGGACACGAAAGAAAGTTCAGATGAGCGAAGATGCTGGCAGGCCTTGCCCGGGCCGCCAGCAGGCTCCGCCATGGCATTGCATAGCTTACCCAAGGGCTTTCGGGAGGCAGAAGAACCTCCCTGCCCGCAGTTCAAAGACGCTATAAGGCCAGACGGCGCAACATAAGCGAGAATGGCCGCTTTTTATTTTGCTGATAGTTGTGCGCAGTGCATACGTAGATCTGACATTCGTACGGCGGGTGTTCCCGATGGGCATCAAAGCTCCAGCCGGATGATATCCTCGGGCGTATTGATGTTCGCAAACACATCTACTTGGCCGTCGGGCCAGCAAACGTCGATGGCCTCGCAGGCATCCAGGGCACCAGCCAGGCTGCGACGCCCTGACCCGGCATAAGTCGTCACGCACAATAAAGTGTCCACGGGCCAAATCGCACATGTCGGATGGCGCTGCCCGTTTGACGCCGCGACCGCCGGCTTCGCAGCATCCAGAGAGGCATGCTTCAATTCTGAGAGTAGGTCTTCGGGCAGAAAAGGTGCATCACATGGCAGGGTGAGCAAGAGATCAAGGTTTGTACTGGAGGCCCATGCGAGCGCTGAAAGCAGGCCGGCCAGAGGCCCCTCAATCTCAGGCTGGTCCAGTATCTGACCGAATGTATTGGCAGCTACCTGCCCGTGCTTCCGCACACAGATGATTGCCGGTACGCCCCAAGCTGAGACACGATCAAGCACGGGATCAATCAACCGGCGACCTCGAAAATGCCGTTCCGGCTTCCTGCCGCCCATCCGTGTTCCCTGCCCGCCTGCGAGAATGGCGACTCCGACTCTATCCATCCGGAAACCAGGCCTTCGCTGAAAGACGGTCAACATCCTTGGGACGTTCGATTGTGAGGTCCAGATCGCGCAGCAGACCGTCCCGGATGGAATAAATCCATCCATGGACTGCTATCTTCTGACCACGCCGCCAGGCATCCGTCACAAACGGATTGCGACCGAGATATTCGACCTGCGCCCGGACATTGTGCTCACAGGCGACATTCACCCTGGTATCAAAATCAGAAATCTTATCGAGGTGACCGGCGTGTCTGTGCGCAAGATCAGAAACTGGCTGAAGCCAGTGGTCGATCAGGCCCCGACGTTCGGTATCGAGGGCAGCCCGGACACCGCCACACCCATAATGCCCGCAAACGATGATATGGCGCACTCTCAGAACTTCGACGGAATACTGAAGGACAGCAAGAAAATTGATGTCGCGCGGCGGCGCCAGATTCGCGATGTTTCGGTGGACGAAGAGTTCGCCCGGGTCGAGCCCGACAATTTCGTTGGCAGGTACACGGCTATCGCTGCACCCGATCCAGAGATATTCCGGCGCCTGCTGTGCAGAGAGCCGGCGGAAGAATCCAGGGTCTGCCCGAACTCTCGCGCTCGCCCAGTTCATATTGTTGTTAAGCAGTGTTCCGATCATGAGGCATCCGCAAACGGATCGTTGAGGCCACGGCGCGCAGCGAGTCTGCGCGCAAGATTATCCAAGTCTTCCACAGTCAGGCGATGCCGCGCAATCGGAAGAACAACTGCATTTTCAACCGCGATATGACGCTTCTGCTGAAAGCAGAATGGTTCAATAACCTGCACAGCGTTTTTGTAGCAGGCAAGTCCTCTCTGTTCAGCAAGGGCAGTCGCCACGATTTGTTTCACGGCGGCGGCTTCACTCATGTCATTCGCATGCTCAGCCGACAGCATGCCCAGTACCTTCCCGATCTGGTCATCAGGCTCGCAGCGCCGGCGCAGCAATGGAAAAAGATCATCTTCCTCGTCGATAACATGCAAAGGCAGGTCCTCATCGAGAAAGCGGTAGATTTCGCGCAAAGCAGGCTCATCGAACACGACCGACTGCATTGCCGAAAGCAGCCGGGCGCATAGATCGCGATGACGGTAGTGTTCTGCAAAGAACCAGATCAGCGGCTCCTGCAGAAGGTCGGCCGGGATCGGTTCGATCGGCTGGAATTTCCCTGTGCTACCCATGACCTGCATCCTTTTCTTCAGCGGCCGCCGGCTACCCGTTTCTAATTCTGATGAGCGTGTGTGTTGCGTGCTGCGAGGGCAGCTGATGGGATATGATCAGGTCGAGGCAGTCCGAGAACGGCGCCTGGCTGTCGCGCAACCGGGAAATAAGCTGCGTCCAGGCTTCGTCATTGGCCTTTGAAAGGAACGTCCCGATCACTCTGCTCAGGCACTCAGTTGGCGCTGCGTTTTCTCTGGAGGCTGCAGCATCAAGGCGCCCACGGGCAGCCTCGCTGAGGGCACCATATGCCATCTGCACATCTGACAGTGCCTTGCCGAGCAATCCGTCAGCCCGAGCGACGATACCGTTGCGGTCGTCCAGACGCCCATTGTCCGACAGGCAGAGCCCGGGATTGGCGGCGGACTCAGCAAGGAGCCGGTCTACATACAAGGCAGCCGATTTTGTCCACGCCCTCGCCTCAAGCTGGAGCGCGATGTGCGGGCGCACATAGTCGAACGGCAGTCGTTCCCCATCGGATCGGTGGTCAAGGCGAAGCACATGCCAGCCATGCTCGGTTGCGACCGGCTCGGCTCTTATTGTCCCCTCTTCCATATTGGTAAGCGCCGTCCAGATAGGAGGCAGGACATCTCCTGGACGAAGCTGACCGAGACTGCCGCCTTCAGATGCCGACGGGCAGGCCGACCTGCTTGCCGCCATCCTCGCAAATCCCGACGGGTTTGCCTGCAGGTCAGCAATCAATGCTCGGGCCTTCTCGCGCGCCGCACGGTACGCTTCCTCGCTCGCATCCGCAGGAGGGACGAGGATGTGAGACGCTTCCAAAAGCGGCGGCGACCTGAATCCCTCCGGATTGCCATCATAGACTGCGCGCACGGCCTCATCGGCAGCAGGATCCGCATCGACCTCTTCATTCAACACGGCGCGGATGAGCGCTTCCTCCGGTGTCTCCTCCTGACCTTCGGAGTTACGCTCGGGTTCAGCAACGAGATCAAGTTCCCGGCCCCGCGCCAGAAGGACCGCTTTGGCTGCGAGCGCCCGCCCAGCAAGGGCCCGCGCCTGCGACAGCGTAGGGGCCCGGTGGTGCTGAAGCTCTGTCGCCAGGAGGGATTCAGGAACTTCTACGCCAAAGAAGACGGCCGCCTGCGGGCTCATGAGACTCTCCGTGCTGCTGTTGCGGCTGCGTTGGCCTTGTCTGCATGGATGTCGCGGCGTGTGCGGACCAGCTGCCAGCCACGGCGCCCCATATACCAGACCGGCGCGGACAACATGTGGACTAGGCGGGTGAATGGAAAGACAAGAAATATAGTCAGCCCAAGGATCAGGTGTGCTTTGAAGATCCAGTGGACATCGGCGACATAGTTGGCAGCGCCCGGCCGGAATGTGAAGATGCCCTGAGCCCACGACATGAACTTCACCATTTCCGATCCATCAAGGTGCTGCGCCGACAAAGGAATCGTTGAGAGGCCGAGCGCCAGCTGCGCAGTCAGAAGCGCCAGGATCGCCGTATCCCCAAAGCGCGAAGTCGCACGGATCCGCGCATCGAACAGGCGCCGATGAAGGAGGATCAACGCTCCGAGAATAGCGAGGACGCCGGCGATCCCGCCGGCCACGATGGCGAGCACCTGCTTGGCACCATGGCTGATACCTACCGCGTCAAAGACCTGGATAGGCGTCAGAAGGCCGACGAAGTGCCCTCCGAAGATCACCAGCACGCCGACATGGAAAAGCACGGAGCCGAGCATCAGCTGTTTGCGCCGCAGGAGCTGCGAGGAGCCAGACCGCCATGTATAGGGTTCCCGGTCGAAGCGAAGCACCGATCCGATCGCGAGAACGGCAAGCGCGACATAGGGGTAGTAGCCAAACATGGCCTGGTCGAACCAGCCCGCGCTGACAAGGGTAACTGCGTGTTCCTGAGCCATGTCTGGCCTCCTCTGTTTGGTTGGCTACAAGCGCGTTTCCAGCGCCAGCCAGAATTTTGTCCGATCTGCTGGACCGGTATCGGCACCCCGGAATGCTGCTCCCTTCACTTCCAGGGTCAGCCAGTCATTCACCGGCAGCCGGAAGACCGCATCGATTTCCGATCCGTAGGAAAGACGGCCATTGTCACTCTCGAAGTCATGATAGATCACCGCCCAGCTCGCGGGCTTGGCGTGATCGATCACTTTCAGCCCGCCGCGCTTCAGTCCGATGCTGAGGTCACGGATGCCTGTTGCCGGTGTCGTCAGGAAAACGTCAGCCCACCCCTGAAAGGCATGAAGCGTCGCGAGGGGCGTTGCAAAGCCCTCCCCTGCGACCCCTTCGAGAACTTCGAGCCCTCCGAAGACAGCAAGGTCGTCCCGCGCAAAGCTCGCACCATAGGATTGATAGCCAAGGTCTTGGGCGGGTCCCCGGTCATTGTATGCGCCCTGCTGGGCAAACCGCGCATTGAGGTCGAACGTGCCCGACTGAAATTCCCAGCTATCCGACCAGGCCATAGCCAGCGTCTGCCCGGAGGCAGGCGCAGACTCGTCAAAATTCAGGAACAGCCCCGTTGCGATAAACTTTCCGAATGACGTATTGGTTTGCAGGCGGAAGACGTGGGAGTCACTCTCATACTCACCCGCAGCGCTCTCATCTCCAAAGATGCGGTGCACTTTGTCGATGTAAACATAGTCAGCCGTCACCGTCCCCGTGGGAAAAAGCCCGAACCTGACCGCGTCGAAGGTCTGTTCATTCTGACGGAAGCCGACATTGCCGATGAAACGCGCATCGTCAAAGATCACTCGCTGGCGCCCCAGAACAGAGCTCGCTGTCTTCCCCGTCCAGCTGATCTGAAGCCGGTTAAGTTCCAGGGCCTCCGGGTCCGGGATCACGGCTTTCCCGGGACGATTGTCGACTGTATCAGAGAAGTCGTCGTGGAGGTGTCCGACGGCTTCGCCTTCAATGAGCGCGCCCCAGCCATCCCCACTGTTTGCTTCAAAACCAAAGCGTCCCGCCACGGTCAGTCCCGTAGTCTTATCAGTCCCGTCCTGATCGACCTGTTCAGCGCGCAGCCGCAGATCGAGAATGGGTTTGAAACCGGCGTCTGCGCCCTGTGCTTCGGCTGGCTGGAGGAGCGCCAGCGCTGCGAGGCTCGTTAGCCAGACTGCTGATCCGGGATTGCTCATTGCCGCGTGCCCTGCATCGTGTTGAGCATGGCCTGAGCCTTCGGGCAGCCATCACTCTCCGTTTCAGGACCGAATGTGACAGCCTCTTCTTCCCAGGCCTTATCAATAGCGTCGAGGTCGTTAGGATCATCATCCTGAATCGCGAGCAGATCAGCCACGGCGGCACGATCGGCCGGGCGGTCCGAAATCTCTATCAAAGCGGAAAAGACTGCCCGGTAGGGGCTCTGCCGCTTCTTCAGACGTTCCGCGATCGCTTCAAGTACATGTGCTGCCTCGCCGATCAGGGATGCTGCCTCTGCATCAGGAAGGATAGAGAGGAACTCGAGAAAGACAGGCAGATAATCTGGAAGGTCGCTGACCTCCATTTCGAGACCATGAGCCCGATAGAGCTCAACAAGTCCGACCATGGCCGGTCCCCGCTCCCGGCTTTCGCCATGAACATGTTCATACAGGTGAAGCGACACGCTCCGGGTCCGGTCGAACAGTTCGACATAGGCTGCCTGAGCCTCATAGAGTTCACTGTCCTCGATATGCCCGGCAAGTTTGCCGAGCGCACTGACAATTCGGTCAGGCACAAGCCCCTCTTTCCGGACAATTTCCACACAAAGGCTCGCTTCGGTCTGAAGTTGCGGTTCGGGATACGACAATAGGCGCGAAAGCGCCCGATAGGTCATGGCCATCGTTCACATCTCCATAGGTGTTTTGGTTTTGGCACGCGGACGCTTGTCCTTACCGAACAGACCGAGTTCGGTGCGCCCGCCTGAGCAATCATTGCCGAATGTAAAGCCACAATCCCCCCGAAGGCCGTAAGCATCTTCGCTTGTTTCGCGGTGTGTCGTCGGAATAACGAAGCGGTCCTCATAATTGGCGATCGCCATGTAGCGATACATCTCGTCAATCTGACGGGCTGTCAGACCGACGCGTTCCGCCGTCGGATGGTCGATCACGCCCTCCACGGTCTTGGCGCGCATATACTTGCGCATTGCCATCATCCGTTCGAGCGCCACAACAACGGGCTCCTCCTTGCCGGCGGTCAGCAGATTGGCAAGGTAGCGCACCGGAATGCGCATCGAGGCGACGTCCGGCATTTCCGCATCGGTCTCGAGGGCCCCGGCTGCGACTGCCGACTGGATCGGAGAGAGCGGTGGCACATACCAGACCATGGGGAGGGTCCGGTATTCCGGGTGCAGCGGAAAGGCGACCTTCCATTCCATGGCCATCTTGTAGACCGGGCTCGCCTGAGCCGCCTTGATCCAGGCTTCTGGTACACCGTCAGCGCGGGCTTGCTCAATCACTTTCGGGTCATTCGGGTCAAGAAACACGTCAAGCTGCGCCTGATAGAGATCCTGCTCATTGGGGGTGCTGGCGGCTGCTTCTATCCGGTCGGCGTCATAGAGGAGGACGCCAAGATAGCGAATGCGACCCACACAGGTTTCAGAGCAGACCGTCGGCTGGCCGACTTCCATACGCGGATAGCAGAAGGTGCATTTTTCCGACTTCCCGCTCTCCCAATTGTAATAGACTTTCTTGTACGGGCAGGCCGAGACGCACATCCGCCAGCCGCGGCACTTGTCCTGATCAATCAGGACGATGCCGTCTTCCTCGCGCTTATAGATCGCGCCTGACGGGCACGCCGCAACGCAAGTCGGGTTGAGGCAATGCTCGCACAGGCGCGGCAGGTACATCATGAAGGTTTCTTCAAAGGCGCCATAAATCGCCTTCTCGACGCCTTCGAAATTATAGTCTGCGCTACGGTGCTCGAATTCCCCGCCAAGGATTTCCTCCCAGTTCGGACCCCATTCGATCTTTTCCATCCGCTCGCCGGTAATCTTTGAACGTGGCCGCGCGGTCGGAAACGCTTTCATCTCCGGCGCGGTCTGAAGGTGGGCATAGTCGAAATCGAACGGCTCATAATAGTCGTCGATCTCGGGCAGGTCCGGATTGGCGAAGATCTTCGCCAGAATGCGCCATTTGGCGCCCATTCTGGGTTCTATGCGGCCATTCTTCTTGCGCCGCCAGCCACCATTCCAGCGCTTCTGGTTTTCCCAATCCTTCGGATACCCGATGCCCGGCTTGGTTTCGACATTGTTGAACCACGCGTATTCAACGCCCTCCCGGCTGGTCCAGACATTCTTGCAGGTCACTGAGCAGGTATGGCAACCAATACATTTGTCGAGGTTCAGGACCATACCGATTTGTGCACGGATTTTCATTGTACGCCCTCCTTTTGAGCGGCGGGGGTATCGAGCCAGTCGACCTTGTTCATCTTCCTCAGAATGATGAACTCGTCCCGGTTCGATCCGACCGTGCCGTAATAGTTGAAGCCATAGGCAAGCTGTGCGTAGCCGCCAATCATGTGTGTGGGTTTGAGAATTGCGCGGGTGACGGAATTGTGGATACCGCCCCGCTTGCCAGTTATCTCCGAACCCGGCGTGTTCACGATTTTCTCCTGCGCATGATACATGAACATCGTTCCTTCACGGATCCGCTGGGAGACAACCGCCCGGGCTGTCAGAGCGCCGTTTGCGTTGAAGACCTCGACCCAGTCATTGTCGATGATCCCGGCACGCTTCGCGTCGGTCTCGGACACCCAGACGACCGGCCCGCCGCGGTTCAGCGTCAGCATCAGGAGGTTGTCAGTATAGGTCGAGTGGATGCCCCATTTCTGGTGGGGCGTGATGAAGTTGAGCGTGATCTCGGGATTGCCGTTTGGCTTGTCGCCCTTCACGTGCAGCGTCTTCAGGTCGACCGGCGGCTTGTAGACCACCAGCGTCTCACCAAACGCCCGCATCCAGTCATGATCCTGGTAGAGCTGCTGACGTCCGGTCAGCGTGCGCCATGGAATCAGTTCGTGGACGTTTGTGTAACCGGCATTGTAGCTCACATGCTCGCTTTCGATCCCTGACCAGATTGGCGAGGTGATGATCTTGCGCGGCTGGGCGACGATGTCGCGGAAGCGGATCTTCTCGTCCTCCTTCGGCCTTGCGAGGTGTGTGTGCTCGCGCCCGGTCTGCACTTCCAGTGCTTCCCACGCTTTGACCGCCACTTCTCCATTCGTCTCCGGCGCGAGCATCAGGATGGTCTCGCAGGCGTCGATGTCCGTCACGATCTTTGGACGGCCCTTAGCGACGGTTTCGTCAAGCACCGTGCCGTTCAGCGAGGCAAGCTTCTCGACCTCATGCTGAGTATTCCAGGCCATCCCCTTGCCGCCATTGCCGAGCTTGTCCATGAGCGGGCCGAGCGACGTAAACTTCGCATAGATCTGGCTATAGTCGCGCTCAACAGCGACAACCGTAGGCATGGTCTTGCCCGGGATTGGTTCGCATTCCCTCTTGTACCAGTCCTTGACGCCATGGGTCTGCGCCATTTCGCCAGGGCTGTCATGCTGGATCGGGAAGAGGACGACATCGGTCTCGACGCCAAGCACTTCAGGGGCCACCTCGGAGAAGGTTTTGGCGAGCCCTTTGAAGATTTCCCAATCAGTGCGGCTTTCCCATGCCGGGTCCACCGCAGCTCCCAGCGGGTGGATGAAGGGGTGCATGTCGGAGGTATTGAGATCATTCTTTTCATACCATGTGGCCGTCGGCAGAACGATGTCGGAATAGACCGCTGTGGTGGACATGCGGAAATCGATGCAAACGAGCAGGTCGAGCTTTCCGCGCGGCGCCTGGTCATGCCAGGCCACATCGCGCGGCTTGTCATGGCCCATTTCGCCAAGATCCTTGCCCTGGATGCCATGATCGGTGCCGAGCAGGTGCTTGAGGAAATATTCGTGCCCCTTGCCGGAAGAGCCAAGCAGGTTGGAGCGCCAGACAAACATGTTGCGCGGCCAGTTATGCGGATCGTCCGGGTCCATGCAGGACATTTCCAACTCACCGGATTTGAGCGCCGCGGCGACATAGTCCTTCGGCTCCTGCCCGGCGGCCTTGGCCTTCGCGGCCACTTCCAGAGGGTTGGTCTTCAGCGCCGGGGCCGATGGCAACCAGCCCATACGCTCGGCCTTGGCATTATAGTCGATGAAGCTACCCGCCCAGTCACCCGCTTCGGCGGTTGGAGACAGGATCTCATCGACCGGAACCGTTTCATAACGCCACTGATCTGTATGCGCATAGAAAAAGGAAGTCGAATTCTGCTGGCGCGGCGGACGTACCCAGTCGGTCGCAAAGGCAAGCGGCGCCCACCCCGTCTGGGGACGGAGCTTCTCTTGCCCCACATAATGGGACCAGCCGCCGCCGGACTGTCCGATGCACCCGCACAGGATGAGCATGTTCATCACCGCGCGGTAGTTCATGTCCATATGGTACCAGTGGTTCATCCCTGCGCCGATGATGATCATCGACTTACCCCTGGTCTTCTCTGCGTTGGTGGCAAAACCACGGGCCGTGGCAATGATGTTCGCGCGTGGCACAGTGGTGATGGCCTCAGCCCAGGCCGGCGTGTAGGGCTCCATGTCATCATAGGAACTGGCGAGATGCTCGCCGCCATAGCCCTGATCGACGCCATAATTAGCCATCAGGAGGTCATAGACACAGGCGACCAGTGTCTCTGTGCCGTCTGCGAGTTTCATCCTTCTGACGGGGACATTGCGCGTCAGGACACTCGGATGATCTGTGGAGGCAAAGCCGTTCGAGGCGGTATTGGCGAAATACGGGAAGCGGACCTTGGCCACCTCGTCCTCGGCCCCCTTCAGGCCGAGCCGGAGCTTCGTGTCAGCTCCGCCGCTTTCCCTCTCCTCGAGGTTCCATTTGCCCTTGTCGCCCCAACGGAACCCGATAGAGCCGTTCGGCACCACGACCTTGCCGGTTGTCTCGTCGATCGCAACGGTCTTCCAGTCTGGATTGGCGTCCTCGCCAAGGGACTTGTCGAAATCGGAGGCGCGCAAAAGGCGCTCGGGCACATAGCCGTCTTCCTGCGGCACGAGGCGAACGAGCAGCGGCAGGTCGGTGTACTGGCGCACATAGTCACGGAAATACGGGACTTCTCGGTCACGGTGATATTCCGTCAGAATGACGTGACCGAAAGCCATCCCGAGCGCTGCATCGGTGCCCTGCTTGGCCGCGAGCCAGAGGTCGGAGAATTTAGAAGCTTCCGAATAATCCGGGCAGATCACGACTGATTTGACGCCCTTATAGCGGGCTTCGGTGTAAAAGTGCGCATCCGGCGTGCGCGTCTGGGGCACATTCGAGCCCCAAAGGATCAGGAAATTGGAATTGTACCAGTCAGCGCTTTCGGCAACGTCGGTCTGCTCGCCCCAGGTCTGCGGGCTCGCAGGGGGCAGGTCGCAATACCAGTCATAGAAGGAGCCAGTCACCCCGCCGATGAGCTGGAGATAGCGCGCACCGGCTGCGTACGAAACCATCGACATCGCCGGAATGGGCGAGAAGCCGAACACGCGGTCCGGGCCCCATTGCTTGACCGTGTGCGCGTTGGCTGCGGCAATGATTTCATTCACCTCATCCCAGCGGGCCCGGACGAACCCGCCCATGCCGCGGCGCGTCACATAGTCTGCGCGCTTGGCCGGATCATCCTGAATGGATTTCCAGGCCGCCACGGGCTGCATAGTCTTGCGGGCTTGCCGCCAGGCTTTCAGAAGCCGGGCCCGGATCAGCGGATATTTAACCCGGTTAGCTGAATAGAGATACCAGCTGTAGCTTGCGCCCCTCGAGCATCCCCGCGGTTCATGGTTTGGCAGATCGTCTCGCGTCCGGGGATAATCAGTCTGCTGGGTCTCCCAGGTAACGATGCCGCCTTTGACATAAATCTTCCAGGAGCACGAGCCGGTGCAGTTCACGCCGTGCGTTGAGCGCACGATCTTGTCGTGGCGCCAGCGGTTCCGGTACGCCTCTTCCCAAGTACGGTCCTCATCATTGAGAACGCCGTGTCCGCCGGAAAAGGTCTCAGTCTGCCGCCGGAAGAAAGTCAGTCTGTCGAGTGTATGGCTCATGGAAAAGGTTCCTTTTTAGGCAGCGGCTGTTGCAGGTCCGGAGCGCTTGCGGTTTTCCACATCGAAGAGGAGACCGCCGGGGCGCGCATAGACGAACCAGGTGACGAGAAGGCAGGAGACATAGAAGGCGAGGAACCCGTAGAGCGCAGGTGCGGCGCTGCCAGAGGCGGCAAGCGACATACCGAAGCTCTTCGGGATGAAGAAAGCTCCGTACGCAGCGATGGCGCTGGTAAAGCCAGTGATGGCGGCGCTTTCCTTTTCGGCCTGGCGCAGACGGTCGGCTCCACTCATCTGCGGCTCCAGCCGGTCAATCTCCTTGCGCATGATCGCTGGGATCATCTGGAAGGTCGAGGCATTTCCGACCCCCGTTGCAAAGAAAAGGACGATGAAGGAGACGAAGAACCCTATGAAAGCTCCCGGTGCGTCCTTGTTGGCAAGGAAGTAGAGGACCCCGACTGTACCCACCATCATCAGGACAAAGACCGCGAGCGTGACCCGTGCGCCGCCAAACCGGTCGGCGATCCATCCGGTGAAGGAGCGGGACAATGCGCCGACCAGGGGGCCGAGGAAGGCAATCTGCAGAACGTTGATTTCCGGAAACTGCGTTTTCGTCAGCAGCGGAAAGGCCGCAGAAAAGCCGATGAAAGAGCCGAACGTTCCCGTGTAGAGCCAGCACATGATCCAGTTGTGCCGGCGTTTGAAAATAACGGCCTGATCTGAGAAGGATGCCTTGGCGCTGGACAGGTCATTCATTCCGAACCAGGCGGCAAAGGCGCTGGCTATAATGAGGGGTACCCAGATAAATCCGGCATTCTGGAGGAAGAGTTCTCCCCCCTCCTCTGTTGCCTGTGGCTGCCCGCCGAGAAAGCCAAACACGCCGACAGTAATGACAAGAGGCACGAGAAACTGCATCGCGCTGACCCCCAGATTGCCGAGCCCGGCATTCATGGCGAGCGCATTTCCCTTCTCACGCTTAGGATAGAAGAAGCCGATATTTGACATCGACGATGCGAAGTTCCCGCCGCCGAAGCCGCACAGCAATGCGAGCACAAGCATGATCCAATAGGGCGTTTCGGGGTTCTGAACGGCAAAACCGATCCCGAGCGCGGGGAGCATGAGGGACCAGGTCGTCAGCGTCGTCCACAGCCGTCCGCCGAACACCGGCACCATGAAGCTATAGAAAATCCTCAGCGTGGCCCCCGACAGGCCGGGCAATGCAGCGAGCCAGAAAAGCTGGTCTGTCGTGTAGGCAAATCCGATTTGCGGCAGTTTGGCGACAACTACCGACCACACCATCCAGACAGCGAAGGACAGGAACAGGGCTGGGATCGAGAGCCAGAGATTGCGGCTGGCAATCTTCTTGCCGGTCTCCTCCCAGAACTGGGGCTCTTCCGGGCGCCAGTCCTCGATGAGCTTAGGCGCCAGCGCCCGGGCTTCGCGCTCTCCATGAATGGGCTGCATCTCCGGCAGTTGCGGCAGGGAATCGAGCGTTGCGCCGGCCGCTTCGCGCTCCATGTGCCGGATAGCAAGGTGCATCCAGATCAGCGAAGCCGATACGATCAGGAACAGCAGCATGAAGCAGCTCGTCCAGATGCCGGTCAGGTCATTCAGTACACCAAACAGTATCGGAAGGACGAAGCCACCGAGCCCGCCCATCAGCCCGACCAGACCACCGACAGCGCCGACGTCCTTGGGATAATAGACCGGGATGTGCTTGTAGACCGCTGCCTTGCCGAGGCTCATGAAGAAGCCGAGCACGAAGATCGCGATCACAAAGGCGACCGGACCTGTGGCAAGCCGGAAGCTGATTGGCCCGCGCACGCCATCGACGACATAGGAAGTCGGCGGGTAAGACAGGAAAAAGGTAACCACGACTGAGACGAGGAATGTCCAGTACATAACGGTCCGCGCGCCGACCCTGTCGGAGAGGTGCCCGCCATAAATCCGGAAAATGGAAGCCGGGATCGAATAGGCCGCTGCCAACATACCGGCTGTCTTCACATCGAAGCCATAAACGCCGATCAGATAGCGCGGGAGCCAGAGCGCCAGCGCAACGAACGCGCCGAACACGAAGAAGTAATAAAGCGAGAAGCGCCAGACCTGGATATTGCGGAGCGGCTCGAACTGGGAGGCAAAACTGCGTGGCTTTGCGCCCGTGCGGCGGCGCTCGGCGAGCTCAGGATCGTCAGACGTCAGGAAGAAGAAGACGAGCGCCACAAGCACGAGCGCGATCGCCCAGACATTGGCGACACCCTTCCAGCCCATCGAGGCCATGACGATGGGCGCCGCAAATTTCGTGACCGCTGCGCCTACATTGCCGGCGCCGACGATCCCAAGAGCAGACCCCTGCTTTTCCGGTGGGAAGAATTTCGAGACATAGGTGATCGAGACGGAGAAAGATCCGCCCGCAATGCCTATTCCCAACGCCGCCAGGAGAAACTCCGGATAGGTCGTTGCGAATGTCAAAAGCCAGGTCGCCAGCGCTGACAGCAGCATTACGGCGAGATTGACAATTCGGCCGCCGAACTGGTCAGCCCATATTCCAAGGAACAGCCGGGAAAGGGATCCGGTCAGGATCGGAGTGCCCACGAGCAGTCCGAATTGAGTCTCGGAGAGCCCGAGTTCCTTCTGAATCTGCAAGCCGAGAATGGCAAAGATCGTCCACACGGCAAAACAGGCCGTAAAAGCAAATGTCGTCAGGCCCAGGGCGCGCCCGGCGCCTTTTGCGGGCGTTGGAGTGGAAAGTGGCATATGGCCCCCGCGTCTCGTGTTCGGGGTCCAGAGGTGTCAGCAGTGGGGCGCCTGTGCCTTGATAATTGTGAAGCGCTTTCTTGGCGGATGTCCGCTTTTGCGCCTGGCTTGAAATCAATCTGAGCCCGCCTGACGAAGCCATGCCCAAGGCCTGATCTGCGCCGAATGGGACACGGAAAGTCGTCATCAGCTGCCTTGACTTTTATCAAGCTCACCATCAGGGTCAAAAAAACACAGCACCCCGTCAGACCCGATCTGCAAGCAGCAACGCCGCGAAAGTCACCCGGCGGTTCAGGAGGACGATATGACCATTCGAAGCGCAGATGCAGAGCGCGTAAGAAACATCTCCTTCTTCAAGCAGGCCGATGATCCGACCTTCGCAAGAGCGATGACCGGGGCTTTTCTCCAGCGTTTTCCGGCCAATACGACGCTTCTGATGGAAGGAGATCCCGTCGATTTCCTTTACATCCTGCTGGAAGGCGCAGTCGAACTGGGCGCTGGCTGGAAATCGAAGGACACAACGCTCGCGATTCTGCGGCCGGTTTCAACATTTATCCTGGCGGCGGTCGTGCTTGAGTCGGATTCACTCATGAGCGCTGTCACGCTGGAGCGTTCCGAAATCCTGATGGTGCCGGGCGATTCCCTGCGGCGGTCGATGAAAGAGGACGCCACTTTCGGGTTTGCCGTGTCAGAAGAACTTGCCGGCTGCTATCGCGGGCTGGTGCGCTCCATCAAGAACCACAAGCTGCGGGACTCAACCGAGCGGCTCGCCAACTATCTGCTCACCCAGCGTGTCCGTCAGGGTGAAAAGAACACAATCGTTTTGCCGCACGAGAAGCGCGTCCTGGCCGCCCTTCTTGGCATGACACCAGAAAACCTTTCCCGGGCCTTCTCCAAGCTTTCGGACAAAGGGGTGAGTGTCGAAGGCGCTCATGTCCGGTTCGACAATGTGGCCGCGCTCGAGCGGCTCGCACGCCCAACCCCACTGATCGACAACCACTATGCGCAGGATTGCAACACGAAAGGCAAGGCCTTCACCGAACGACAGCAGGGCCTGCTAGACACGAAGAGCGACTAGCCTCCGGTCTGAGCCAGATTTCTGATGTCGCCGGGATTGGCGGTGTGAAGATTGTGCGCTGCAGGTTTGAAGGTCAGAGCCTCGACAATCCGCGACTTGAGAACTTGGGTGCTATCATCTGAGCCGAGCAGGTCCCGAAGGTCGCGTCCGCCTTGTCCGAAAAGGCACAGCCGGAGTTGTCCCCGCGCTGTGACGCGGAGCCGGTTGCACCCATCGCAGAAGCCCGGCCCGTAGGGCGCGATCAGACCGATCCGGCCGGCATAACCAGGGTGCGTGAACTCGGTCGCCGGTCCGTCATCTTCCCCGCGTGCTTTTGCTGTCCAGCCATTGTCCTCCAGCCACTGGCGCAGGATCCGGCCGCTCACATGCTGCGCCTCAAAGAACGTCTTGTTATCCCCTGTCCGCATCAGCTCGATGAAACGGACGGAGACGGGACGCTCACGGACGAACTCTGTCCAGCTCGAAAAATCCTCCTCAAGCCCGTCCCGCAACAGCACGGCATTCACTTTGACGGTCTTCAGAGGCAAGGCCAGCGCGCACTCCAGTCCAGCAAGCACATCCGCTAGACGATCATGGCCGGTAATGCGATGAAAGGCCTCCCTGTCGAGGGAGTCTATGCTGACATTGAGGTTGGTCAGCCCCGCCCCAACCCACTCATCGATACGGCGAGGCAGATTCCAGCCATTTGTCGTCAGGGCGACTTTCTCAACCCCCGGCGTCGCTGAAATGCGGGCGATCAGTTGCGTCAGATCCTTCCGGACAGTCGGTTCGCCGCCTGTCAGCCGGACCTTACGGATGCCAAGCCCGGTGAAGGCGCGCACGAGCCGTTCAATCTCGTCTGCGGCGAGAAAGTCCATGGAACCGGTTTTTCGGTATCCATCCGGCAAGCAGTAGGTACATCGAAAATTGCAGACTTCTGTAACCGACAGCCGCAGGTAACTGAACCTGCGCCCGAAGGCATCCGTCGCGACTGCGCCGGGATGTGTCATCGCATGGCTCCTTTCCAAGCACGGGAGGCGGCAGGGTTTCCAACTGCCACCCTCGGCCGGGCCGCCATGACACCGGGAAACGGCGCTTTAGGCGGAACGGCTCGGAGCGAATTTCCAACACGCTATGCTGCGTGCCGCCCAGGGTCTTTGACGCTCGCGCGTCGCCGGATTGATGGGAGTCAAGTGACCGGTCCGGACCCGTCAAGGCACAGGATCAGGCCGCGGTGCCAACAACCTCGGGCCGTAGACCATTGCGAAAAGCGCGAATGCGCCTGCCCAAAATCCACTTGCGACATAATTGACCGGCGCTTGAAGTGCCCCGTCGAGGAACGGCGCCACCACACGCGTGATCGCGCCGGCATTGACCAATCCATATACCAGCACTGTCCCCCACCCTGCATGCAGGACGTGACCCGTGTGCCCCAGACTTGCCCGCGTCATGACCGCCAAGGTCATGACGCCAACCGCGCCTGCGCCGGCCGCGTGAATGCCTGCGACACTCGGAACGCCGGCCGGGAAAATACCGCTCAGGCCGAGAAGGATGAGCGCCAGCGCCGCCCAGGCAAATCCGATATGCAGAATGGTCACGAGGGGTTCAGCGAGCGTTCGCTGCCCCTGCCATCTTGCGAGTCGAACGATATTGAGGGCACCCGCCAATACAAGTAGTCCGGATGACAATGCGCGGTCCCCGAAGAGCGCCCAAACCGCAAGGGCAGCGAGGGAAAAAAGCAGCGCCATGCCGTCATACCGGTCAAACGGGGCCGGCATCGCGCCGCCCCGTCTGGCGAGCCAGTTGCGCGTAAAACTCGGGGTGATCCGCCCGCCGATCAGCAGGATCAGAAAAATCAGCGCGGCCAGTCCCGTCCTTATCGCCATCTGCGGCAGGCCACCATTTATGATTTCGCTCCAATGAAATCCGACATTCGCCAGGGCAAGGACCGAGACAGCAGCGGCTACTTTCAGGTTTCGCGTATTCTTGCCTGCAATCACTTCGCGCCAGATGATACCGGCAAAAACCAGAAGGAAAGCGCTCTCGATGGCCCCCGCCAACCAGGCAGGGTCCGGCTGGACCAGCATGGCGATACGCCCCGCAATCCAGATCGCCACCAATATCATGAGAGGTTGTCCGCAGACAGGCAGCCGGCCCGTCCAGTTCGGAACCGCAGTCAGCAAAAACCCTGCCACGATCGCAGATCCGTAACCGAAGACCATTTCATGCACATGAAATGCAAGGCCCGCCTCTACCGACAGGGCCACCGGGCCAAACGCATAGGTCGCAATCCAGAGGGGTATGGCGATTGCTGCCCAGATCGCGCCCAACAGAAAGAAGGGCCGCAGGCCAAGGCTGAACAGAGCCGGCCCCCTATAGGCACGAATTTGTTCAGCACTGGTCGCCATTCTGCATATCCCTTTTCAAATTTACCCGCATTTCGAATGGCCGCACTCGAGACAGGTGTCACAGCCTTCCTTACGGATCAGTGCTTTCTGACCACATTTCGGGCAACAGGCTGCATCCTTGCGGTTGCCAGTCTCGGCACTGCCCGCACCCGTCATGCCGAGATGTTCGGCCACAACGCGTCCGATCGCGGCGGGCAGAGAAGGCACGTACCGCCCGTCCATGAACGCGCCGCCCTGCGGATCAAACACAGCCTGAAGCTCGTCGGCGACGAAACTGACATCGCCCCCCCGGCGGAACACAGCCGAAATCATCCGTGTCAGGGCAAGGGTCCAGGCATAATGGTCCATGTTCTTGGAGTTGACGAAGATCTCGAATGGCCGGGGTCCATGACCGGTGTCTGCATCATTAATGGTAACATAGACAGCATGCGCGCTTTGCGGCCATTTGAGTTTGTAGGTCGCCCCTTCCAGTTTGCGTGCGCGCGGCGCGAGCGGCGTCTCCGGAACGTCCGCCTGGACAGGCGTTTCAGCGACCGAAAGGACAGATCCTGTGATGGCATTGGGCCGGTAGGTCGTCAGTCCCTTGCAGCCGAGCCGATAGCCTTCGCGATAGACATCCTTGAACGCATCGAAGCTGATATCGGCCGGACAGTTGACGGTCTTCGAAATGGAACTGTCCACAAAACGCTGCGCGCTTGCCTGCATGCGAAGATGATCCTGAGGGGTCAGGGTCTGTGCACTGACGAATACGTCTGCCGGTGGCGCCGCGTCGCCGTGCAGCCTGTGCCAGACACGAAGCGCATAGTCGGTGACGGGTTCTTCGACACTGGTGCCGTCCGCCTGACGCACTTTTCGCGAATAGGAAAAGGCAAAAACGGGTTCCACTCCGGAGGAAACGTTGTCGGCAAGCAGAGAGGTTGTGCCAGTAGGCGCTATCGATGTGAGGCAGCCATTGCGCAGGCCATGCTCGGAGATCAGGGCACGCGTGTCAGGATCGAGGCCCAGAAGGTTCGGGCGATCCAGAATGGCCTTGTCAAAAAGCGGGTAAGGTCCCTTCTCCGCCGCGAGATGGGCTGACGCGCGATAGGCGGCACGCTTGATTGCCCCCATCCAGCGCTCCGACAGAGCGACGGCCTTGTCCGAACCATAGGCAGCGCCGCAGAAGATCAAGGCGTCAGCAAGCCCCGTGACGCCCAGTCCGAGCCTGCGTTTGGCGCGGGCCTCCTCTCCCTGCTGCTCAAGGGGGTAGCGCGAGATGTCGATAACATTGTCAAGAAAGCGGATGGCGGTTTCTGTCAGCGTTTCAAGCTCGGTCAGCTCGATTTTCGCATCTGCCTCAAAGGGAGAGGAAACAAGCCGCGCCAGATTGATCGAGCCCAGAAGACACGCGCCATAGGGCGGCAGCATCTGCTCGCCGCAGGGATTTGAGGCGCTGATCGTCTCAATGTCTGCGAGATTGTTGAGCGCATTCACCCGGTCGACAAAGATCACGCCGGGCTCTGCGGCGTCATAGGTCGCCTGCATGAGCCGGTCCCAGAGACCTGACGCAGGCAATGAGCGATAGGGCTGGCCATTGAAGCTGAGCGTCCAGTCCCTGCCCGCCTCCAGCGCCGCCATGAATTCATCGGTCACAAGGACCGAAAGGTTGAAGTTGCGAAACCGCGCGCCATCGCGCTTGGCGTCGATGAAGGCCTCGATATCGGGATGATCAATGCGCAGGCAGCCCATCATCGCGCCGCGCCGCTGGCCCGCCGACATGATGGTCCGGCACATTGCATCCCATGTGTCCATGAAGGAGAGCGGACCGGACGCCTGCGCGCCGACGCCCATGACCGGAGCACCAGACGGGCGGATGGTGGAGAAATCCATCCCTACCCCGCCGCCCTGCTGCAGGGTAACAGCCGCTTCACGAAGATGTTCGAAGATTCCTGGCAGGTTGTCAGGGAGAGTCCCCATCACAAAACAGTTGAACAGGGTGACATTGCGCGCCGTCCCGGCACCGGCGAGGATCCGTCCTGCGGGGATAAATCGGAAGTCCGTGAGCGCATCGCGGAACCGCGCGCGCCAGACCTTCCGGTTTGCGGGGTTCTCCGCTTTGGCAACAGCATTGGCAACACGAGAAAGCGTTGCGGCGAGGTCAACATCCTCACCCTCGTCGGAGCGGAAGCGGTATTTCTTTTCCCAGATTTCGGCTGCAAGCGGCGTGTCGAAAGGCATGGTGATTGTCCTGTTCATCTGATCGCTGAAGGACGGTCAGGCTCTCCGATTCGGTGCGGCAAAACGCGAGGTGCGCAGCATCTGACAGCGGGATGAAAATTCCCCGGCCTGCCTTGACAAGGATCAATCACGGCCAGTCTCTCATGCCTCGCCGGATATACCGCGCGTGTAAGTCGCCATATCGAAATAGTCCCGCCAGACTTTGATCTTCCCGCCTTCCATAACAAACACGCCGCAACAGGGAAGATCGACAGCCTGCGTTCCCAGTCTCGTGCGATCGAGGCGCTCGGCTACAACAATATCGCCCGAGCTGACCAGAGTCAGGATCTCCCAGTTCGTCTCTGTCCAGTCCTTCAGGAAATTGCCGACAAATGCTTTCAGGGCACCATGGCCTGTCACCGGCCTGAAGGGCATGTTGTGGTAAACGCCGTCGTCGGCGAAATAGCTTACAATTTCATCGACGCCCAGACGCGACCAGGCGGCTATGAATTCCCGGATGATTTTTTCGTTTTCAGTCATCTATGTCTCCTGTCGGATGAGCCTGAAGTCTCAGAAGCGGATATAGGAAACAGGTGCGCCCGCCGGTTCAGCCGGTGCGCCAGGCAAACGGCGTATCAGTGCATCTGACGCCGCAAGTGACCGCTGGCTCCCTGAATCCTGCGAGTCTGCCAGAACAAGCCCGCGTTCTGTCATCCGGGCCCGGAGGAAGGTTTCCCGGTCACCGCAAGCAGGAAGAGGATCAGCGCAACAGCCCTGCTCGAACACGACGGCAGTGGCCGCATCGCCGCCACTCATCCCGGTCAGGAGGGGCGCCAGCAGCAGCCGGGCGGTGACCAGGGCAGACGTTGGATTGCCCGGAAGGCCAAGAACGAGGCGGGTACCAATCCGCGCCAGCCAGACGGGCTTGCCGGGCTTGATGGCTACTTTTGGGAAAACATAATCAGGCGCTTCGCCAAACACCGAACGCGAGTAATCACGGTCACCGACTGACGCGCCCCCAATCATGATGATCAGATCAGCCTCCTGCAGCGCGCGCGCAGCCGCCGCACCAAGCAGTTCGGGCACATCCGGCAGGCGCTCGGACCGCAACAGACGGCCACCATGTGCGGTAACGAATGCGGCGATGCCAGGCGAGACGCTTTCCGGGATGGCGCCGGGCCTTTCCATTGCCTGCCCCGGCGCCGCCAACTCATCACCCGTGGCCAGGATCACCACACACGGTTGGCGCCAGACAGAGATCCTGCCCTGGTCTGCGGCCGCAGCGGTGGTCAGAGCCCGCCAGTCAAGGCGAATCCCGGCAGGCACAAGCAGGTCACCCGCTGCGAAATCCGATCCTGCGGCCCGAATATTGCGGCCAGGTCCATGTGGGCGAAGAAAGGTGACCCGATCGCCCGCGCGTTCGGCGTTTTCCTGAACGATCACGCGGTTTGCGCCGTCGGGAACCGGCGCGCCTGTAAAGATGCGAAATGCCGTGCGCTCCGGCAACCGCTGGCCTGGCAGCGTGCCGGCAGCCGCCTCCCCGGCAATGATCAGGCTGAATGGAATATCCTTGAGATCGGCCTCACGCACGGCATATCCATCCATGGCCGAGACATCAGTACGCGGCATGGCAAACCGCGCCGTGACCCCTTCGGAAAGCACTCGACCCGATGCGGCTTCGAAGGACACGCTTTCAGAACCCAATGGCAGCGCGACGCCGATCACGCGGGAGAGTGCCTCATTGAAGGAAATCATGGCACTTCGGTCTCTGCCCGCCAGTCGCCGGACTTGCCGCCGCTCTTCTCTTCAAGGCGGATCGCTTCAATGATAATACCCTTGTCGACAGCTTTAAGCATGTCATAGAGCGTGAGCGCGGCGACACTCGCGGCGGTCAGCGCTTCCATCTCAATGCCGGTCTGGCCGGTCAGTCGCACTTCGGCGGAAATTCTGAAGCCCGGCAGGGCGTCATCCATCTCTATCGTAACGGCCACCTTGCTGAGCATCAGCGGGTGGCAGAGCGGGATCAATTCATGGGTTCGCTTGGCCGCCATGATGCCGGCAAGCTCTGCCGTCGTGATAACCGCCCCCTTGGGCGTGCGCGCCTCGCGCACCGCGGCTAGCGTTTCGGGCAGGCATCGCACGCGCCCGCTCGCCACCGCGCGGCGCACACTTGCGGCCTTCTCGCTCACATCCACCATATGAACGCGGCCATCAGAATCGAGGTGGGTCAGCTTCGTCACGGACAGATTCCCCGATAGCGTTCAATCTGACCGACCAGGGAGCACGGCCGGAACCTGCTATCGAACTCCAGGGCGAACACATGGTCCCATGCGTCCCGGCAGGCGCCGGTTGAACCTGGAACACAGAAAATGAATGTCTCGCCCGCTTGCCCCGCGAAAGCACGGGACTGCAGGGTGGAAACGCCCACCGTGCCAAGGCTCACCTGGTGAAAGACGACGGAAAAGCCATCCATCTCGCGCCGGAACAGCGGTTTGACGGCTTCAGGGGTCACATCGCGAGGAGAGAATCCTGTTCCACCCGTCGTCAGCACCACGTCGATCCCCGGTTCGGCGATCCATCGCGAGACAACTGCACGGATATCCGCCACCTCATCCCTGACGATGGCGCGCTCGACCACGTTATGACCCGCCGCCCGGGCCCGCTCGATGAGCAGGCCGCCAGAAGTATCTGTTTCGGTATTTCGGGTATCGGATACCGTCAGTACAGCGATGTTCAGCGGGTAAAAGGCAAGGCTCTCGTCAATGCCCGGCATTTTTTTCATTCCATCTCTCCAAGTCCATTCTGTCTCGATCTGTAGGCTCTATCCAGCGCTCGCCAAACGGTCCGAGTTCGCGCTTCCAGAAGACGGCTTCTGTCTTGAGCCTGTCCATAAGATAATCGGCAGCCAGAAACGCTTCCCGGCGATGGTCGCCCGTCACGCCGACAAAGACGATAACCTCGCCCGGAACCATGGCCCCGCAGCGGTGCACCACGGACACGGCACTGACATCGAACCGCTTAATTCCCGCCTCAGCGATCCGTTGCAAGGAAACAAGCGTCATCCGGGGGTGGTGATCGAGAATCAGCTTCTCCAGCGGTTCTCCCTGCTTGGTGACCGGCCGCACTGTCCCCTGAAAGGAAACGACGGCGCCATGACCGGGTGCGCGAAGCCGGAGGTCATCCAGTCTCGCGGCGGCGTCAATGACCGTGTTTGCAAGCTCGGCATGCAAGCCTTTGTCGCATTTTTCGTCCGTCATAGGGGACCCCTCATTATCAATAGAATGCGCCATGGGATCCGAGGACCGCTGCCAGGACAGTTATCAGCGACAGGGTCATCAATACCAGATGTCCGCGCTGGACGATCGCCATCGTTCTTGCGGGTTGTGCGTGCATCTGCCGCGAAAACCAGCGGTCCAGATAGAGCGGCTCGAGAACGAACAGCACGATGGTGAACACCAGCCAGATCGCTACCATGGCATGCATCCACCAGAAGCCGGGATCCAGAAAACGGCCCCAGGCGGCAAGACGGTAGGTAATGTAGAAGCCTGTCAGACCGGCAACAGTAACCGAGATCTTTGCCTGCCAGGAAAACGCACTTTCGATCGCTGCAAAGATGCGCGCCCGCTCGGCTGGCTGAGTCAGGCTGCGGACACCAGGAAGCAGGACGAGTGTTACGAAGCAAACGCCGCCGATCCAGTGGACGACGGCGCCGACATGCAGGGCTCGGGCAAGTGTGATGTCAAACACGGGCTCAGCTCACCCCCCCGAGACCGGGCTCATGAACTCGACAGTATCACCAGGCCGGATGACGTAGTCTTCCGGGACAATCTCATCGTTGACGGCAGCCCGCACAGACCGGTGAAGGATGGCGTCCACATTGTATTGGCTGGCAAGCAGGGCCCTCAGTCCGGAAACAGCAAGGCCGTTCATGGACACCTCGACATTCGCGGCGCCGCTGAACGGAGCCGCGATACGCCCGTGAAACCCTATCTGCATACGAACAATTCCTTTTACTGGCATTGGCTGGCCTGCTTCAAACCGGGGGTAGTGGTGAGACACCGACCACAGGCCGATGCAGGAGAATGAGTCCGCCCCAGACGACCGGCAAGAGCAGCATCCTCAACTGAAGGAGCTCTCTCCATCTGGCGTTGCCTGTCAGGAGCGCGGCAAATGGAACAAGGCTCGTCCCGCGGATCATTTGGGACCACAGCGCGCCGCCCCGCATTCTGCTCCGGGTTTCCATGGCGAGAATTCCCACGACTGAAAACACTCCCAGAGACCCAAACAGCAGCACGTGCGCGAGGTCGCCATTTGCAATAAGGTGCGCCAAAGACCAAAGCACCATCGCCCAGAGCAAGGGATGCCGGGTTACCGCAAGAATACCGGGACGGGCCGGATTGTAGGCCCTTTCCGCGAGGCCGCCGAGACTGAAAGGATTGGCAATGGCTGTCCCTCCGATCACCAGGAGGAGGGCCAAGGCCATAAGGCCATTGGCAAGCCAGAGGCCGTGCGGGCCCCAGAACCAGAGCCAGACATAGGGCGCCCTGCCGGCAGCGATAATGAGCCAGGCGAACAGCGCAAGGGACACCGCGCTGTAAAGCGCCAGATAGGCCCAGCGGCCCAGCAGGGAGACCAGCCGGATGCGAATACCTGGCCGGGCTGGCAAGGCGTGACTGACAAGAAAGACCAGCGCTGCGCCCAGAAACTCTTCCCATCCACTCACCTTGCGCCCGTCCTGATCCGGCATCCCGGGAATATTATTAAGGCAAATCAGGGCGATCCCGCATGACATTGATCATCCGGCAGAATGCTATTTTACCGGTCGCGGGCAGATGATTGTAATGGGTCTGCGCCGACTGAGCCGCTACTGACAAGATCCAAGGCCCGAGGAGAAAGCGCATTGGTGCCATCACTGCTGATTGCGGCATTCTTCATAACCGCCGTCCTTTATGCCAGCGTCGGCTTTGGCGGGGGCTCAACTTACAACGCGTTGCTGGTGCTCAGCGGCGCTGACTACCGCATCGTTCCTGCCATCGCGCTCATCTGCAATGTCTTCGTGGTCACCGGCGGTGTCTGGCGGTTTTCGCGGACGGGAGATCTTTCCACCCGTCGCCTCTTGCCCTTCCTTATCACATCTGTGCCGGCGGCATGGATCGGTGGCCGCTTGCCCATCAGTGAAACAACCTTCGTTGGACTGCTGGGAGGAGCGCTCCTGATTTCAGGGGTACATCTTGCCCTTCAACGCGCCACCGTTGAGTCAGAGACCGTCTCGCAGTTCCGCCCGATCCCTCCGGTGCTGTCAGCTGCAATCGGCGGATCGATCGGCATCCTCTCAGGATTGGTAGGCATAGGCGGGGGGATATTCCTTGCCCCAGTCCTCTATTTAATGCGCTGGGGAAACGCAAAGCAGATCGCCGCCGCCTGCAGCCTGTTCATTCTGGTCAATTCCCTGTCGGGCCTTCTGGGCCAGGCGTTCAAACTCCAGGACCTGGACCTGATGTCGCTCGCCCTGCCCTACTGGTTGCTACCGATCGCTGTGCTGGCGGGTGGACAGATCGGATCCTGGCTGGCCGGCTATCATATAAAGCCCAGTTTAATCCGTATAATGACCGCTATTCTGATTCTGTATGTTTCAGTTCAGCTGCTCTATAGATGGAGCACTCTGATCTGAATCAGCGAGCGTCAGCTCGCGAAGGATGAAATGCTCAAGGCGCGGACAAGACCCGCCTGGTGACCGGTCTGAGCGACTTTTCAGGCGCAGGAAACGGAGTGACGCGGTGGCCATTTCTTCAGCAATTCACCGAACAGTTCCTTTTCGGAAAGCGTATCTTCACCTCTCCGGATGGTGCAGCTGTCTGAGCACGCTGCCTATGGATTTGATGACGACGCGCCGTGCCCGGCCATGGAAATGGAAAATCAACCTCGACCGTTCGGTGTCATTATCCGTCTCTGCTTTACTTCGTAAGACGATTGCGCTGTCGCGCGAAAAGCATCAGGCCGGTCGCCAGAACAACGCGGAAGATTTCAGCCATTAGGTCCGCCTCGGTCAGGGTTTCCAACGCCAGGTCCAGCGGTCGTCATGTCCCCTCATTCCAATAGCCATTCGCTGCAGCCACAGTGGCGAAATGCGTTGCCACGACCTGGCTGGATGCAATCAGCGCATCGGCGCTTTCGGCGTAACCAGGTCGCAGTCTGCCGCGGATCTCATCGTCTGGCTGCGTCATCTTGATAGCGACACGCGCCATCTTGAGTGCAAGGGCATAGCCTTCTTCGGGGGTCGCGGTCTTAAGGGTCGGGAGCCAGGAGGTCATAGGAAGGTCCAGTCATGCTTGCGGTTTCAATTCAGCGGATCGTTGGTTCTGCAGATCATAAAGGTCTCGGCGTTCATCTTACGCAACCGGTTCAAGCGCGATGTCGGCGAGCGTGGATTGGTCTAGCTCGGAAAGAAATGCCATTTCGGCAGATTGCAGCCGGGCCTTGAGCCTGCAACGAGGGGTGAGGGTACAAGCGCCCCCGTCGGCGCTCAGGCATTCCACCAGCGGCTGTCCCTCTTCAAGCAACCGGATAATGGCTCCCAGTCTGATCTCGTTGGCCGGCCGCCCAAGCTCAGCGCCACCCCCCCCACCACGCCGGGTCTGGATCAGCCCGGCTCCAGCCAGGCGCTGCATGATCTTAGCTAAATGGTTGCGCGACAGGCCGAACTCCTCTGCGAGCTCTGCCGTCGAAAAAGCACGGTCCGGCGCACTCGCCATGCGCATCAGCATTCGCAGTCCGTAGTCGGTAAAAGCAGTCAGACGCATGGGGCGACACCTGTCACTTAATCGGTATTTACAATACCTATTAACAGCCCTACGCTGTCTTGCAAGTCCAATAGAATGCGTCCGCCATGAACACTGCCCGTCCTACCGCTCAGATTGCTTCGGCCAGGCCAGAGATGACAGCCGTCATCGTGACGGCCACAGGCCTTGATGAGTCCCTGCTTCGGGAAATGGTGCAGGCCTTCTACGCCAAGGTCCGATCCGATGCTGTTCTTGGCCCCATTTTTGATGCGCACATCACCGACTGGACACCACATCTGGAACGTATGGTCACTTTCTGGTCTTCAGTGGCGTTGATGACGGGGCGCTACCATGGTCGCCCGCAGGAAGCACACACGAAGCTTGCGGTCGGTGCCCTGCATTTCGAGCGATGGCTCGCTCTGTTCAAGGAAACTGCGCAAGAGACATGTTCGGCTGCGGGCGCCGCGCATCTGATCACGCGGGCAGAACGCATTGCACGTTCACTTTTAAGCGCCGTTGAAGAATCGCAAACAGTTCCCAAGCCGCTTTCGGATGGCGCAGACCAAAGGACACCCCCATGACAGATGCCGCACCGATTCAGAACGCCTCGGACCTGACTCGATATATCGAGACGCGCTATCATCAGACGCATCGTGAGCAGCTGCCAGTCCTTGCCGAACTTGCCGCAAAGGTCGAGCGCGTGCATGCAGGGCATGAGCGTGCGCCGAAGGGGCTCCGCGAACTCCTGCGACAAATGATCGGTGAGTTGGAAGTACACATGAAGAAGGAGGAGTTGATCCTCTTTCCAGCAATTCGGGCGGGCGGCACCCCCGGGCTCGCCCACCCCATCGCCGTCATGCGTGCCGATCATGATGATCACGGACGGGCAATCGCGGCCATCGCGCAGCTCACGTATAACCTGGAACTGCCCGAGGGCGCATGCGGAACCTGGACCCGCCTGTATGCCGGTCTCGCGGAGTTCATTACGGACCTGACTTCGCATATTCGTCTGGAAAATGAGGTGCTCTTCCCGCAATTTGACCAGGTCAACCATACCGATACCTGACGGAGTCCGCCATTGAACGATCCCAAAGACCCGGGAGCACGCTACGCATCGCCTCCCTGCATGGCGGGAGAGATGACACCGGATTATTTCGACACGTGTGCAGGAAAAGCGTTAATTCATCAATCAGGGCAGGCGAATGGAATTGGAAACAAGGCAATGGCACTCAAGCATGCAGCATCGGGCGAGCGCGTAGATCTTCACCCCCTCGGCTCCCGTGTAAGTACTGAAAAGACAAGCGCGATCGTCCGCACAAAGAGCTTTGAAGCGGTTCGACTTATTGTACTGTCCGGAACCGAAATCCCATCCCACAAAGTCACTGGCCAGATCATGTTCCACTGCATCGAGGGGCACGTGCAATTGGGTCTCGCCGACAGAACGATTGACCTGCTGCCTGGGCACTGGGTGTATCTGGACCACGAAGAGCACCACGCGTTGCGGGGAATTCAGGACTCATCCTTGCTCATGACCATCCTGTTTGACGGCGGCTGAAGAGCACTGGAACAGGAAACCATCTGGACTGTCGGCAGCATCGGGTCAGACTGACCCCATCGGAAGGTCTGTGCCAATACCCCGCTAAAGATGCTGCAACAGGCGTATATTTTCGCGAATTAAAGAAGTGATGGACACGATTTCCTCAGGCCCCAGATCCTCGCGCTCCAGAGTTCTCAAAGACAACGCCCGGGCGGCGCGGAAAGCGAGCGCCTGACCGAGAAGCGTCAACCCCCGAACACGGGATGCCCGGGACCCCGGCACGTCGCCACTTGCGATTGCTGTAAGATGGATGATGGCACGGAAGAAGCGGCCAACATTGCTGGCATAGAGTATTTCAAAAGCTTCTGTGGGAGTGGCCTGTTCACGAAGCATGAACCGGGCCCATTTTTCGCTGTCACTGCTTGCCAGCATCATCACAAAAGGGCCAAAAGCCGTCTCCAGCAGCTCAATCGCCTGCTTGCGGCTCAGGGCGCGGTTGAGCAATTCGTCTTCAAGTCGGCTCAGCGCTGGCTCAAGCCTTTGCGATACCTGCTCTGCAATCGAGGACGCAGCTGCGAGATAGAGGTTCTCCTTGGTCACGAAATGATACGGTATCGCGGCAAGGGACACGCCTGCCATGCCGGCGATCGCCCGGGTGGATGTTCCGTCGAATCCCACAACGCCGAACAGTTCGATAGCGGCCTCGACGAGCCGTTCGCGCGTTTCAACGCTTCGAGGATCACTGCGCTTTGCCATCTATGATGTCTTCTTTCTGAGTAACCAGGCAGAGGCCGGCAGCGTCACCATTGCGATCACGATGAGCGGTGCTGTACTGCGCGCAACCTCGGACAGTGGCAGATCCTTCAGAAACACGCCTTGAGTTATGACGAGGAAGTGCCGGAGCGGATTGATCTGCGTCGCCAGTTGCATCCAGCCTGGCATGTTCTCAACCGGTGACATGAAGCCAGACAGAAGCACCGCAGGCGAGGCGAAAACAAAGGCACCGAGTATCGCCTGTTGCTGGGTATCTGAGATCACGGAAATAAAGAGACCGATCCCGATCACCGCCAGCAGATAGAAAAACATCGATCCGTAGAGCGCGAGCAGCGACCCAGCAAAGGGAATCTTGAAACCAAGTACGGCCACGAGAACAAAGAAGGTGCCATGCAGGTAGCCGAAGATCAGACCAGGTGCTGACTTCCCGATGACGATCTCCATCGGCCTGAGTGGTGAGACGAGCAGCTGATCGAATGTACCAAGTTCGCGCTCGCGGGCAACCGACAGGGCCGTCACGATGATCGTGGTCAGTAGGGTGATGGTTGCGACCAGTCCCGGCAGGGTGAACCAGGCATATTCAAGATTTGGGTTGAACCAATGCCGGACTTGGACGGCCTCCGGCGGCGCGCCGCCTGAATATGCCGCTGCCGACACACGCGCGATGATGGCCGACAGGTACGAGTTGACGATCTGAGACGCGTTCGACTTGCGACCGTCAAGGATGATCTGGACATCTGCCGGCTGACCCGCTTCGATCCGGCGGGAGAAGTCCTGCCCGATATGAACCACCGCAATGACGCGCTGGCTGTCGATAGTCTCCCGGATCTGGCTGACGGACTGCAGCTGTATGATCTCATCGAACGCGGAGGCGCCTTCAAAGCCTGCCACGATTTCCCGGCCGCTCCTTTCGTGGTCGAGATTGAGGACGGCAATATCGACATTGCGCACCTCCATCGTCATCGCGAAGGCGAAGATGACGAGTTGAAGAAGGGGGGGCACAAGGATCACCGCGCGCCCCTTGGGATCACGCCAAATGGCGAGCATCTCCTTGATGATCAGAGCAAGCAAGCGCCGCCACATGTCAGGCGATCCGCTTCGGCGTAGCCAGCCATGTCAGCATCAGGAAAAAGGTGCCGACGGCCAGCATCTTCAGGATCGCTGGCCATAGAACCGACCAGACATCCCCTGCCAGAAACAGTGTCTGCAAACTGCTCACGAAATAACGCGCCGGGATAAAGGTGGTGACCGTGCGGATCGGCAGCGGCATCGCGCTGATTTCGAAGATAAACCCCGATAGCAACGTTGCCGGCAGGAAGCCTGTGAAAAGCGCCAGCTGAGCCGCAACAAACTGGTTCTTGGTCGCCGCGGAGATCAGCAATCCCTGACCAAGGGCGGGCACCAGGAAAGCTGCGGCAACCGCTGCAAGCGCAAAGACCGAGCCTCGGAACGGGACATCAAAAACGAATACCGCTGCCAGGGTGCACAGCACCAGAGAGCTCATGCCCAGCAGAAAATAAGGCAAGATCTTTGACACCAATAATTCTACCCGGCTCACCGGTGTGGCAAGGACCGCTTCCATGGTGCCGCGCTCCCATTCGCGGGCGATTACCAGCGCCGTCAACAATGTGCCGATGATGGTCATCACAACTGCCGTGGACCCCGGCACGAGATTGTAGCGACTGGTCAGTTCGGCATTGAACCAGAAGCGGGGTTGCGGGGTTATCGCCGCCGGGACTGGCAGGGCCGCGTCTGCGAGCCGGCGTGCCTGCCATACGCTGTAGACTCCCTGGGCATAGTTCGCGACGAACTGAGCGGTATTGGGCTGCGAGCCGTCGGTCAGGATCTCGATGGGGGCCGGGTCGCGCCTGCGCAGGCGTTCGGTGAAGTCCGGCGGAATGATGACGAGGCCGCGCAGCTGACCGGATACAAGGCCCGGCTCAAGCGCCGCCTGGTCGAAGGCCGTGACGGTTTCGAAATAGTCGGAACCTTCAAATGCCTGGACAAGACTGCGCGCATCGGTGCGTGCGTCCTGTACCACGATGCCAATCCGGATCGAATTGGCATCGAGCGATATTCCGAACCCGAACAGAAGGAGAAGGATAAGCGGTAGCACGAACGCGATCAGGATCGAAGAAGGGTCACGAAAAATCTGGAATGTTTCCTTTCGCGCAAGCGAGAAGGCTCGACGCACAGGAGCAGGAAGCCGCGACAGTTGCATCAGGCGGCCTCTTGTTTTTCAGATCGCGCAACCAGCTCGATAAATGCTTCTTCCATGGTCACGCTCGAGCCGTTTGGATTGGCACAGCTCGCCTTCAACGCCTCGGGGGTGCCCTCTGCGATTGTCCTGCCGCGATAGATCAGGTTGATCCGGTCGCAATACTCGGCCTCTTCCATGAAGTGGGTGGTGACGAGCACGGCAACATTCTTCGCCGTCAACGCATTGATGTGCGACCAGAACTCTCTCCGCGTGATCGGATCAACACCCGATGTCGGCTCATCAAGGAAAAGGACCTCCGGCTCATGCAAGAGTGCAGCGGCGAGCGCGAGACGTTGCTTGAATCCGAGCGGCAGGCGCGCAGCAGCGGTGTTGCGATGGCCCGTCAGATCAAAGGCCTGCAGCATCGCTTCGATCCGCTCGCGCGCCCGCGCGCGGCCAAGACCGTAGACACCAGCGAAGAAAGAGAGATTCTGTGCCACGGAAATATCTCCGTAGAGGGAGAATTTCTGCGCCATATAGCCCAGCCGCCCGCGTGCATCGGCCGCGGCCGTTCGCAAGTCGAACCCGGCAACACGGCCCTCGCCTTCGCTCGGCTCAGTCAGGCCGCAAAGCATCTTGAAGGTTGTCGACTTGCCCGCCCCATTGGGGCCAAGCAGCCCGAGGATTTCGCCACGCTTCTGAGTGAACGTGATATCGGAGGCCGCCGTGAAGGTCCCGTAGCGCTTGGTGAGGCCGCGCGCTTCGATAACCGCGTCACCCTTATCCGGATGCGCAATCATTGCTTCGGCCAGCGGCGACCGCCCGTCCGGACCGCCGCCCAACCGGTCGACAAACGCGTCCTCGAAGCGGGGCGTGGCAGGAACGCTCTCTGCATTCACCAAGGTCCTGACGTGATCAAGATCGGCCCCGTCGCGGGTCAGAAAGCGTATGGCGTCGCCGTGCAGGATTGCATCGGCCACAGATGCATCGCGAAGCAGCGCTGCAATGGCGGCACGGCGGGTCTCTTGCGGAACACGCGCCAGGAAGACGCGGCCGGCCATTGTCGCTGTCAGGTCACCGGGAGGACCTGCATGGAGGAGCCTGCCCCCGCTAAGCAGAAGAACATCATCGCATTTTTCCGCTTCGTCCAGATAGGCGGTTGCCCAGACCACCGCCATGCTATCGTCGACGAGCTCGCCTACCATCGACCACAGTTCCCTGCGCGAGATCGGGTCAACGCCCACCGATGGCTCATCGAGGAGCAGCAGGCGCGGCCTCGTCAGCAAGGCGCAGGCAAGGCCGAGTTTCTGCTTCATGCCGCCAGACAGGGCTCCGGCCAGACGTTCGGTGAACCGCGCAAGGTCCGTGAACTTCAACAGGTGACGGAAGGCGTCCTCCCGCTCATCACCTGAAAGTCCTTTAAGATCAGCAAACAGTTCAAGATTTTCCTGGACGCTCAGATCTTCGTAGAGGCCGAAGCGTTGGGGCATGTAGCCGAGCATCTCGTGCAAGGTGCGCTGCGCTGTGTGCGCGCGTACGCCCCCTATGAGCACCTCGCCTTCGCTGGGCCGGCTGAGGCCCGTCAGCAACCGGATGAGCGTTGTCTTACCTGCGCCGTCCGGGCCGACCAGCCCGGTAATCTTGCCCGTCGCTATGGTACCGGAGATATCATCAAGTGCTGCCGGACCATTCGCAGTAAACCGCTTCGTGACCTTGTTGATCTGAACGAAGGGTGGCGGGCCAGACATGAGAGCTCCATAGCTCATCTGCGCGGTCAATCTGCCACCGCCGGGCGGCGCAGCTTGACGGTTACGGGCATGCCTTGCCGGAGGCCGCTGTCGGGTGCGTCGACAATGATCCGAACCTGATACACAAGATCAGTACGCAGATCAGGGGTCTGGACCGTCCGGGGAGTGAATTCGGCAACAGGAGAGACAAAGCCGACTTGCCCCTCATAGGGCCTGCCAGGTGCGCTGTCAGTGAACACTTCAGCTGCCTTGCCAGGTACGACGAAGCCAAGGTCGGACTCATCGACATAAGCGCGCACCCAGACCGGGCTGGTCAAAGCCAAAGTAGCAACCGGCACGCCTGCGGCGACGATAGAACCGGGTTCCCGCACGCGCGCCAGCAGAACCCCGTCTGAAGGTGCGACAAGACTTGCGTCGCCAAGCCTCATCCGCGCTTGAGCAACCGCCGCCTCAGCCGCTTCAACACCCGCCGCGCTCCCCGTAATCTCTTCGGATCGCGGTCCGAGCTGCACAAGGGTGAGGTCCTTCTTGCCTGCGACAAGGCGCTTCTGGGCTGCATCCAACGCGGCGAGCGCCGTGTCATAGGCTTGCTGGGACACATACCCGCTGTCGCGTAATTTCGACTGCCGGTCGAACGTCTGTTGCGCCAGCAGGACATTCGCTTCCAGTTCTTCCACCCGGGCCCGGGCCCGCTCAATTTCCTGGGACCGGCTCCCGGCCTCGAGTCGCGCAAGCTCTGCCCGTCGCACCGACGCTTCGGCCTCAGCCTGAACGAGTCCGTCACGCAGAGGCGCGATGTCCAGGACTGCGATCACCTCGCCAGCCGAGACCGCGTCCCCTTCCTCGAAGTTCATGGTCTCGAGGCGGCCGGAGACCCGGAAAGCAAGCTCTACCTGCCGAATATCGACATTGCCATACAGCACCAGTGCGCTGTCGGCGCTGGAATCCGCCGGGTCCAAACGCGGCCACACGACGAAACGGCCCAAGCTGAGGGCAGCAACCAGAACGGCGGCGACGATGGCAATGCGCTTCATTGACAATCTTTCGGGGGCGCGCGGGAGGCCCCACCCAAATTTAACAAACTACTCCATTTTTCGTACACTTGTACTAATTAATATTCAAGGCTCTTCTTTGTTACCTTAATCGCGAGCGCTCGCGCTGAACGATCCTGCACCTCATACCCACGCAATGGTGTCGGCAATACGGTATTGTCGCCTCACCCTCAGACATCGCCGTTACCGGGCAAACCGGTAAATCTCGCCGCTGGATAACAGCTTCCTCTCGAAGAACAGCCGACGCAAAAACGATCCGCGTATACGGCTTCGCGAGAATGAATCTTGAAGGCGCCTTATCTCGGCAGAGACGTTTTTGTCGTCATAGAAACGCCGTTGGATTCTTACACCGAAGCCCGACCACCGATCCTGAAAGCGTCAGTCTAGCATGTCTGATCGGCCGCCGCTGAGATGCATACCACACTAGAACGCTTTAAGCGGATTGATATCGAGTGACCCACTGCAGAGACTTAACATCCTGAGACTTGCATCCCTCCCGGCCGCTTTCAGGCGCGCACCAATCGTCTCGCTACTTGCGCAGCGAAGTGCTCATATCGTCTCTGACCGAACGCATGAGCCGCTACCCTCCGCGCCAAAGGTTCTCTATGAGGCGCCGCCTTCAAGCTCCGTTCCCGGCCATATGTCGGCGTTCATCGCCTGGTTCAACAAGACCGCGCCAACCGGCGAGACACCGCTGCTTCCGATCGAGCGGGCCGGACTTGCACATCTCTGGTTCGAGTGCATCCATCCGTATGAAGACGGCAATGGCCGCATCGGACGCGCCATCTCGGAAAAAGCGCTAGCGCAAGGAAGGCAGCGGCCCGTCTTCATGTCGCTGGCCGGCGCCCTGCTGCGCCACCGCAAGGACTATTACCGCGAACTGGAGCTCGCCAGTGCAACCGTGAACGCCGACCGCTGGCTGAGCTGGTTTGCGGATATCGCGCTTGAGGCGCAGGACCGAAGCCTGAAGCAGGTTGAGTTCATGCTGGCCAAGACGCGCCTCTTCGACCGGCTCGCAGGGAAGCTGAACCCGCGGCAGGAGAAAGCCTTGCTGCGCATGTTCGCCGAAGGCATTGACGGCTTCAAGGGCGGGCTCAGCGCAAAGAATTACATGACGATCACAGGCGCCCCGACCGCAACCGCGACGCGCGACCTTACCGACATGGTCGCCAAAGGCGCGCTCGTTCGGCAGGGGGAACTCAAATCCACCCGGTACTTCCTGAAGCTGGACTGAAAAGGCTCTGACGACAGACCTCAGAACCCGAGACCAGAAAAACCGAGAGCAAGCGAACCTTTAATAACGAATGCCTGTTGTTAAAGGCTTGCGCTGGGCACCTGGTCACCGCTGCGCGTCCGGAGAGGCCCCGCATACTGGAGGATCTTAAAACCGTAAGAGCGGGATGGTCCGGGGCATTTGACAGGCAGTCGATTAACGCTATACTACCTTGTATTCATTCAATTTATGGCGCGAGTGACGGGCGTCAAAATTGAACATAAATTCCAATATTTTCAATTTTCTAGCTCACGCTCTCGATCAATTTGTATCCCACTTTGTACCCAATTTGTATCCCATTTTGAACATTGATCAGGATACACCCGGTCACCCAGCTTAAACTTTGAAAGGCTCGGATTTGAGGACGAAATTCTCTGGCCAACGCAATAACTATGAGATCACATGCCCCCGGAACGGAATCTAACCTCAAGGTTTGCGTGCACGCTACCGACTCAGATGGCCGGAACCTGGCTACCGCTAATAGCGGGCCAATCACCGCCGATGTACTCGGTGTGCGGACCACGCGCCCTGATAGGCCGCCGGTGTTCAACTATCTGCCTGGCTGGTCATGACCCTGTTTCGGTTATCAGAATCTTCTCTGCTGCCTTCTTCAGATAGGTGGACAGGCTCACGAGGCTTGCCGTCAGCGGGGACGTTTCGCGCCAGATGAGAGCAATGTCCCGGCAAGCGCGGGCATCATTGATGGGGCGGATGTTGAGACCGCGATCGCGCCGGGCCTCGGAAAGGGCATAGAGGCTGGGAAGAATGGCGATGCCGGCGCCCATTTGCGCCATAAGGCGGATAGCGTCCAGAGACGTCCCTTCATACTCTGAGCTGACTGTGGCGCCAGCCGCTTTTGCGAGCTCCTGGGTGATCGCACTCAGCCTGTGCCCTTCCCCGAGCGTCAGTAGCGAACGGCCTTCGAGGGCACTGAGCGCGACAGGCCCCTCACCTTCTGCAAGCTCATCGCCAGGCGGCGGGCAAGCATACAGCCGCTCCGTAAACAGATGCTCTGATTCAGTGCCCGGATGGTCTTCCGGTGTAGAAAGGACAGTGTCAAAAAGGCCTGCCTGGAGATGCTCATCGAGGTCAACGGTCCGCTCCTCTCGCACGCTGAGGCGCAGGTCCGGAAAGCGCGCCCGCAGGTCTCCGGTCGCCTTGGGCAAGAGGTAAGGGCCAATTGTGGGCAGGACGCCCAGCCGCAGGCGGCCGGAAAGTTCTGTCCGGCCAAGCTTTGCAACGGCTTTCAGATCCTCAACATCCCGGAGGATAAGCCGCGCGCGGCGCACCAGCTCCTCGCCCGCAGGTGTCAGCATCGCCCCGCGGCTGGATCTTTCAACAAGCGCGACGCCGAGCCCGGCCTCCATTTCCGCAATCTGGGCCGACAGGCTTGGCTGGCTGACATTTACCAGCCGTGCGGCGTCGCCGAACTTGCCTGTATCCGCGATGGCGATGACATACTGCATCTGTCTAAGGGTCGGGCGCATCGATAGCTTATTCCTATTGATTTGAGAGAATAGTTAGATTGGAGCTATTCAGGTTCAAGCCCCATCTCCTGCTCAAGCCGATCACCGGCTTGCTAAAAAGGAGAATGAAATGTCCCTCTCATCACCTGCCCCCGGACTTCTGTCTGATGGCGGAGCCGCCGGTTACGTACCAATCCCTGCCGGGCAGGCGTCGCAGCGTTTCAGCCAGCAGGGCCGGCGCGCCTGGCGCCGTCGGCGCCGGATCCGCGACGTGCGCAAAGATCTGCTGAGGATGGAATGACATGCTGTCCCCCGCAGACTTCGACCTGCTGTTCGGACGTTCCGTTGTGCAGACCGCGCCCAAATCCCACTCAAGTCCTGCCTTCGCCGCTATCCCGGCAAGGCAATCTGACAAAGTGTTGCGCTCTCGCGGCCGGCACCGATAGCAAGCCCCCTGCCGTCACCGGCTTCACTCATGGCCGGTGACGCGCTCTTTTGGCAATGACCAGGAAGAAACACGGAAATTTTTTCACCTGATCCTTGTTGACCTGAAAAGTATCAATACCTAATCAGTATGCGGACCGGGCCCCTCTGGCAATTGATCCCCTGAAGGATCTGTTGCGATGTCGGACCGCATCGGGAGCGACCCGGTGCAGGCTCGGAAAATCACATTCCGGATAACCACCGTGCTCCTGCGTTCAGACAAGAGGAGTATGAGATGACATCGAACTATATTCGCGCGCTGGCTTTGCGTCACGCCGCGCTTGAGCGGCAGATTGAGACGGAAATGAAGGCGCCCCTTCCAGACACACTGAAGATCATGCGGCTAAAGAAGCTCCGGCTTGCCTGCCGGGACAGTCTCCGTGACGTGATCAGCCGGAAACGCAGGGGGCGCAGCCAACGCATCATTCCGTCTGACCCGTCAAATCGTTCTGCGCGACCGGCACCGTCGGCGCAGATGCCAGGAGAAGCCTGATCATGCCACTTCTGATATCTCCCATCGACGGACAAAGCATGCGAACAGTCCGGCGGCACGGAATCGAGATTGACGTTTGCCCCTCTTCGGGCGGCGTTTGGCTTGATCGCGGCGAACTGGAAAAGCTGATCGAGATCATCAGGGAAGACGCTATGCGCGAACTGCCCGGGCGGGAACGCCTCAACCGGCAGGATGATGATTTCGATAACGAAGAACGCTCGCCGAGCCGCGGCAAGAGACGATCAAGATTGTTGGATCTCTTCGACTTCTGAGTTAATCCGGCGCCGCTCCGGACAAGAGCGGCGCCGACCCTCTGACGTTCAGAAGCGGCCCGGGCGGAGCACCCTGACTTCGCCAACACTCAGCACACCGATGTGATTACTCAATAGCCGTTCAATCTCTGTCAGTGCCGCATCGATCCGATCCTGCGCCCCAATCGAAACAATCACGACCATATCACTTGAGGCAGACATGTCGGTATCGCGGTTCCAGCGCGTTGCGCCACCAAAGCCGGATATTGCCGGCAGGACCGTATAGCCGGTCAGGCCGGCGTCTTCCAGGATGCGGAAGGCGCGGGGAGCGGCCATCCGCTCAATGATGAGTTCACAACGATAGCGTATATGCATGATCAGGCCGCTCCGGGAGACACCATCCTGGCCATCCAAATGTAAAGTGGCAGGCCAAAAATGAGATTGAAGGGAAATGTAATTCCAAGAGGCAGAGTGAGGTAGACTGAAGGCTTCGCTTTCGGCAGCGCGAGGCGCATCGCGGCAGGCACAGCGATGTATGATGCCGACGCCGCAAGGGTAATCAGGAGCGCGGCATCACCGGGCGGCATGCCATTAAGTGCGGCGACACCGGCGGCTAAGCCTGCAGAGATCAGGGGCATGTAGAACCCAAAGGCGATTGTCCCGGCATCGAGTTGACGCCAGCCGTTCCGGAGACCGCGGCCCGCCGACAGGCCCATGTCGAGCAGAAAGAGACACAGCACGCCCTGAAACGGCGCGACAAGGAATGGCGCTACCGATTGCATCCCGGCCTCCCCGGTAATCCAGCCAATGACGAGGGCGCCAAGCAGGACAACGACGGAAGCATTCAACAGGACTTCCCTGGCGAGTTCACCCTTGTCCGATCCGGCAACTGCCTCACGGTGCGTGTGGCCGCGGCTGGCGATGACAAGCGCCGAAATGATGGCCGGAACTTCCATCAGGGCGGCAACGGCCACAAGGTAACCGGCCGCTTCCAGCCCGGCAGCGGCCACCGCTTGCCCTGCGGCGACAAACGTAACGATTGAAATCGAGCCATAATGGGCTGCCGTTGCAGCAGCATCGACCCGGTCAAGCTGCGTCGTCAGGCGCAGGAAGGTGAACGCGATGACGGGTAAGAGAAAAGACAGCGCGACGGCAGATATCATGACCAGCCCGGCATCCCAGCTGAGCGCACCTTTGGAAATTTCTACGCCCCCCTTCATGCCGATCGACATCATCAGATATCCAGCAACACGAGGTCAGGTGCCAGATCAGAGGCCATGATCACCGCCTGTTCTCCACTCGCCGCTTCTCCGACCACGTCATATCCGGCAGCAAGCAGGATTGCCCGCAATCCTTCCCGGGCAAGCGCATGATCATCCACAACCAGAATGCGGGGCGGCGGGTTCATTCCGGCACCCTCTCGAGACAGGCACGAACCTCTGTACCGCCGTCGCGACCAGCTCCAACCTGAAGCTCGCCCCCCAGGGCCATCATCCGCTCACGCATGATCTCAAGGCCGATTTTCTGTCCCTTTTTGCTCACATCTCTATTTTTCTCGCTCGCAAGCCCCTTCCCGCCATCCCTGACGCTCAAATGCCAACGCGCAGAATCAGGCTCAGCTGAGAGAACAATATCAACCTGGCATGGCCCACCGGCATGCTTGCGAATGTTGGTGAGCGCTTCCTGCACAATCCTGAAAAACGCCGTTTCAATGACAGGGGGCCAGCGATCTGGCCCGGCCTGCCGGAAGGTGACTTCATACCCGTCTTCGCGCAGGCCGTCCGCCATTGACGAGATGGCTGCGCTGATTCCCAGATCGTCGAGCGCTGTTGGCCTCAAGCCCGCAATCACCCCGCGAAGCTCTCCCACAAGGGACCTTGCGATCGGCGCGAGCGCAGCGGCTTCGCTCCCAGATGAGCGCTCCGTCAGGGCGTCCAGCCTGCGGAACAGGGCGGCAGCCGTCTGGGCAACTCCATCATGGAGATCATGCGCAACCCGGCGGCGCTCGTCTTCCTGGCTGGTAAATATCCGCCCGACCAGATGCTCCAGCTGACGTTCGCGCTCTTTGAGTTTACCGAGCAGGTCTTCCCGCTCGCGCACGCGATCGATGCGGTCGATGGCTGTCGCCATCAGTCCGGCGAGCAGATCCAGTGCGCCGCGATCTTCTTCATCGGAGAAACGCTTCCGGTTCTCCCAGTCTTCAATGATCAGAGTGCCGACTCGCCGGGCAGCCGGGCCGGGCGCGATCAGGGGAATGCCTTCTCCGTCGGCGAAGATCACCTGCCCCTCCGCAGCGCCCGCAAAAAGGGCCGCCCGGCGAGCACATTGGGACAGGGTCGCGCTGAGGCTGGCAGCATCGGCGAAAGCCAGGTCACGGCCCGCCTCAAATAGCAGGGTCAGGCGCGCCGCGCGCGCCTCCGAGGCCCTGTAGAGATCCCGCAGGGCGGAAACGGTTTCTGACTGCATCTTAGAGGCTGCCTGCTATTCCTGACCACTTATTTAGGGCGCACAGGCGGCACGGCATAGGCCGAACGGCCTAGGTAATCTGGTTAGCCATCCGGCTTAGGGGCTTCTTGCGCCGCGACAACATCTCTTCGGTCAGTACCGGTCAGCATCCATGCAGGCCGGCATGGCATCCCGAAGGAGATACAGGAATGAAACACACCGTCCATCTGGTTAGCGCCGCCGCGCTTTTCGCTCTGATCGTACCGGCCGCCGGCGCGACGCCCAGCGATCCGGCCCTCGCAGCGGTGACCCCGCGGGCACCTGCTGCCATCACCGAGGCAGATGTCATCGCAGCCCAGAATGCCTGGGGCGAGGCCTTGGTCACAATTGCCACGACCTACGACACACAGGGCTTCGACGAGGCCCGCGACGTTGCAGAAGATATCATTGAGGCCGCATACAATTACGAGGACGGCCCGGTGCTTTTCAAACCCACGCTGGCCGCGCCGCCCACAACCTTCCGCACCACGGCAGAGGGCGCGCTCGCCTATTTCGTCGGCAAGAATGACAATTTTCCGGGCGACTCTGGCTTCGCCCTCAAGGGCTGGCGCGGTTACAGTGTCGAAAATTCCGCGATCTATATTGACGGCAATACCGCCATCTCGATGGGCAATGTGCACCTGACCGACGCGGCGGGCAACAAGACGACTGTCGACAAGACGTGGGCATGGACCCGCGCGGAAGACGGTTCTCTGCAGCTCGTGCTGCACCACTCTTCCCTGCCTTACTCTGCCGACTGACCTCTCATCGGGCAGACCCGCCCCGGACAGTTTCCCCGCCTGTCCGGGGCGGCATTTTTCAGCTTGCAAGAGACTCTGATGCGCCACTTTCTGATCGCCCTCACAACTTTCTCCGCAGGATTTGCCTTTTCCGGCGCCGCCTGGGGTCAATCGCTCACCGGCAATGTCGGCTCCGCCGGTATCTCACAAGGAGACCGCTCTGCGGAATGGCGTGCCGGAATGGAGGATGAAGGCAATCTGGCAAGCCGCATTCACTTTGATCAGGCGATAACCGGCTGGTATCAGGTCCGCGTGACCGGATCCTTCCGGAAACCGGATGGACAAGACTGGGACTATACCGGCCTGACGATCGAGAACTGGTTCCAGTGGAGCGAGGAAGCCGGTGACACCTCCGGATTTAATGGCGGCCTTCGTTTGGCTTATGGCTTCTCGGATGGTGCGGACCCGGACGAAATTGAAGCCAGGCTGACGCTCACCGACAAGTTCGCAGACGTCTGGGAATGGCGCGCCAACGTAATTGCAGAAATTGAAGTGGGCAAAGCAAGTGACGGCGGAACAGCGCTCGCAACGCGCGCGCAGCTCACGCGCGCCCTGGGGGTGAACGTTTTGGGATCAGACAATTGGCGCTTCGGCCTTGAGGCATTCAGCGAGTATGGAACCACGCGCGATATGCCCGGCTTTGAAGACCAGGCCCACCAGATCGGTCCGGTCCTGAAAGTGGAGTGGGAAAGTGGTGTCTATCTTCAAACGGCTGTCCGCTCAGGCATTACGCGAGGCGCCGACGATCGCATGATAAAGCTCTTCATCGGGCGGGCCTTCTGAGGCTGGGGCTCCCGCCCGAAAAGGGCTCCGCTCGCTGAGCTGGTTCCGGCTCGGATGACCTTCCTCTTTCCCGGACCAGATGACCCGGGAACATCCCGATGGAGTGTGCATGCCGGGAGCTTCGGTTCCGCTCCCCTCGCCGCGCCTCCAACCTGCGCTGTGAAAGGGCCAGGCTCTCACAATCAATGAGGGACGCCAGGGCTCAGGCCAGTGAATACGTATTTCCTGCACTCCGGCCCGCTTCTGGCGTGATACAGACCATTCCTGTATCCTTCTGCTCAGGGAGACACAGTTTATGACGGACCTGTTCGGCGCAGAGGAACCTCGCCAGACTGCACGGGAAAAACTGGCTGAAGGTGCTGTCCTGCTACGCGGCTTCGCGCTGGATTGCGAGGTGGATCTGCTCGCCGCGATCCAGGCAATCACCACAGTGTCACCCTTTCGCAGAATGGCCACGCCCGGGGGTCACGTGATGTCCGTCGCGATGACGAACTGCGGTCAGGCCGGTTGGGTGACCGATCGCACCGGCTATCACTATGATGCCACGGACCCCGAAACCGGAAAGCCCTGGCACCCGATGCCCGAGAGCTTTATGGCACTGGCGGTCTTCGCCGCGACCGAGGCAGGATATTGCAGGTTCCGCCCCGATACATGCCTCATCAACCGCTATGAACCTGGCGCGAAGCTGTCGCTTCATCAGGACAGGAACGAACGCGAGTTCGCCCATCCGATTGTTTCCGTTTCGCTCGGCCTGCCCGCGACTTTCCAGTTCGGTGGCCTGAGGCGCGCAGACCCGATCAGGAAGTATGCGCTGCGCCATGGCGATGTCGCCGTGTGGGGCGGCCCGTCGCGCCTCTGCCATCACGGCGTCCTGGCCCTGAAGGAGGGCGCGCATCCGAAACTGGGGCGGATGCGTCTAAATCTGACCTTTCGCGGTGCACTCTAGGGCGTCAAAATTGAATATAGTTTTCAATGTTTTAAACCCCCTAAATCAGTCCCTCAATCAATTTGTATCCCATTTTGAACATTGATCAGGATACACCCGGTCACCGAACCTAAACTTTGAAAGTCTCAGTTTTGAGAAGGACAGCAGTTAACGCAACTGCCCCACGGGACTGCCCGATATTTGGCGGGCACCAAGCTGATATTGCATAAATCACTTAAACCACTACCGAGGAGTAATGAGTGGGGATTTCATGGATCGCCTCAAGTCGGCAAGATACACTGTCGCTTTGCTTATGAAGCAAAGTGGGGAGGATTCTGGCCCAATATTCGAACGCCTGGATATGGAATCAGGAAACGAGAGGAGCTGGAGGCGCGCGTTAAGCAGGTGCTCGAAGAAGGCAGGCCGCCAAAACGCTTCTGAAAACAGTCCTTTAAATTACGCCGTTCCGTGAATAGGAACTGGGGCGCTCAAGCGAGAGGACCAGCGTAATGACAACCACTTTACTCTTAGGAGGGGCCAGATCCGGCAAGAGCCGCCGAGCACAGGACTTGGCAGAGAATATTTCGCCATGCCGTGTTTTTATTGCTACTGCCGAACCTTTGGACGAAGAGATGGCAAGCAGGATTGAGCGGCATCAGGCAGACCGCACCACGGGATGGCGTATGATCGAAACTCCGCTGAATCTGGTTGCCGCGCTGGGCGAAGCCAAGGATAATGAAGTCATCGTTGTCGATTGCCTGACGCTATGGCTCTCCAATCTGATGCATCATGACTGGAGTGTGAACGCCGAAATTGACAGGCTCTGCACCACACTTGGCTCCATGAGCACGCCGGTGTTTCTCGTTTCGAACGAAATTGGCTTGGGACTTGTACCAGAAACGAAACTGGGCCGTTCCTTCCGCGATGCACAGGGGCGGCTCAATCAGCGTGTCGCTTCAGTTTGCGACGTTGTCGAATTCATCGCTGCGGGCCTGCCGCTGCGCCTCAAGTCGTGAGGGCAGCCAGCAGGCGATCTTCGGCCTTCTCGTTCTCGGGAAGTCCGATCCGCACAAGCCGGTCGCTCCAGGCAAACCGGCGAACATAAATCCCCCTATGTGCAAGGCCTTCCCAAAGGGCGCGGGCGTTATCTGTGATTACGAGCCGAAAGAGATCCGTACCCCCACATATTTTCAGGCCTGACAATCGAAGAATGTGGTCCAGACGCTCTCGGCCCCTAACGAGCCGGCAGCGGGTTTCAGCTTGCCAGGCAAGGTCGCCGCAGGCTTGCGCACCGATGGCTATAGCCGGGCCGGATACCGGCCAGACCCCTAGCACGTTCTGCATTTCCATCCGGGTAGCCTCGGGAGCGATAAGCGCACCGAGCCGGAGGCCGGCCAGACCGAAGAACTTCCCGAAGGAGCGCAAGACGATCAATCCGTCCATACCGCCATAACGCGTCAGGCTGAACGCCGGATCGAGATCAGCATAGGCTTCGTCGACAATCAACCAGCCACTACGGCGCGCAAGACTTGCGGCCGCCTGCAACAAAGCGTCCGGCTCAAAATAACGACCGTCGGGATTGTTGGGATTGCAAATGATCACGGCATCGGCCTGATCGGCCCTGCCCAGTGGATCTGTAGTTTCGACAACCTCTCCGCCTGCCCGGCGCCACGCATCGGCATGGTCGCCATATGTCGGAGATAAAATGGTAACTTTCTTTGGCTTGATCACCATCGGCAACAGGCGAATGAGAAGTTCGCTGCCGGGGACGAGAATGAGGTTCTCTGCAGGGCTCCGCAGGCTCTCCGCCAAGGCTTGCCGGCAGGCATTATAAGCCTCTTGAGTGGGCAGCTGTCGAAATACCGTATCCGGAATGCCTCCAACCGGGTAAGCCCATGGATTGATCCCGGTCGAAAGGTCGATCCAGGGCTCAGGCGCATCAGGGAAGGCCGCACGCATCCGGTCTAGCGCGCCGCCATGAACAAGATCCGGTTTCACCTGGACGCCCCCAACAGAACAACGCCAATCAGTGTGAGACCGACCAGCGCCAGCGCCAGTATGTAAAGCCGCAGCGCCCTTTGAATATCAGAGGCGCCGGGGTCTCGCGCTTCGGGATTGAGCCATGGCTCCTCGCTGCACCTGTCACCGTATATACGCGGACCCGAGAGGCGGATGCCGAGCGCGCCAGCCATCGCCGCTTCAGGCCAGCCAGCGTTCGGCGACCGATGTTTTCGCGCGTCTCTCACCACTATTGCCAATGCTGAGAAACGCATAGAAGCGATTACAACGAACAGACCCGTCATGCGCGCTGGGATCAGATTGGCGACATCATCAAGCCGAGCCGCGAAGCCGCCAAATGCTTCGTACCGTTCATTGCGATGGCCAATGATCGAGTCCAGAGTATTTATGGTTTTGTAGGCGACGAGACCGGGAATTCCAAAAAGCGCGCCCCAAAAAAGTGGTGCGATGACACCGTCTGAGGCATTTTCAGCGAGGCTTTCAATCGACGCGCGGGCGATGCCGGCCTCATCCAGCCGGCTGGGATCGCGGCCGACGATCAGCGACACCGCCTTGCGGGCTGCGGACTGGTCGCCAACCGAAAGCGGCACGGCAACCGCGGCTACATGCTGGTAGAGACTGCGCGATGCAAGAAGGCTGGACGCAATAGCCGCCTGGACCACATAGCCTGTCCATCCATCAGGAAGACTGTGCACCAAAAGCACTGCCAACCAAGTGGCAAGCGTCACCGCGAGCAAGCTGGTAAACCCACCGAACATGTAACGCACCCAATGCGAAAATGCCTGTCTGTTGAGGCCCTGTTCTAGCCAGCCGATCAAGACTCCCAGCCAGACCACTGGGTGGCGCACGCGCCAATAAAGCCAGTTAGGCCAGCCGAACACCGCCTCGACCGCCCAGGAAGCCAGCATGAGCAGAGCGGGTGTCATCACGTCGCCGGTTGCCAACCACGGCGAAACGCATCGTTCGAGAACGCGCCGTGCAGATAGGTGCCCTCGATGAGGCCATGCGCCGAGCGCGCGCCATGGGATATGCCAGCAAGATCAAACATAGGCCGGTCCGTTTCCGGCTTCAGTAGGACGGGGTTGAAATCTGTATGGGGCACGAGTCCGCACGCCATGGCCTGGAGCGCTTGCGCGCGGCTGATTTCGCCGTCGGAGGCGCAGGCGGAAGCATTGTTCGACATGTTCTGCGGCCTGAAGGGTGCAACGTTCAAGCCCCGGCGTTTTGCAATCCGGCAAATCGCTGCCGAAAGTATGGACTTTCCGACATCAGAACCTGTGCCCTGCAGCATCAATATCTTTGCTGTCATATTGTCCCTTCTATCTCTACGGAGCGGCCACTCACACGCGCGCGGACCCCGTAGACTTCAGCCAGACGATCCTCCGTAAGCGTCTCATCGGGTGTGCCATCGGCTATGATGTGCCCGTGCTTCATCCAGACCATCCGTGTTGCATATCGTGCAGCAAGGGCGATGTCGTGAAGGACGACGAGCGCGCCACCTCCCCCGTCGACGTAGTGGCGGATGATATCCATGACGCGGTATTGATGGCGCGGATCCAGCGCGGCCACAGGCTCATCCGCGACCAGAAGCGGGGCGTCTGCCGCGAAGGCCCGGGCACAATGAACTCGCGCAAGTTCACCGCCCGATAGCGTGTCGGTATGACGGTCGACGAGAGCGGTAAGGTCGCAGAGCCTGATGGCGCGCTCAACGGCAACAGAATCAGCCTGGCTCAGGCGCCCCGGAGCAGCGCCGTAGGCAAAGCGGCCAAGGGCGACAACGTCGCGGACTGTGTTCGGCCAGGCGAGCGGGCGCTGTTGCGGCAGATAGGCGACCCGGCGAGCGCGCTGCATGGACGAGAGCTTTTCGCTGTCAGTACCATCCAGCAACGCATCGCCAGTGGCCCGCTTTACAAGCCCGAGTGCTGAGCGAAGTAGGCTGGTTTTCCCGGCTCCGTTAGGGCCCAGCAGTGCCACCAGTTCGCCCTGCGCCAGACTGAAATTCGCCTCGCAAACAAGTTTGACCTTGCCAGCGCTCACAGAAAGGTTGCGGATCACAAGGTCAGCCATTCAGGGTACGCCTTCTCATTGCGATCCAGACAAAGGCAGGAGCGCCGACCAACGAAGCGACGACGCCCAGTTTAAGCTCGTTGGAGGTCGGCAGCAGGCGTACCCCTATATCCGCCAAAACGAGAAACAGGCCCGCCAGAAGCGCCGATGGAATGAGCGATCGCGCCGGATCATGCTTCACCAGGGGTCGGATAATGTGCGGAGCGACAATCCCGGCAAAACCGATGGCTCCGGCCAGCGCAACCGATCCACCCGTTGCCAGACCGGCGCCAAGAACCGTCAGTATACGCTGATTTCTCAGATTGAGCCCGACCCCACTTGCTGCTTCCTCGCCAAGGGTCAGGGCCGATAACCCGCGGCGCGACATAAACAGAATTCCGCTACCCGCGACAATGAACGGTATTACGAGGCCAACTTCCTGAAAGCTGCGATTGGCAACCGATCCGAGCATCCAGTTGATCATGTCGGACAGTGAGAAAGGATTGGGGGCAAGGTTCATGAGCAAAGTCATTGCTGCTCCGGAAAAGCTGGAAAGCCCGACACCTATCAGAATGAGCGTGACGACAGACCGCGTCCGAATGGCGGCAAGCGCAATCAAAACAGTCGCGGCGAGTGCGCCCCCAATTGCAGAGAGTGGCAGAACCCAAGGCGAGAGCGCGACAAGACCGTAATATAGCGAAAAGGTTGCAAACAGGGAGGCTGAAGCCGAGACACCCAGGACGCCCGGTTCTGCGAGCGGATTACGCAACAAGCCCTGCAATGCGGCGCCGCTGATGCCGAGCGCTGCGCCAGTGATGAAGGCGGCGATGGCCCGTGGCAGACGGATCTGCCAGACGACGAGACGGTCACCGGTATCGGCGCCGCCAAAGAAAGCTGCCATGACCCGATCGGCAGGCAAAGGTGTAGAGCCCAGAAGGCAGGCGATGAAGATGGCGAGCACGGAGGCGGCGATCAGGCCAGGCAACAAAAGACGCTCAATCATTCCGCGCCTCCCTCTGCCAAGGCTTCGATGGCATCGAGAATGAACCAGCCGCCACAGGCGGTCCAGGCGCCCTTCAGGGGGACCATCGTCTGCTCATTCATTTGACGCTTCGCGACCGGATGCTTCATCGGGCTCCAGGAGTCCGGATGGTTTGTCAGCTGCTCGAAGAAAGCGGCAGCGATGGCGTCCGGCTGCTCATAGGCAAGGCGTTCGAGCGGAAGTGAGCGCCAGCCCGGCTTCCGTTCGAAGTTTTCGAAGCCTGCTTCCAGAAGCATTTCATGCACCATGGAACCGGGACCGGTCGTAATGCCTGCCGGGGTCATGTAAAGGGCTGTCTCGCCATTTGTGCGCTTGCGGAGGGCTTCCAGGCGCGCGCGGAACTCGGCGACGAGAGCCCGCCCCCGCTCGCTCTGACCGAGGCCTTCAGCCATATAGTGGATCAATCCCGGAATGGAGCCAACTTCTTCGCTGTCAACATTCGAGGTCCATCCTACTGTCAGCACAGGGACGTCCGCACGTTCAAAAAAAGCCGCGGCGTTTGGTCCGCCTCCATAAGCGCGGACGACGAGATCCGGCTTGAGAAGCAGCACATCCTCTGCCACTGGCCGAACCGTCGGCACCCCGGCCGCCTCGTGGCGCATATAGGAAAACTCCTTCACGCCGTCCGGCGATATTGCAAGGATCTGCTCCGCATCCGCCAGTTTCAGAACGTATTGATCTGCGCAGTAATCGAGACTGACGATCCGCATCGGGCGGTCAGCTCTATCTGTCTGCGGCTTGGGCGGAGCACCGCAGGCTGAAAGTCCGAACGCCAGAAGAGAGAAGATCGCCAGTCTCGACATCAGCTACTCCTAGTAGCGCAGGCGGATGCCAACCGAGCCTGAAAGGCCGGGCGTGCCGTAGCCGAGGATCTGCTGATAATCCTCATCAAACAGGTTTTCGATACGGCCATACAGTTCAACGCGTTCATTGAGCGTATAACGTCCCGTCAGGTCGACGCGCGTCCATCCATCCAGTGTCGTGCCATTTGTATTGGCCTCATCGTCGTTATATCGAACCAGCACCGCTCCGGAGAACGGACCATCCGGATCGACAGTAAGTGAAAAATTGGCGGAATGTTTCGGTAGACGGGTGAGTTCGTTGCCGTCACCGTCGTGCGCGTCGATGTAGGTGTAATTGCCGTCAACGCTGAGCCAGTTCGTAAGAACGTAGCCGGCAAACACTTCGGCGCCCTTGCTTTCGACACGCGCAATGTTGTCATAACCTGCAGTGTAGGAAAAGTCGATAAGGTTGTCAGTGTTCTGATCGAAATAGGTAACACCTGCTTCTGCGCGCCCATCCCCTGAACGCCACTCCAGTCCGATATCGAAAGCTTCGGACGTCTCGGGCATGAGGTCTACATTCGGCTCGCTCAGGCCACAGAAGGTACAGATGTAAGTCGTCTGGAATAGCGAAGGCGCCTTGAAGCCCTGGCCCCAGCTGGAGCGGATCGTCACATGGCCGGTTACGTTCCACGCGGCGGCCACTCGGGCCGTTGTCTCCGAACCAAACCGATTGTCGTCGTCCTGGCGTAAGCCTGCGGTCAGCGTCAGGGTTTCGACCGGTTTGAGCTCGTACAGGGCAAACAGCCCGTCAATGCTGGCCTCGTCTCCGTTGGCGGAGGTCTCTTCACGCTCTGCGCCAAAGGACACCTTGTTTGCGTCATTTATCGCGAAGGTGCCCTGATAGCGGTAGAGTGTCCTGTCGCCTTCAGCAAAGTAGCTTTGCGCGCCATTGGTGAAGTTCTCGCGAGTGATATCGGAATATCCGATGAGGAAATGGTTCTCGAACCGATCATCCAGGAGCGGAAGATTGAGCGAAATGTTGCCCGACAGGGTTTCGTTCTCGGTAACCTCATCCCCATCGGCGACGCTTCCCTGCGCACCCGAGGAGAAGCTGTCATATTCTGACTCAGCCTGGTTATGGAGGATCGTTGCCTGCAGTCTGGCCGAGTTGGGAAGGTTCAGGCCACCTTTCGCTGACACTGTGGTTGAGTCGTAGGCATCCTCTTCGGTGTTGCCATTCTCTTTGTCGGATTTTGAAATGCCGTCAGTCGAGATGCCGGTTGCCGAAAGCCGGAAATCTCCAGTCTCGTTCGCGCCGTCAATGGATGCGCCGCCCCGGAGCGTGTTGAACGATCCGTATTCGGCAAATGCGCTGCCACCGAACCCGGTCTTTGGTTGGCGGGAAGTGACGGAGACCACGCCGCCTATGGCATTTGAGCCCCAGAGGGTGGACTGAGGCCCCTTAAGGACTTCGATCCGCTCGACATTGGCTGTGTCGAGATAGGCGAAATTGAAGCTGCCATCGGTCGTCGACGGATCGCCGACAGGAACGCCATCAATGAGAACCAGAGTCTGGCCCGAGGATGCTCCTCGAATGCGGACACTGGCAGAGCCACCAAAGGCGCCATTCTGGTTGATCGTCACGCCCGGCGCCGTCGCCACGGCATCTAACGCGAAGTCCAGGTCCAGCTTTTCAAGGTCTTCCTTGCCGATAATGCTGACGCTGGAGCCGACCTCGGTGGCGGTCTGGTCGAGGCGCGACCCCTCGACGACGACCGATCTGAGCCGGTTTTCTTCAGTCTCAGAGATTTGGGCAAAAGCGGATGCACTCGCGGCCATGACGGCCACGCTGATGAGTGCCGTTTTATACGACATGGGTATTCCCCTCAATGCACCCTGCCGCCCGGAAAGATGGGTGCAATTCATAACGACGTCATCTGGCCCATGAGGTCTCTCATGCGGGCGGCCAGCCAATTTTCTCGATGTCGTTACTAAAGGAGAGGCATTAGCCTTCCCGCCCGCAGAGAACTGTTCCCGGCCTCCGGACAAACGACGCGATGGCAGGTCTCCTGGCTCACCGATCGTCGCCTTTGGCCGCCTTCCCAGAACTCGCGTTCCAGTGGCATAGTGGCCATCAGCTCCCGGCTAACAGTTGCGGGTACAGCGCCGGATTTACACCGGCTTCCCTCTTAGCTCCCTGTCAGGGGAGCACCATCTGATGGGGTTGATGTTGCAAGTGCGAATGTGTGTCAATGCCTCTTTTGGCCAATGACGCAAAAAGCAATTGCTAGAAATCAATTCCGCGCTGAGCCTTTATACCGGCCTTGAAGGGGTGCTTCACTTCGGTCATTTCGCTGACGAGGTCTGCATATTCACAGAGTTCCGGTTTGGCATTGCGCCCCGTCAGGATGACGCTTGTCCGGTCTGACCGGGCCTTCAGTCCCTCAATCACGGCTCCCACGTCAAGATAATCATAGCGAAGCGCGATATTGATTTCATCCAGCACAATCAGATCATAGTCGCCGCGCTCCATCATCTCGCGAGCTTTGGCAAATGCCGCTTCGGCCGCTGCAATGTCGCGGTCCCGGTCCTGCGTATCCCAGGTGAAGCCATCACCCATTGTGTACCAGTCCACCTGATCCTTAAGCGCCATAAAGAACTGCTTTTCGCCTGTGATCCATTTGCCCTTGATGAACTGGACGACCCCGACTTTCTGCTTCCAGCCGAGCGCCCGGATGATGACACCGAATGCAGAACTCGACTTGCCCTTCCCATCTCCGGTGTGAACCAGCACGAGACCGCGACCCGGATCACGCGCTTCAGAGGTCTTCTTCTTTTGCTCAGCCTGCAGCGCCTTCATCTTTTCGGTGTGTGTGTCGTGTTCGCTCATGCAGCGCCCTTTCAGTCAATCAAAGTAACAAAGTTTCCAAAATCCAGCGTCATTGCATGGCTGTCGGCGGTTTCGTCCGTTGCGAGAGCGGCCTTGATGACGCCGGCATGGGTAACAATCAAGGTGTCGCCCCCCAACTTCCGATATGCATCGAGCGCTTCGAAGGTTCGGGCGCGCAGCATGGCGACACTTTCGCCGCCATGCGGACGCGCATGCAGAAAGTCGTTCACCCAGATATCTATCTCCGTAAACGGAATTTCATTCCATGAACGTCCCTCCCAGGACCCAAAATTCATTTCCCTGAGGCGATCGTCTTCGGTGAGGGGACAGCTCGCCCGCGCGCCGATATACTCAGCCAGCCGCCGGCAGCGTGAAAGCGGGCTGGTCACGACGCGGCTGAATGAGGGTAATCCGGGCAGCAGTGCTTCGGCTTCCCCGGCAAAGGTCGCCGCCAATCCAACGTCCCGCGCTCCATAGCAGGTACCGGTGAGCACATCGGGACGGGTATGACGCAGCAGGATCAGAGCCACAGGAGCAGGCCCAGATAAAAGCCCGCCTCGCTGACCTGCTGGACAGCGCCCAGGGTGTCGCCGGTATAGCCGCCAAGCTTGCGTTCAAAGAACAGCCGCATAAGTGCATGGCCGGCAATCACTCCGCCCAGCCCGTAGAACACTGCGGGGAATGGTTGCACGAGCGGCCAAAGCCCGAGGATGAGCGCGCCCGTAAGACAGGCGATTGCCAGTCCCCCGCCTGAAAGGCCCTGAGCGACAGGCTTCCCTGTCCCCTCGTCGCGGACATAGCGGCTCGTCACGATGACCATTACGGCCGAGAGCCGGGAGAGCGCATGTCCGGCCACGAACGCCATTACAATCAGCGAGCCCGGCAGGAAGGACAGAACAGCGGCTTTGAGAAGCAGGATGCCGGCCAGCGCCGCTGTGCCATAGGTGCCGATCCGGCTGTCCTTCATAATGGTCAGCGCCTGCTCGCGCGTCAGCCCGCCGCCAATTCCATCAAATGTGTCTGCCAGGCCATCCTCATGGAAGGCCCCGGTCAGGAGCAAGCCTGCGCCGAGGGCCAGGACAACGCTGACAGGCCCCGGCAAACCAAGCGCCGCAAGCCAGAAGACCCCGGCACACATCCCGCCTATCATTGCTCCGACGAGTGGATAGTAAGCGGGGGTCATTGCCATCCGTGCCGGCGTATAGCCGGGCTCGAACGGCAGACGAATGCGCGTCAGGAACTGAATGGCCAGGCAGAGTTTGGCAAACTCGTCCTTCATGCCGGACCGCTCACACCAGCGCTTTCAAAACTTGCCATGTCGCGCAGCATCGCAGCGGCGGCCTGCACCAGAGGCCAGGCCAGAAGCGCGCCCGTGCCCTCCCCCAGCCGCATGTCGAGATCGAGGAGGGGCTTGGCCGCCAGCGCCTCCAGAACGCGGGCATGGCCGGCTTCTGCGGAGCGGTGGGCGTACACAAAATTCGCGGCACACCCCGGCGAGAGCTCGCGCGCGCAAAGGGCTGCAACAGTTGCGATGAAGCCATCAACCAGCACGACCCTGCCCGCGCCAGCCGCCGCGGTCATTGCACCGGTCATAGTTGCGATCTCGAAGCCCCCATACTCCATCAGCGCGTGATCTGCAGGCAGGCTGTCCGGCGTTCGCCCTGCCGCTGCCTCCAGCAGAGCCTGCTTCCGCTTCAGGCCATCGTCGGCAAGGCCTGTGCCGCGCCCAACAAGATCTGCCACGGGATAGCCAAGAATCTTCGCCGCAACGAGGCTCGCCGACGACGTGTTCCCGATGCCCATTTCGCCGAAACATGCGGTATCATGGTCGCTATCGCCCCCGATCGCGCGACCATTAGCCAGCGCCTTATCCAGCTCTACAGCGGTCATGGCAGGGCGCTCAATCGCATTAGCCGTCCCCGCTCCTAACCGCCGCGACAGCAGAGACGGCGCGTTGATCGGCTCCCCTGCCACCCCGCAATCAACCACTTCAACGTCGACACCCAGCGTGCGTGCAAAGACATTGGCAGCGGCGCCTCCGCCCAGGAAGTTCATTACCATCTGCCGTGTCACAGCTTGCGGATAGGCCGACACACCTGCGAGCGCCATGCCATGATCGCCGGCGAAGAGGGTCAGACCGCAACTCGCGGCAACGGGCATCAAGGTGTTTTGGATCCGGGCAAGCTGGGCTGCCAACGCCTCAATCCGCCCGAGCGAGCCAACGGGCTTTGTCTTGGAATCGATAGCTTTCTGGATCAATGACTGAAAATCGGTTTGAAGCATTGTCATGGACCCGCTCTATCTTCAGGACTGGGGCAGAACCATACACTTTTTGCTTTGGCTGTACTTTTTTGAATTCGCCCGGCATCGGGCCAGCCGGTCAGGTTGGCCTCATCGACACAGGTTCCAGGCCAGGCACAACTTAGCAGTTCCTTCTTGCTGACCACGTCGCCTTATATTCGCGCGCAAGCGGATGTCACGTCATTGGAAGGTGCCGCCATTCACGAAGTGCGACCCCGCACCTGGCTTCGAAAGTCAGTCCGGCAGTAAAGCTGCCCGTCGAGATCAAATTGGCTGTACACAGATGAATGGGTCACAGTGAAATTCTGCAGACTTCGCATGCCCGGAAACCGCGATACCACCGCTGGCTGGAGCATTCAGCGGGAGATCCTGAAAGTCCCGATGCAGAGTCTGAGCCATTCCCGGCAGCCAGACATCAACCTCGACCGTTCAGGCGCGGCTGTCCCGACAAACATTCCAACTCCGGAAGGGCAGACCCGTCCCGCACACAATACCTGTTTATGAGATTACCGGACCGGAGTTTCGCAACTTGTGTATACCGGACGGCGTAATGTTAATGAACCCGCGCCCCGGAAGATGGAACGCTAACCAAATGCACAGAATGTTGCCGTACAACGTGTTCAAGAAAAAATTTACCAAGACGGACGGCAATGCAGAAAGTGATCGCAATGGGGCGCGGGGACTCCGTTCCCCAGGCCGCAAACGGGGCGGAAAAACGCCTGGCAGACATTTTTCCCGCTGTCATGCTGATGCTGACGGGCCTTGTTGCGTTACAGATTGCAACATTTTCCACAGGCAGCACACGGGGTCAGTATCTGGTTATTGCCCCTCCCGGTGCAAGCCAGGGTGAAGCTATCGGCATCATAGGCCAGGCCCGTGGCGGGCTTCAGGATATCACCCGGTTCCCGAATGTGGTGATCGCCTCCTCGAGCGCGCCCGATTTCCCGGAAAAGTTGCATGAGGCTGGCGCGTGGATCGTGCTGCCGGCGCCGGTAAAGTCCGGGTGTTACCCCCCTGCCAGCGGAGAAACGATACAATGATCGCCCAACTCGACACATTGCGCGCCCACTTTGGCAAATTCCTGCTGCTCATACTCTGGGCGCATGTCCCCGCCCTGGTCCTCATCGCCCTACAGACCGGGCATTCGCCATTATGGACCGCACTCGCCGGCATGGTTCTGGCGGGATGCTATCACCTCTCATGGCTTCGCCATGGCGCCGCGCCGGTAACCCGGTATCTCTCTGCCGTCGCGCTGATGGGCGAGCCGGCCATCATGCTGTTCCTTCTGACAGGTCATACCTGGCAAATGGACATGCACATGTATTTCTTCGCGATGCTGGCGTTGACCATCGCCTGGTGTGACTGGCGTGCCATTGTCACCGGCGCCGTTGCCGTATCGTTGCACCATCTTGTACTTCTCTACCTGTTGCCCTCCGCCGTGTTCTCGCAGGATGGCAATATCGGGCGGGTGATCCTGCATGCCGGCATCGTGATCTTCCAGACCATCGTGCTGGTCTGGATCAGCCATAAGCTGGTCGAAAGCTTTGACCGTATCGGGAGAATGAGCGAGGAAATCCTGATCAAGAACGAGGCCCTGACACAGCGGACCCGCGAAGCTGAAGAGGCAAACAGGGCAAAGAGCCTTTTCCTGGCGAGCATGAGCCATGAAATCCGCACACCAATGAATGCCATTCTTGGGTTTTGCCACTTGATTGCCCGCACGGACCTGTCCCCCAAGCAAAAGGATCATGTGTCCAAGATCAACGATGCGGGCGTCTCCCTGCTGCGCCTGATCAACGACATCCTCGATTTCTCCAAGAATGAGGCCGGCAAGCTGACGCTGGAGGCGCGCCCGTTTGACGTGCGGGCCGCCATCACCAACCAGATCAACCTTGTGAACATCGACGCGGACAACAAGCGCGTGAAACTGGAAACACGTATCTCGCCTGCAGTCCCCCGCAAGATCATCGGAGACGAGCTGCGCTTCAATCAGGTGGTTCTCAATCTTCTCAGCAATGCCGTGAAGTTCACCGAGAACGGCACCGTGATCGTGCGCGCAGATGTTGCGTCTTCGCAGGACCGGGACGTCGTCCTTGAATTGAGCGTGCGCGACAGCGGCATAGGGATGGATGAACAGCAGCAGGCAAAACTCTTCAAATCCTTCTCCCAGGCCGACAGCTCCACCACGCGCCAATTCGGGGGCACCGGACTTGGTCTGGCCATCTGCCGCCAGATCGTGGAGCAAATGGGCGGGAACATCCGTGTCGAGAGCAAGATTGGCGAAGGCAGCACCTTCACCTTCCGCATCAAGGTTCTCGTGGAAGACGAACACCAGCAGGATAGCGACCGCCTGCCGGCGCAGATCCAGACACTGAATGTCCTGGCGGCAGACGACAATCCCGCCGCCCGCCAGATCATCCATGAGATTTTTGCCTCCTGGGATATGGCCGTTGACCTCGTCGCCTCCGGCGAGGAAGCACTCAGCGCGCTTGATAGCGCCAATAAAAAGGGAACCCCCTACGATCTGGTGCTGCTCGACTGGAAGATGCCGGGCATGGATGGCATGGACACGGCCAGGGCAATGCGCTCAGCGGGCAATCAGGAAAAAATGCCGATCACGCTGATGGTGACAGCCTACTGCGCAGATGAATTCATGCAGGAAGCCCGTGCTGCCGATATTTCCGCCTTCCTTCAGAAGCCGGTTGATCCCCGCATGCTGCGAGACACCATCCTCGATCTGTTTTCCGGCCAGCCGCCCGCCGACACACTGACGTCGGCCAATGCCCCGGCACAGGCAGCGCGCACGTCTCCACGCATCGCCGCCGCCCATGAAGGATTGCGCATACTGGTCGTGGACGACAATGAAATTAACCGGGAGATCGCGGCTGAGCTCCTGCGCGATGCGGGGCTTGAGACTGACTGCGCCGAAAATGGCCGCATCGCATGTGGCATGATGATTGAAAACGGCGATAACTATGCCTGTGTACTGATGGATGTTCAAATGCCGGAAATGGATGGGATCGCCGCGACTCGCGCCATCCGTGAGAGCTGGCCCGCAGCCCGCCTACCCATCATCGCCATGACGGCCCATGCCTACGAGGAAGAAAAACAGCGCTGCTTTGATGCGGGCATGAACGATCACATCGCCAAGCCGGTTGATCCCACCGAACTCATTGAAAAACTGAACAGATGGTTGACTGCCCGTGGCAAGGCCAGAGCCCGTCCGCAGGCAACTGCCGACACGCCCTCCATGTTGCCTGATGAGCTGCCTCCGTTTGATCTGGCCGCCGCCCTCGGCCGAGTGAATGGCAAGACGCCATTGCTTCGCAAACTGATCATAAACTTCGGCGAGCAGTATGCCGCAATCGCTTCTGAAATCCGGAACCTGATCGTTGAGGATCAGGCTCAGGATGCACGACGCCTTGCTCACACATTAAAGGGGGTGGCCGGATCACTCGAAATCCGGGGATTGCAGGCATCAGCCGCATCAGTCGAAGACTACCTTTCTGCTGGGAATGTCGGCGCTGCTCTGTCCACACTCGCCGAAATGGAAGAGCAGCTGACCCCCGCAATAGCTGCGGCCCGCAGCCTTAAAACACACCCTGTGAACGCCGCTCTGCCAGCCTCCGCCGAAACGCACGATGATGCCAGCGCAGCGGCTCTTGAAGATCTGCGTACACATCTTAAACGCCGCAGCCTTGGCGCCCGGTCCAGCTTTGACCGCTATGCCACGGCAACAGGGATTGCGGCAGATGCCCGCGCGTTCCACCCCATTCTGAAAGCCGTGGAAAAACTCGACTACGACACGGCACTTAAACTCATTGAAAACCTGCAGTACGCGTACAATCCGCGTGACGAAAGTGCTGCCTGATGACAAGAGCAACGATCCTTGTTGTGGATGACGAAATCTCGAATATCGAGATCATTAATGCCATCCTTGAAGATCAGTATGAGGTATGCTTTGCGATCTCGGGTGCCCAGGCGCTCGAAACAATGCGCGAATTGCAGCCCGATCTCGTATTGCTCGATGTGCTGATGCCGGAGATGGATGGGTTTGAGGTCTGTAAGCGGATCAAAAACGACCCTGATCTGGTGGACATTCCTGTTATCTTCACCACGGGCCTTGGCGACACGGCCGATGAGATGAGGGGTCTTTCCCTCGGGGCCATTGATTATGTCACCAAGCCCATCCAGCCAGCGATTCTGCGGGCACGGGTTACCAACCATATGGAACTCAAAAGCTTGCGCGACCAGCTTGCCAATCTGGCCGTTACCGATGCCCTGACCGGCCTCAAGAACCGGCGTTATCTGGAGCGCACCCTGCGTGCCGAATGCGCGCGGCTCGCCCGCGATGAGGCCTGGCTTTCGGTTATCATGCTCGACATCGACTTCTTCAAACAGTTCAACGACACCTACGGCCATCCTGCCGGGGATCGCTGCATTGCGATGATCGCTGCCACCCTCAAGCGCGTTGTGAAACGCGCCTCCGATACCCCCGCCCGCTATGGCGGCGAAGAGTTTGCCTGTATCCTGCCCGATCTGGGCCCGGCCGAAGCAGAAATTGTTGCGCAGGAAATCCGCAGGCAGGTCCACGCACTGAACATTCCGCATATACGCTCCCAGGCCGAGCCCTATGTGACCGTATCAATCGGCGTGGCCAGCGCCCGGTGTCATAGCTCAATTGAGCCGGGCACCTGGATCACGTTCGCCGATCAGGAACTTTACCGCAGCAAGGCCGCCGGTCGCGACCGGGTCTCCGTCATCGAATTTTCGGGCGACGCCTCCGGCATGGAAACCGGCACACATGGCTGACCCGGAGCTGTTGATTTCTACTGCTGAGAACTGCCCCTGGAAGGACAGACATCCATGCCTCGTAAAACCTGAAACAGGTCTGGCGCGGGCTGCACCTGATCACGGATAACCAAGCATAGACTATAAGAAACCCTGAGAATTGAGACAATTGAAGCGGCCGTGCTGACCAAGTACGGCGCGATTATGACCGTCCCCTCCCCGGAACGCTATGCCGTACACAAACTGATTGTTTCACCTCGCGGCATGAGTCCGGCGAAAGCGCCGTAAAATCCGACAAAGATCTGATGCAGGCCCGTTTGATAATTGAAGCCCTCGTTGCCAGGCGGCGCCTAGAAGGACTGGCCGACGCGCTCCTCGAAGCCGCTGGTCGCGGCTCCTCATAGCAAACCAGGCTCGTAAAGACTGCGACCCGCCTGACCGGGGCGCCGAGATACACCGCTCAAACTATTTGGAAAGCGAACGATATCTGAACAAAGCTGCTCCGCAAACCAGCCCTATAAACAGTTCAGCCGCTGCAATTGTTTGGATCGTATTTTCGGGCATGCCGTCAATCGCCATGCCCATCAGTCGCCCGATGCCATATGAGATGTACAGAACCGTTGCCATCAGCGTGGCGGTAAAAGCCAGACGCGGGATAAACACCCCCGAAAGCATGACGAGCGCCGAGCCCAACACTGCGCTGCCGGAGGCACGCATCTCGCTCATGAGACTGGCATTCCCATCCAGCACAATCCCGGCTGAAGCATGAAAGGCAACGGGCCAAAACACCATGCCGATTCCCACCCCAAGACCGACAAGACCAGCGACTGTCAGTATCAGTTTCAAAGTTACCGTTGTTCGCATTGCGCGTTTCCCTTTTTTAACAGGCTCAATCACGAAGCGGCCAGAGTGAGACTGGCGAGCAGGTAGCAGATGACAGCCGCGGCAGCGCGCACCGTTCGAATGTGATTGTAATTTGTCCAACCGGAATAGAACGCTGGCCAATAGACGACTACTTCTGGCGAATGCCTGTTCAATCGGTCGAGCGGGATGTTTGCGGGCACATTGCCCAACAGCGTAACTGCAAACACGGCGACAAGATAAATGGCGCTACCAGCCAAAACATAGACGCGCGCAGCATTATCTGAATGGGGAAGCGCGATAAGCACAATCAAGGGCGATATAGCTGCCCCTCCAACCAGAAGAGCAATAAACAGGGTACGGAACACCTCGCGGTTTACATGTAGCATCGCTTCGACAGCGCCTCGCCTGCCAGGCTTTTGGAGCGACCGCGTGACGAAATCTGAAAAGCTTGGAAACGCACCTGCTCTCAGAGCGCAGGCAATGGCAGCCGAGGTAGCAGGCGGCACCAGGAGGGCAGGCATCTGGCTTCCTTTGATAAACTCTGATTTGACATCGTGTAAAATGCATCTATTTTACACGATGTCAAATGGAAGCATGAATTATGTCAAACGCTGTTCCCGAAACCCGTGATCGAATCCTGAGTGCTTGTCTCACGCTGCTCGAAAACTCCGATGGCCAGGAAGTGCGGGTAAGCGATGTTGCAGATGCCGCCGGCGTTACCCGTCAAACGCTCTATCTCTACTTTCGGAACCGGACCGAACTGCTTATCGCGACGACCCATTTTGTGGACGATATTAAGAATGCTGATGAACGCCTCCGGCCCAGCCGGACAGCTGGCTCCGGCCAGGAACGTCTTGATGCCTATATTACCGCCTGGTGCACCTACATACCCGAGATTTATGGCATTTCGCGAGCATTGCTTGTCATGAAAGACCCCGATGCCCGGCAGGCATGGGAAAGCCGGATGAAGGATATGTGGGAAGGATGTGAAGCAGCCATCCTGGCACTGCGAGCAGACGGTCATCTGACCCCGGACTACTCGGTGAAGGAGGCCAGCGATCTCCTCTGGACACTTTTATCCGTCAGAAACTGGGAGAACCTGCGTATCGAAAGGGGCTGGTCGCAAGCGCAATATCTCGCTGCGACGCTCACCATGGCGCAGCGGCTTTTCGTTAAGGCACCGCCCCGGTCAGATTATATTTCCGCCACTCCCGAGTGAATTGCGCGGCATTTGCCGAAGGTCATCTTCCCTCAGAGGGTGGCTGCCGGACTGGCAAAGCGTCTCCTTCCCGGGTGCTGTCAGTCTAATGCGAACCCGTCTCCGCTTTTCGCGGGTCAGCAGGTCCTGGACAACAAGAAGTTCGCGCCATTCGCGAAGGGCGGCGTCTCGTAGCGATTTGAATCCCGCCCTCCTCTCGATACTTCTCTGATGGTTGAAATGGTTGTGTACAGACGAATGCATTGAAGCGAATTTTTGCAAACTTCGCATACGCCGAAAGCGCGACATCACTCGCTCACGCCTTCGGAACGGTTGGTGTGAATCTTCGGCGCGGTTGTTTGAGTGCCGGCCCGTCTCCTGGCGCCCCTCGCTCCCGATCACCTTCATCGCGGCGTGATAGGAGGGGCATTTGTCAGTCACCACGACTTCGGGATTTCCGTGGCGTTTCATTGCTTATCTGAGAAATTTGAGCGCCGCAGCCTTGTCTCGCTTCTTCTTGACGTACGCTTCCAGAACCTCCCCTTCGTGTTCCACTGCGCGCCAGAGGTAGTGCGTTTCACCGCGAATTTTCACGAAGACTTCGTCCAGGTGCCAGCGCCATTGCCTGACTCGCCGCATTGCCTGGGACCTCCGCTTACGGATCTTATCTGCGAAGTATGTTCAAAAGCGATCTACCCAAAGACCGACGCTTTCGTGGCAAACATCTATGCCTCGCTCGTGCAGGAGGTCTTCGACGTTTCGGAGCGAGAGCGGGAATCGGACATACATCAGCACGCCAAGCTGGATGATTTCGGCCGAGGTCTTGAAGTAGCGGAAGGGATTCTTGCTCATTTTTCAGGGCTAACCGCCCTGCCCGACCGCCTCAAGACCCGATTCCGCTGACATCACCGTCGAAAGAGACCTCTCGCGCTGAAGCAGGCCCCCAGCCCCCTTAGTCTATATCGGGCATGAGAACGGCGAACTCGCCCCCGCAGCGCCGGCCACGCTTTCCGCCATCGAGAAGATCTCGACCGCCCGGTTTGCCGACTTTCCTGCGGCGCCAAAAACGCCGAGCGCAATGCTCTTCACATTCTCGCAGGCCATGCTGGCGATGGCCAGTTTGACGGCAGGCTCGATACCCCTGGTGTCCATCAGGATGATGCCCATCGAAGCCGCCGCATAGATTCTTGCGAGGTTCTGTCCGTAGGCTGCAACCATCGCCAGCGAATGCGCGCCGACCGGGTTCAGGACGCCAGCGGCTCCGACGCCCTGCGAGAGCAGGTTGAGCATCGAAACCACTCGGTCGAGTTCCGCCAGCTGCTGCTCGATGCGCGGTGCTCTCTCCCCGCCCCCACTCAGGTCCGGTAGCAGCGCATAGACTTCGGCCGTCTCAAGATCGACGACCCAGCTTGCTGCAGTTGACTGATCCTGCGCACAGAAACGCAAGTGACCTGGTCGCGGGAATATCGTTTCAAGTGCCGCCTCGGACGCATCCCATGCATCGATCTGCTCCGCAGAGAGGCCGTTCTGCGCATGCAGATCCGCACTGAATGCTCCCAGCGCCTTGCCTTGCAGCAAGTCGAACGTGTTTCCTACGGGGAACAACGCCGCCTCAGCCGCCGCCAGTCTCAACCCTGCCTCCAATACCTTTGGAACCAGTTCGCTGCTGTCAGCACTGATCAAGAATGTCCGCGACGTCGGCATGATGTCGATGCGCGTGATGATCCGGTCGTCATTCAGGATGGGATGGGACGCATAGTACACGCAGCGCATGCCCTGCTCTGCAAAGCAGAAATCCTCCCCCGCAAGCGGCCCCGTCCGCATCATCAGCGTCGCCAGTTCTCCCGGAAGCACGTGATGCCCTTCCTCCAGCGCTGCGCCAACGGTGAGCGTGCCGCCTTCTTCGGCCGCCGCCCGATCAAGCTTCTCGAGCGACAGGCGCGCCGTCAGCACGTCGTCCATGATCGTGGAGAAAGACGGTGGAGGCCCCTCGAGCGCCAGGAGGTGCGTTCCCAGAACCGCGCCGCAAAGATGATCAATATCGGCCTGCAACACCGGCCCATGGCCTGCGTGTCCGCCAATCACGCGTTCGACCTCGCGATCGCCAATGCGTACTTTCAAGCGGATCGACGCCAGGACGCTTGGCGGCAGAAGCGAAGCAGCGGCCTCATACTGAGCGGTGCCCTCGACCGCGCCGAGGGAAACATGCGCCGACCGGATACCCGTCTCGCCGCCAGGAACATGATAGCCAAGCTGGTAGGGCAGATCGCGCCCCTCCAGCTCCAGGAACTCGACAATCGCCGCCTCGATGGCCGACGCATCCCCATCAACGACGTCCAGCGCCTGACCGTTCGTCAGCGCCGCCATCTCATCGAAGACGTTGCTTTCCGGCCGACTGCGCAGCCGGTCCAGGTTTCCGCGCACATTCATCGCAATGATTTTCGGCCCCATCGCGAGCGGCGCGCGTTCCTCGTCCGTCGGGATCCTTCCCTTGACGTGTCCGTCTGTCGCATAGACGATCAGGTGCACCTGCGTGCCGACCGTCTTGAGGACGTTCTCCCAGAGGTTTGAGTTCGTCGCACGTACGGTAACCGAGGCTTCCGGATGCACCTGTCGCGCCGCTTCGCGCACGCGATCCATGAGGGCGAGCATCGCCTCTCCCTTGTCGCCACGAAACTCGCCCGGCATCGAAAGCGAGGAGTCCGACAGGAACAGGATGCGCGGCGCGCGGTTCTGAACACGCAGCAGATGCGGCATGCTCTGCCCCTGATCGGAAACCGCAAAGTCGCCGGAGTTCAACCCGTCAACCACCCGCCCGTCCGCATCTCGCGGCCAAACCAGAAGTCTCATATCCGGATAGCGCGTGGCATCGACCTTGATGTCCATGCTCGTAACGCCGCCAGCCCGGCCTGACGCCGCGACCGGACCTGCGCCCTCGCCATTCAGCGTGACCGCCCCACCGTCATCGACCGACAGGACGTCGCCGGACAAGGTGAACGTCTTACCCATGACCACTGCCTTCTCGATGGCGATGTCCTCGCCGTCGAGCGACTGGATCGACAGGAACGGCGTGAAGATTCGCAAGTCGCCGACTCGCGATGCCAGCAGCTCCGCCATGCCCTGCGCCGGTTTGAACCCGACTTTCACCTGGCGGCCACACACATCCTCTGCGGTCCACTGGCCTCTGGCGATCTGCACCAGACTGTCGGGTTCATCCATCGTTGTGAAGGCAAGCGAGACGTCGACCGGCAAGATGCCCTCCTGGGGCGACGCTTCATGTATCCGCCCCACAGTGGCTGCAATGCCTGCGCCTGGCCTCACGGGATCGGCGTACAGAACCTGGCCATCCGCTTCCTGAAACCGGACAACAGGGACGCGTCCGTAGGCCCGGTCGTCGTAGCGGCTCCAGTCGCGCGGCACGCCCTGCTGTTCAATCAGCCCGGCAAGTCCGTCGCGTGTCGCCACAACCCTGTCTTCTTGTTCACGCAGGTCCGCCGTCACCGTCTCGGGCGGGCGTTCGCCAAGTCGCCGTCTCCAGTTCTCCATCGTGCCCGGCTCGATCGGCGGATCGAATTCTGCATCGATATCCCGGAAGAACACGCCCGCCGCTTCGTCACGGGCCAGCGTGCCGGTCTCGACAACCTCCGCCTCCCGCCCCGTCTTGCGGATCAGCTCGGCCAGAATTTCGGCTTTCTCGCGCGCCGTTCCGGCCCCGGCTCGCAGAGCTGCTCGACGCCCCCAGCGCACAGCAGATCCCAACTGAAACCGATCCCCGCGGGCTGACACGAGACGGATCTCGTCTCGAACGAAGCGCTGGAGCGCCGCGACATCTCCTGCCTCCAACAGAGCCGCGGCCCGGCCCGACGCATGATCTGGACTGGCCCGCAAGCGCGCCTGCATTTCCCGCCAGACCGGATAGGGACCAGCCGCATTTCCGGGACCTGCAAGGCTGTCGACGGAGCCCTCTTCAAGTTCGCCCTGACATCCACGCAGCCCCAGAAGACCGGCACCCAGAATGGCAATGCCGCCTCCGACAATTCCCGTGGTTTTCAGCAGCCTGCGCCGCGAAACATTCCAGTCGCTCATGAGCCATCCTTTCCCCTTGCGTCTTCAACGCAAAAGGCGGCCTCGATCCGCCAGTGGACAAATCTGGCGGGGAATCTGGCAGTGTTTCGTTGTTGGAGCTGACGTGCCCCGCAACTCAGGAGGATCACACCGATGTTACACGCACTCAAAAGCCTGGTGGCCTTGGGCATCCTGCTCGCCGCCGGAAACGCAGCCAGGGCGCAGGAAATCGCGATCGTCGGCCAACCGACCAGTCCTTATCAGGCGGAACGGACCTTCACGACGGAGGGCACGACCATCACGCAGCTGGTCTATTCCAGCCCGGGAAAAACCCGGACCGAGATGACCGTTGACGGCATGCAGATCATCCAGATCTGGCGGACGGACCGGAACCTCATCTGGTCCCTGATGCCACGCGAGCGCATGGCGATCGAACTCGCGCCGGGCAGTGACCAGGTGACCTCGCCGCTCGACCAGTACAGCAACGAGAGCGATCTGCGCTTCGAAAAACGCCTGATGGGCCCCGATACCGTCAACGGCGTCAGCGCCAACCGCTACATCATCAGCGGCACAGCGGCGGATGGCAGCAAGACCGAAGGCGATGTCTGGACAACACCGCAGAACATCACCGTTCGCATGCGCCTGACCGGTAGTGCTCCGGGCGAAGCTGACAGAAACTTCAACTACGACCTCGCCGATCTCGTACTTCAGGACCAGCATGAGTCGCTGTTCGAGGTCCCGTCCGACTATCAGGTCATGACCATGGGCATGGGGTATCCCGGCATGACCGGGCAGCTCCCGGGCGCTGAAGACACAGAAGGCAACCCCGTCGGTGACTATGCCGGCGATGTGGCGCGCGACGCCGCAGGTGAAGCCGTGCGCGAGGCCGACCGTCAGGTCCGCAGAAAAGCTGGCGACGAGGCCCGCAAGGCGGTTCGCAAGGTCCTGCCCTGGTAGCTCTCAGAACGAACATCATTCATTGGACAGGATCAGCATCATGAACGCCCTTAAATTGAGCCTGGCGACCCTTGGCCTCTCGCTTCTGGTCGCTGGCTGCGGTGGCGGAGATGCGCGGGAAAGCGACGCGCCCGGCGCGCAACCGGCAACGGCTCAAGGCACCCCGAAGGTGCCCGAACCGGAGGCCAAACGGGAATGGGGAGACTGCGATCTCTTCACTAGGGAGGAGCTCACCGACGCCTTCGGCGGACATCTGACCTTCGGCGACCTCTCTGGTTATCGCGGTCGCGGCAGCAGCTGCACCGTCACCGTGCAAGGCTACGAGGGCGAGTTCATCCTCCAGGCCGAAAGCCGTAAAGCCTTCGAGAACCGGCGCGAGACCTACAAGGAGTACGTTCGGCAAGGATCGGCAAAGATGGAAGACGTCGGTGTCGGCGTGGAAGGGTATGTCATCAACAATGCACAGGTGATCGCTATCGACGCCGAAGGACGCGCGATCAATGTCGCGCTGCAGCTCTTCGTGTTCGGAGATGATCTTCCGATGTCCCCCGAGCAGGTCTCTATCGGCGTCCAGACGATCGCCCAGAAGGCGCTGGACCGTCTCTAATGGCGAAAAAAACGGGGGGCACGAATGCCCCCCCGCAAGGCCACCCAGCCTGAGGCTTTATCTGCATGTCAGCGGGCTTCGAGGCGGCTCACGACACGTTCTGTCAGGAGCTTGATTCCAGCCCCGCTCTGGTCTGGTGTGAGCAGGATTTCTTCTTCCACCGCTTTCTGCGACAGCCCGATCGTGATGGACCGGCCATCTTCCAGCAGCGCGATCGCGTATATCCCGTTGTAGATCTGCGCCTCTGCGCCGGCATCGAAGGTTTCCCGGGTTCCACCGGTCTGACGCGACTGGGAGTCCTTGCGGGTCTGATAATCCTCCGCATCACCGACCGTCAGGTTCAGACGGTTGTTGATGCCTTCCTCGATCATGATGAGGCATCCGGCGACTTCGCTTCCCATCGCGGCCACCGTGGTGCTCTGAACCGACAGCGCACCGCCAAACGCCTCCTCGATGTCGGACCGGCTCAGCAGCCCGCCGCACTCCGCCGCCTGCGGTTGCGCAGCGCTCCCTTCAGATGTCTCAGGCGCTGACCTGTCAGAACAGGCCGCAGCGAGAGACAATGCGCTTCCGGCCAGGAAGATCAGTCCCGAGTTACGAAGACCGCCCCGCACTTTTCGCAAGCTCATCATGATACGCCACCCCATCATTCGCCAAAGGTTCCGGAAAACCGTCCGAGCCCCGGTGTGGCACTTCCCCGGCACACTTTCGGCATGGCCTCCTCGATGATCAGACCCTGCTCCAGAAACACAGCTGCCCCCTCTGCAAAGAAGTACTTGGATGATGCTTCTGCCCTGATCGCGAACAAGGCATCTTCCACGACGGTTGGCAGGGCTCCGTCCGCAGCGATGTCGCGCGCTTCCTTGGCATAGACAGCGACGCCCGAGGTCGGCCGACGGCTGCCCGTGCCCTGTGCGACATCATCCAGACCGCGCTCGATATCCTCCAGCAAGGTCTCGAGGATTGTGCAGCTTGCGCTGTCCAGTGTCCCTCTGAACTTGCCGCTTTCCGGTTCCGCCTGACCACAGGCCACCAGCGCTTGCATGCTGACCGCGAGGGAAATGGTTCCCAGGCATCGCACCCGGCGACGCCGTTCTGGAGTGTCGGCCATGATGGAATTCCTCCGCTCGAATGGGGGCACAGCTGTCGCCCGATAATCTGTGAAACGTGCGGTCGGCATCAGTATTCAGCCTCGTCGATCCCGAGCCCGGCGGTCTGCGCGTTCGCAACGAAGCGGGCCGCCACGCACGCGCCTTCAACACAGGGACCGATCGCCAGCGTGCGCGCCGCCAGTTCAGGATCGCACGCCATGATGCTGTCGGTGACCATGCCATTGAAGGTGACGGTTCCATCGCCATTCTCCGTGTAACGGTCAGGCCCTCCGAGCGGCGGAATCGGCAGCGGATAGTCGACGACATCCCCCGACCATCGGGTCGTGACGCGGATCTGGCGTTTGTGCGGCGCGACATCCTCCGGATAGGTCACCGCAAAGCCGGCCAGACAGTAACCGTCCCGCTCAAGTACACGAGGCGAGAAAACCACTTCCGACCCCAGCTGAGGCACGACATCGACACTGCCGGCTTTCACGCCCGTGGCCTGACAGGCCGACAGAATGAACACGCCAATGCCGGCGGCGACGACAAAATTTCTGGTCATGCTTTCCAACCCCTTTCTTCAGGACTCTCGATATCTGCCAAGCGGCGACGCAGGATCACCCTTGTGGTTCGGGTTTCTGGTACATGTCGCCTGGAAGCTTCGTCTGATCCGGCTTCGCAGTGTCGTACATGTCGCCAGGCAGCGTTTCCGGATCGAGGCTCCGAGGTTCATACATGTCACCTGGAAGCGTTCTGGCTTCAGAGGGCTTTTCTCCGCGGCGGAGTTCACTTGTGGCCGACGCGCCGCGTTTCGGCTTCGCCTCGCCTTGCGACGATGTCGCTCCCAGACCCCGTTCCCGCTCTTCAACGGCCTCGGATGATCCCGACTTCCGACCTGCCGACTGAGCCTCGGCGAATAACGTCACCGCAGCGACACCAAGAATGAGTGCGATTAATCTGATCACGCGCATTGCCTCCAGTTGCGTTGCGCCGACTTGGCGGCGGCACCGTTCGGGAAAACGCCCGGAACTGTTGGTTCCAACTTTCCCTTCTGAGGCTTCAACGCAAATGCGGGTGGTTTCCCGCCACCCAGTTTCAGGGAGTTGTGCGAAGTCTGCCTTCCAGCTCGGCTTCGGCGCAGGACGTATAGTGGCGCTGTGGTACAGCTGCCGAATTCGACAGCCCGTCCAGGGCCCTCAAGACGAGAGGTTCGCCCTGATCGCGCAGGCCCTGCCCGATCAGGGCGATACCAACCCGGCAACGTGCAATCTCGATCGCGAAATGCCCCGCTGGAAGGGTTGCAGAGAGCCCGTTAAATGCGGCCTCGGCCTGCACTTTCGCCTGATCGAACCGCCCGAGTTCGAGCAGCGCTTCAGAGCTTGTAAGCGCCGGAAAATACCGGCGCGGGGCATCGCCGGGAAGAGACTCGTTCAGCGATGTCGCCGCCCGCTCCAGCGAATTGAGCGCATCTTCATAGCGCCCGGCGCGCATCTGAATGGTCGCAAGGTTTTGAAAGGCCTCTCCGGCGCGAAGCGAACTGTCGCTATCGAGCCTGGCATAGGTTTCCGCCAACCCCAGAAGGAGGGTCGCGGCCTCATCAAGCTGCCCCGCATCCGCCAGCGCCAGCGCCAGATTGTTCTGGTGGGAAAGGGTCGACTTGTACCCCGCGCCGAACGCGGCACGCGACAGCTCATAGGCGCGGCGACCGGCCTCGATCGCCGCTTCCATGTCGCCCTGGCGTCTCAGGTATTGCCCCTTGACCGACAGCGGCAGGGCGAGGCGCGGATGATCGCTCCCGTAAACCGCCTCTGCCCGGACAAGCGCCATGTCGACCTGTCGTTTGCCTTCGTCCATGCGACCGAGCTCCAGGTAAGCCCGTCCAAGTCCTGAACGAACCTCGATCTCCGAGTTTGCCGCCCCCGCCCCAAGCCTGGACAGCGCCTCTTCAAACAGCAACGCCTGCTCGGCCCACTGACCATTCCGGGAGAGAGCGGCCCTGACAATTACCGAGAGGGCAAACCTGTCATCGACCGGGGCCCGTCTGGCAACGGCAAGCGCCTTGAAAATGTCAGCTTCCCCGCTGGCGTAGTCGCCGACGCCAATGGAAAGCGTACCGCGATAGGCAATGAGGTCGGCATGGATGCTGGTGTCGGCACTTCCCGCCTGATCCAGAAGGTCGATCGCCTCCGTCAGATAAATCCTCGCCTGATCCTCATCAGCCGCACGCTCGCTCAGCGATGCGGCCCAAGCAAGGAGTTCAGCCTGAAGCGGAGAATCATCTGAAAGCTGCTCGCGCACATTGGCCAGAACCGGCCCGACGATGTCCTGAATGCCGCCCGGCAGCGACGCCGACCCATCCGTCTGGATAGGATCCATCCGCCGGAACAGGTCAAGAAGCACCGTGCGGCCTCGTTCGGCCCGATCTGCTGCGGCCAGTGCCAGCGAACGCTGCTCGTCAAGTTGCCTGGCGTGAACATTGAGGGTGACCACCCAAGCCCCGACCGAGAGCACAAGCACAGCTGCGAGGCCGGTCAGCGCTTTGTGGCGCCAGATCAGGCGCCTGACCATTTCCATAGGCGTCTCGGGTCTTGCAAGTGGAGGATCACCGGCAATGACGCGGCGCAGGTCCTCGGCAAAGCCAGCGGCGGTCTGGTATCTTGCGCCGGGTTCCTGATGGGTCGCCTCGTCTATGACCGCCTGAACCTGTGGGCGAAGCGGATGACACGGTTCGCATACCTCGTGCAGCACCCGTCCAAGCTGGTAGATATCGCTGGCCGTTGTCACCTCCTGAAAGAAGCGCTGCTCCGGCGAGGCGTAGTTCGGTGTCATCGCCGCGGGGGCTGAACGGTTGTCCTCTCCGTTCATCAGGCTTGCGACACCAAAGTCCAGCAGGCGCGGCCTTCCATCCTTCGACACCACGATGTTGTCAGGCTTGATGTCTCGGTGAATGATCAGCCGCGAATGGGCGGACTGCAGCGCCTCGGCAACCTCCATAACCAACCGCAGCCGCTCGTTCAGCGAGAGCCCGGCATGGCGGCAATGGTCGGCGATGTTGCGGCCCCTCACGAGATCCATAACAAGCCATGGCGCGCCGGTTTCCGTTTCCCCCGCATCGAGGATGCGGACGATCCCCGGATGGTCGAGCGCGGAAAGAATTCGCCGCTCTCTCAGGAATCCGTCAGTGCTACGTCCCGCATGATCGGACCGGATGACCTTGAGAGCACATCTCTGCTCATACCGTCCGTCCGCTCTTTCGACCTCATAGACGACGGACGAGCCGCCGTCACCCAAACGTCCGGCAACTTTCCAGGCGCCGCACACCGCGCCAACCTGAAGGCCCTCGCTTGCCTCCTTTGACGTTCCAGAGAGTTCAGCGAGGAGACGGTCCCTGATATCCTCGAGACGGTCGAACTGCTCGGCGCTCTCGGTCTCAACCTCTAGCAAGGCCTTTATGGCCTGCAGAGTCTCGGGATCATCGGACAGCGTCTCCTCAAGCCATGGCTGGCGACTTTCGGGCGGCAGATCGAGTGCGGCGGCGAACGCGGCATCAAGTCGATCCCAAATCGCCTCGATGTGTTTCATCGCGCTCCACCCTCGAACTGCGCCAATCCCTGCGCTGCACTGAATTCTGCTGCTCTCCGTGCAGCACAGTGCTTAACGGCACGGGGCCTCGAATTCCGCCACTCAGTTGTTCGCCTCCGACTTCAGATAGGCAGCAAGGTAAGTCTTCGCTCGGGACCAGTCGCGTTCGACTGAACGAACCGGCCGCCCAAGAATTCGGGCCGTCTCGTTGACGGTGTAACCCGCAAAAAAGCGGCACTCGACAATCTGCTCAAGTTCGGGGGCGTGCTGCGCCAGTCGAACCAGCGCAGCCTCTACATCCATGAGTTGGACTTCTGCATCGGGTTCAGCGACCTGCTGCCCCTCGATCGGCACATGAACAGCGCCAGCGCCTCTCTTCTCCGCCAGCTTGCGGCGGACATGATCAACAAGGATCTGGCGCATCGCCCTTGAAGCCGTGGCGAGGAAATGATCCTCGTCAACGAACTGCCGGTTTTCGTCGTAGGACAGCTTCATCCAGGCTTCATGGACAACAAGCGTGGTGTTCAGGGTCGCGCCTGGCCTCTGCCCCCGCAGTTGTCGCGATGCGATGGCGCGCAGCAGGTCATAGGCTTCGGCGGACAGCTTGTGCCGGCAGCTTTGGTCCCGCTGGGCCTGATCCGGAACCGCTTTTCTGATCGCTCTGGACATGTCCCACTCCACTCAACCGATAAAAACCCTTGTGTGTATCAGAGAGTATCCGTGGCTTACGCACGCAAGTCCAGAACAGCGGTTGTGATCTGAACTGTCCAGGTCCCTGAAAGGACCGTGGAGCCGAACAAAGGGGCCGGTAGACCGTGACCTGCGTCCTGACGCTGCGTTCGGGGTGCAGGTCGCTGGTAATGGTTGCAGCCTCTTGATTTCTTTTCCCGCCACACATGAAACTGTTGCAGATGGTGATGCAGATAGGCTTAGTGAGTCGCGCCACGTTGATGGACGAGGGAGAGGAAGAACCGTAAGCCGTTGTTTCACAGCGTTTCATCTGGCCCAGATTAGTTCAACAGAATCATAAGGTTATTGACACGATCGCGCCTTTTCCGGATCGTCCGGTTACAGATCGTTTCAGGCCGAGCGACGGACGGGAATGCACTAGCAAATGCACTAATGAGGGGGGGTGTGGCGGAGAGGGAGGGATTCTTCACCGCCAAGTTTCCGATATAACCTTTTGTTTTTATTATACATACCAAATTCTCTGTGTAGCAGTTTGTGCAGCAAAATGTTCAGCATTTTTCAGACGATCGGCCGAACGCCATTCAGGACGCAAACGATATGTCTGATGCGCGTTATAGGCGTCGATAGACGTGGGCGGACGGAATTGCCACAAACAGCGAGAGTTAATTGACCCCGAGGCAATACCAGCCTGGTTGCCTCCCCTCGGGACCCTCAGTGGAGCGTGGTCAAATAGTCAGGTCAGACTTCCCAGCATCGCATATATTCTTTGAAAACAGCCGCGGTTCCCGATCCGATTCCTTTTCGTAAACATCAACAAGATAGCTCGCCAGGTTTGGCGCGAGTGACACGCCTGAACCCATTGAGGGTTAGGTTTCTCAGGTCCTCGTGATAGCGCTGATGATGGAGTAGCCGACGAATGCATCGGTCTGCGCTTCGCGGTCACGTGGCAGCCCCCCGCTCACACCTCCCCATCCAGCTTTTGATACAGGAACTTCACGAGGGCACGCACTCTCGCGATGCCAGCGCGCTGGGGCGGCATGAAGATGTGCAGATCGGGCCAGGCGTGCGGGAATGCAGGCAGGACCGCCTCCAGTTCCCCCTGCCCCAACAGCTCCTCGACCATAAACATCGGGACCAGGGCCAGGCCCAGATCCGCGCGCGCCGCGGTCAGCAACATATGGCCGTTGTCAGCACGGAATCGGGAGTTCATGCGCACATGCTCCCAGCCATCTGAACCTTGCAGGTGCCAGATACCGGAATCCAGACCGTGCAGCAGGGCGTCGTGGGCTGACAGGTCAGCCGGCGTCGCCGGACGCCCTCGCGCATCGAGGTAGGCCGGGCTGGCGACAACAGCCCACCGGATCCCGGCAATTTTCCGGGTGACAAGCATCGGGTCCGAGGCGGGGCCAGGCCAGATCGCGACATCATAGGCCTCATCGGTCATGTTTACCTGACGGTCCTCGAACCGGATATCGAACTGAACCTGCGGATGGAGCCGGGCAAACTCTGCAAGCAAAGGCGCGAACACGAATTCGCCAAAGGCCGTCTGGACCTGGACGCGAAGAAGCCCTGAAACCTCGCCCGTCAGCTTGCTGACGACCTCCTGAGCCGACTCAAGTTCCATCAGGCCCGCCTCGGCGCGGGCGTAATATTCCCGGCCGATATCTGTTGGCGTCGTGCCCTTGGGAGTCCGGGTCAGCAACTGAGCGCCGAGCACCGCCTCGAGGCGGCTGACCCGGCGGCTTACGATTGACTTGGCGATGCCGAGGCGTGCCGCTGCATTGGCAATACTGCCGGTTTCCACAACCCGAACGAACGAGGTCACATCCAGCAGGTCAACAGGCGCGGGTTCCGGCATCAGCAACTCCCAGTCTCATCTTTAGCGGCTACTGCAAAACTACCGAATGGGTATTTCCGGTGAAAGGTTTGCAGAAACATCCGCTGCACGCTCGCGTCAAAACTCGACGGAGACCGCCGATGAAAAAATCAAAAGTCCCTGATTATAAGCGCTTTTGTGAGAAGCCTGCATGACAAAAAAAGCGCAGGCTGCCGTAATCGAACGGACCGATGATCCCTTCGTTATACAAGATATCACCCTTGATGCGCCCCGGCCGGATGAAGTGATCGTCCGTATGGTGGCAACAGGTATCTGCGCAACCGACGCGCATGTGCGCCAACAATCAATTCCGGCACCGTTACCGGCAATCCTCGGTCATGAGGGTGCAGGCGTGGTGGAACGGGTCGGATCGGCTGTCACCCACGTGAAAGCCGGAGATCACGTCGTCCTGTCCTTTCACGCCTGCGGACAGTGCAAGCCATGCCTGTCCTCTCATGCGGCCTATTGTGACAAAGTCTGGGAGGCCAACTTCGCAGGCGCGAGACTGGATGGCTCCACAGGGATCCGGCGCGAGGGTCCGGACAGGCTCCATGCTCACTTCTTCGGTCAGTCCTCGTTTGCCACCTATGCGCTCGCCCACCAGCGCAACACCATCAAGGTTCCCTCCGACATTCCCCTGGAGATCCTCGGACCTCTTGGTTGCGGCATGCAGACCGGCGCGGGGGCGATCCTCAAGGCGTTGAAAGTCCCGGTCGGCGCCACGGTTGCGATCTTCGGCGTCGGCGCGGTCGGCCTTGCCGCGATCATGGCCGCCAGGATTGCAGACGCGATGACCGTCATCGCCATCGACGTGAACGCCGGGAGGCTGGAGCTGGCGGGGGAACTGGGCGCGACGCATGTCATCAATGCAGCCAGCAATAAAAACATCGCCGCTGCGATCCGGCAGATCGAGCCGCGCGGCATCGAGTTTGTGCTCGACACCAGCGGGCGGGCATCAAACCTTGATGCCGGAATTGCGGCGCTCGCGCCAATGGGCCATTTCGGGTTCGTCGCCTTCAACGACCATTCTGGGGCCGTTGTGGACGCCTCCCGCCTGACCCTCGGGCAGACACTCCAGGGCATCATCCAGGGTGACGCTGTACCGGCACTGATGATTCCCGAGCTGATTGGCCTCTATCGCAGCGGCCGTTTCCCCTTCGACCGGCTCATCACTTTTTACGATTTCGCCGACATCAACCAGGCATTCGAAGATGTCGCTGCCGGCCGCGTCATCAAGGCAGTCCTCCGCTTCAAACCTTCGGCTGAGTAAGCGGCTGAACTCCATGACCAGAACCAAGAAGGACGCAAACAATGTGTGACAAGCATCAGAAGCCTATCACAGCTTCAGATACACCCGGTTTCTATGGCATTGACCGTTACGGCTTTCCGGAAGCGGGAGAGCATCCGCTCGATCCGGCTGAATACTACCCGCCCTATTTCTGGAGCGAGCGCTTCCAGAAGCTCGGCTACCATGTCGAGGAGCTTCGCGGCGGCTTCTACTGGGTGACAAGCGGGAGCTATGATGCCGCATTCATTGTGACGGAAGACGGCGTGATCGCGATCGATGCGCCCCCGACGCTCGGCGAGAACATGCTCGCGGCAATTGAGGACGTTACCGACAAGCCGGTGACACATGTGATCTACAGCCACTGGCACACCGACCATATCGGCGCCTCCTCCGTATACGGACCGAACGTTGAGATTGTCGCCCACGAGATTACCAAAGAGCTGCTCGAACGTTTCCCGGATCCGGGCCGGCCGCTGCCGACGATCACCTTCACAAAAGAGTATACGCTGACAGTCGGCGGCGTGACCCTGGAGCTGTCTTACAAGGGCGAGAACCACTGCCCCGGAAACATCTTCATCTACGCGCCGGCGCAGAAAGTGCTGACCTGCATCGACATCATCAGCCCTGGCAGCGCCACCTTCATGCACTGTGACGCCTCCCAGAACATCACCGCCTGGTACGAGGCGCAGCACCAGATCATGGAGTACGATTTCGACTATCTGGTCGCCGGTCACCATATGAAATATGGCACGCCCGAGCTGGTCAGGGAATCGATCGAGTATTTCGCCGACATTCTCGAAGGCGCTCAGGCGGCAATTGATATCTACTCGCGATCCGACCGGCTGATTGATATCCTGCTGAAGCCCGGTCTGGACCGCTTCTGGGTCGGGTCCGAGAACTGGATCAACTCGATGGTCAATTACGCCACCAAGCATGTGCTCGAGAAGAAGACGAGCAATGGCAAGCTCTGGTCAGAGCGTCTGGCCGGCGTGACGAGCATGACCAAGTATCACGCCTATACTGTCATGGAGTCGATCCGCCTCGAGCGGCCGCGCCCCAACTACCGGCTGCGCGGCGAGAATGCACCGCCGTTCCTCGCCTGAACTCGAGCCCGCGCCTCCCGTCGCGCCCTGTGCATCTTATGAAGTGTCGACCGGCAGAACGCCGGTCGACACTTATCCTCCTCGGCCGGCAACTTGTTTCGAAGGTGGCCGACAGGCGTCTTATGCGTGAGTGACAGGGCGCAATGTGCCGGCATGTGGGAACTTCCCCTGTCGATAGGCAGCATAATAGCCCGCAAGTTCCTCCCGCGACCCGGCGATAAACGGGCCTCCGGCAACCACCTGCATGTTCTGCGGCTGACCGGCATAGAGCAGCACGCGGGCTCCGTTCTGTCCTGCCCGCAACGCCAGCAGGCTTGCGTCATCAGCGGAGGGGGCCGACCACGCGGTCATGTTGGCTGCCAGCTTCTCGGCAGAGCGGCCCGCTTCAATATCTCCGTCAATAACAACAAGGAACGCATTGTAGGCAGCTGGCAGCTGCGGCGTGAAGACGGCGCCCGGCGTCAACCGGATGTCAGCCAGCGTGACCGGAACTTCGTTCAGTGTCGGCGCCGCTACGCTCTCCAGCCGCCCGCTGTAAACCTTTGCAATAACGCCAGGCTCAGCGTGTACCGGCATCTCAGCGCGGCGAAGGACCTGCACACGCGGCGGCATGTTGCGCTGCGCCTCCGGAAGGACCAGCCAGAGCTGGAACAGGCGCATCCCGGTTGAAGCCTTCGTGTCTTCCCCATGAACAATACCGCTGCCGGCGGTCATCCACTCGACATCGCCCTCGTCCAGACGGCCGTTGATATCCTCCAGTGTGCCGTTGAGCATGAAGGTCACGGTCTCCAGCCCGGCATGGGGGTGTGCATCTCCCAGCGCCCCTGCCAGGGTGATGTTGTCATCCGCCATGAGGAAGAAGGGGTCCGTCGCGGGAAGGTTATCGGGCTCCACCACCAGCGCAGCCTTATGGTTATCGCCGGCAAAGCCAGGCCCGAGGGCCGGGATCCGGGTGACGCGGGCTATTGATCTTTCAAACATGATTCAGATTCTCCATGAAGTTTGAGCCAGACGTTCACCCCCGCGCCTGCTATCGCCCTCAACAGATGAGGCGCGGCAGCGTCGACCAACGCACGGCGATATGGACGTTTTGCCGGAGACGCTGCTGTATATCGCAAAGTAGCGGGGAGCCCCGCGGGTCAGTAGGTGCGCCCCGAAGAAAGCTGTGTTGCGCAATGTGGAACGCATCGACCCGAATTTATCGGGTAAGTCTCCGGAACCGGGTGTTTTACAGAAAGATGCCAATCAGCGGAGGTACTTGCCCGATTGGCGGCCGTGTCGGTTTTTTTGACCGCACTATTCAAAATCATGCCCCGGCGCACCATGCAGCAATTGCGCTTCTGGGGATTGCACCACGGCGAGGTACCGTTCGAACTGAACCAGGATATCTGCAATCAGTTGCTCCCGGTGCATGCCCATCACGTCATAGCCCCGCCCGCCACTGGAGAAATAGGTGCGGGCCTCAAAGCGGAATTCCGGTCTCGTCTGCAAGGGAGAAAGGGAGGCTAGCCGCTGCGGGGTAACGCTCACCCCATACACAAAATCGCGGCTTCCGTCGGCGGGTGAGCGGAGCGCGACGCCGCCATGTTCCTCTTGCGCCACCTGCGTTGGCCGGCCTGTGTCGCTCAGCTCCTGCGCCACCTGCTCAAGGGCGGGCCTGACTTCACGGGCGATGAACTTCTCGACCTCGGCTTGCGTCGGCGCATGCAGAATGAGCGCAAGACGCCGCTGCCAGGTCAGTCCGGCAGCTGGCTGCGCGCCGGGCACATGGCGCGCAGCGGCATGGGCCTGCTGATGAAGGTCAGCCCGCATACCCACAACCAGAGACCAGACAAGCGCGAGCAGCACGAAGGTGAAAGGCAGGGCGCTCGCAATCGTCGCCGATTGCAGGGCGTCCAGCCCGCCGGCAAGAAGCAGGGATCCGGCGACAATGCCCTGAAGCGCACACCAGAAGACGCGTTGCCCGGTCGTGGTCACGGTTTCGCCGCCTGCGGCGATCGAATCAATGACCAATGATCCGGAGTCGGAGGAGGTAATGAAGAATATCGTGACAAGCAGGACGGCGAGCGTCGAGGTCAGGGCCGGGAATGGCAGATATTCGAAGAACTGAAACAGCCCGACCGAGATGTCGGCCGCAATGGCCTGGCCAAGCTCGCCAGCCGCGACGCCTGTATCAATCGATATGGCGGTATTCCCGAACACCGTCATCCAGAAGAACGTAAAACCCGCGGGAATGAAGAGGACAGCGAGGATGAATTCGCGAACGGTGCGCCCCCGGGAAATCCGGGCAATGAACATGCCGACAAAGGGCGACCAGGAAATCCACCAGGTCCAGTAGAACAGGGTCCACGCATCGATCCAGGGGGTCGGTTCATAGGCGTAGATGTTGAACGTCCGCAGCAGCAGGGAGTCCAGGTAGAGCCCTAGATTCTGAACGAAGCTGCGCAGCAGATCGGCCGTTGGCCCTACGACCAGCACAAAAAGCATCAGAAGGACTGCAATAACCAGATTGGTTTCCGAAAGGATGCGCACCCCCTTGTCGAGACCTGTGACAACCGAAATAGTTGCCAGAAGCGTGATCCCTGCAATGAGGGTAATCTGGATCTGCGGACTGATCGGCAGACCGATCAGATGGTTGAGCCCCGCATTGATCTGCGTAACCCCGAAGCCCATCGATGTGGCGATGCCAAAGAGCGTTCCGACAACGGCGAAGATATCCACGGCGTGTCCGATCGGACCGTTGATCTTCTCTTTCAGGAGCGGATAGAGGCCCGACCTTATGGTCAGGGGCAGATTGTAGCGATACCCGAAATACGCCAGCGAGAGGCCGACCACAGCGTATACCGCCCAGGCATGTATGCCCCAGTGAAAGAAGGTCACCGCCATCGCTTCCCGTGTCGCTTCGATGGTGCGCGGCTCTGCGGTCGGCGGCGCCATGAAGTGGCTCATCGGCTCCCCCACGGCATAGAACATCAGGCCGATCCCCATACCGGCGGCAAACAGCATGGCCAGCCAGGACAGGAAGGCAAAGTCCGGCGTGGCGTCATCCGGGCCGAGCCGGAGGCGGCCGTAGCGTCCCAGACACATCAGAAGGACGGCGACCAGGACGATCCCCACAGCCAGGAGATAGAACCAGCCAAAATTCTCCAGCAGGAAGCGCTCGATCGTGCCGAAAATGGTCTCAGCGCGTGTGGGAAAGAAGACCCCGACAGACAGGAACACCAGCGTGATGAAGACTGAGCCAAAGAATACGGGCCGGTTGATGATGAATGGCTTGAACATAACGCTGGCTGCTTTTCTGTCAGGTGCTCTGGTTCCGTGCGTCTGTGAAACGATCTGACGTCGCCTCCGCTAACCGGTCCGGAACTTGCGCGTCGCCAGTCAGTTTCTGGCACGGACCGTCACTATTCCGACAGGTTTTCGTAAAGGTGATCACCACCCGACAGAAAGGGCAGACCGCATCCAGGGTCAAGCGACGGGGCGTGGCCCCGAGAGTAATATTCAGCAAAAAACGCCTCAAGGATGCCCCTCGCACACTGCGTTCTCGGTCGCCTGGGCGGCGCATTGAAAGGGGACGTGAGCGCTCTTTGATTTATGCAGGCTCTCGCGGGCGCCGCCCGGTTCATGCACGTTCTGCAGGTATGAAGGGTCAGCGGCGCACCGTAGCTGATATTGTGCTCTGACTGCTGAGAGTAAAGGTACAGCCCGCCGCGCCACTTGCCATTTGCCGGCAAATGGCTTTTCAGGAACTCCCCCTTATCATCCAGACCAGCTACGTAGAGCTCCTTGACCAGCTCCGCCTGGCGTCCACGTCGGCATTCGCCGAGGGCTCAACATTCCGAAAGCGTAGCATCTCCGGAAAAGAATACTGGTACGTTCAGGAGCCAACGACACCCCAGGGACGTCCCCCGGAGCGCTATCTGGGTCTCGACACCCCCGAGCGCCGGGCAACAATTGAGGTGGGACAGACCGCCAAAGCCAATGCCAACGCCCGGAAAATCATTCGCCGGTCCCTGGCTGGTGGCGGTCTCCCCGAACCCGACCCCCTGACAGGCGCCGTCATTGAAGCCTTCGCAGAGGCTGGCGTATTTCGTTTGAGGGGCGTCCTTGTGGGAACCATCGCTTTCCAGACCTATGCCGGACACCTTGGTATACGGCTACCGGGCGCTGCGATCCGGACGGGGGATCTGGATCTCGCTCAGGACTATGGCGTTTCTCTTGCCATCAATGATACGCTGGACAGATCCCTGATTGATATCCTCAGATCGGTGGACCCGGCTTTCGCACCCGTTCCAACCCTGGCCGGACCCAATATCGCAACGACTTATGCCCGGCCCGGCGGTTACCGTGTCGACGTCCTGACGACGAACCGCGGCGCCGAGCGCGACGCGCCTGTCAGACTTCCGAGCCTGCAATCTGACGCCATTCCCCTTCGTTTTCTTGACTATCTCCTCAGAGACACGGTTGAAGCCGCCGTGCTGACAAAGTACGGCGCGATTGTGAACGTCCCTTCTCCGGAACGCTACGCCGCACACAAACTGATTGTTTCGTCATTGCGGCATGAGTCCGGAGAAAGCGCCGTAAAATCCGACAAGGATGTTCTGCAGGCCGGTTTGATAATTGAAGCCCTCATGGCCAAGCGGCGACTTGAAGAACTGACCGACGCCCTCCTCGAAGCCGCCGGTCGCGGCGCCTCATGGCGGGCAAGGCTTGTAAAGGCTGCAACCCGCCTGACGGATACCCCAAGGGCAATCATTCAAACTGTTTTGAAAGCGCCGTAAGTGGTCGCGCCAAAGGCGTTACCGGCCCGAGGCCCGCACGGTCGCCAGCATGATTTCAGACTCGATATCTTCGCCTCCCGCTTCCTGGCAGGTCTCGGCCGCATTTGACGGATCACACGGCTGGTTCTGGCGGAACCGGAGTGATGTTCCGGTGACGATGACCCTGAGGGTGAAGGGCGCCTATAGCGAGATCAAACGCGTTATCTGAAAGAACCTGGCGATCCGGAGACTGTGGATGAGCCTGAAGCTTGAGAACACTCATCCCCGATACTTCGCGAACAGATCGACCAGTTCGGAAAACTTCTGCCGCTGGGCTTTTACATCGCCGTCGCGGATGGCTTCTTCCACACAATGCGCCGCGTGGCCCTTAAGGAGCTCATCTTCAACCTTGCCCAATGCAGCCTTGATCGCCTGGATCTGTGTCAGGATATCAATGCAATACCGGCCTTCCTCAACCATGCCGGACACACCCCGTACCTGGCCTTCAATTCTTCGGAGCCGGGTAATAACGGATTTCGGCGGCGCCTGATGCATTTGACTTATACCTCCTGGGGGTATACTTAAGCTCTAAGATTCAGCTGGTCAACGCTCCATGATGAATACGTTTCGCCGCGCGATTATTGTCCTCACCCTGCTTGTGCTGGGCGGCGGTTATGCGGCGTGTGCGTGCGCGACCGTTGCACACACGGCGACCGGAGCAGACTTGGCGGTGGCCGCTTCCGCAAGCCAAGACGTATACCCCGTCTCGCATCACACGTCTGATGCTGGCCACTGCGACGAGGGATCCGGAGATACTGGCCATGACTGTGCCGGGTGCGAAGCGGTTGCCCTGCCGACCGATATCTCAACCAAGGCTGTCAGCGCGTTTCCGTCTGACAAGGCGGTTCCTCCGCCAAAGCTCGTTAGTAAGTCCATCGGGGTATTCAATAACGCAACCCTGAGGATTGTGCCGATCCGAAGTCCGCCGTGGCCGAGCCCCTCGCTCGTAGACCTGAAAATACGCCTGCAGAATTGATCCCGTGATGATCGCTGCGTCGCCTCCGGGCTGCGCAATCCGTTTCTTCATCATTCAGACGTGTGCGCGCTTTCGCGCCCACTTCTCCGGACCGATCATTCACAGGAACTCTTCCCCATGAAACGCTCTCATTCAATCCTTGCCGCCACCATTGTGTTTGCAGCCTTACCCGCCTTTGCGCTTGAAGGCGGCAGTTCCCCCGCCACGATGCAGCACTCATCAGACCAGTGTGGCCTTCCGATGGGCGAAGGCTTGGTCACGGCCCTCGACGTCAAAAAATCAAAAGCCACAATCGATCACGCCCCTATTGCGGCGCTCGGCTGGGACGCAATGACGATGGACTTCACCACAGCTAAAGGCGTTGACCTTGCAGCCTTCGCGGCCGGTGACCGGATTCACTTCCTGCTGGCCGAGGACACAAAGTCCAGGTCCTACCGGATCGAAGCGATCTGCGCGCTCGATGTATCGGACGGGCTGCACGATGCCTGCATGGGTAAGATGCATGAAACGGCCATGAAATTGGCCGAAAGCAGCGGGACGCCCTGCGACATGCACGGAATGGATCATAGCGCGATGCCAGGAATGGATCACGCGGCCATGAAGGGCATGGACGATGGCAATATGGACGGCATGAAACACGGTGACATGAAACAGGCAGATGCCAAGGCCACGAGCTGCAAGGAGATGTGTGCTATGATGAAGACGTCCTCCGATGCTCCGCCAGCAGACGAAAGGTCTGCGCCAGCGCAGGATCATAGTCACCACTGATCCAGCTGCCTGCCGCGCAAGACGCCACTTGGCGCGCCCGGCAGGCGCTCCTTTTACGAGGTTCGAACCCATGCTCACACGACGCAATCTGCTCCGCACTGCCGCCGCCGGCGGTTTCTTCGCCGCCTCGGGCGCCCTTCTCCCGGCCTGGGCGCGCAGCGCCAATGCCGGGAACAAGGGGATCTTCGAGGTCTCCGGCAATGCATTTGACCTGACCATCGGCCATAGCAACGTAGAAATCGGTGGCCGCTCCGGCCATGCGATCACGATCAACGGAACCCTGCCCGGCCCGCTCATCCGGTTCCGAGAAGGCGAAAAAGTGACCCTCAACGTCCATAACACGCTCGATGAAGACACATCGATTCACTGGCACGGACTACTCGTGCCCTTCCATATGGACGGGGTGCCCGGGGTCTCCTTCCCCGGCATCAAGCCGAAGTCGACCTTCACCTATGAGTTCGCGGTCCCGCAGAGCGGCACCTACTGGTACCATTCCCATTCCGGGCTTCAGGAACAGCTGGGCCATTACGGCCCGCTGATCATCGATCCTGCAGGCGCCGACCCCGTCGAAGCGGACCGTGAATACGTGCTGGTCCTGTCAGACTGGACATTCGAGCATCCGCACAAGGTCTTCGCCCGGCTGAAAAAGGATGCGGCGGTCTATAACTTCCAGCAACGCACTGCCGGCGATTTCCTGCGAGACGCGCGCGAAAACGGAATTGGGCCAACCTTCACAGACCGTGCCTCCTGGGGCGCCATGCGCATGTCGCCAACCGACATCTCGGACGTCACGGCCTCGGTCTACACATATCTCATCAATGGTCATGCGACGGATGACAACTGGACTGCGATCTTCAACTCCGGCGAACGTGTCCGCCTGCGGATCATCAATGCTTCGGCGATGACCATCTTCAATTTCCGGATTCCGGGACTGCCAATGACGGTAGTTGCCGCCGACGGCCTCCCTGTGCAGCCGGTGGAAACGGACGAATTCCAGATCGGGGTTGCGGAAACATATGACGTGATCGTCAGTCCGACCCGTGCCCGGCCGTTTGCGCTCGTCGCCGAATCGATCGACCGGTCCGGTCAGGTTGTCGCAACCCTCGCTCCTGAAGCCGGACTTGTCGCAACGGCCCCCCTGCTGCGCGAACCTCCTGTTTTGACACACCGCGACATGGGCATGGACATGTCCTCCATGGACCACGGCTCAATGGCCGGAATGGATCATGGCAGCATGGACCATGGCGCGATGGCCATGACGGACACAGTCCCGCAAAGCCATGACCACCGGATGGGTGTGGGGGTCGACAACGTTGCGATGGTTCAGGTGAGCCGCATCGACGAGCCGGGGCTTGGCCTCGAATCTGTCCCGCACAGGGCGCTTCGCTATTCACAACTGCGCAGCCTCACACCGAACCCCGACACACGGGCGCCGGGCCGCGAAATCGAGATCCACCTCACCGGCAACATGGAACGCTACATGTGGTCATTCGACGGGGTGAAGCTCAGTGAAGTGACCGGTCCGATCATCTTCCATGAAAGCGAACGCCTGCGCGTCACGCTCGTCAACGACACGATGATGACACATCCCATCCACCTGCATGGCATGTTCTTCGACCTTGTTGTCGCCGATACCGATCACAAGCCGCGCAAACATACGGTGACCGTCAAGCCTGCCGAACGCCTGTCCTTTGATGTGACGGCGGACCATGTCGGCGACTGGGCCTTTCATTGCCACCTCCTCTTCCACATGCATGCCGGCATGATGCAGGTCGTCTCGGTCCTGCCACGCGTCGCGGGGGCAACCACACACACTCCCCACAAAGGGCACGAGCCTGCCGTTCCTCCGTCAGAGGAGGACATTCCGACCACGGAAACTCCAACGCCGGACAGGCAACATGAAGGGCACCACTGATGAAACGCGCGCATTTCATTGCATCATTCTTCATGCTCTCTCCGCTCGTATTCTCGTCTGCTGTTGCGCAAGAGACGCCCGTCCCGGGCTCACAAGCCGAAGCCTATTGGGACAAGGACGACTTCAAGGCGTCCCAGGACGCTTTGAAAAGGGAGCATGGCGGCGCAGCAACGCTGTTCGTTCTAGCTGACCGTTTTGAGTACCAGGCGAGTGATGACGCGCCTGCTCTGCTGCTTGAAGGCCAGGGACGGTGGGGAACAGACGAGAATCGTCTATTGATCAAGTCTGAGCTTGAATACGATCTCGATGCCGGCGCATTTGAGGAAGCCGAAGTCCAGGCGCTCTGGTCCCGGCCAATAGCACGCTATTTCGATGTGCAGGCAGGTGTTCGGCATGATTTCGAACCGGGTCCGTCCCGCACTTACGCAGTCGCAGGCATTCAGGGGCTTGCCCCTTACTGGTTCGAGGTCGACGGCGCGGTATTCCTGAGTGAAGAAGGCGATCTCTCTGCCCGCTTTGAAGCTGAGTATGAGGTCTCGCTGACACAGCGCCTGATACTCCAGCCGCGTTCAGAATTGAACTTCGCGGCTGAGGACGTACCCGAGTTCGAAACGGGCGCAGGGCTTTCGACGGCCGAGATTGGCCTGCGCCTGCGCTATGAGATTGATCGTCAGTTCGCCCCCTATGTCGGGGTCAACTGGAAAGCCTCAACTGGCAAGACCGCAGACTACATCCGCGCCCGGGGGGAACACACCGAAACGCTCTCCTTCGTCACCGGCATCAGGCTCTGGTTCTGAACCATGCTCACTCAGCATCCCAAGAGGCCGGCGGCCACTATGAAATCATCCACACCCACGGGTCGCAGGCGAGATGCGACAGATGATTATTGCGCATGAAACTAAAGTGCGGGCGGCGCCTTATCATCAAGTGTTCAGACAATCGGGCGCTGCCGATACGCTCAAGATACAACATAACCCCACAGCGTAATTAACATATACGGTATAGGGGTATACCTAATTGGCTGAGTCAGTGCACGCAGGAGCCCGGCATGTCTTCTACCGAAACCAGGACAACAGCAGATCAGTCAGCGAAACGTGATCCGGTCTGCGGCATGACGCCGAAGGCAGACACCCCGCACCGCCTGATGCATCTGGGCACCGAAGTTCTGTTCTGCAGTGTGGGTTGCAAGTCAAAGTTTGAGGCAAACCCTTCTGCGTACACCACGTCTGGCGCTGCCCCGAAAGCGGGTATGCATGACCACTCAGGTCAGGGAGCTGCCTGCCCTGGTCACACCAGCGTGACACCTCCCAGGACAGCGGCACCTGGAAGTCAGTGGACCTGCCCCATGCACCTGGAGATCGTGCGGGACGGCCCCGGGGCCTGCCCGATCTGCGGCATGGCCCTGGAGCCGATGACGCCGGGCGCAGGTGATGGTCCCAATCCCGAGCTGCGCGACATGAAGCGACGCTTTGTGTTCGCCCTGTTGCTGTCATTGCCTTTGCTCGTCATGGAAATGGGCGGTCACTTATTCGGAATGGACCGGTTTATTCCGCCCATGATCAATCCCTGGGTCCAGATGGCACTGGCAACGCCCGTCGTGCTTTGGGCGGGCTGGCCATTCTTTGCGAGGGGAGCCGCATCCGTCAGAAATCGCAGCCTCAACATGTTTTCGCTGATTGCGCTCGGCACGGGCGCGGCATGGATCTACAGTATGGTGGCAACCATCGCGCCTGGCCCGTTCCCCGCCGAACTGCGCTCGGCCCATGGCACCGTGCCGGTGTATTTTGAAGCCTCTGCTGTCATCATCACGCTGGTACTGCTTGGCCAGGTTCTCGAGCTCCAGGCGCGCGAAGCAACCGGAGGTGCCATCCGGGCACTGCTTGACCTTGCCCCGAAAACCGCTCGTCGCATCAATGCAGACGGAAGCGAAGAGGACGTGCCGCTCGAGTCGGTCGTCGCCGGAGATCGTCTGCGGGTGCGGCCGGGAGAAAAAATTCCGGTAGACGGGGTCGTCACCGAGGGGCGCTCTTCCATCGACGAGTCGATGGTTACGGGTGAATCGATGCCGGTTACCAAATCGGTCGATGACAGGGTGATCGGCGCAACGGTCAATCAGACCGGCAGACTGATTGTCGAAGCGAAGCGTGTCGGCAGCGAGACCATGCTCTCCCAGATCGTCCATCTCGTGGCCGACGCGCAACGAAGCCGCGCGCCCATCCAGCGCCTCGCAGACCAGGTGTCAGGCTTGTTTGTGCCCGCCGTCATCGTCACCGCTGTCGCCGCCTTCTTTGGCTGGCTCATGTTCGGGCCAGAACCTGCCTTTTCATTCGGCCTCATAGCGGCCGTCTCGGTGTTGATTATTGCCTGCCCCTGCGCGCTCGGCTTGGCCACGCCGATGTCGATCATGACCGGCGTCGGTGCGGGCGCACGCGCCGGCGTGCTTATCCGGAATGCCGAGGCGCTCGAACGCATGGAAAAAGTAGATACACTGCTCATCGACAAGACCGGAACCCTGACCGAAGGCAGACCCGCCCTTGTTGGCATCGATATGGCGCCGGGCGCAGACGAAACCGCCGCCCTGCGCCTTGCCGCGAGTCTCGAGAGCGTCAGTGAGCATCCTCTGGCCGCTGCGATCGTCGCTGCAGCCCGCGCAAAAGGTCTTGCTCTTGTCGAACCCTCAAACTTCGACTCGCCAACCGGAAAAGGCGTCGTGGGTATCGTTGAGGGACAAAAGGTGGCGCTCGGCGCCGAGCGGTTCATGGACGAACTCTCTATCGACACAACCGCGCTGCACGCCCTCGCAGAACGTCGCCGCGCGGACGGCGCAACCGCTATCTATCTGGCCGTCAATGGCGCCGCACAGGCGGTGCTGGCGATTGCCGACCCGGTGAAGGCATCGACGCCAGACGCGCTGAAAGCCCTTCGGGATGCCGGCCTCCATATCGTCATGGCGACTGGCGACAACCGCACAACCGCTGAGGCGATCGCGCGCGCGCTCGGCATCGATGCCGTCGAAGCGGAAGTTTTACCCGCCCGGAAGGCCGAGATCGTGAAACGCCTGATCGCCGAAGGCCGGGTTGTTGCCATGGCGGGGGACGGCGTCAATGACGCCCCCGCTCTGGCAGCAGCCGATGTGGGTATTGCGATGGGCACCGGAACGGATGTCGCCATTGAAAGCTCGGGCGTCACCCTTATCAAGGGGGATCTGGTCGGTATTGTTCGTGCCCGGAAAATTTCGCACGCGACCATGCGGAACATCCGCCAGAATCTCTTCTTTGCATTTGCCTATAATGCTGCGGGCATTCCAATAGCTGCTGGCGTGCTTTACCCGCTGACAGGCGCCCTGCTCTCTCCGATGCTTGCGGCTGCCGCTATGGCCCTGTCTTCTGTCTCCGTGATCGCCAACTCCCTGCGGCTAAGCGCGCTGGAGCGGGAATGAACGAGACAGCAATGCCGGGTTGGGCGGAATATCAGGGTCTGATTGCGCCTGGTCCTCATCACTTGGATTGGGATTGAGCGCCTCTTTTAGAAGGGGAATTATTCAGGCTGGTTGGAAACAGGAGGACCGAGAGATTTCACGGTTATGTTCGTTACGGCTGTCGTGATAGCGTGGAGCCATGAGGACCTGGGCTCGCGGGTAAGAGCCGGCGACCTTGAACGTTACTGAAATCTCAGCGTGCCTAAATTGAGTGGAATATGAGTGACAACACATCTGGCTCTAAATCGGCTGCGGGCTTGCGCGCCGCTGCGAGTACGGACGAAGGCGCTTTATTCCCGACAGCCGAACGCGCAGGCAAATTCAATCAAAGCTGCTTCTGCATCACACTGGACCGCGAAGCGCTTGCGTTAGCCATGCGCTCAGCAGCCGGCGACAGCGCGTTCTACGATGTCCACATTGCCAGCCGCCCGCATCTCTTTTCGGGCGTTCCGGTGTTCCTGCCAGAAGCAGATCGCGCGGCAATGATGGGAATCGTGGGAGCCATTGAGGCGACCGCCCGCACCAGCGCCTATATCAAAACGGTTATGGATTGGGCGCCCGAGATATCGCGGCACGATTTTGGTCCGCGCGGAGTCCTGATGGGCTATGACTTTCACCTTGGCAGCGGTCCGCCTCGCCTCATCGAGATCAACACCAATGCCGGCGGCGCTTTTCTGAACGCTTTTGGCGCACGCGCGCAGCTTGCCTGTTGTGACGCGGTCGAGCCAGTCATCCGCAGCTTGAATACTGGCACATTTGATCCGTCGGTCATCGGGATGTTCGAAGCCGAATGGCAAAGCCAGCGTACTTCTATCCGTCCCAGGATGGTTGCTATTCTGGATGACGCCCCTGAGACGCAGTATCTTTATCCCGAGTTCCTGCTGGCCGAGCAGCTGCTGGAGGCGTCCAGTATTGATGCAATGGTCGCGGACCCATCCGAATTGACTCATGTCGGGGGAAAACTCATCGCACGCGAACGGGAAATTGACCTCGTCTACAACAGGCTTGTGGATTTCAGCCTGTCGGAACCGCGGCACGCGGCTTTGCGTGAAGCCTACCTGACAGGCGCCGTAGTCGTCACGCCTAACCCTCACAATCACGCCCTGTTTGCGGACAAACGAAATCTTGCTGTGCTCTCCGATCCGGAATTGCTCCGGAGCTGGGAGATTTCGCCGGCCAATTTGAGCGCATTGTCTGCAATTCCACGTTCAGTCTCTGTCACGCCAGAGAACGCCGACGATCTCTGGGCGAGACGCAAGCGCCTGTTCTTCAAGCCCGTATCGGGACATGGCGGGAAGGCCGTCTACCGGGGTGATAAGCTCACACGGTCAGTGTGGGAGGCGATTCTGAAGGCAGATTATATTGCACAGGACCTTGTTGCGCCCGGCGAACGGGAGATCATGCTCGACGGCGCGGCACACACACTCAAGACCGATGTGCGGCTCTATACCTATGACGGGGTCCTCCTGCTCGCGGCTGCGCGCCTTTACCGAGGACAGACAACCAACTTCAGGACACCGGGAGGCGGCTTTGCACCAGTGTTTTTCATATGAACTGCGCCTTCTTCGGATTTGGACATCGCAATAATCCGATCGCCGCCGGCAGCGCGCCTCGTCTTAAATTCTGCAGACCCTGTCTTCTGCTTCTTTCATCTTCGTTCTCGTTCAGGCGCAGATGGGCTCAAATCATACTGAAGCCACGGCTTCCGGAACTTGCGGCCTTGTTCCACGTTGAGACTGTTAGCCCGCAGACGCCAGCCAGGGAGACACTCATGGACATGAAAAGCAACTACTGGCGATTTGCCGCCATGATTGCCACTTCGATGGTTGTGATGTTCGGACTGATGTATCTCAACACTTATGCGTGGCAGCATGTACGCTGGAGCGAAACACGGTTTTACATGACCGTTATCATGGGTGCTGCCATGGCGGTTGTCATGCTGGCTTTCATGCTGAAAATGTACACGGACAAAAAGATCAATTTCGCAGTCTTCGCCGGTGCCGCGATCATTCTCCTGCTCGCGCTCTGGCTCGTACGTAGCCAGACCACTGTCCAGGACCGCTCTTATATGAGAGCGATGATTCCGCATCACTCAATTGCCATCCTCACAAGTGAGCGCGCCGGAATTGAAGATGTGCGCGTGCGCGAACTCGCCGACAGGATTATCGCTGCGCAGCGACGCGAGATAAAAGAAATGGACTGGCTGATCAGAGACATTTCCGAGAACGGTGTCGTAAAGACACAAGCGCAGGCCAGAGAGCGGCAAGTTCCTGAGTTCGACGCGAGTTCCCCACAAGATCCCTGCACCTCTCGCTCGGCCTCTATGGCCGCGGCTGGAGCGCAGAGCTGACCCTGCCGAGCGTTCAGGATGACCATGCCTGCCGCAACGCCCTCTCCCGTCTATGGCAAGGCGCGCACAATACCCTTCCCCCAAAGACCCGCGTCCAGCGGGTCGGCGTGACCCTGGGAGATCTTACCCCCGCGGCCGAGCGCCAGCTCGACCTGCTGCTCGACGACAAGGACGACCGCCAGCGCTGGGAGACCCTGACAGGCACGATGGACGGGCTCAACGCAAAGTTTGGCAAGCGCGTGGTGACCCTCGGCGACTGGCGCCCGCCCCCCGGCGGGTTTGCCGGGGGCAAGATCGCCTTCACCCGTATTCCGACAGCGGAGGATTTCTGGTGAGCTGGCTGACTGAAACAAGCCTCCGGGACCTGGATGAAAGCCAGCGGCTGGAATGCCGCTGGCTGCGCTGTACCCACACCTGGCTGCAGAGCACGACGCAGCTCCTGCTGAAGGTCTGCCACCGGGACGTCTATCTCGATGAGGTCGCGCGCAATCTCACCTGCCCCCGGCCGGGCTGCCGCCATACCGGCGTGCGCCTCTCCCTGGTCCGCACCGATGACACGAGTGGATTTGTCGGCGGCATGCCCTGAGCCCGGACTGTTCCGGTCGCAGGCTGGAGGAAATGGAACAGCCCTTCAATCCAGTCCGTATCTCAGCAAATCTTCTGCGGGGTCACCTCAGGGACAGGCCTGGAACGTGGCAGTGCATCTGACCGATCCGTGAAATTTCACAGATGTTCTTGAGGGGATCTTGGTCATTCCCATGCAGGAGTATGAATCGCTTTCTCAACCCGACTGGCACCCTATGCCATATGTCCGTAAACTGCTCATTCTCTTCCTGGCGCAATACAGGCTCGGCCAACTGGATATGGATCTTGCGCGCGCGCAGTTCCGCGAATTCGTTCATCAGGTTCCTCTTCTCTACTTTATTCTCTCCTGCAATGCCGTCGCCGTTGCTGCCGTCTACGGCCCGCTGGCGCCTGTCCTTCTCAGCTGCGTCTTCCCGTTTGTTCTCTGTACCGTGGCCGCTGTCAGGGGACTGTGGTGGAGTCGCCGCCAGCAATCGAACTTTTCCGATACGGAGATAACCCGGCACATCCGCACGACCGGCCGGCTGGCCGTCCTCATGACCGCCGGCTTCATGATCTGGGGTCTCCTGCTTTATCCGTATGGCGACCTTGAAGCCCGCGCGCATCTGACTTTTTTTCTCGCCCTGACCCAGGTCAGTACCGTGTTCTGCCTGATGCCGCTGCGTTCGGCCGCCCTCTCGGTCGCGACTGTTGCCACGCCGCCTTTCTTTGTTTTTTTCCTGTTCGCCGATCAGGGCCGGATGATGCCGGAGGCGATCATGATGGCCGTCGTGGCCGCAGGCATGATCAATATCCTCTACCGGCATAACGGGACGTTTTCGAAACTGATCAGCTCCAGGCGCATTCTGCGCCAGCGCCAGCTGGATACCCAGCAGCTCAGCGACGAGAACCGCCGGATTGCGTTTACCGATCCCCTGAGCGGCCTGCCCAACCGGCGCGCCATGCTTGCGCGCCTGGAAGCGCTGAGCGCCAGCGGCCCTTGCGGACCCGACAGGCTCGCCGTGGTCTTCATTGATCTTGACGGGTTCAAGGTCGTCAATGACCTGCACGGGCATGCATTCGGTGACAAGCTGGTCACCCAGGTGGGCGCGGCTCTCAAATCCCTGATATCTGACGAGACCCTGCTGGTGCGGATGGGCGGGGATGAATTCGCCGCGCTGCTGGCCGGCCCGGACGCCGCCGCCAGAGCCGAACGGCTCGGTGTCCAGGCTCTCAACTGCCTGACCCTGCCCCTTACGGTCGATGGACGGCAGGTACGTATTGGCGCGAGCATAGGTATTGCGGTCGATGCAGCCGGGAACGCAACGCCGCTTGAACTGCTCCGGCAGGCCGACGCGGCCATGTACGATGTCAAGTCTCACGGCAAGGGCGGTATCCGGGTGTTCGACCCTGGCCTGGACGCCGGCCGGGACTGGCGCCTGCAGATCGAAAAAGAGCTGGCGCACGGCCTTGAGCAGGAAGAGTTCGATGTCGTCTACCAGCCCCTCGTCGATGCGGCTGACTTCCGCATCTCAGGGGTAGAAGCCCTGCTTAGATGGCCGGGCCGGGCCGCCGGACCGCTGGCGCCTGACGCCTTCATCGAAGTGGCCGAAGGCAGCGGGCTCATTCAGGCCCTTGGGATGTATGTTCTGGAGAAAGCCTGCCGGGACCTGCACGCGCTGCCGGACCTGAAACTGAGCGTCAATGTCTCTCCCACCCAGTTCAGTCATCCCGACTTTGCAAAACAGGTTGTGGCGATCCTCCGGCAGACGCGGTTTTCTGCCCGCCGCCTGCAGCTTGAGATCACCGAGCGTCATCTCATCGATCATCCCGAACGGGCCCATGCAGCCATCGCCATGCTCAAGCGGCGGGGGGTAACGTTCGCGCTCGATGATTTCGGGACGGGGTTCACCAGCCTCGCCTATCTCCAGTCCTACGGATTTGGCTGTGTGAAGATTAACCGCTCCCTCATCGGGAGGCTCGAAACGGATCCCAAGGCCGGGTATCTGATCTCCGGGATCGTGATGATGGCCAGAGGGCTCGACATAAAGGTTGTCGCCGAAGGCGTGGAAACCGAACGCCTTGCCCGGAAGCTTCAGATCGCCAGATGCGATCTCCTTCAGGGCTATTACTTCGGCCGTCCCGCTGCGATCGACCGACTCAAAGCCGATGTCAGCCTCGCCGGCCGGTCCACAGAAGCGGCCTGACCGGCGGGCCGCGCGCTTTCACCCAAACGGGCGCCCCCAATGCAGCAGGCCGGAAAGCTTCCCCGCTTCGGACCATCCCAGAATGCGCACACAGTCGCCGCCGGAGCGACTGCACCATCGCTACTCATTCTCATCGCTGGAAAACTCAGAGGAAAGAAGGATCTGCGCCGCCTCGGGCGGCTGCATCTGCGGCGGCGCGTTAAACAAAAGCGCCCTGAAGCCTACGCCTTTCATTCTCGAATGGATTGATACAATATTTGCACAACACCGGGCGATGGCCCCCTGCTAAACCCTCCGGAAGACCACACGGATTATTCGGGGCGTCATGGCAGCATACAGGACATTGTACGACAAACTGGTCGACAGCCACACGGTGCGGGCGCTCGATGCAGGTGGCGGCGAAGTGCTGCTTTATGTCGATCGCACCGTGCTCAACGAATATACCAGCCCGCAGGCATTTACCGGACTGCGGGACGCCGGGCGCGCCGTGTTCCGGCCGCAATCTGCGCTGGGCGTCATCGACCATGTGAACTCCACGCGGCCCGAACGGATCGCCTTACCGCGCGTGCAGGCCGATGATCTGCAGATGTCTTATTTCGTCAGCAACTGCAAAGAATTCGGCATCGAACTGTTCGATCTCTATCATCGCCAGCAGGGCATTGAACATGTGGTGATGCCCGAGCTGGGCCTGGCTCTGCCCGGTCTCGTGATCGCAGCGGGCGACAGCCATACGACCACCTATGGCGCTTTCGGAGCGCTCGGATTTGGCATTGGCACATCCGACATCGAACACTTCCTGGCGACGCAGACGCTGGTTTACCGGCGGCTGCGCAATATGGAGATTGCGGTGGCCGGTCACCTGCCTCCGGGCGTGACGGCGAAGGATCTCATCATGGCGGTTATCCGCAGGATCGGCGCAGATGGCGCGCAGGGTCATGCGGTGGAGTTTACGGGCCCGGCGATCCGCACCCTGTCGATCGAAGGGCGAATGACGATCTGCAATATGGCAGTTGAATGTGGCGCGCGCGGCGCGCTGATTGCCCCGGACGACAAGACCTTTGCCTATCTGGAAGGCAAACCGCGCGCCCCCAAGGGACATGCGCTGATAGCGGCCCTGGAAGCCTGGCGGATGCTGCGCACCGATGACGGCGCTGTGTTTGACGCCCGCATTGAAATCTCTGCCGGTGACATTGAACCGATGGTGACCTGGGGCACGAGCCCGGATCAGGCCGCGCCGATTTCAGAGGCCGTTCCTGACCCCGCCCTTGAAACCAGCCCTGCCCGGCGCCGGGATGCTGAGCGCGCGCTGGGCTATATGGGATTGTCGCCCGGAACGCGCCTGACGGACATCCGGATTGATCATGCCTTCATCGGCTCCTGTACCAATGCCCGGCTGGAAGATCTGCGCGGCGCCGCCCGCATCGTGAAAGGGCGCAGGGCCGCTGCAGGGGTGAGCGCCATTGTCGTGCCCGGATCCCGCGAGGTCCGGCGCCTGGCTGAGGCCGAAGGGCTCGACCGGATTTTCCGCGAGGCCGGCTTTGAATGGCGCGAGCCGGGATGCTCGATGTGCCTTGCCATGAATGACGATATCATTCCGCCGGGCGAACGCTGTGCCTCCAGCACCAACCGGAACTTTGAAGGCCGCCAGGGCGCGGGCAGCCGTACGCATCTGATGAGCCCGGCGATGGTGGCGGCGGCGGCGGTTTCCGGGCATCTGTGTGATGTGCGCACCCTGGAGGTGTCTGATGCCGTCTGAACCTTTCGAGCGCGTATCCGGGGTGATCGCGGCGCTTCCGTCAGCCAATATCGACACCGATGTGATCATGCCCAAGACGTTTCTGAAGGGCATTGACCGGAGCGGCCTGGAGAAGGGCCTGTTCCATGATCTGCGGTTTGATGAGCAAGGCGCCCTCCGGCAGGATTTCGTGCTGAACCAGGCGCCCTGGAACACGTCGGCATTTCTTGTCACCGGCGCGAATTTCGGCTGTGGCTCCTCGCGCGAGCATGCGGTCTGGGGCCTGCGCCAGTTTGGCATCCGGGCGATTATCGCGCGGTCCTTTGCCGGGATATTCTTCGACAATTGCGCTCGCAACGGCCTGCTTGCCATCGAGGCGGAGGAAGAGACCGTTCGCCAGCTGACCGAATGTGGCGAACGCGGCGATAAAATCACGATTGACCTTGCCGCGCAGACCCTCGAGACGGTGCGGGGCGTGGCGGGGTTCGGGATCGGCGAGCGGCGTAAATACATGCTTCTGAAGGGGCTCGACGCGGTCGGGATGACGCTACAGTGGCGCACTGAGATCGAAACCTTCCAATCCCGCTATCTGGGCGCGCGCGCCTGGCTGGCCTGACAACACGCAAGGACACTCCCGATGAAAAAGCCTCCCCGGAGGGTGGTCGTCACTCAGAAATTCTTCGATGATGCGGCCATCGCCTTTCTGCAGGACAGGAATATTGAGGTCATCCTCCCGAACCTGCCTGAAGGCAAAGGCGAGGGCGATCTGAATGTGGAGGACATCCGCCTGCTTCTGGAGGGCGCAGGCGGCTGGGTTGTCGGGCATGCGCGCATTACCCGCGCAGTATTTGAGGCCCTTCCCGATCTGGCTGTCATCTCCCGGCGGGGAGTGGGTTATGAAAAGGTAGACGTCGAGGCGGCCAGAGACCTTGGCCGGGTTGTGGCGATTGCCGCGGGCGGGAATGATGCCTCGGTGGCCGATCAGGTAATCGGCATGATGATCTCCATCGGCCGCCGCTTCCAGGAAGCCCAGAGCGCGATGAAGGCCGGCAAATGGAACATCCTTGTCGGGACAGAACTCTACCGCCGCAAGGTCGGCATCGTCGGCTTCGGCCGTATCGGGCGCAGCCTCGCCAGACGCCTCAGCGGGTTTGAGGCTGAAATCCTGGTGTGCGCCCCACGCCTCGCCAGCGAAGACATCGAAACATTCGGCCTGCGCCATGTGGCTTTTGAAACGCTGCTGAAAGAGGCGGACTATATCTCGGTCCACGCCCCTCTGACGCCGGAAACACGCCATATGTTCAACGCGGCTGCCTTCGGCAGAATGAAACCCTCTGCCGTACTCATTAATTCCGCCCGCGGTGGCCTTGTGGATGATACCGCGCTGCTGGCCGCGCTGGAAAGCGGGCAGATCCTCGGCGCCGGACTCGACGTCTATGAAAGCGAAAGCGATCCGTCAAAACAGCCTGTCACCGACGCGCTGATCGCACGGCATGATGTCATCGCCGCCCCTCATGCCGGCGCCTCCACGCATGAAGCCCTCGCCCGTACGAACAGGATCGCTGCTCTGTGTGCGGCAGAAGTCATTGATGGCGGAAATCCGCCCGCTGCCTGCATAGTCGCCGATGGACGCTCAGCGCCTGGAAGCTGATCAGGGAAACCCCAGACAGCTGCCTTAGGCTCCGCCAGGAGGGCTTAAGGCCCTTATCTGGCCCCTCGCTACACATGCCGAGACAGACGGCCCGGCCTGCGCACACGCCTCTATCAGCTTGCGGACCACCCGTCCCTCGGCAGTCGACCCGCAAGGCGGATATACGCGGCGGCATCTGAGCGAGAACCCTATCCGCGTACAACCGCCCTGCTGCATCCGCTTCGGGAATAGCGGCGCCCGAACAGGCAGGCAGGGCTGCGGCGCACCTCTGCGCTTCCTGAAGCGGTCGAAGGGCCCGGATCAACCAGCGGTGACGGGCGCCTCTGCTTCACCGTCCTTGAGCGCAGCGCGCGCCCGCAATGTTTCCCGGTCTTTGGCCTGCACGTCCCGTGTCAACGGATAGTTGCGGCAGATGAGAATGCACAGCCCAAAGATCACCACCGGCACCAGCGTGAACACCATGATCAGGCCCATCCGGTGATCAGGGTTTTCCGGCACTTCGGGATTGAACCCGATCAGCGCCAGCAACAGGAAGCTGACCCCGATCGCGGCTGCCTGGCCGATCTTGTAGGACGTGCCCATGAAGGCAAAATAGAAGCCTGCCTTGTTGATGTTCGTGCGCACTTCCTCGCGGTCCACCTGGTCAGCAATCATTGCGCGTAGCAGGGCCTGCGGCGCGCCGAAACTCAGGCCAAGCAGTGCAACAAGCGCAATGAACTGCCAGAGGCTGCCCCAGATGAGCACCGGAATAAGCGCAAGATTGCATACCAGCGAATAGAGGCAGACGATCTGCAGGGCGATGTGCTTTTCCAGCCGCCTGCTGACCCACAGCCAGAGCGGAATGCCGACAATGGAGAATATAAAGAAGATCAGCAGTATGCTGCTCGCGCCGCGTTCCATGCCCATCACGCCGCGGGCAATGAACAGGAAGGTGGATGCCGTGATGCCCACGCCGATGCCCACGCAGATTTCCACGGCGAGTATCCGCCAGATTGCCCGCTCTTTCATGCCCGACAGGATCTGCGAAAGCGTCATCTTCGGGCGGTCTGCGATGACCGGCGTGATTGACTTGTCCGGGACGAGCGAGAAAGCAATCAGGATTGTCAGTGGAAGGACCAGTGCAAGGAACCAGCCCATGGAGGCCACTTCGCCATACGCATCAAACGAGAACCATGCACCCAGCAGCGCCGGCAGGGAAAGGATCAGCAGGGTACCACCGGCACTCATCATTTCGCGATAGCCGAAAAGTTTAGAGCGCTCGTCATAATCCGGCGTCAGATCAGCGCCCCAGGCCTGGTGGGTGGTCTGCAGGAATGTCCAGCCCGTATAGAGCACCAGGAGCTGGAACAGCAGCGCCCCGGCGCTCGCGGGCTCTCCCCTCGCCGGCATGAACAGGAAGAACGCCGTGACGCACAGCAGCGGCACGCTCAGCGCAATCCAGAACTTTCTGCGGCCATGGCGCCACTGAAACCTGTCGACCAGAACGCCCACGATCGGATCGGTGATCACATCCCAGATCCGGGCGATCATGAAGATGAAGCCGATCGTGGCCAGCCCCAGCCCGCCCTGCCCCGCATAGAGCGGCGGCAGATAGGTCGTCACCGGCATGCCGACGGCCGTGATCGGGATCGTCAGGCTGCAATAGGCCAGCAACTGGTGCAGCGGTAGCCGGAACCTTTTCTTTGCAGGGGCAGACATTTTTCTTCCGATCCTAAAATGTGTATTCTGAGGATATCGTTATCCAGCCGAGCGGAAGGAGTGGCTCAGGAATCAAAGCCAGGACTGACCCGGTTGAGCCGGCGCAACAGGGCCGGCCAGACGAGCATGTCAGCAGCCTGCGACATGCTTTTGGATTGCGCCTCGACAACGGCCTGCACGTCGTCCTGCGGCATACGGAGCTTCCCGCCACCCTGCGCTGCGATCTGGATCGAGCAGGCCCGCTCCAGAAAATACATGAAGGAGAAAGCCGCCGCGACGGAATGACCAACAGACATTGTGCCATGGTTCCGAAGGATCATGACATTGCTGCTGCCCAGATCCGCAACAAGGCGCGGGCGCTCATCGTGATTGAGCGCGACGCCTTCATAGTCATGGTAGGCAAGCTGGCCATTCAGCAGCATGGCCGTCTGGTTGAGCGGCAGCAGCCCCTCTTCCAGGCAGGACACCGCTACACCGTCGACAGTATGCAAATGCAGCACGCAGTGGGCATCCTCGCGCGCCTCATGCACCGCAGAGTGGATGGTGAACCCGGCCGGATTCACCATCGCGTCAGACGGCCCGACCTTCTGGCCATCCAGATCTACCTTGACGAGAGAGGAGGCCGTGATCTCCTCGAACAACCAGCCGTAGGGATTGATCAGGAAATGGTGATCCGGCCCCGGAACACGCGCAGAAATGTGTGTGAAGACCAGGTCATCCCATCCGAACAGGGCGATCAGCCGGTAGGCGGCAGCCAGATCACAGCGTACTTTCCACTCAGCATCCGAACAGGACATTTCAGCGGATCGGGCGGTCGCGTTCATTTGAGAAAACCTTCTGTCTGACATCTGACGGTTGAGACTGGGCAGGTATGCAGACAGATCTAGTCGAGCTCAATATCCAGAAGACGCACATATTGTTGCCCAGAATGCATATCCCGCTCCAATATTCCGCCCTGCGGTGTTGCACGGGGATAGGATATCTTCACGAGGTTGAGTTCGGGCACCGGGATATGCTTCACAAGCGCCGGATCCGTGCCGAAAAGCTGGCCGAATACGTCCGGGGAGAGCGCCGGGCTCGCCTTGTAACGCTCAAAACTGCCGGGACCATCAAACCAGATATCCATTGTAACCCAGAATGGGCCGGCCTGCTTCGAGCGAACATGCCGGGAAACTTCTCTGAGCCTTGCCATTATGCTTTTCCCTTCCAGGACGTTCTTCCGTACACGCTCACAGGTCCACCCATCTGGTCCGCACCAGTTCGAGAGGATCGCCGACCTCGACCACATGGTTCAGCTTGAACTCGTAAACCTGCCCGCGCGGTACATCCGCAGGCGAGAAGGCAAAGCCATAGCTGGGCAGCTCCTTGTCCATCACGGCCGGGTAATGGAAGAAATAGGGGTTGCAGGCATGGGTGATGGCATTGGCCAGTTCCTGCGTGCGCGCCGTGGCGATGAACACCACGCCGATCTCCCGCGGCGGCGGCGTGCCTTCCGCCACCGGCCTGCCATCCACAGCGTTCCAGCCATACATCCGGATGGAAATATGAAAATCGTCCTGCTCCTCCGGCGGAAGCGTCTGGCGGGCCCGCATATACAGCGCTTCCAGAAACCGGTCATGAAATCCGGATACATCCCGCAATACATCCGGGTCCTGAATACCCACCAGCATGATCGTCTGGAACCTGCCCCCGCCTGCGCCTTCCAGCTTCATCGTATAGGGACGTGGCTTCCAGACAGCGCCAGTCACGCGAACGCTGCGATTGTCCTCAAGCGCCTCATACGTCACTTGAGTCACATCAAGCTGCCCGCCCGGCTCGGTCAGGATATAAGGATCTGTATTCTCATACAGCATGTGGGCCGAAACCCCTTCGCGCGCACAGTAATTGTCCCGCGCCAGCGGCTCGACATCAAATCCGTCCTTACCGATGCTCAACAGCACACCGGCAGAATCGCGCTTCTCCGTACACTGCGCGCCGCACTCACCCACTTTTCCCGCATGCCAGGAGGCACCCCACCCGGCCCCCTTCCAGATCGGGAAGCTCGCCAGCACCGCCGGGTCGGTCGAGCGCCCCCCCAGGATAACATCCGCGCCCTGCTCCAGCGCGTCAATATAGGGCTCCACGCCCATCAGCGCGACGATATGGTCGCATTCGTCCACCGTCGTGTCCTCCAGCGGTCCCAGAGGGGGAAGTGGCCGGATGCGGCCAGCTGTATTGAACGTCTTGATGCTCTCGCGGGTCTGCTCGCTGTAGAGTAGCGCGATCCTGGGCGAGATGCCCAGCTCCGCGACGATTTCAAGCAGGATGTCCCGTGTCCAGTCGACGTTCATGTCCCCGCCGGCCTGGCCGGATGTCCCGATGATAACGGGGATGCCGGTGCGCGCATGGGCTTTCATCAGGATCATCAGATCGCGCTTCACGGCGCCGCGGCTGTTCTTGGATTTCCCGGTGGCCAGATAGGCCGCGCCGCTGTCGGTGGACCCTGCATCCGTGGCTATCGCGTGCGCGCCCCGCGATAGTCCGTACTCGACTTCTTCTTCCCGCACCCCTGCGCCCAATGACCCGCAGGGCACAAGCACTTTAATGGGCAGTGTCAGCTGTTCACTCATATCAAACCTGAATTAGCTCAAAAAAAAACGGGAGGCGCGTCAGGCGCCTCCCGCAGGATGTCAGTAGTCCCAGGACAGGGTGACGCCGTAAGTGCGGGGAGGATTGAACGCACCAAAGTTAGCCCCCAGGAAGCCGCCCTGGAACGTGCGTGTCCGCTCGTCGGTAAGGTTTTTGCCCCAGAGAGACACGCTCATCCCGTTGCCGAGACCATCCAGAACGACCCGTGCATCCACGAAGCTCGTCGCGTCCCGAAGTTCAGGAGGCTGGTTGTTGTTGTCATCGAAAATCTTGCTTGTGTACTGATAATCCACTGCAAAAGTCAGATCCGGACCATTCGCCAGAGCCAGCGTGTAGGAAGGCGACACGGTCACCTTGTGTTTTGGTGACCTGGAAATCTGATTGCCCGAATAATCCACGCCGTCTTCGACAAACTCGTCGAACACCGCGTCGGTATACGCATACGCCACGGCCAGGTTGAAGTTCGTCGCAGGGCTCACCTGCAGCTGGGTCTCGTAGCCCTGGATATGCGCTTCGCCGGCATTGGTGATGATGCGGACGCCATTATTGGTCTGTGTTGTCTGCAGATCGGTGTAGTCGACATAGAACACCGAATTGTTCCAGATGAGGGTGCCATCGAGAAACAGGCTCTTATGGCCGGCCTCATACTGCACAGCCACTTCCGGGTCGAAGGGGGTGACGGCTGCCGCAGCATCTGAAGGCTCACCGTTGAACCCGCCGCTCTTGAAGCCGCGCGACACGCTGGCATAGGCCATGTGGTCGGGTGTCAGCTGATATTCCAGGCCCGCGCGATAGGTCAGGTCATCAAAATCGGCCGAAGCGGTTGCATCAAACAGGTCGTCCGCCCGCAAAGGCACGTTGCTGTCGGTGTTGAAAACCCGCTGCGTCTTCTCGTCCCTGGAATAGCGCAGGCCGCCGAACACCGTCAGCTTATCCGTCACAGGCAACGACACGTCCCCGAACACGGCGTGGCTGTCGAGTTCGGCATCAGCGACAAACGCATCGAACAGCTCGATGGGAGCAATCACGTCAGCATTCAGGATCAGACTGTCCGTGCGCAGCACATCCTGATTGTAGCGATAGAGCCCCACAACCCAGGTGACCGGACTGTCAGGAAGCGATGAAAAGCGCAGTTCCTGGCTGGAAAGCTCTGCCGTTTCTTCATTTCCTCCGCTGATATTGATGGCATTGAAGCCCGGCGACGTGGGGTCCGGATTGCCGCCGTCAAAATCATAGCCGAAGCCATAGTCCAGATCGCGGTAGGAAAGCAGCGCCGTCACCGTTGCAAAACTGAAGTCATAAGCTACTTCGCCGCGCGCGCCCCATGTATCGCGCTCCATGAAGCCCGGATCGGAGCCATAGGTCACATCGGGATCGAAATTCTGGGCATAGAAGTTTGAAAGCGGATCAGTTTCGTCAAGCTCGAGGACATGGTTGGCCGTACCCAGGGCACGGTCGCGTGTTCCGTCGAGGGTGATATGCATCCGCAGGCTGTCGGTCGGCTCGGCATAGTATTGCAGGCGGCCGCTGAGCGTTTCCTGGTCGTCGACATCCCGGCCGAGGAACGGGTTTTCCACATAGCCGTCATTCGAGCGATAAGAGCCGCTGACCCGCACTGCACCAGTGTTGCCAGCCACCGGTGCGTTCAGGAAGGCTGCACCGTCCAGCCGACCGTAATTGCCGGCCGTCGCACTTGCGCCCGCCCCGAAACTGTCAAGCACCGGCCGTTTCGAGATCACATTGATGGCGCCGCCGACGACATTTCGTCCGTACAGGGTGCCTTGTGGCCCCTTGAGCACTTCGATGCGCTCGACATCGAACGCATCAAAGGCCACAGCCGAAGGCCGGCCCAGATAGACTTCATCAAGAAATACGGCCGAGCTCGGATCACCCGACGCGCCGCGGTCGCCTGAGCCGATACCACGAATATAAAGGCGCGGCTGGGAGGCGGGAAACGCGTCAAAACTGAGCCCCGGCGTGCGCGTCACAATATCGTCGATCTGCTGAATGCGCGCTGCCGCAATTTCATCAGCGCCAAAAACGGTTACCACGACGGGGACGTCCTGCAGGCTCTCGCTGCGGCGTTGCGCGGTTACTGTCACGGTGCCGAGCGTCCGCGCGCTCTCCTGGGATGCTTCCGCGGCCGCAGCGGTCTCCCCGCTCGCCTGCCCCATCGTCTCCTGCGCATGGGCTGTGGCCACGCAGAATGCCATCACGCCAAGTGAACAAGCGCCCGCCGCAAGACGGATCGAAAGTGGTTTCATAGGGTACTCCTCCCGGTACATTTCATACGGCGTGTTGCCCGCCATCGCGCTTTGCATAGGCCAGGGAACGGTCTTTCACGTGGCAAGGATTTTACATTTTCGGATAAAAGGCGTTCTGTCCGGATATGCCGAAGGGGTTTGCCCTCACAGCGCCCCCGGGGCAGACCGTGTTCAGGAGGACGCCATGCATATTGCAGGTCAGCTTAACTGGATAAATGAGCTCCCCGCCCCGGCGCGGGACGCTATACGCAATCGGTTCGTTTACCGTGACCTTGAGCCCGGCGAGACCATTAAGGAAAGCGGTCAGCCCGCAGAGGGCATGTACCAGGTCCAGTCCGGCTACATCAAACTGCTGGCGGATCGCCCGGATGGGGAGCAATCCCTGCTGCTGATCTACATTCGCGGCAACAGCTTTGGGGAATCGACCCTGATTGCCCGACGCCCGCACCATCACACAACGATTGCCGCCAGCCCTGCGCGCATCGGTTTCCTGAAACAGAACGACTTTGACGAGCTCTACCGTACCTACCCGTCCATTCCCGAAGCGCTCTGCCGAAAATTCGCGACCGCCCTCAGCTCCATGATTGCCTATCGGGAAAAGCAGAATGAAACGACGGTCGCCCAAAGGGTTGCCCTGGTCCTGCGCAATCTGGCAGAGATGAGCGAAACACCCCAGATCGGCGGCCGCCGCGCCATTGATATCCCTATCACGATTGGGGAACTGTCCAGTTTCCTTGGCCTCACTCGCCAGACTGTCCAGAAGGAAATATCCCTCCTCAAACGCCGCAACCTGATATCGAAATCGCAAGGCGCCTGGACCGTGTTGGATATGGCCCTGCTCAGAACGCTCGCTCCGGCAGAGGACGTTCCGGACCTGCTAACATAAGGATCACCGTCTACGGATCATTTGTTGTCTGCCCGGCAGACAATGCGGACTTCTGGCTTTTCAGAATCTTCGACCAGAGCGCCTCGGCGGCAGGAGACTGACGGGTAGCGGGCCGCCATAACCGGATCTCGATCGGCACATCCTGCTCCGGGGTGCCCGCCCGCATCAGCTTTCCGGTCGAGATGTCCTCGCTCACCAGGCTCAGCGCCGTCCACGCGACCCCGCGCCCGTTCCGCGCCATCGCTGTCAGGACGCTCGCGAGATGGGACGTAAACGCAGGCATGGACGGAGGCTCGCGCCCGGTCATCGCCCAGGCGGCGGCAAGAATTCGGCCCATGCCGGACTCCGGTGACAATGCCAGCTGGGGTGCCTTTTCCGGCGGGGTTTCAGCCGCCAGCTGCGGAGATATCACCGGCAACAGGACATCCCCGCCCAGAAGTACCGATCGGAAATCCCTGCCAAGACGCGTCGGCGCCGCCTCATGGTGGTGACAGAGCAGAAACTGGGCCCGTCCCTCAATCATCAGTCGCTCACACGCCACCATATGATCGGCCGTCAGCTCAACGGTCACCGTTGCCGGCTCGTCTTTCTCCAGCTGGCGCAGCCAGTTTGGAAAGAAAGTAAGCGAAAGCGCATGCGTTGCGGCAAAGCGCAGGGTCTCCGACGACGCCTTTGCGACCGCGCGCGCCTCTTCGCGGCCCAGCTGCAGCTGCCGCGTCGCCAGCTCGGCAACCGTCTTGAAACGCTCCCCTGCCGGAGTCAGGCGCATCGTATGTGTGCCCCGGTCGATCAGGGTAACGCCGACCCAATCCTCCAGCGCACGTATGCGCCGACTGAAGGTCGGCTGGGTCATCGCCCTTCGCTCGGCTGCGCGCGCAAATCCGCCCGCTTCGATCAACGCCAGATAATCTTCAAGCCAGTCAACATTCATGAACAATCCGGCCGCCGTTTCACGCCGTTCCCTGATGCACACCGCCTTGCCGGAACAGCCCGTCGGAGGGCCTGGCCCGGCTGGGCGCCGTTCCGGGCCGAACCTTCTGTTACGCCGACATTCCCTGGCAGCGCAACACCGTCCGTCTCGATTGCCCCGGTATTTCGGACCTGTCAGTCAGCATTCGCAAGCGCTGCAGGGTGTCAGCAAATGAGCTGAGGCGGGCTCTGTCATTCGCCTTTGACAGGATTATAAACCGCCTCTCGCACACTGCTGCTGAGGGCAACCGATCCGATGTCATCCGGGATCACCTGGGTAAAGACGAGACCGGCAAGATCATTCTGCGGATCAATCCAGAACGCTGTACTGGCCCACCCACTCCAGCCATACTCGCCGATCGCGCCCGGCGCCGCGCCCGGCGGCCGGGCCGTATTAACATAACCGCACAGGCCAAATCCCGTACCTTCTCCCCGGCCCGAAGCCGCGAGCGGCGCGTCCCCGAATGAGGCATCCAGCTGGTTGGAGGTCATCATCGTGACAGCCTCGCTGCTGAGAACCTGCGCATCCCCAAAGCGGCCTGCCGCGAGCAGCATCTGCGCAAAGTTCATGTAATCGGAAGCTGTCCCGACGAGCCCGGCGCCGCCATATTCGAGAAGGGGTTTCTCCAGGTAGCTGCCACCATACACCGCCTGGTCCTGCGCATTGCTGAGGGTGCGATCCTGGCTCAGATGGTAAAGCTCGGCGAGGCGTTCGCGCTTCTCGGGCGGGACATAGAAGCCCGTATCATCCATGGAAAGCGGGGCGAGGATCCGCTCCCGCATATACGCCCCGAAGGATTTTCCCGACACAACTTCCACCAGGCGGCCGAGGACACCCATGGATTCCCCATAGTTCCAGACGGTTCCGGGTTCTGCGACAAGGGGCAGCCTGGCAAGGCGCCTGACGTGCGCTTCGAGCGTTTCTGAAGTCCGGTTTTCAATGGCAAAAACGTCTGCGGCAGCATAATCGGCCTGAACCGGCCCTGGCAGTATGGCGTAAGTCAGGCCGGATGTATGGGTCATCAGATGACGGATGGTGATCGGGCGCGTTGCCGGCACAATGCCCGCCTCGGTCCGCACGGACATTTCTGAAAATTCCGGAAGATACTTGCTGATCGGCGTATCGAGATCGATCAGGCCGTCGTCATACAGGGTCATGACCGTGGCGCAGGTGATTGGCTTGGTCATCGAATAAAAACGGAAAAGCGTGTCTTCTGTGACGGGCCGCTGATCTTCCAGGCTGGCAAACCCCATTGAGCGGGAATAGGTCACCTCTCCGCCTTCCGCGATGACCACCAGCGCGCCCGGGATCTCGCCTGTGCCAACCTGCTGCGTGACAGCCGCGTCCAGCGCTTCGATACGGGCCGGCGTAAGGCGGCGTGTTTCCGCTCCCCCCAGACCGGCGGTTTCGAGAGACGCGCAGGACGCCAGGAGGGCTGTCCCGCCTGCAGCCATTGCCCGGCGCAGAGGATTGAGGAAATGGGTCATCTTCGGCTTGTCTCCGTTAGATCGCATCATCAGGAAAAGGGGCGCCGGCGCAGACGGGAGGCGCTGCGCCGGCGCTTCAGGCAGCCTAGCGAACGGGCCGCCAGGTGAATTTCAGGAACACTTCCCGGCCCCGGGAGACGACCGCGCTCTGATCGCCGGAGATGGCTGTCGCAATACCACTGCCCCCGCCCGTCAGAGTGATGGGCGCTGAGGCATTGAACGTATACTCATCCGTCAGGTTGCGGCCCAGCAGCGAAACTTCCCAGCGGTCATCGTCTCCGAAGAGGCGGAGGGAAGCATTCAGCTTGGTATAAGCTTTCTGCAGGTCGAGCGGAGACTGGCGCAGATTGGCATAATAGTCGCTTGAGTAGGTGGCATCGAAGGCCAGGTCGAACCCAAGCCCGTTGCCGAGCTGCCCGCTGTAAAGAATACCCCCGGTGGCCGCCGTGTCCGGGGCGTTGTTCATCTGCCGGCCAGAGAGGTCCTGCTGCAGGAAGGCGCCGGTAACCGGATTGAGATTGATGTTGCAGCCTAACACCACGGTCTGGCCAAGATAGCAGCCCGACAGGAAGTCCTCGAATTTTGCGTCGTTCAGAGCCAGGGAGCCCCGAAGGAACAGTCCTTCAGCCGGGGTCTGCCAGTTAAAGTCCGCCTCGATGCCCCGCACTTTCGCCGCAGCCGCATTGAGCACTTTGAAAGAGATAGAATCCGGATCGAAGGCACCGACCTGGAGGTCATCATAATCATACTCATACGCGGTGAGATTGACGACCAGCTGATCGAACAGCGTGGCCTTCACCCCGCCCTCAAAGCCTGTCACGGTTTCCTCATCGAACGTATTGGCAAAGTTACCGGCAGCAATGGCGCCGTTGGTGAACCCGCCATCAAATCCGCCGGATTTGAACCCTTCCTTGTACGATCCGAACACCATGATGTCGTCTGTCACATCATAGGAAACGGTGAGCTCGGGGGACACATTGTCAAAGCTCAGACTGTCGCGGACGAGATTTCCGGTAACGTCCACGCCGCGGCGGAAAAAGCGCAGGCTCTTATCCTCTTCGGAGTAACGCAGGCCACCGGAGACTTCGAGCCGGTCTGTCACATCCCAGATCAGCTGGGCAAAGGCGGAGAAGGCTTCCTGGTCCTGGAAGGTCTGTTCCTGACCGATGGCAAATGGCGCTGGCGGGAAGGCCGTTATAACCGCGTCCTGGGCACCGTAGGTGTCGCGGGTCTCATAGAAAACGCCCGTCGTGAAGTTCACAGGCGCGTCCCAGTCAGATGCGAGGCGAACTTCCTGGCTGAACTGGCGCATCTCGAAAGGCAGGTAAGGCACCAGCAAAACAGCGCGCGGGCCGATTGAAGCATCATGGGCATTCACTTCATCGAAGAGGTAATAGCCCGTCACCGACGTCAGCGTCAGATCGGGCGACACTTTATAGTCCGCCTGAAGGGTCCCGAGGATCTGCTGGTTGTTGCGAAAACCGATCCCGTTGCGGCTCGGGGCGCCTGCTGCCAGCGCCACATCTTCGGGCCGGCCGTTGCCTACATAGATGTCACGGTCCGCCTTACACGGAAAATCCGGCTGCAGCTGCGGCGCGCCGAGCGGGCATGCAATCCGCTGCTGGGCCATGATCGAGCCACCTTCGATCTTCGACTCGTTGAAGGTCAGCTTGCCCTTGAGGCGCAGGGCCTCGGTCGCGTCAACCACCACTGTGGCGCGGGCGAAGAATTCCTCCCCCGATGGCCAGCGGCTGACGGGCGCCGGCGTTACCAGCGGATCGCCGTTCGCGGGGACCGACTTTACCTTGAAATAGCCATTGAGATCAGAGTAGCGCGCAACGAGGCGAACACCGACGGTGTCGGAGACCGGCGCAGAATAGAGCGCCTGATAGTAGGCGTCCTGAGACACGGCTTCGTAGCCGGTCTCAAGCGCGAGAAGCCGGTCAGGCGTGGGATCGGCCGTTTTCATCGAGATCACCCCGCCCGGGCTGTTCTTGCCGAAGAACAGCGCCTGAGGTCCGCGAAGGATTTCGATCTGCTCCAGGTCAATCTGGGCCGCCTTGCGGATGTTCAGCGTCCCGATCTGCATCCCGTCAACATTGATCGAGACCGCCTGATCGCCGAGATAGTTAGAGGACCCTGACCCGACCCCGCGCAGGGCAATCGAGCCGCCCGAGGAGACCGAGCTTTCTGCGGTCTGCAGGCCGGGCGTAAAGCTTGCCAGGTCATCGATGCTGACGAGATTCAGCCGCGCGATCTCTTCGGATCCGAAGGCGGAAATCGCGGTCGGCACGTCTCCGATGAGTTCGTCGCGTTTCCGCGCGGTGACGACGACCGTGTTCATGGTTGCCTGCGCCTCTTCGGGCTCAGCCGGCCGGGCCTGCGCCAGGCCAGCGGGGCTTAAGAGGGCCAGGACAGCCACACTACAGAATATGCGGTTCGCAAAGCGCGACATTGAGTTCCTCCCGGGGATCTGCCGGTGTTTTCACCGGTCATGCCATTTTCGACATCTATGTATGTTTGAGTTTCTGCGTGTCGAATCACGGCCTGTCAACATTTTCGACATCTTTGTAGGTTTTTATTTTCTGATGCCCGGACCCGCGACCGCCCGCGTCTTGATTGACGCGGGCGGGAGTGAAAGACTGGGCCGGCCTGAAAGCTGCCCTGCCCCCACCCGTCCCGATCGGAATTCCTCATGAAGGCGAGACTGCGAGCCGTCCCCGACCGCGAAGCGACCCCCGCCTCGAGGAAAGCGTCCAAGCAGGAGGCCATCCTCCGGGAGGCCGCCTCGATGTTCAATGAACAGGGCGTCGGGTCTGTGGGGTTCGGCGATCTTGCCCGCCGCATGGGTGTCGGGCGCGCCACATTCTATCACTATGTCGCCGATCGCGAGGACCTGATCTTCCGGTGTTATCAGCGCAGCTGTGAAGCAGAGACCGAACGCCTCGACCTTGCCTGTGAGGCAGATGCCGGCCTGCCCCAGGTCCTCGACTTCATCCGCCTCAGCCTCTCCCCGGAGGCCGACCAGACCGCCCTCATTACGGATACGGGCGTCCTGAGCGACGGCCCGCGGACCATAATCGAACGGGCGCGACGCCGCAATTATGACCGGCTCGCCGCCATGATCGGCGCAGGCATCACGGCCGGCAATATCCGTCCGTGCGATGAGCAGCTGATCGCGCGTATAGTGCCGTCCATCCTGGCCTTCTCGCGCCTGTCGCATCGCTGGCTGCCGGTCCGGCAGGCGGCACGCAACCCGGATGCCATCGCCGATTTCATAGAGTTCGGATCGGCTGCCAGCCGGACCCAGGATTTCAGCCTGACAAAAAGTGCCGATGATTTCTCGCGCGTGACCCTTGCGGGGTTCGGGGATCAGAAGATCGCTGACCTGAAGATGGAACAGATCCTGATGAAGGGGTCCCAACTCATCAACCGGCACGGGGTCGCCAACGTATCCCTGGAAGATGTGGCGAGCGCGCTCGGCGCGACCCGCGGGACCGTTTATCATTATTTCAGTGACCGGGACGATCTCGTGCGCAGCTGCCTGGAGCGCAGCTATGAAATCTATGATGCCTTTGTTGATTATGCGCTCGCCCACGGCCGCACGGGCCTGGAGAAAGCCGGCATCGTGTCCCACCTCAACGCCCAGGCGATGGTCGGCTCCTTACAACCGGTCGCCGGCTGGATGGGGCTGGAGACCCTTTCGCAAGTTTCGCAGAAGCGGGCGGCAAAACGTATGCGGGAAGTCTTTGCCAGGACCCAGGGGCTCGCCGAAGAAGGTATCCGGGACGGCAGCCGCCGTCAGCATGACTACAAGGCGGTGACGCTGGCGCGCGCCGGCGCCTATCTCTGGATCCCGAAGTGGATCGAAGACATTGATCAGCCCTCGCCGCAGAAAATCGCGGATGAAATTGTGACCCTGTTCAATCTGGGGCTAGCGGTCACGACGCGCCGCTGAACCGTTCCGGCCCGACCACCGGATAGACGGATGGCGGCAGGCGCTCGCCATCTTCGAGCCGGTTTGGCCCGGTACCCGACCTCACCAGCCGCCTGTCTGTATCCACTCCTCCATCATCGCCATCCGGTCCCAGCCCCAGAACCCTTCCCCATCCACGCGGAAAAACGGCGATCCGAACACGCCGCAGGCCAGCGCGGTTTCAGAGGCGGCAATGGCGGCCTGACGGATCTCCTCAGACCGGGCTCCGGCAAGCAGGCCGGCCGGATCCAGTCCGATCCGCGCGCCGAGCCGGACCACCTGGTCAAGATCACTGGTATCGAGACGGCCGGAATAGTAAGTGCTGAACACAGACCGGGCAAAGTCGGCCGAACGGGCGAGGTAACAGCGCTCCACCCAGTAAAACGCCCGCGTCGCGGCCAGCGCGACCGTCCGGCAGGATCATATCGACCCCAATCCGGCGGGCCGCCCTGGACCAGTCATGGCGCGCATACTCCGCTTTCATCGGAATGGCGGAGAGCCCGCGCATTCCGGTGACCTTGAACGCAGCGCCCAGCATGGAGGGGCGCCAGAGCACATCCCGGCCAACGCGCGCGCTCAGGGCGTCGATCTCGCAGGCGGCCAGATAGGCATAGCCCGACGAGAAATCGAACCAGAATTCGATCGGTGCCCGGACGGTCATGTGGCCTCCCGTTCCGGCGCGGGGTTTGGGGTCGTGTCCTCGTGGCTCATTCTCCCTCCCAGTAGTTTCTCACATCGGCGGCGCGCCAGACAGCTTCAACCCGGCGCAGGGTTTTATCCCCGCCCGGCGCCGCGCGGCAAAGACGCCGATCTTTCCGCTATCCGGGTAGGTCAGGACATCGGGCTCGCGCATGGAGCTGATAGCGATGTAGACAAGCCCGGCATCGCCCGCGACAAGCTGGTGGGCGGTCTCCGCGCCGCCCGCCGGGCAGACCGCCACATCCCCCTGTTCCACGGCGTAGTCTGCCCCGCCAAATCTCAGGACGCCGCGCCCGCCAAGGATTACAAAAATCTCGTCATTGGCGTAGTGGGCATGGCAGGGCCAGGCCGCCTTGCCGGGCGCAAGCTCGACCCATCGCGCGCCCAGATGGGTCGCGCCCAGGGGCGCCGCGATGGCCGCGATCCGGGCCTGATAGCGCGCGCCATGCCGCTGCGGGATCAGATCAATATCCTGTCGTTGAATCACAGGCCGCATCGGTGCCCTCACCTTCTCATGAACTGTTTCTGGCAGGCAGCCGGTTTGTGGGATCCGTCAGCCCGTATCGGGCTTTCCGTGCAGGCAGATCAGGGTCTGCTGTCCCACAGCGATGAGCTTGCGGGCATCTTCGGTGCAGGCAAACACCTCCAGCCCGCAAATCGTCAGGGTACGTCCGTGCCGGATCACCTGGCCGACCGCTTCCAGCGCGGCGCCTTCGGCCGGCGCCAGAAGGTTGATCTTGTATTCCACGGTCAGGACAGAACTGCCTTCGGGAAAGCGGGTGAAGGCGGCATAGCCCCCTGCCGAGTCCGCAATCGCAGAGGTCCCGCCCGCATGAAAATATCCATGCTGCTGGGTCAGCGCATCGCGAAACGGCAGCCGGATCACGGCCCGGCCAGGGTCGAGCTCTGTCATGACGGCGCCGAGATGGGCCATCAGCCCCTGGCGCGCAAAGCTCTCGCGCACTCGGGCCTCAATATCAGTGGGCAGAGGGTCTGGCTGAGGATGCATAAGGGCCGGTCTCCGGAACGCTGAGAGAGAGGCGTCTGATAGCGCCTGGCGGGCGCCAAAGGGAATTGAGAAAATGTCTCCCGCGCCTGAGCTTTGCTCCGCTTACAGGGCTCAGCCGGACCTGAGAATTCTTCACTTGGCGGGCGCGGCCTCCCCCGGAAGAAAGAGCACCGCTGAGTCACCGACGAAAGGCCCGCCCTTGCAATGACGAATTCCCTGACCCGCGAAGCCCTGATCGCGCATGCGACCGACTGGATCACCGCCTGGAATACCGGCGATCTGGAATCTGTCCTGGCGCCCTGGCATGAGGACGGCATTTTTGTGAGCCCGGTGGCCGCGCTGATCACGGGCGCGGGTGAAATCCGCGGCAAGTCCCGCCTTCGCGCCTATTGGCGCGCGGCGCTCGCCCGCGCCGCCGGGCTGCATTTCACGCTCCTGTCGGCGCATGCTGATGCCGGCACGCAGAGCCTCCTGGTGCACTATGTGTCCGCGACCAGCGGCCGGCGCGTCCGGGCGGCTGAACTGATGGTGTTTTCTGATGGCCGGCAGATTGGCGGGGAAGCCTTCTATGGCGCCGAAGTAACCCCGGCTCCGGAATTGCCCGCATGACCGTCTACGCGCTCGCCCAGCTGAAGATTGAGGACCGCGCCGTCTACCAGCGCTATGTCGACCGGTTCCTCCCGGTCCTGGCCGCATATGGCGGGTGCCTGCTCGCGGCCGATGAAACACCCGAACAGATCGAAGGCGTCTGGCCGTTTGACAAGGTCATCCTGATCGCCTTCCCGGACAGGGACAGCTTCCGGCGCTGGGCGAACTCGGAAGATTATAAAGCGATCGCCCAGGACCGTCTGACCTCGGCGTCCGGCCCCGTCCTTCTGGTTCAGGGGCTCTGACGCCCGCCTCAGGACGCCGGCGACACCGGCGCCGGTCCCCTCGGAGAGAGATTTTCGAACAGCCAGCGTCGCAGGTTGCGGACCCGCCGGTCCCGCGCCAGCGCGTCCGGGTAGACAAGCCAGTAGGCTTTGCCCGCGTCGGCACAATGATCAAAGAGCGTCACCAGCCGGCCAGCCGCAAGATCGACGTCGGCCATTTCCAAGCCTGCCAGCGCGAGCCCGGCGTCGCCAGCGGCTGCCTGCAGCGCCAGTCCGGTTGAATCCACACGCGTGACCGTTCGGGGCGCTACGGGCCCACCTGGCAGCGTGGCATTCCACCGCGCAAACTCATCGTGTCTGTGTGCGGACAGAAATAGATTCGAGCGCGCAACACGGTCCCGCGCCATCTCGCCTTCCGGGCCCGGCGTCCCGACAAGGGTCAGGGTTTCCCGGAAGAGGAGGTCTGACACCAGGCCGCGCCATCGCCCTGCGCCGTGGCGCACAGCCACATCCGCTTCCCCGGCGGTCAGATCTGCCAGGGCCTGGCTCCCCGATATGAGCAGGTCAAACCCCTCCCGCCCGAAGGGCCAGGCCGCCAGCCTCGGAGAGAGCCAGTGGGCGGCGAAAGTCGGCAGCAAAGAGAGGCGCAGAGGACCGGTCCGGCGGGTCTGATCCAGCTGAGCCACCGCGTCGCTGATTTTATCAAATCCCTCGGTCAGGGACGGCGCAAGCGCAGCGCCGGCGGGCGTCAGGACAAGGGCGGGCCCGGACCGTCGCATCAGGTCAACGCCGAGCGCCTCTTCAAGCCCTCTGAGCTGGTGGGACACGGCGGATGGGGTCACGCCCAGCTCGCCCGCGGCCGCCTTGATCGACAGGTGCCGCGCGGCCGCTTCGAAGGCCCGCAGGGCGTTCAGCGGCAGGGGGCGTCCGGGGCGGGAATCAGGTTCATCAGACGGCAGCATCGGTCTTTATCAGGCAACGGCCCCGGACAGGGGCGACCGGGTCCTGTCCACGATAAGCGCTTCTGGCCCGACGCGCCATAGCCACTCTGGCCCAAAAGAATACTGCCCGTGATACCCGAACGGGCGGGTGAAAAGAACGGCACGTCACCTTGCCAGGAGCGCCATCTCCCGGCAGCTTTCTTCCAGCAAAGTTTATGTGGGGGCCTCTATGAGCGGCTGGGACAGAGATAAATCCGGAGACTATACGCCGCGCCCGCCGCCGCTCTGGTTCTGGCTGGCAGCGGGCGCAGCGATCCTGTGTCTGATCTGGTTCAGCCTCAGGGGGTAAGCGCGCCGGCTGGTTCCAGCGACGTTGCAAGATTGAGCAGGATCTCCCGCGCAATCTGCTCGACGCGCCCTTTCAGGTCTCCGGCACTGGCCGCCATTGCCGTCTGATCCACCCGGAACTCAAGCGTTACGGTCGCCAGGGATCTGGGATGGGCGAGTTGTACGGTGACATCGAGATCCTCCAGGTCGATTTTGGTGAAATTATAGTCCCACAGTTGAGCTCGCATCGATTGGTCTCCTTATAAGTTTCCGGGTCCGTCCCGGAAGCCTATCTGACACGCATCGATTGTTCTGAGTTCCCCCCAAAGGAGCGCGCGCCAGCGCCTGCACCAGAGGCGGCATCACAGGAGACCGCTCCGGCTACGGATTGTGTGAGGCGGTTCGCCCATGCCCCGGAGCGCCTGTTCAGGCGGCAGCGCGTTTCCGGCGCACGCGGTCCAGGATCTCTTCCTCGGTCCCGCGCAGGTCATACACGCCGACCAGCCGCACCTCGTCGCCATGGGCTTCGTCGGCGGCGACCTCCAGGTCGAGCGCCACATCATCTTCGCAGAAGTCGCAGAAATGGACAAAATCGACCGTGTCGGAGAATACGAGAAGCCATTTCGCGCGGCGATCAATTCCCGAACGCACCCAGCTGCGGAACTCATCGGAAATATCAGAAAACCCACTCATGATGACCACCTTCGCTGTTCGCCCTGCTCTGCGTTCCGTGTATGTTCTTTTGAAAAAAGAGTCAACAATTCCTTACCGAAATTCTGTCGCCGCGCCGACCGGCGCCGGGTAAAGAGATCCGGTATCCCTTCCCCGTCTGTCCGGAGCCTCGTCATGTTTTACCGCATCCTGGTCCTTGCCACCGCCTTGCTGGTCTCGGCCTGCCAGACACCGGCTCCTCCGCCTGCGGATCAGGAGGCGGGTCCCTTGCGGATCGCCGCCTGGAACACCGAACACCTCACGGCGGTTTCCGGCGCGGGCTGCTTCCCCCGGGACGAGGCGGCGCTGGATCTTATTGCCGACTATATCACCCGCGTGGACGCGGACATCTGGCTGCTCCAGGAAGTCGATGGGGATGGCGCCCTGGCGCGCGTCTTCGGCGACGGATGGACCTTTCATGTCGAACAAAGGGCCGGCGGCGAAACGTATCCGCTCTGCCGCGGCCGCGATGACGGTACCCGCCTGCGTGCCCAGAATACCGCCATCGCCGTGCGCGACGGCATCACCCATGACCGGCTCCCCGACCTCGCCGCGCTCGATCTGACCGGTGAGGGCCGCACCCGCTATGGCGTGGCGATCACGCTGCCCGGCCCGGTCCCGACCGACATTATGAGCGTGCATCTCACATCCGGCTGTTTTTCCGGGGACACGTCGGTGCGCTGCCCCGCGCTGTTTGATCAGGCAGACGTCCTGGAGGCGTGGATCGATCAGCGCAGCGCTGCCGGGCGCGCGGTCATCGTCGGCGGCGATTTCAACCGCCGCCTGGAAGCGGAAGATGATCCGGTCTGGACCGGCCTCAATGATGGCACGCCGGCAGGGCTCCATATCGCCGGCGCCGGAACCGGCCCGTCCTGCGACCCGCGTTACAGGGAATTTATCGATTTCCTCCTGCTGAGCGACACCGCCCTCACCCGAATGGTCGCGGGCAGCTTCCGGGAAACGACCTATGACACCCCCGCCCGGCCCTCCGATCACTGCCCGATCTCGCTCAGTATAGCGCGCTGACGGCCCTCGCGGGTCTGCGCTGGCCCGGTTCAGCCAAAGGACCGCCCTTCATACCAGTATCCCATAGGGCTTCCCCGATCCCATTGACCGGGATGCCCCTGTCCCGGCTCATTTCCGGGCGACCCGAGGGAGATACTTATGACTTCGAAGCGCCGGAGTATTTCGTCGGCCCCGGGCTTCGGTGACACCGGCCGGGAAACGGGCAGCACGTGCGTAGAAAACCTGCATGCTTCCAATATGGATAACCGTTTCCGGTAAAGGCCCGCAACCGGTCAAACTCTTCAATATATGGTCAGAGAGGAGACCCCCGCTGTCTATGGCATTGCGGGATATTTCCAAAGTTTGTGGCTCATGACAGCTATTTGTTGGTTCCCGCATCACCCGGCCGCTTACCCTCTTCTCATGACCGGTATCATCGAGAGTTTCACAGGCAAGCTGGCCTACACCAGTGGCGCCCCGGACCGTTTCGGCGCGGAGCGCGGCCGGGAGAGTTTTCGCATTGATGTGCACCGTGACGGCTGCAAAGTCGTCTCCGCCCATTGCGAAATTGATGATCCCCCGCCGGTTGTGCGGGATGTATCGCTGCGGATAGATCCGCAGGGCCGGCCCGCAGACTGTTTCGTCCGCATCGCGGTCGGCGGCGCTTTCCGAGGCTCAGCCTGGTTCACATTTGACAGCGCGCAGGCAGAATGTGAGGCGCAGACCCTTATGGAAGGCCGGGTGTCCCAGAAGATGCCCCTGCAGCGCCCCCTTCCCGGTTTTGGCAATCACGCCATCATCAATGACGGGATGCTCCTGTCACAATATGATCTGACCCAGGGCCCCGGCACACAGATCGTGGAAAAGCTTCTGCTCTCCTCACCCGACCATCGTGGCGCGACCGGCCCGCTCCTCTTCGCTGTGGATCTTGCGATTCAGTATCACGGACCCGAAACCATCGAGACTGCGGCGGGGCGTTTCGACGCCCATAAATTCTCCTACACCGATGTGCCCGGCCTGCTGCAGGCCCATCCCCCTTACGATCTGTGGTGCACAGCCGACGGACATTATATCCTGCTCAAAGCGGAGGTGGGCGGGTACATGCAGACCCGCTATGAACTTGTCCAACTGTGCCATCTGAAGCACGCCGCCGCATGACTCTCTGGATTCTCGTCGCCCATATCGCAGTCCTCGGATACTGGCTCGGCTCCGAGCTCGTGATCAATTCGACCTACCGATATGTCTGCTTCGCCGATAATATGCCGTTCACGGAACGTACGCGACTGATGGATCACGTCATGCATGTGGACCAGCATGTGCGGTATGCGCTTGTGCTGCAGACGTCACTCGGGATCGTGCTGGCCGCGAACTATGGGTTTATTCCCGGCGGCGCGCCGGTGGCGTTTGCCGCTGCCGCGTTTGGCATACTCTGGCTCGGCTTTGTCGAAGCCGTTCACCGGCTTCGCAAACATGAGGCCGGGCCGCTGCTCGGGAAAATCGACCGGGTCTCCCGCTATATTCTCATGGCCGTTTTGCTCGCCACCTCTCTGAGCCTGATCGGCGGCGCGTGGCCGATGCCCGGCTGGCTGCGCTGGAAACTGGCGGCGTTTACCGGGGTGATGGCTTGCGGCGTCGGTATCCGGTTCGCCCTGATCGCGCATTTCAGAACCTGGGCCCAGATGGCTGCTTCCGGCGTCACGCCGGAACGCAACGCCCTTATCCGCGCGACGTATGTTCAGGCAACAGCCGTGCTCGTTCTGCTCTGGGTGTTTATCGGCGTCATCGTGTGGCTCAGCATTGCAAAACCCGTATGAGCCCGTCTGCAGCCTCAAATAAGGACGAAAACCCCATGACCGATCTCTACACGATCTTCTGCCGGGACAGGCCCGGCTCCAGGCCTGTACGCATGGCGCAACTGAGCCGTCACCTCTCCCATATTGAAACTGTGATGGACCGCATCAAGCTCGCCGCGCCACTGCGCGACGATGCCGGCGAAGCTTTCACCGGCGCCCTGCTGGTCATCACCGCAAGCAGTATTGCCGATGCCCGCGCCTTTATCGAAGCCGATCCCTATTATCAGGCGGGCATCTGGGACACTGTTGAGATAGACAGGCTCGGCATGTCCGCAGGCGAATGGGTTGGCGGCAAATCCTGGTAGGAAGACTTAGGCACTATCCTGCCTCGCCCGCCTCTGTCCTCAGCATATCCAGCAATTTGCGCGCAGCCAGACCGATATGGGCCCGTTTGCGGCGCATAAGGAAAAGCGGCGTTGACCATGCGCCGTTGCTCAGATCCAGCCACATCAGCGATGTATGGTGTTGGCACAGCGAACGGGGCAGGATTGCCAGCCGGTCGGTGGTCATCAGGGCTGTCAGTGTGAACAGGACGGACGTTGTCACGATGCCGGGTTGAGGGCGGGCAAGGCCGCAGGCGGCAAAAGCCTCTTCGATGGCTTCATCAAGAAGATCCGTGTTGCGGCCAATCACCCAGGCGGCGCCCTTAAGATCGGCCAGAGATCTGGCGCCGCCAAGCCAGGGATGGTCGATGCGGCCTGCGATACCCCAGGGTTCGTTTGTGAACTGCTCCACCAGCACACTGTCTTCCTGGCCGATAGTCCGGGTCGAGAGCGCCAGATCAATCTGACCGCGATGCAGCGCGGCGACGAAGTCTGTGTCGAGGCCGGCTTCGACATCGATCCTGAGATTGGGGTGGGCCTCCGCAAAGCGCGCGACGCTCTGACCTATGAAGGTCGTCGCCGCGATCGGGCTCAGTCCGACCACCAGCTTTCCGCGCTCGAGACCCAGCTCTGCAGCGGCTGCAGATTTCAGGCGGCCCGCACTGGCCACCACATCGCGCGCGTGCTCGACGACGGTTTCGCCGAGGCGGGTGAGGGCCATACCCCGCGTTTCACGCTCGAAGAGTTTTCCGCCAATATCGGATTCCAGTCGGGACAGGGATTTCGACAAGGCCTGCTGCGTCAGCCCCACTCGCGCTGCCGCGCTGGTCAGACTGCCGGTCTCGACAACCGCAAGAACATGTTCGAGTTGCCTGAGCTCCATGACATTAACAAACACAGATTGTGCATATGGACAACTGATTGTTAGATCGTGTGAGTAATCCATGGCCGAATGATCTCGTCAGAGGAGACGGATCATGGCCAGCCTTAAAAGTGTCAGCTCCTGGAGCGAAGAAGTAGATGTTGTCATCTGTGGATACGGATGTGCCGGCGCTTCTGCGGCGATTGAAGCCTACGACACGGACCCTTCTGCACGCCTCCTGATAATTGAAAAGGCGCCGCAGGAATACGCAGGGGGCAATTGCCGCGTCTCCGGCCAGTCGCTCCTTATCTCGAAGAATAAAACTGCCCTGAAAGACTATCAGCGGGCCATGAGCACAGCCAATCCGATCCCTGAGGATATTCTGGAGGACTGGGCAGACCGTATGGTCAATCTTGAACCCTGGATTCAGAAGATTGCCAGAGACGCTGATGCTGAATTTCTGCGGGGGACCGGATTTACAGAACGTGACGCCGTTCTGGAGTTTCCGGAAATGGGCGCGCGCGAGGCCGTCGCCTACACCTCAACCATTCTTCCCATTCCCTCTGGTGTCTGGCTGGCCCTGCAAGCCAATGTTGAAAAGCGCGGGGTGCCCGTCTGGTTTGACGCGCCGCTGGTTGATCTCATACAGGACCCTGACACGCTGGAAGTGTTTGGTGTCTGGGTGGAGAAGGACGGCGTCCGCCAGGCGATCCGCGCGCGCAAGGCGGTGATCCTCTCCGTAGGCGGATATGAAGCGGACCCTGAGATGCAGAAAAACTATTATGGCCTGTCCGATGTCTGCCCCCTGGGCACACCCTACAACACAGGCGACGGCGTGCGCATTCTGCAGAAAGCGGGCGCCGAGATGTGGCACCTGCGCAATCAGGGCCAGTCGGGCGGTATCTGGCCGGGCATCAAGCGGCCAGATGATGAAACGTCGTTCCTGCGCAACTTCCTTCTGCCCGCCTTCTCCTGGATCGATGTGGACAGGACGGGGCGGCGCTTTTATGGCGAAACCAATGAACTTCAGCTTACCCACTACAAGCACAGGAAGCATGGCCGCTGGGTCGATGTGCCGCTGCACACCGCTCACCCCGTACACATGATCTTCGACGAAACGACACGGCGGGCGGGAAAGCTCGTGCTGGACGTGATGACCTGGAGCGCCGTGGTCAAAAAATATCCGTGGAGTGAGGATAACAGCGACGAGGTTGCTTCGGGGCTTATCAGGAAAGCGGACAGCATCGAAGCGCTTGCCGGGCTAATTGGTCTGAGCCCGGAAATACTCTCGGCGGAGGTTTCTGCCTATAACGCTGCCTGCGAGGCGGGCGAGGATGCTGAACAAGGGCGCAACCCTGAAACGCTCATGCCCATCGCCCAAGGTCCCTTTTATGCCGTTCAGCTCACCCCGGCCATTGTCTGTACCGGGGGCGGCGCACGGCGCGATATGGATGGCCGGGTTTACGATCACAAGGGCTCGGCCATTCCGCGCCTGTTCGAGGCGGGCGAGCTGGGTTCCATCTTCTCTGATCTCTACCAGAACGGCTCCTATCTGACCGAAGCCATGATTACGGGCCGGGGCGCGGCACGCGCTGCGCTTGCCACGGTGCCCGTCAAAACTGCGGCGGAATAGTCCTCATGCTGGTCAAGACTCCCGCCCTCAAGCTGGGCGTTGAAGTGAGAGAAACGTTTGTGGAGAATGACCGCCTCATTCTCAAAGGGGTCGCCAACGCGATGCCCTGCACAGTCGAAATCGGCGGTCCTGAAATGGTCCGCCTCTTCGGGCGCTTCCTGCGCCCGGCCATAATCTGGCTATTTCTGAAGTCTTTGTTGGGCGCCAATGTAAAAGATCGCCAGAGATAACCCGATACCCTTTCTATGTGCCAGGTCCGGAACCTGACAGCCTCAGCCTCCCGACCTTGGCTCTGCGCTCCGGGTCATAATAGACCGCCACTGCAACCTGACTGATCCGACGCGCCCAAGGTTAGAAAATCTCAGGTCCACCGCGCATGGAATGTCTCTCACTCGAGAGCATCCCGTCGGCCCTGAAATCGTATTTCTTAACACATGAGAGCCGATAAAATCGTCGCACACTTCATGAGCAATCTCTTCTCACCTAAAATAACACAATCCGGTAGGGACATATAAGGTCTGTATAATGATCTTCCCGCCATTCTGCCACGCGGTCGGATTTTACGGATCGTACACCTTCGCGCCCGTTTACGATTCCCGAGACATCAGATCAGGCGATGCTCGATCGCCAAAACCACCGCGTGCGTCCGGTTGGAAGCGCCGAGATCTTTCAGGGCCGTCTTGATATGATACCGAACCGTATTGACGGAACAGAGAATGATTTCCGCAATCTCCTGATCTGTTTTACCCGCTTTAACCCAGCGCAGACACGTTACCTGCTGGGGTGAAAGTTCCGCGGGACGCGCGCCCTCTGCCAGATGCTCGAGGGCGCAAACAACGCTGCTGGCCAGAAATAGCAGATCCGGGGCCCGCCGCGCGGCCACCTCACTGGCGAGATGCGCATTGTCCCGGTCATATATACAGATCAGCGAGCCGTAATCCCCGTTCAGTCGCGGGACCATTACGGATATTCCTGCTGCAATCCCGTGCTCCATCATGAACGCGACAGATGTTGCCATGGGTCATCACGCCGAAGGATGGCGAGCCGATTGCGATCGCGGTGATCTGCGCCGCTGTGGGCCGGGGCGACGCAGAGCTCTGGACCTTCGTCCAGGTCACCACGCCCGCCAACCAGCTGATTGCGCCCTTGACCGACCGCATGCCCGCGATCCTGCCCCGGGAGGCCTGGCCCCTGTGGCTTGGCGAGACAGAGGCCACGCCGGCTGAGATCAAAGCCACCCTGACGACGTACGAGGCGGAAGGCCGCTGGGAAATCGCCCCGCAGGCGCGCACATCCGCAAAGACGCGGCCGGCGCCGCTTCAGTCCGATCTCTTCGGCTAATCCGGGTCAGTCATAATTGCGTGTCCCCCAGAGATCGTCCGGACAGCTGAGCCCCCAGATCCCGGCCTTCGCTGATCGGGCAAAGCGCTCATCTTCCGCAAAATCTCCGTTGCTGTAGCGCGGCCAGTCGCGGCCCCAGCCGGCGCGGACAAGCTGGCTTTCCAGGCTCTTGCCGCCCGCCGCGCAGCGGCCGACTTTGCGGTCATAGCGGTCGATATCGAGGATCGTGCAACTGACCGTCCGGGTACCAATCATGTCCGACAACGCCAGAGCGGCTTTCTGATAGACATTGACCGTCCCGCAGCGTTTGCCCCGTTCGGGCGTATCGATCCCGCTCAGCCGGATACGCTCTCCATGGATTTCGATTGTGTCGCCATCAATGACCGACGCCGTGCCCTCCAGCCGGTCTTCAGCCGCGTTATAGGCCATCGCGGGGCTGCACGCCGCCAGGCCGATCAGGCCCGCCAGAAGGGCGCCTCTGATGGTCTGTCTCATGTTTCGGGTCCTCATGCTTCCTGACCGCCTTCCTGTATCTGCCACATCTGCGCATAAGCGCTGCCGGCCGCCATCAGCGCGTCATGGGTTCCGGTCTCGACCACGCGCCCCTTCGACATCACGACGATCATATCCATGTGCCGGACACTCCTCAGCCTGTGTGACGCAAGGATCAGCGTGGCCTCCCCGAAGGCGATCTTCAATTCCCCAAGAATGCGGGATTCGGTCTCCGGATCGAGGGCCGACGTGGGTTCATCAGCCAGCACCAGCCGCGGGCGCCGCATCAGGGCCCGCGCGATCGCTACCCTCTGGCGCTCGCCGCCCGAACCCGGACATGACAATTGTCGAGGATTGAATTGTTCGGCCCGTAAGCTTTCTCGATCTGGTTCAGGGACTGAGTGATCAGGAATGCCCGGATACGGTAGCCGGCCAGGAAGGCGAGCGCCGTCTCAAAAAAATCAAGCCGACCGAGCGCCGGAAACTCATCCAGCATCAGGAGCAGCTCTCTCCGGGAGGAGCCGGGCAGTTCTTCGGTCAGCCGGCGCCCGATCTGGTTGAGTATCAGACGCATCAGAGGCCGCGTCCGGGAGATGTCCGAGGGCGGAACAACCAGATAGAGTGAAACGGGCCGAGCAGCCGCCACCAGATCCATCACGCCCCAGTCGCTGGCAGACGTCAGCCGGGCGATCACCGGATCGGTATAGACTTCCAGCAAGGTCAGTGTTGTCGAGAGGACGCCGGAGCGTTCGTTCTCAGACTTGTTGAGCATCGCGCGGGCGCCTTCGGCGACCTTGGGGTGGACCCGGCCCCGCCCGTCTGGTCCGACAAGATGATGGGCCGTGCGCATCCGGTCGAGAGTCTGGAACAGGGTGCGCTCGGGATGGGCGAGGAAGCGGGCGCAGCCGGCCAGGGACTTGTCCTCCTCGGCATAGAGCACATGCAGGATGACCGCGACGAGGAGGGCGTAGCCTGTCTTGTCCCAGTGATCGCGCCGCTCGGCGCTGCCTTCAGGATCCACGAGGATGTCGGCAATGTTCTGGACGTCGCGAACCTCAAACTCCCCTTTGCGGATTTCGAGAAGCGGATTGTAGCGCAGGCTCTCCCGGTCGGTCGGATCAAAGCGGATGCAAGGACCGAGCGTTGACCGCCAGCCAGATGTCAGCTGCCAGTTCTCACCCTTGATATCATGAACCACGCAGCTCCCGGTCCAGGACAGAAGCGTCGGGATGACAAGGCCGACCCCCTTGCCCGACCGGGTGGGCGCAACGGCGAGCACATGTTCCGGGCCGCCATGGCGCAGGTAGCGCCCCTGCCATAGCCCGAGGAGGACGCCGTCATTGCGAAGGAGCCCTGCCTTCCTGATGTCCCGCCGGTTCGCCCAGCGTGCTGAGCCGTAGGTCGTCACATGCCGCTCCCAGCGCGCGCGCCAGAGTGACCCGATGACCGCAGCCAGGATACCCAGGAGCCCGCCACTGGCCGCGATCGCGCCGGCCCGGGCGAACACGCCGGGCGCATAAGCCTCGTAGGCGTACCACCACTGATAAAGCCGCCAGGGAATATAGACCGGTATGTCATTGACGACGAACCAGGGCGGGCCGAGCGCGGACTGATAGCCGAGCGAATGGGCAGCCCACTGGGTCGCAGACCAGGTTGCGGCAAGGATGATCGTCAGGACAATGAAGAACTGGCCAATCAGAATTTTTGAAGGAGACATGGGACAAGATTCCGGTTTCTGCTTCAGGCCAGTTTCCCCTCAGGATGCCCGGCTGGCCATCGTGAATGGCGGCAAATGGCGGCAAATGGCGGCATATCGCGGCATAACCGGGAATGCCCGCTAACGGCCCAAATCCCGGGTGCGCCCGGCGCTGAGTGTCCATCCAATGCCCGACCCCTTCGCCTCAATGACGAGGGCCTCTCCGCGATAGCGCTCCATCTCCCGGCGCCAGGGCACCAGCGCGAACATCTTCTCTGTACCGATCAGCGCCATGCGGCCCTGGGCGAGGTCCACAACGCGCTCGAAGCGGCCCTCAAAAGACGCCCCGGTCGCCGCGCTCACGCTCTGGCGATCCGAGCCGGCCGCCTCGATGGCGGCCACCCGGGCAAGCTCGCCGGCGCGCAGACGCTGGCGGTCCGCCTCCGAAAGCCGCGTCTGCCCCGGCTGAAGAAAACCCTTCTCCCGGAGGAAAGCGGTCCGCGCAGCGCGGAGCTCCATAAGCTCGGCCGCAGCGTTGCTGACGCCTGCCGCATCTGGTCCGTCCAGCCAGGTCTCGGCGCGCGCCATAACCTGCGCCTCAAGCGCCATCCAGCTGCGCACTTTGATACTGACACCCCCGCCCCGCACGGCCTCCAGGGTAGCGGCCCGCTCCAGATAGTCGGCCGGGACATCCCAGGTGCCATCGGGGCGGCGCGTCACAACGCCTCTCATCCGGAGGGCTTCGAGGCGCCGCTTATGAGCCAGCCGGAAAGCGGCCGAGGCACCGGGATCCCGGGCTGCGTGGAGATCATCTGAGTAGACGCCCCCGCTTCGCCCGGCGATCTCCGCGATTGTCCTGTCTGCCTGTCTGGGTGCCGCGGCCCTGGCCGACACGTCCACCACGGCGCCGGTCGGGGGCAGTTCACCTGGCTCAAGCCCGAGCGCGGGCACGTGCCAGACCGCGCCAGAAAAGTCGCGCACCAGCAGGAACCGTTTGTCCCGCAATTCGTCCTCGGGTCTCCGCATTCTTCTCGATGCGGATGGGCGCTGAGAGGTTCATCATTGCCAGCGTGCCTTCAAAGCCGCCTTTGGTTTCCGTGACGTATCCGAGTGCGTTTGCCATGGGGGTCTCCTTTTCGTTTCCCTGGTGCCGTCCGGGAACCCCTTGTTCCCGTCGACGCCGGACCGGAAGGACGCCCTTCGCCGGGCCTGAACCCGTCAGGGGCGCAGCAGAGCGGAGCACCGCGCGGGCCGGGAAATTTGTCTCGCGAGGAAGGCGCGCCCGCGCCGGGGAAATTTACCGGCCCGCGCGGTTTCGGGGCCGGTGGAGGGCGTCCAGGTCCTGCGGCAAGAGACGGAAACAAGGCGTTTCTGCGAACTGCCCGGGCACGAATGTCCGGAGCCTGCACATCCACTCGGGGCGCCATCAGAGAAGAGGACAAGGCAAGGGGCGACGTGTGACTATGCCGAAACGCCTTCCAGATTGCGGGACGGGTTGAAGCCGCACCTGATTGCGTTGCTGCCTGTATGCGTCTTCGCGCCAGTTCGGTCAGCCTCGCCGTGTCAGGTGGCGTACAAGATCCGCATGGCCATACAGGGCGGTATCAAGCGCAGCTTTCCATGCGGGACCTTCCCTGACGGCCTCGCGGTAAGCCAGTGCCAGATCATGGGGGCGGCCTTCACTGAGCGCTTCGATAAGTAGGCGCGCCTGAGCAAGATCTTTGGCGGCCTTAGCCCGGCCCGGTCCTTTTCGGCGGGTCGATACAATCAGTTTGTGGATGGCAAACCGTTCCGGGGCGGGAATCTGAACAAGGACGCCCTCCCGATAAAGAGCGACGGCGGGAATTGGGTCCCGGATCAGATAATTCAGGAAGTGCAGACCCTGAGCCCAGACACCTAAGGCTTCAAGTTTTTGCGGTCCTTCATTCTGCTCAAAGGACGGCGAAAGAAAATCGACGACGAAATCGCTTCCCGGCAATCGCCATCGGACAGGCCGCCCGCGATGCAGGTTTTCGACCGGGGCAAGACCCAGCGCGTGCATAACTTCGGGAAGTTCGGGTTCAGTATGATCCCCGACTGCGAGCGAAAGTTTTTGAAACGATGCGATATCGAGATCAGACGTAATGGCGACCGCATCCTTTGAAAGATAAGCGCCCAGTTCAAGATCATAGAGCCGGAAAGCATGTGTTCCCACGAGTACGCCCCCCAGCCGGAATGTGCCTGCCTGGGCCAGCGCCCGCAAGGTTTTGCCATTCTGCATGTCCAGAGCGGGCAAGCGGGCAGCTCTGAGTGCCCGCGCTTTTGCGGCGGCGTTCTCCCGGAACGCGCGATCATCTTTGGCGCTGGCTTTCCAGCGTGCGATACGCGTCCTTGTTTCCTTCGTGTCAGGTCCGATAAATCTTTGCTGGTGAGCGCCGCCCGGCTGCCGGATCGTGGCATACCACCAGGATTTTCCACCGGATTTGCGAAGGTGCGGCGCGCCTGTTAAACCCGTAAGCGGCCGATCGAGATGGGCCTGAACCAGATCCTGATAGAGCGTCTGCAGCGTGAGAGATATTGGTTTCATAAGCGTCTTATACCACAAACTATTCTTTGTGGTATATATGAGAAATCGGGTATCCGCACCCGTTTGAAAAAATCAAAGTAAAAGTGGCACAATGACTGTCAGTGCCCCTCGTTATATCCGGGATGAAAAACCGGGTATAACCGCGCCGGGTATGGTCCGACTGCACCATCGGGATACCTCCTCAGAAGGGGAACAGGGATTGGGGGGCAAGGGCGAGGCCGAGCTGCCAGGGCGGCAGGCGCCAACGCACCTCAACAAAGGGCGCGCCGAAAAAATCGCGCGGCGCGTTCCGGTCGGTCCGGCCAAGATCGTAGTCGCGGATGATCAGGTCCGGGCACCGGCCCCCGATCCACATCGCGGTGACGAACCCGGCCTCGATATCGAGGGTCAGGGCGGGCCTCGGGCCCAGAAGGCGTTCAAATCCATCGCTCATGTCCGCCCGCCTTCCCCGCCCGGCGCCAGCGCGGCGAGGCGGGTCAGCACAAGGCCTGCCTCGGCGAGGGCTTCAGGCAGCAAATCGTTTGCAGACTGCGTCAGGGCCTCATTCTCCGAGCCCGGATAATTGGCTTCAAGGCCCCAGAGGCTGGCGGCATGGGGCGCAAGCTCGACGCCGTCGATAGAGACGGACAGGACGACCCCGCAATAGAACCATTCATCCTTGCGCCAGCCTGCCATGAGGGCTTCGGCGTCGGCCTGCGCTCTGGCGAAGCGCTCCCGGAAATTGTTACCGGGACCTATAAACCCCGGCGCATCCTTGTAGAGGGACGGCCAGAACCCATCCTGTCTCTGGTCGGGGGCGTCCGGGCAGTCGTCAGGTATGATCCGGGCCGAGACGGTAAACCCACGCCGCGCTCACTGATTATGCGGCGATCTACCATCAGGCCTATGGCCAGGAGGAACGCGCCGAGACCCTCGCCGCCGCCATGATCGAAAGCTTCCTGGCGTCTGACGCCGGGTTCAGGCGGGCCCGGCGGGCCCTTCACACCCCTGCCAGCAAAGGAGACTGACCCATGGCACAGATCGGAACCTTCACCCTGAAAGACGATGTCTGGTCCGGCACCATCCGCACTCTGACCGTCAACACAAGGGCGAAGCTCGTCCCGATCCGGGAGAAGGGCGACGGGGCCCCGGACTACCGCCTTTATGCCGGGACCCGGGAAATCGGCGCAGCCTGGAACCAGACACCTGCTGACAGGGCGCCCTGGATTTCCGTTCACCTGGATGATCCGGTCTTCGCCCGGCCCCTTCGGGCCGCCTTCTTTGGCAATGAAAAGGAGGGCACCGGCGTCCTCGTCTGGAACCGCCCGAAAGCAAACTGAGAGCGCCGCTGAGACGTCGCCATGCGTATCGACCCTTCAAAAGTCTACACAGACGCAGACATAGAAAACGCCATGGCGACCGTCGCCCGCGTCATCGAACTCTATGGCGATGCCTACTGGCCCATCCTGGAACGCCTCGAACGCGAGCTGACGGAACGCCGCCTCAAGGCTGCCCGCCTGAACGCGCATCTGCGCCGGTTTCGAAGTCGCTCAAATCAACAACCCTCAATCGGTGTCAGTGGCAGACCCGTCAGAGCGATAGGAACACAAGCTTGATACGTGTCGTCTGTCAGGTGTGCAAAAGCAGGCATAGGGAACGAAGGGTCTCGTCGACCGGGACTGGCCCGTTTCTGCCAGTTACATCAAACTGCCAGAGGGGCTTGAAACGGCTCAAACCAGGCAATGAAACTTCAAAAGCGCGGGCAGCCATCAGTCTCCGCTTGATCCCTCGCCTTTGTTCAGCTGATCTCGTTGATGAGGCTGAACGTCGGGTTCGGCAGCTTTGCAGAGGGGCGTTGGTATGGGCCAGGCAGATGACGCGCCCGGTATCATGCAGGTCTATGGGAGCAAGATCTCCTACTATACCGGCAAGTTCGAGACCTATCTGCGCTACCGCTCGATCCCGTACGCATCCTTGCCGACGGTCGCCCACAGCAGGAAGTTGATTGAGGGCGTGGGGATCGTTCAGATGCCCGTGGTCCGGGTCGCTGACGGGCGCTGGATGACCGACACCACACCGATGATCGCCTGGCTGGAGAGCCAGCAGGACGAGCCGACCATCTATCCCGCCGATCCGGCCCTTAATTTCATCGCGCTTCTCATCGAGGACTATGGCGATGAATGGCTCTGGCGGACGGCGATGCACTATCGCTGGTCCTATCGCCGCGACCGTCAGCATGCGGCGGAATTTCTCTATGAGGAGCTGATCCGCGGCGTGCTGCCCTTTCCGCGCTTTCTCGCTCTGAACAGTCTCAAGCGCCGCCAGCGGGGCGGTTTCGTACGCGGTGATGGTGTAAATGAGAAGACCCGCGATCACGCGGACCGGACCTATCTGACGGCGCTGGACCTTATGCAGGAGATCCTTGTCCGACGTCCCTTCCTGCTCGGCAACTCCCCGACGATTGCAGATTTCGGAATGATGGCCCCCATGTTCCGCCATTTTGGCCAGGACCCGACGCCGGCGGAGATCATGCGCGAACGCGCGCCGGCCGTGTATGAATGGGTAGCACGCATGTGGAACGCCAAGCCGGGACAGGATGATCCGCAGCTCATCGATCGCATCGATGCGCCGCTTGAAGCCTTCCTCAACGAAATCTGCGAAACTCATCTTGTCCAGCTTCGCGAGAATGCTCGTGCGTTTGGCGAGGGCCGCAGGCGGTACGATCAGACCATTCAGGACTGCACCTATGAGAACGTCCCCGTGTCACGCTACCGCGTCTGGTGCCTTGAAGCGTTGCGACGGCACTGGAGCGCCCTGGGTGCGCCGGCTCAAGGCCGGTTGCGCGACGCCCTGCATTCACCGGAAGCCCAGGTGCTCCGGGACGGGTCCGAGATTGTGCCTTCTGGTTATGACACTAACCGGCAGGCCCCGTTCAACCGCGCCATAAACGTTTTCGGGAAAGGCGTCCCACCAAAGTAAAGAGGCGTTTTTATCGAGCACGTCCCGTCAAGCTGTCTGGCAAACGGTGAAGGCACGGGTTGGAGGAATGGATCATTCCAGGCCGGCGGCCCTCGCGGCAGGCTTTATCGGGGCGCGGATTTGCGCTGTATTGAATTGACGTCCAATCAGCAACAAGGACACCGCTATGGCTGTTTCGTCTGAACGCCCGTCCGGGGACGGGCAACTGATCGATGCCCTGATCGTCGGGGCCGGCTTTGCGGGCATGTATATGCTGCACAAGCTGCGGGGGCTCGGCTTCAACGCGAAAGGGGTGGAGGCCGGCAGCGGCGTCGGCGGAACCTGGTACTGGAACCGCTATCCCGGCGCGCGCGTCGACATCCAGAGCCTGGAATACAGTTTCGGGTTTGACGAGGACCTCGAGAAAGAATGGCGCTGGTCGGAGCGGTATGCGCCCCAGCCCGAATTGCTGAACTATGCTGAACATGTCGCCGACCGCTTCGACCTGAAGCGCGACATCCGCTTCAATACCCGGGTGACCGCGGCCCATTGGGACGAGGCCGCGCAAGTCTGGAAGGTCGCGACGGATCCGGGCGAGGCGCTGCGCTGCCGCCACCTCATCCTCGCGACCGGGTGCCTTTCGGTCCCGACGGACGTGACCTTCCCCGGCCTCGACACATTCCAGGGCGATATCTACCGTACCTCTCGCTGGCCGCACGAGGGCGTGGATTTTTCGGGCAGGCGCGTGGGGATCATCGGCACGGGATCATCCGCGATCCAGTCCATCCCGATTATTGCGGAGCAGGCCGAACATCTGACCGTGTTCCAGCGCACGCCGAACTATTCGATGCCGGCGCACAACGGCCCGATACCGGAAGCCGAGTTGGAGGCCTGGGCGAAAGACCCGCGCGCCTACCGCGCGGCCTCAAGAGATACGGTCGGCGGCTTCCAGAACGAGGCCTCAGAAGCGATGGCCACCCTTACCGCGCCAGAGGAGGTCCGCGCCGAGCTGGAGCGGCGCTGGGCCTGGGGCGGGTTTCGTATCCTGGGCGCCTTCGCTGACACGGCGGTCGATCCCGACGCCAACCGCATCGTGCAGGACTTCATTGCCGAGAAGATCCGCGGGCAAGTCGCTGACCCGGCGGTGGCCGACCTGCTGACACCGAAGGATCACCCGTTCGGCACCAAGCGGCCCTGCGTCGACACCGGCTATTACGCGACGTTCAACCGGCCAAATGTCGAGCTGGTGAACCTGCGCGCCGAGCCATTGGTGGGCTTCAATGCGCAAGGCATTGAAACCTCGAAGAAGGCATATGCGTTCGACGCGGTTGTGCTGGCGACCGGCTTCGACGCGATGACGGGCGCTATCGACCGTATCGACCTGCGGGGGGTGGGCGGCCGGCGCATCAAGGATCACTGGGCGGAAGGACCGCGCACCTATCTGGGGCTGATGGTTGCGGGCTTCCCCAACATGTTCACCATCACCGGGCCGGGCAGCCCGTCCGTGCTGACCAACATGATCAATTCCATCGAGCAGCATGTCGACTGGATCGCCGATTGCCTCGTGGCGCTGAAACAGCGCCAGCAGACCAGCATCGAGGCCTCGCCGGAAGCCGAGGCGGCGTGGTGCCGGCATTCGACCGAAGCGGTGACGCCGACCATGCTGCCCCAGGCCAACAGCTGGTACATGGGCGCCAACGTGCCGGGCAAGCCGCGCATGTTCATGCCGTATGCGGGCGGGCTGAACACCTACACCGAGATCTGCAACCAGGTGGCGGCAAAGGGCTATGAGGGTTTCATCATCCGCCAGGGCGACCGCGTGCTTTCAGAGTCGCGGGACTTTACGAGCCAGCCGGCGCCCGGGGAGATTCCGGAAAACCTGTTACCCATCATCGTCGAGCGCCTGATGGCAGCGGGCCTGATGCCGGACGCGACCTAGCGGCGGGCGCGCAGGGACCCGGGCGGGTCGCCAGGAGGCCAGCCCGCAACGTCAGAGATTAGCCCGTTTCCGCCGGTCGGTAAAAGCCAGGCGACCGGTCGCAATGGGGAATGACGGAGACCGGCAATTTCTTACAGTTTGCTTATCGAGTTTCCGCCATCCGCGATCATGGCGCTTCCGGTTACGAAGGATGCGTGATCAGAAAGCAAGAAGAGCGCGGCGTTAGCGATTTCAGACGGCTCCGCCATGCGCTTCAGCGCGTGAAACCCGCGCACGACCTCATGAAAATCGGCATCATCCCCGGCCATTGGCGTCATCGTGCCTCCTGGCAGGAGTGCATTGACGCGAATGTTTTCAGGACCATGCTCCGCCGCAAGCACCTGGGTAATGCCGATGAGACCAGCCTTTGCAGCGGCGTAGGCCCCCATGCCGGGCAAACCAATCGTGTGTCCGACGAATGAGGAGGTGAAGACGATGGAACCGCCACCACGTTTGCGCATAGCCGGAATTTGATGCTTTGCCGCGTAGAAGCCGCTGTTGAGATTTACCGCTATCACTTTGTGCCAGTTGCTTTCTGCCATGTCGGGGATTGGTCCCATATCACCCGTCACACCTGCATTGTTGAAAGCGCCGTCGAGCCCCCCGAAGCGCGACTCTGCAAGCTTCACCAGGTCTGCGGCATAGGCGCTGTCTTCGACGTCCCCTGCCAGGAAAACCGCCTCGCCCCTGTGGGCAGAAATATCCTTTGTGATTTGCTCAAGTAGTTCGGCGCGGCGGGCTCCAAGAACCACGTTCGCGCCTTCGGCCGCAAAAATCCTAGCGGCTGCGGCTCCGATACCGCTGCTTGCGCCGGTTATGATGATTGTCTTTCCGTTGAGAAGCATTCCCATCTCCATTGATTGAGGATCAGGAGGTGTCTGACGATATCGAGGTGCTCAACCCACCCGTTTCTTGCGCAGTTTGTTGTTCTGTTGGCGGAGGAAGTCAGTCGCTTTTTTGCTGCTGCAGCAAAAATCAAAATGGAGCACGAACGGGCCTTTCGCCGCAGAGCCCTCGATTGGCTGATTCCGGCGATGACCGGCCGGTCCCGCTCTCAAGATCGATCAGCAGCAATGGGCGCAGAAGGAGACCTGCATTCGGCGACGCCCGCCGCCCTCTCACCGCATCTTCGAAATCTTCAGCTTGTCCACCTTCGCGCGCGCCTGCACAGATTCCTCGCTGCGGGTCATCGCCTTGCTGATGGCTTTCAGGCTCATGCCCTTGGTTGCCAGCAGGTGCAGCTTCTGGATCTCATCGGTCGTCCAGGCCTGACGGTGGCGTTCAAACTTCTCGGTCATAGGCGGAGTGTCCTTGCTGCGCCCTCCCATTAACACGCTTGCGGCGCCGAAAGGCAAACGCCTGTTTCAAGCTCTGCAGGACAGATTCCACACAAAGCGGCATCCCCGCTGTTTGCGAATCCCCCGCGCCTGCCAGGACTAAGCTCATGTTGCGCACCCTCCTCCTGGCCGCTGCGGAACAGGGGTGGCAAGCGCTGGCCAGATTCTTCGTGAGAAAACTCAAGGCATAGGGCTTCAAGCCACGAAGTGAGCGGAGACGTCCACCCAGATCTGCGGTTCTCAGGTGGGCTAAAATCAGCCCTGAGTTGCTGGCTTATCCCCGATGCTGAGCGTCGCCTTTTGGCGAGTTTCCGCCGCCGGGAAACTTCGACCTGACCGGCTCGGATGGGCGCAGCCGGAGACATCAGAAAACCTGGGGCGGATCGACGGGACCGGCCCTCAACCGCCAGCCGGAAGGCAGCGGGACGCTGACCGGAAAATTTACAGACCAGATACGCAGGTAGCGATTTTTAGTTGATCCCGAAGCTGGCCTGCGACACTTTGTCGGGCAAACTTGGCTTAACGGCAGACATCCAGGGGATTGCTGATGCCACATAAGCGTTTGTTGACGGGCCTCATGGCTGGCATCTTTGTGGCTGTTGCAGCGTTCGCAGAGCCGGCCACGCCGCCAGGTGACGAAGTGGAAGCTGTCAAGCTCGATTACGGCAATCGCCCGGACAAAGACGGGCAGTTTGCGTCAGTGGAGGCGACGGTAGGCGATACACCCGTCCGATACTATGCGCGCGGTACCAATGTGTCGGCGCCTTTCTCGGTGCAGGTGATTGCCGCCAGCCTGGAGCGCCCGCTGGAAGTGACGCTGCACCGCCAGAACTGGGGCAAGGTTGTCCACTCCGGATCGACCGGCCGAGCGGGCAGCTTCGTGTTCGAGGGCCGCGCGCATGGGGATGTGGGGGTTCAGCTCACCTCACCGGGCGGCGCGCCAGCCCGCGCCACCCTGGTGTTCTGGCAGGGCGCGCCCGCTGCGCCAAGCATGGCACGCGTCTACATTACGCCTGAGATGGCAGACGCTGGCATCAGTGCCACAAGCCAGGCGCGCGATAAGGCAGGCGGTCAGGGCCGAGGCGCATCTCCCGTCCTCTACGTCATCGCGGGCTTACTGGCGGTGATCGTGGTGTTCCTGGGCGTGATGATGCTGCGCCGGGGCAAGGGTGGGGCGGTCGCCGCAGTGCTGATCGGCGGCCTGATGATGGCGTCGATCCATGATCCGGCCCCCGCCTATGCGCAGGGCGAGGAGGCCCCGCCAGGCGGCGACGCCCCCAATCCGTTTGCTGTCGACAAGCCCCTGCCCGAGGTGCCCCGCGACAAGGACAAAGACGCCAGCGCCGGAAAGCCTGACCAGGCGCCCAACCCGTTTGACGTCGACAAGCCCCTCCCCGACGTGCCACGCGATAAGGACAAGGATGCCAGCGCTGGCAAACCTGAGGACAAGCCGGAGGACTCCCCGCCCAACCCCTTTGCGGGCGAGCCGACGAGCAGCTCGGGGCGGCCGATTGACCTCAAGCCGGAGGATTTCGACCCGAGCAACGCGCCGAAGGACGATGCGTCGTCCGAAGACGCAGGTTCTGAGGATATGGGCTCTGAAGACGCTGGCCCGGCGCCGGTGGATGAAGACTATGGTGATCGCCTCGCCGAAGCGGACCGGCGCATTGAGGACCTGAACCGCCAGGCCTCTGCCAACCGCGCGGAGATCGAACGCCTGCGCATGCTGCTGGAGTCCGACCGCGAGATGGAGCCGGACCCATCCAACCTGCCCCCGATGCCGCTCACCTGCCGGCCGCCCGCCGTGGACGGGGAGGATGACGAGGAGATGAGCTCGGCCTGGGACGATTACGACGCCTGCGAGGCCTGTTACCGGGAACCCTTCCGGGAGCTTGATGATCTCCTGCTGAATTATGAGCGCCTGCGGATCATCTATATGAGCACGGCCGATTTCGTCAGCACCGCCATCACCATGGGCGACACCGTGCCAAAGCCCCATCAGTTCGTTGAAATGTCGTGGGCGCAGCAGAAGGCCGACATCCAGAAAAGCTTCCAGGGCACCAAGGACGCCTACGATGCCAAACGGTCAGAGTTCAATGCGCAGATGACCGAAGTTCTCGACGAACTCGGCCGCTGCGAGGCCGAACACAACAACAATCCCATGTGGCGCTCCACCGAGGGCGAGATGTTCTACAGGACGATCAGGGCCAGTTATCAGAGGACGAACTGATGTCTCATGTGCAGACGCTGCTGGCCGCCGCCAGCCTTATCCTGCTGGCTGCCTGTGGCGGCAGCGAAACGGCGCCCGCCACTCCCGAAGCGCCTGAGGCGGCGCCGGCTGCCGATGCGGAAAACGAGGCGCAAGTGACGCCTGCCGCCGATCCGGGTTTCGTCCGCCCCGAAGGCCTGCCGGAAACGGCAATCCCGGTGACCGATCTGGATGGCTCGGTCTATTGGGTCGAGCCGCGCGGCGACGGGCGCGTGGCGCTCTACTCCTTCACCGATGATGGACAGGTGGGCGCCGCTGCGGGCACCTTCGCCCAGCTGCAGGAAGCTTATCCCACCCTCGATCTCAGCCCGCTGGCCGACCGGTTGGACCTCGCCGGGGAAGCCGCTGCGGACCAAGAAACAGGCTCTGGAGTGGACACCCTGCGCGCAGCGCAGGACGGGCTGGTGGCGGCCACGCCCGGCGCCCAGAAGGCCCTCGACCTTGCGCGCAATGGCCCGGTCCTGGAGCTGACCGGCCCGACCCTGCACCATCTTGTCGAAAGCATGGGTGGCTCGTTCACAATGACGAAGGAAGAGCTGACCGCCCTGCTGCAGGAACAGACGGACGGCCGCTTCACAGCGACCAATGCCGAGCTCAAAGCGTTGATCAGGGGAAGCGGCGAGGACGGCATCACGGCCGAGGACATAGGCCTGCTCCTGCCCAAGACCCGGGACGCGCCGCCGCCGAAGATCGACCGCGACGCGCCCGGCAAGGGCCGCGCGGGCGACGACTGCCCGGGCCTCATCTATGGCAGTGGCAAGCGCGAGATCTGCCTGCCGCTCGGCGCGCTTTCCTTTGCCGACAGGGTGGTGAGCTTCACGCCCGGCGAGAAGCCCTCCAAGCCACCCTTCGACTTTCCGGAGAACGCCCTTGGCGAGCCGAACTATCGCAACACCTACAGCGCCGACTTCATCTCGCTCGGCTGCAATGGCGAACTGATTACGCAGTTCACGGACAATATCCTGGTCGATGTCGACGGGGTGGATCTCTACATTTTCGAGATCGGGCCCGTGGTGGAGAAAACCCTGCTCGCCATTTCCTCTGACGGGGAAAGCTGGATTGAGGTGGGCGAGATCGAAGGCGCCCGGTCGGAGGTCGATATCGGGCCCTTCGTGAGCAAGGGCGACAAGTTTCCCTTTGTCCGGCTGACCAATGCCAGCGTTGCCTGCGGGGGCAATCATTCAGGCGCCGATATTGATGCCATCGCGGCCGTGGGCGCAGAAATCCGCCTGTCGCTCGACAGCGCCCTGCTGTTCGATGTCGGCAAGTATGAGATCAAGCCTGAGGCGGAAAGCGCCCTGGCAGAGCTTGCCGCGCAGCTGCAGACTTATGGCGCTGACATCCGCGTAACGGTCGAGGGTCATACGGACTCCACCGGCTCGGCGGCGTCCAACCAGACACTGTCTGAAAACCGCGCACGCTCCGTCTGGGACAATCTCTCGGGCAAGATTTCGCCTGTGCCGGAGGACGTGACGATCAGGGGCTATGGCGCAAGCCGTCCGGTGGCGGACAATGCGACCGAAGAAGGCCGCGCGGAAAACCGCCGCGTCGATATTCTCATCCTGCCCGGCAAGAAGGGTTATCTGACGGAGTGATCCCATGAAAGCGCTGAAAATCCTTCCCCTCCTCGCCCTTCTGGCGGCCGCCACAGCCTGCGGCGGCAGTGAACCGGCCGCGCCCGTGGAGGCGCCCCTCACGCCGGAGGCCGCCCCCGCTGCCGCCGAACCCGGGGAGCCCGCCGCGCCGGTGACGGCGGCAACGACAGGCTTCGACTGGAACAAATGGGCTGCGATTGTGAATGAAAACCCCTGCAACTGGCTGCCCGCGGAAGACCTTGCCGACCTGGGCATTACCGGTACGGGCGTGCTGGAAACAACACCCACGCAAACCCGGTGCCTCTGGAAAGACAGCGATGGCGGGCAGCTTTTCAGCGCCGGCATCCAGACCTGGGACAGCGCGGCCAACCTCGCCGCGGAGCGCCAGTCCCAGACCCGACTGGCCGCTGACATGGACGGCTTCAACCGTGTCGGCGAGGGCGCAGGCACGGTGACCGCCATTTACCGGTCCAGCCGTGGAAACCTCGTCATCTTTCCGAACTCAGACGATGAAACCGCGGCGATTGTCCTCAGCGCGCAGAAGACGATGCGCGACGATGAGGTCGCCAAAACCGTCAAGGATGAACGCGCCAGCGCCTTTGCCGGCAAACTCATCAGCAGCTACGGGCTTTGATCATGTTTCCGCGCCGCGAGCGGGCAAACCTGACGAAGAAAGTATCGGCTTAAGAGAACGTCTCCTTCCGGGATTTTGGAGACATCACCCCTGGATCTGCAGGCAATCGGCCATCGCCCTTCAGACCACGGCTCGGCCCCCCTAGCCGCCGCCAAACACCCCCGCCTCAAACGGATGCGCGATCTTCAAAAGCTCCGCCTGCCGATATTCCAGCGACCCGCCCATCCCGTATTCCGGCCGGTTATTCTTGTGCCCCATCAGTGCGCAGCGCAGGCCATAGTCGAGCCCGCCCTCGAGCATCCTGTCTTCGAAGGAATGCCGGAAGGAATATATGACGTGGTCCGATGTTGGCAGGAGCTTCCTCTGCCGGAACGCCTTTATAAGATTGGCCGACACCAGCGTGCTGCGGTCATAGTAATATGGAAACCCCTCCGGGCAGGCACGCATCGCGATCCCCGCGACGCCGACCAGCGGAATATCGCGCCGGGAATCGTCTGTCTTGAGCTCCCGGTTCTTCTCGGGCCGGATCGCGATGTGTGGGACCCTGGCACTCAGCCGGATATCTTCCGGACGCAGGTTCACAAGCTCGCTGAGGCGCGCGCCGGTTTCGATGAGGAGGTAGATGATGACCCGAAGCTCCAGCCGCAGACCCTCGAACAGGCCCGGTACGAGAATGCGGTGTCTCACCCAGTCATTGCTGAACGAGGCGCGCTTCATCTCTGTCTTGCCGCTGAAGTAAATGTCCCGGAACGGATTTTCCACATCGCTCACGCCGATATGCCTGAAGTAGCGCTCATAGAGCGAGCGGATGTTACCGATATGCCGGTTGGCTGTGTTGGGGGCGACCGGCGCCGAGCCGTCTGACTGCGGCTGCATCTTCTCCATCCACCAGTCCCGGTATTCCAGCGCTATTTCCCGGGTGATGTCGCTGAAAGGCACGTCGCCCATCTGCTGAATGAAGTAGGTGATCGACGTTCGCTTGGTCTTTTCCCAGGACCGGCGCTGGGCCGGCGACTTGTTGTACTGGTCATCAAACGCAATGCGTTTGACGTAGAGCTCGAGCGCTTCTGACACAATGATGCGGGAAGACGGATCCGGCGAGCCGCCAAGGAGCGCCTCGGCGTCCGCCCGGCTCGGGTGCCCGCCCCTGCCCGCCTGCGCCTCAAGCAGAGCGATACGCTCCATGAGTTCAGCGATGGCCCGGCTCTCCGCGAGCGGTTCGGCCGGGCTATAGCAAAACCCATAAGCCATGGCGCGGGCGACGGCCGCCTTGTAGCGGTGCTCGAGGGCGGCTCGAAGGGCCGGCCCTCTGCCGGCGGAGCTGCCCGCCTCAGCGGCGAGTGCCCTCCAGTACTGGTCATCGGCTTCGGCCAGATGGTCCCGGCGCAGGCGCGCGACTTCATGCGATCCGGTCTTCAGAGAGACCTTCACGAAGGCCCGGTTATCGAAATGGGAAAACGCGTTCGGAACGCGCCGCTGATAGTACCAGCGGCGACCGCGCCTCAGGAGGAACCGATCCGGGTCGCGACGTTCAGCCATCCACCCTTCGTATCCTACTGCACTCCTTATTTCTACCCCTAATTGCTGACCGGCACCTTATCGGTGCCCTCGGCCGGCACGCCGGAAAGTAATCTCTGCCTCGCCGGGCAGGAACGCGCTAACGCTCATTCCATTGGCACAGACCGGCAGCCTCATCTGCGTGCCGTGTCAAAGCGGTTGCCGGAAACGTCTTCCAGGCGGACGCCGGCGGCCCTCGCGGCGGCGAGCGCCTTTCCCAGCTGGGCGGTTGGCTTGCCAGCTTCCAGGTCCACGATGAAGCGCTCTCCGGCATTGATCGCCAGGGCGAGCTCGCGCTGGGTAATTCCCAGTGCCTTGCGGGCGCGGGCAACCATCTGGCCGAATTCTGAGGCGTTGTTGATCATATGAAATCTTCCCGATCGGGAAGATAGCAGACCAGAAGGGTTGAAACACTCCTAAATCTTCCCGACCGGGAAGATCAAAGACCCGGACATCAAGGTCGGCAAACGAGTTCGGGACAGCACAGGAGACACCAGTCAGAATGCCCAGGCGCACATATCCGTTTCTCTCCCCGCTTGATGCTCCCACCCTCAGGGCGGTCCTGTGCTGTTGACAGCTGGCACGTGACAAGCGGGGCGCGCAGTGGCCGTAACGCCCTCCGAAGTGCATGTATTTTTAATAAGAAAACTTACATTATTACCTTCCTGGACCGAATATAAGAGGTGAAGGCGCGGAGTGATGACGGCACTGACAGATCTGACGAAACACCTGCGGCCAGGCGAGGTATATCGGCGCCGGGAGCTTGCGCGCTGGTCGACGGCTGTCGACCGCCACCTCCAGCGCCTTCTGGCGGAGGGTCGGCTTGAGAAGGTCGGGGCCGGGCTTTACATGGCGCCGCGCAAAACCCGTTTTGGCCTGGCGCCAGCCGATCCGCAAAAGCTGGTGGAAGCTTTTCTGGGAGACGACCGTTTTCTGATCGTGTCACCCAACGCCTATAACAGTCTCGGACTGGGCACGACGCAGCTCTGCAATGAGCCGGTCGTCTACAACCACAAACGGCATGGCCGGTTCGAACTGGACGGGCGCTGGTATGATTTCCGGATGCGTGCCTGCGTGCCCGCAAAGCTGAGCGCGGAAGTCCTGCTGGTCGATCTGCTTCACAATCTCGATCGTCTGCCGGAAGATCAATCGTCTGTTCTCCCCAAAGCGCTGACGCGGGCGCGCGGGATGAACCGAAAACGGCTGGCAAAGGCGGTCAGGGAGTTTGGCTCTGCGCGGGCGCAGCGACTGCTGGAGCCTGTTCTGGAAGCGCCCCTTGCGGCGGCGGCGTAAGGCTGCTGCACACACGCTTCGGGATTTTCCGGATATTCTCGCCGTCGCATGACGCAATGAAAGGATCGATCCTGCGCCTGTCGAAAAGACTATTGGATCACGCTCATCCGTCCGGCGATCCGGTGGCTTGAAAAGCAGTCACGAGCGCCGACGATGGAGGCGGGCAAAACGGGTTCGAAATACATCCTCGATAGTATCAACGTTTACCCTGCTTCACGCGAAGTCAGTCAGAATCGCTTTCCGTGTCGGGCGATTGCATCCTGACCGATCAGGAAGTTGTCGGGCCGGGAAAAATGCCTCCGTACGGGCCGTCAGCCAGCCCTCTTTGTATCCCACTTTGTACCCAATTTGTATCCCAGTTTTGGGCGACAGGGGAAATCGAACCCGGAAAATCGCCCTAAGACCTTGATTTTATTGGAGTTCATTTCGTAAGAAATGGCGCGAGTGACGGGGCTCGAACCCGCGACCTCCGGCGTGACAGGCCGGCACTCTAACCGACTGAGCTACACCCGCGCATTTTTTGCCGCCCCCTTCGGAAGCGAAGCGCCTCTCTAATCAAGCGCGGCGGGCGGGTCAAGCACACTTCTTCAGGCAATTCACAAGCCTGTGTTGTGCCCCGCCCTGAACCGGTTTCCACCCTTTTGTGCCCCCTTTGCCATTCACACGACACATTCCGGACCCATCTGGTAATAAACTTGGAAAAAGCCGGGATTCGACCCCATGAATATCAAACGCGCAGGCCTGATCGCTGGCGGTATTGTTGCCCTTCTGCTCGTAGGACTGGTGACGGTTCCCTTCCTCGTTCCGAAGGAAGTTTACAGAGCCCAGATCGAACGTGCAGCGACGCAGGCATTGCAGCGCCAGATCACGCTGACAGGCGATGTCAAAATTTCGATATTCCCCAGCATTGCCGCCAGCGTGGGCGGGGTAACCGTGGCCAATCCCGAAGGGTTCGACGGGCCGTACATGGTGGAAGCGGGCGAACTGCGCGGGTCTGTCCGGCTCATGCCCCTGCTCTCGCGGCGGGTTGAGGTGAAGGAACTGGCCTTCGTGGATGCGAGGGTATCCCTTCAGAAACTCGCCAATGGGCAAACGAACTGGGTGTTCACCCCTGCAGAACCTACTCAGCCCGCGCCGACCCGGCCGGCGGGCGAGCAGAAGGGGTTCAATGGTGGGGTGGAGCAGGCCCGGCTGGAGAATGCGTCGCTGACATACCGCGATGGCGAGACGGGCGAGTATTACGAACTGCGCGATCTCGACCTGCTGGCGTCGATGGCCTCGACCGATGAACCGTTTCGCCTGAAGGCAAAGGGTTTTTTCCAGGCGCATGCCTTCGAGATCAATTCCACGGTCGATACAATCGACGCGCTGACCAAGGAACTGCCAGCCGACATCAAGGCCGATCTGGATACGACATTTGGCAAAGTTCACTATGCAGGCTCGGTCAAACTCGGGACAATTCCGGTCATTTCCGGACAGTTCAGGGCATCTTCGGACTCTCTGCCGCAATTGGCAGCCCTTACCGGGGCAGATGTTCCTTTCGACCTTTCCAAGCTCGGCAAGATCAATCTTGAGGGCAGCCTCGAAGGACCAGCGAACGCGCTTCGGGTCGACATCGAAAAGCTGACCCAGACCTCCGACCTCGCCAGAACGAGTTTTGCCGGACAATTGAACCTCTCCGAGACCCCCACGATCTCCGGCGAGCTGAGCCTGGACGCGCCGAGCCTGGCGGACCTCGTCCGCTTTGCCGATATCGAGATGCCGGTAAATCTCACGCCGCTGGGCGGAGCTGACATCAAGGGCACCATCAGCGGCGCGCTGATGCAGCCCGACCTCACCTTCGAGAAGCTGGGCGTCAAAGGCGAGCTGATCAACGCCAACTATGCCGGCACGATCCAGCTTGGCGAAGTGCCATCGCTGAAGGGCGCCCTTGAGTTGCGCTCACCCGATGCAGGGGAACTGGCACGGCAGCTGGAGTTTGACCTTCCCGCCTCAGGCGCGCTGGGTAAGGTGGACCTCACTTCGGCGATCAGTGGCCCCGTTGATGCGCTTGTTCTTTCGGGATTGGAGTTCAACCAGGAAAGCGAGCTGCTGACAGCCTCCTACACCGGAGACGTCGGCCTTGGCGGCGAAGGCAGCCTCAAAGGCCAGCTCTCGGCCGCCAGCACGCGCCTGCGCGATCTGCTTGCTGCGGCAGAGGTGGAGATGGCGCCGGGCAGCACGCTTCAGAGCTTCAGCGCCAAGGGCCAGGCCAGCGGGACGTTCACGAAAATCTCGCTGTCGGCGCTTGATCTGAAACTCGACAACATCACGGCCAAAGGCACCGCGGGCATTGACCTGACAGGCGAGCGCCCGCGCCTGACCGGCAATCTGGATATGGGCGCGCTGGACCTTTCCCCGTTCCTCGCCCCTGCCGACCAGAAGCCGCAGGAGCCCCAGCCCCTGGAAGCCTGGAGCAAGGACAAGCTCGACCTTGCCGGCCTCCAGGCGGCTGACGCCGACCTTACGATCAAGACCAGCAAGCTGACCCTGGGCAGCGTGGAGCTGACCGATGCGGCGATGTCCACCAAGCTGAATGCCGGCAAGCTGACGACGGACCTTTCCCAGTTCAAAGCCTTTGGCGGCAACTGGAAAGGCCAGATGGTGGTTGACGCGGCCAGCCAGGTGCCGGCCGTGAACCTCGCGATGGAGGGCAACAGCGTTGCCATTTCGAGCCTTCTGGGCACGTTGGCGGGCTTCGACAAACTCACAGGCACCGGCGCGTTCCAGGTGAACGCGTCTTCTCGCGGCACGTCGATTGACGAGATCATGCGCGGCCTTGATGGCGAGCTCTCGACCAATCTCAATGAGGGCGCCCTGAAGGGCCTCAACGTCACCCAACTGGTGCGCAGCGCGCAGTCGCTGCAACAGGCGGTCACAACCGGGAACCTGAATAATCTGGACTTCCGCAGTGTCCTTTCGCCGGCCGCTGAAACCGAGTTCACCACATTCAACACGGTGCTCAGTATGCAGAACGGTGTTGCGACCGTCGACATCCTGAAGCTGCTGAGTCCGGTGCTGGGCATTGATGGCAGCGGCAAGATCGATCTGGGCGGACAGTCCCTCGATATTCGCCTCGCAACGGCCATCGACAAGAGTGGTCAGGGCCAGGGGTCGGTGGTTCAGCTCAACGGTATTCCGGTGCCTGTGCGTCTTTCCGGCAGCTGGAACGCCCTGAAGGTAACGCCCGATTTCTCCGGCGTACAATCTGCGTTGCAGGCAGAACTGACCGGGCGCCTTCAGCAGGAGCTGAATGATCGGGCGGGCGGCGCCGCGGGCGCGATCATTGGCAATATCATTGGCGGCAAACCTCAGACGACCCCACCTGCGACTCCGGCGGCGCCCACTGGCACCCCCACGGATACGGGTACACCAGCAGCCCAGCCGGAGACCCCCGCCCCCTCCGCCGAGGAGCAGCTGGAAGAAGCCGCAGAGAAGGCGGCGCGTGATGCGCTGGGCAATCTGTTCGGCCGGCGCAGCGCGCCAAAGCCTGCCGAGGAAACGCCAGACGACGGCGCAGAATAAGCGCCCTTCCGTCTTTCATTTCGGATGTTGAGGGATCAGCTGGCGCGGCTCTGCGCGCCGGCCTCGAGGATTTGAAGGGGCGGGGCAACCGACGCCTTCTGGAGTTGAACAAGGTGGCCCAGCTGTTCCAGCGGATGGGCATGGCTGAAGAAGTAGCCCTGCAACTCCTCGCATCCCAGCTTGCTGAGATATTCGGCTTGCAGGCTGGTCTCCACACCTTCTGCCGTACACTGCATTCCCAGCGACCGGGCAAGGCTGACCATGGATTTCGTGATGGCCTGGCTGTCGGCGCGTGTTTCGATGTCGCTGACAAAAGTGCGGTCGATCTTGATCCGGTCGAACGGGAAAGAGCGCAGATGGTTGAGCGAGGAGAAGCCCGTTCCGAAATCATCCAGCGCAATCCGCACGCCGAGCGAGCGCAGCTGATGCAGGCGGCGGAGCGTGAATTCGGTATTGCTCATCAACGCTGTTTCGGTGATTTCCAGCTCCAGGCGGCTGGGGTCCATATTGCTTGCGGCGATGGCATTGACGATGGTTGAGGCCAGCGAAGCGGAATGGACCTGCAATGGCGATATGTTCACGCAGATACGCACATGCTCGGGCAGACGGGTCGCCTCGGCGAGGGCCGCGCGGATGACCCATTCTCCCATGCGCGTGATGAGGCCGTTTTCTTCCGCGTGCTCGATGAACTCGCCGGGATAGACGAGGCCGCGTTCGGGATGCTGCCAGCGCAGGAGTGTTTCGCAAGCGACGGTCTTGTGGGTCGTGGCATCGACGATTGGCTGGAAATGTATGCGCAGTTCATTGCGGTCAATGGCGCGCTGAAGCTCCTCCTGAATGTCGAGGCGGGCCTGGGCGCGTTGCTCCAGCTCATCGTCAAACATGCACCATTTGGCTTTGCCCAGATGCTTGGCCTGATAGAGCGCGAGGTCTGCCTGACGGAACATTGTGCGGCTGTCATGGATCGCAGGATCGAACAGACGCACGCCGATGGACGCTGAAGAGTTCGCGGTTGATCCCCACACATCGTAAAGCTCGCTCATCTCGGAGGCGAACTGGTCCAGGAAGCCATGCAGGTCATGCACATTGCGCCGCTCCACCACCATGGCAAATTCATCGCCGCCAAGCCGGGCGACAAAATCACCGGGTTCCGACAGGGCCCGGATGCGCGCCGCCACCTGGCGGAGGAGCTCATCGCCGGCAGGGTGACCGAGCGTATCATTGACCCATTTAAAGCTGTCGAGGTCCATCATCAGCAAGGCGCGGCAGGCCGGCGGCGGCGGCTGACGGCGTAGCAGACTCTCCAGGCGCTCCTGCATCGTGATGCGGTTGGGCAGGCCGGTGAGGCCGTCATAATGGGCCATATGCGCGATGCGGTCTTCGATCTTCTTGGACTGGGTCACATCCGAGGCGACCCCGCGAAAGCCGAAGAACTGTCCGCGCTCAATCACTGGTTTGCCGGTGACCGACCACCAGTGCATCTCTCCATTTCCGTCCTTGATCGGCACGACCTGATCGCGGAAGGGAACCTGTCCCTCCAGCGCAGCCTGCAGCGCGTCGCGCGCTTCGCCGGGATGGAAGATGCTGGTCAATGGCGCGCCGCGGCGCAGCACTTCATTCGCGCTCCAGAGCGAGTCGGTGGCTTCGGCCACAATCGGGAGTTCCTGCAATACGCCCGCTTCATCCGTCTGCCAGAGCGAATCCGATGTGCTCTCTTCAAAGTCGCGCAGCAGGAGACCGATCAGCTCGGATTGTTCCTGAATGGCGGCGCGGCCAAGATATTGTTCGACGAACTGGCGGTGGGTCCAGGCCACGGCGACCAGCAGCACCATGAGATAATAGACCATCAGGATGGAGAGGATCGAATATTTCGGGCCGGTCTGGAGCATCAGGGCTGTCGCGAGCCCCAGGCCCGACGGAACGATGTAATAGATGGCCGCAATCGGGATACGCGAGAGCAGGAAACCGCCGGCGAACATCATGCCCGCCGAGATGATACCCATGACCATGTGGCCCTGCACATCGGCGGTGCCCAGCACAACGATCGGCGCGAGCCCCCAGAGCAGTCCATTGCAGATGGCGACGCGGGTGAAGTCTGCGATGGCGCGGCGGTTGCTGCGGCGCTGAGGGTTTATGCGCAGAAAGCTGCGGTATTTGAACCAGGCGCCGATATTGATGATCAGACCACAGACGGACCACGCATAAAGAAAATGCGTCTGGCCGTAATTCAGGAAGATGGCGAGAATCGCGATGATGTTGAGCACGTTCGAGAGGATGATCACGTTCGTGATCCGGCTCATCGAATTCATCTGCTGAGCGCGCAGGCCAGGGATGTGCTTTTCCGGCACCTCCACGCCCTGCATGAGCATCCTCAACGACCAAAGCGTCGCCGAGCCATCCTGACGATACGGCATGCCACCCATCTCCTGCACGCTTTTACACGCTTACAGCGCCCCGCGTTTCTACTGAGAATAGTTATCATGAGCGGGTTAGGCACATGCGACCAAGATCGGTGCAATTTCATCGACCTGCCTGTGGAAATGCGATTGTTACAGGGTTTTCAGACGGAGACCGTCGAGAAACTTTTCCGCTTCAGCGCGTATGGCGGCCCTCTCTGAAGGCTGCATCCTGTCGAGGGACTTGCAGATCATGGCCATCCGGGGGTTGTTTTTAAAGCGCTCTTGATGCCGATCAATGAAATCCCAATAAAGGAAGTTAAACGGGCATGCTTTTGCGCCGGTGCGCTGTTTCACGTCGTAGGAACAGCTCTCGCAATAGTCCGACATCCTGGAAATGTAGTTGCCGCTGGCGGCGTAGGGCTTGGACGCCATCAGCCCGCCATCGGCATGCAGCGCCATGCCGTGGGTGTTGGGCAGCTCTACCCATTCATAGGCGTCAGCATAGACCAGCAGATACCATTCATTGACCTGCGCCGGGGAAAGCCCGGCCAAGAGCGCGAAGTTGCCGGTGATCATCAGGCGCTGGATGTGATGGGCGTAGGCATGGCGTCTGGTCTGGCCAATGGCCTCGGCCATGCAGCGCATGTCTGTCTCGCCGGTCCAGTAGAAGTCCGGGAGCGGACGATGAGCGTTCAGCGTATTGAGCTCTGCATAGGCGGGCATCTTCAGCCAGTAGATGCCGCGTACATATTCCCGCCAGCCGATGATCTGACGGATGAAACCCTCCACCGCATTGAGCGGCGCCCTGCCCGCTTTCCATTCGGCTTCGGCGCGGCGGCAGACGTCCAGCGGGTCCAGCAGGCCGCAATTGATGTAGACCGAAAGCAGCGAGTGCCACATCCAGGGCTCGCCCCTGGCCATGGCGTCCTGCCAGTCCCCAAAGCCGGGGAGGATTTCCGAGAGGAAGTGATCGCGCGCCTCTTCAGCGCCCGCGCGGGTGGTGGCGAAGACCCAGGGGTCGAGATCGCCGAAATTATCCGGGAAGCGTTCGGCAACGAGGGCGATGACGTCCTGTGTCAGCGCGTCGGGCTTGGGCAGGAAACGCTGCGGGGTGGTCATGGATTTGGGCAGGCGTTTGCGATTTTCGCTGTCGTAGTTCCACTGGCCACCTTCGGGCTGGTCGCCGTCCATGAGGAGGCCGGTCTGGCGGCGGACGTCCCGGTAGAAGTATTCCATGCGCAGCTGTTTGCGGCCCTCGGCCCAGGCATTGAACGCCTTTAGGGGTACGATGAAGCGGGTGTCTTCGCGCAGATCTACGGGTACGGGAAGGATGTCCGCCCATAGCTCCATGTCCTGAAGGAGGCGCCACTCGCCGGGCTTGGTGGCGATGACTTGCGTGAGGCTTGGATGGTCTTCGAGTGCGCGAGCCGTTTCGGCGCGCAGGGAGCCCTGGTTGAGAGGATCGTCGAGCGCTGCGTAGCGGACGGTGTAGCCGGCCGATTTCAGCTCCTGCGCGAAGTGGCGCATGGCGGCGAAGAGGAAGGCGATCTTCTTCTTGTGGTGGGGGACGTAGGTTGCCTCCTCCATCACCTCAGCGATAAGGATAACGTCGTCCTTCTTTGATGCGTCACGAAGGGAGGAGATGTCCGGCGACAGCTGGTCGCCGAGCACAAGTCTGAGTTTCCCCACCGCCAACGCCCTGTTTTATCAATACATCTGGTCGAGGACGTATTCGATTTCCTGGCCGCGGGCCTCAAAGGCGAGTTTTACCCAACGGCCCTGGTCATCATACCAGACGTCCACGTCGATGTCGGAATCCATGAGATAGCGATTGGCTTCGATGGATTGGCCGCCGGCCTGGATGGTTTCGCGGCCCTGGGGTTTGACGGTGACTTTGAGGATTTCGCCGTCTTCGGTGGAGAGAAGCTCGGAGACCTTTGTCTGGGCGTAATTCCAATGGCTGGCGGGGATGATTTCAGCGGGAGCTTCCCCTGTAAAAACAGTGCCTTGGACGTCAAGCGCGGCGCCATCGAGGGTGGCTTTCATCGAGTGCTTCTTGCCATCATCATTGACCTGGCCGGCAACCGCGACGAGTTCGCCGGCGCGCCAGGTTTCGCTGGCGGAAAGGTCGTACCGGAAGACGGTGATCGGGCCGAGGCCCGCTTTCAGCCCAACTTTTGTCTTTGCGATCAGGGCGTTATCGGGGCCGGCTTCAAACACAACGGTGTGGGAGCCGAATTCGTTGCCCTTGCGCAGAACATTGAAACGGATCTCGTCGCCGGCTTTGGGTTTCCACGCGTTTTCGAGGCCAGAAGCGGTCGGAACAGCTGCATCGTCGGCCAGGGCAGTGCCACCCAGCGACATAAGCAGGACAATCTGGGACACTATGAGACGCTTAAAGGTCATGTCAGTTGATCCTTCCGGTATATGAACCATTTGTACGGCGCGGCCGGCCCGGTGGATCAGTTTGGAGGTGCTGACCGATTGAACCTGCCCGCGCGGGCGCGTAGCCTGAGACAAACGCACAACACCAGAATCGAGTTCCCTTATGACCATTCACAGGTCCGTTATCGACCTCATCGGCAATACGCCGCTGCTCCGGCTCAATCGTGTGTCAGATGAGACCGGATGCGAGATCCTGGGCAAGTGCGAGTTTCTCAATCCCGGCCAGTCGGTGAAGGATCGCCCGGCGCTGGGCATCATCCGTGAGGCCGAAGAGTCCGGCGCGCTGAAGCCCGGCGGCACCATCGTGGAAGGCACCGCCGGCAATACCGGCATTGGCCTGGCGCTGGTCGGCAAGGCGCTGGGTTACCGGGTGGTGATCGTCATGCCGCGCACACAGAGCCAGGAGAAGAAGGACGCGATCCGCCTTCTGGGCGCTGAGCTGATCGAGGTGGACGCGGTGCCCTACGCCAACCCCAACAACTATGTGCGCTATTCCGGGCGCCTGGCCGAGGAGCTGGCCGCGAGCGAGCCCAATGGCGCGATCTGGGCAAACCAGTTCGACAACCAGGCCAACCGCCGCGCGCACTACAACACCACCGCGAAGGAAATCTGGGAGCAGACGAGCGGCAAGGTGGACGGGTTCATCTGCGCGGTGGGCTCCGGCGGCACGCTGGGCGGGGTGGCGCTGGGCCTGAAGGAGCGCAACCCGAAGATCACCATCGGCCTGGCCGACCCCGGCGGCGCGGCGCTCTATTCCTATTACACGACCGGTGAGCTGAAAGCCGAAGGCACTTCGATCACCGAGGGCATTGGCCAGGGGCGCATTACGGCAAACCTGGAAGGCATTCCGGTCGACAAGGCGTGGCGCATCAATGATGATGAGGCGCTGGGCTATATCTTCGGCCTGGTCGAGGATGAGGGGCTGTGCCTTGGCGGATCATCGGGCGTGAATGTGGCGGGGGCTGTGCATCTCGCCCGTGAGCTGGGGCCGGGGCACACGATCGTCACGATCCTCTGTGACTACGGCAACCGGTATCAGACGAAATTGTTCAACCCGGAATTCCTGCGCTCCAAAGGCCTGCCGGTTCCGTCCTGGATGGAGGCGAAATAATGAGCGAGAGCGGCGACCCGCTGGTCAGTGCAGACTGGCTGATGGCGAATATCAGCGCGCCGGATGTGCGCATTGTGGACGCGACCTGGTTTGCGCCCTGGACCGACCCGCCCGAAACGGCACATGACCTGTGGAAACGCGGGCATATTCCGAAGGCGGTCTATTTCGACATCGACGATATTGCCGATCTCAATTCCCCCTACCCGCACATGCTACCGGATGCCGTGAAGTTTTCCTCACGCGTGCGCAAGCTGGGCCTGGGCGATGGAAGCCGGATTGTTGTGTATGACCAGAACCGGTTTTTCGCCTCGGCGCGCGCCTGGTGGATGCTGCGCGTGATGGGGCACAAGGATGTGCATGTGCTCGATGGCGGACTGCATGCCTGGGTGACCGAAGGCGGCGCGCTGGACGATCTGCCGACACCGCCCGGCGAGCGCCACTTCACCCCGCGCGTGCGCAGCGACCTGATCATGGACGCGCGCGGCATGGAACAGCTGGTGGGCTCTGCGCGTGTACGGATCATAGATGCCCGGCCCGATGGACGCTTCTTTGGCCGCGATCCCGAGCCACGCCCCGGCATGCCTTCCGGACACATTCCCGGAAGCATCAATGTGCCGGGTAACCTGCTGGTGACCGAGGACGGGCGGATGAAATCTGCCAGCGAACTGGCCCGGCTGATCCCCGAGCCCGCAAAACCCACCGTTGCCACCTGCGGCTCTGGTGTAACCGCGGCCATCACGGCGCTGGCGCTGGCGCGCCTCGGAAACTGGGACGTCGCCGTTTATGACGGCTCGTGGACCGAATGGGTGTCTGACCCCGCCCGGCCAATCGCGAAAGGCTGAAGCGATGAGCGCACGGGATGACGCCGAGCCCCAGACCCGCCTGATCCACACCCGCGCCGAACGCCTTGGCCGGGTGACCGTGAACCCGCCGGTGGAGCGTGCCTCGACCGTGCTATTCCGCACCGAGGCGCAGCTTTACGGGCCCAAGCCCACCTATGGCCGGATGGGGCTGACGGTTCACCGCGAACTGGAAGCAGCGATGTGCATTCTGGAGGGGGCAAAGCATACGCGCCTTGCCTCCAATGGCCTGCAAGCCTGCGCGCTGGCGATTGCGAGCGTGGTGGAGGCAGGCGGACATTTTCTGTTCACGGACAGTGCCTATGGCCCCACCGCGCGCTTCTGCGAGAAGCGGCTGAAGGCGATGGGCGTGGAGGCCGAGCGGTTCGATCCGCGCATGGGCGCGGGCATTGAGCGGCTGTTCCGCGACAATACGCAGGCGATCCTTGTGGAATCGCCCGGCTCTCTGACGTTTGAGATTTCAGACCTGCCTGCCATGGCGCAAGTGGCAAAGGCGCGCGGCATACGCATTGTGTGTGACAACACCTGGGGCGCGGGATTGCATTACAAGCCGCTGGCGCTGGGGGCGGACCTTTCCGTGCAGGCGCTGACGAAATATGTGGTGGGCCATTCCGACGCCTTTGGCGGCGCAGTAATGACCAATGAGCTGAGCCTTGCCAACAAGGTGGCCAACTGTTCGGAGGATTGGGGCATTGGCCTCGCGCCGGATGACGCCTATCTCGCCGTGCGCGGCATTCGCAGCCTGACCACGCGCCTGAAGGCGCATGAGGCGGCGGGGCTGGAGCTGGCGCAGTGGCTGGAAGGGCGGCCCGAAGTGGCAAGCGTGATCCATCCTGCCCTGCCCTCCCACCCCGATCATGCGCTTTGGAAGCGGGATTTTACTGGCGCCTGCGGGCTGTTTTCCTTTGTGCTGAAGGATTATCCGGCAGGCGCACTGGAGCGGTTCTTCGAGGCGCTGAGCTTGTTCGGCATGGGCTTCTCCTGGGGCGGCTTCGAGAGCCTGATCATTCCGTGCGATGACCAGCTGACCCGCAGCGAAACCTGCTGGACGAAAGACAAGCCCGGCCAGCTGATGCGCGTGCATGTAGGGCTGGAAGCGGTGAGCGATCTGAAAGCCGACCTTGAGGCAGGCTTTGCGGCATTGTCCGCAGGCTGAGTTCAGGGCGCCGGGCGCTCAAAGTTCAGGAAAACGAACAGATCGTCGACATCCGTGCCGATCTGCGCCTGGGGCTCTGAGGGCGGCCAGAGGCGTTGTTCCCGCTCGCGCAGGGTAACGCACTGGCGCGTGAGCCGGGCGAGATGCACGAAGTCATCGGCGCTGGTGAGCGAGTCGAGCACGCAATTGTCAAAGACCGGATAGATCGCGCCCGCGCCGCAGCCGAAGGAGGAGCGGTCTGACCGCGCGGCGGTCATCACGAGACGGTTTGGCGCAGCAAGCACAGGCACGAAGACGCCCGAATAGCACGCCGAGACGACCACGACCGTTGGCCGCTCGCCACACCATTGGCCAACGAGACCGTTGAGCTGCGCCGGGCTGAGCAGGCCTTCGCCGCCCAGCACCATGCCTTCGGGTACGCCGTGCGAGGTGAAGTAAAGGAGGCATCCGGCCTGCGCCGACTGTGCCTGCTGCTCGAAAGCGGTGAAGACCTCGTCCGAGCGCAGGGCGGCGCCGCCGGGCTGTTCCGGCCGCAGCGACAGCTGGGTGATGTTGTCCGCATCAAAGCCGACATCGGCAAAGGCGCGAGCGAGATCCCGCCGGGCGTTCTCGAAGGCCTCAATGGGGGCGCCTTCGCTGTCGCGCCAGTCTGCCGCGAGGATGCCGACGGCCCAGTCTTTCAGCGGAACGTCTTCGGCGACAGGCTCCGCCTGCGCCGGCCAAGCCGCGCAGGCGGCCCAGAGGAGCGTCCCTGCAAACAGATGCCGCAACCGCATCCGTGTTCTCCTAAGCCGTCGTTTCCCGCATTCATATGAACAGCGGCGCCGCGCCGGCGCAAGCGGCGAGTTGCCGGGTGCCGGCTGCTAGTCCGGGTAGGTGTCCAGCGATGGCTCGCGATACCAGCAGTCGCAGCCACCATCATACTGATAGGCTTCGCCGTAATCATTCACGCGGATGAGCGGGCCTGATGAATAAACGGGCACATAGTCCCAGCCATCTTCGGCGTAGCGGTCTGCAAAGCCGTCGCCGGTGTCGTCGCAGACGGCATAGCCCTGCGCGTTGTAATCGCAGCCATAGGGGGCGACCTGGGTCAGCGTGACGGCCATGTCGTCTGCCGCCATGTCGAGCCCGGTGGCAATCGCCTCCCAGTCTGAGTGGGAACAGGCGCCAACGCTCATCAGCGCTGCGCCTGCAATCCATATCCGCGCGGTCCCCGTCACTCGTCTCAGCATGTGTCACCTCCCACCAACCTGCTGATGACAGTTTGGTAATGCGGGAAATGAATGCAAGCTGAACCGGAGGCTTAAACCGGCTCGGGGCTGACCTGGACGACGAGTTTGCCGAGATTTTTGCCCTCGAAGAGGCGCGAGAGGCTGGCGGGGGCTTTCTCGAAACCGTCGACGATGTCGGTCTCGTATTTGAGTTTCCCCTCCATGAACCACTGCGCCATCTGCTGCATGCCCTCCGGGAAGCGGGGGAAATAGTCGATGACGATGAAGCCTTTCACCAGCGTGCGCCGCATCAGGAGGTTTGAGAAGTTGTAGGGGCCGGGCACGGGGTCTGTGGCGTTGTAGGTGGAGATGAGGCCGCAGAGCGGCATGCGCGAGAAGTCGTTCAGGCGGGCGATGACTTCGTCCATGATCTTGCCGCCGACATTCTCGAAGTTGATGTCGATGCCGTTTGGACAATGCTTGTCGAGGGCCTTGCCGACGTCTTCGTTCTTGTAGTCGATGGCGGCGTCGAAGCCGGCCGTTTCGGTGAGCCAGCGGCATTTGTCTGCGCCGCCTGCGATGCCGACAACGCGGCAGCCCTGGATCTTGGCGATCTGGCCGACCATCGAGCCGACGGCGCCGGCCGCGGCGGAGACGACAACGGTTTCGCCCGCTTTGGGCTTGGCGATGTCCATCAGGCCGAAATAGGCGGTCATGCCGGTGGCGCCGAGGGGCCCCATGAAGGCTGTGAGCGGGACGCCGGGGAGCTTGGGCAGCTTGGCGAGCGAGGCGCCCGGCAGCGTGTTGTAGATCGCCCAGCCGGCGAGGCCGGTATTGACGATGTCGCCGGGCTCAAGGCCGTCAAAGCGGCTCTCGGTGATGACGCTGAGGCCGCCGCCGCGCATGGCGTCACCGATGCCGACGGGCGGCAGGTAGGCGTCCACATCGCTCATCCAGATGCGGTTGGTGGGATCGAGCGAGAGGTAGATGGTCTTGGCGCGCACCTGCCCGTCTTCGAGCTGGGTGAGCGCGCTTTCGACCAGCTCCAGGTCGCCCTGTTGCAGATCGCCGACGGGCCGCTTGCGCAGCACCCATGTCAGGTTCTTTTCGTTGACCATGTTGTCCTCCCTAGACTTTCGGCCGGGAGGCTAGTGGGAATCCGGCTCAGCGCAAGACGCCGCGGCGGGATTGCCAGTAGGCATAGGCCAGGAACGCTGCGGCAAGGGCGATGATTATGACGGGGATAATCTCCGTGCCTTCCATTTTCGGCGCGTCGGTATCCGTCATGCCTATGATGTTGCTGATGATGGCGGCCAGCAGTGAGGCCGCGAAGAGGAGCACGGCCAGGCGCTTCTTCATCAGCAGGGCGAGGCTGCCCAGAAGGCCGCCGAAGACGCCCACGGCCCAGAGGGCGAAGATCCACCAGGGCATGGCGAACCAATAGGCCAGCATCTCTTCGGGATAGCCGGCGAGGTAGCCCTCATTGCGGGTGACGGTCATGGTGAAATCGAAACAGCCAAAGCCGTTCCACAGGACGCCGAGAATGCCGACGGCCCAGAGGTGCCAGCTGGCACGCGGTGAAATTACGGAAGTGTCTTCGGTCATGTGCGCGGCCTCCCCAGACAGCTCTATTGACGCTGCGTAAGTGTACGCCGAATTCAGAGGGAGGCAATCGCTTGCGGTGGGGCGCTATTTCAGAACGCCGAGCTTGGCCCAGGTCTGCGCGTAGTAGAGAAGGAGTACCGACACCACGATGGTGAAGACCGATACGGCCTGAATAGTCGGGTCATCGGGAACATGGCCGGCGAAGCTGAAGCCGGTGCCGAAAATGGTGGCGGTGGCGCCAAGCGCGAGCGTGCGGACGGCGGCGAGACGCTTGCGCATCAGCAGCACCGCGCCGATCAGCGAGGCAGCTACGGCGACCGCGCGCAGGCCGAGCACCCAGAAGGGAAGCTCATAGATGAACTCCCGCGTCAGCTCCGGCATCTGGTTCATATAGGGGGCAAAACGGGTGACCATCGCCAGCAGGTCGAAGACGCCCAGCAGGCTCCACAACACGGCGATGCCCCCTATGAGGGCCAAGTGCCACGGCGCCTTCCGCACGTGCTTCTGCACTGCCGGAATGAGGGCCGTCACTTCTTCGAAGTCCAGATCACGGTCCATGTGATAAAAGTAGCACACCCCCGTTGCCACGGAAAAGCCTAATTTCGATCCGGCGCGTTACGAAAGAGACAGGTGCCGAAACGGCGGGCGATCCGCGCGATTTCTGACCCGGCGGGTGACGTGGCCGCGCTTGCGGGCTAAACCGGGAACAAATCAAAGGAATCGCACATGGCCACGGCGCCCATCACTCAGGACAGCCACCTCTACCTTATAGATGCGAGCGCCTATGTGTTCCGCGCCTTCCATGCCCTGCCCCCGCTGACGCGCGCCTCTGATGGCCTGCCCGTGGGCGCGGTGGCGGGGTTCTGCAACATGCTGTTCAAGCTGTTGGAAGACCTGAAAGGCAAGGAACGCCCGACGCATTTTGCCTGCATCTTTGATGCTTCGGGTGACACATTCCGGAACGAGATTTATCCCCTCTACAAGGCCAACCGGTCTGACCCGCCCGAGGAGCTGGTGCCGCAGTTTCCGCTCGTGCGCCGCGCAGCGGTGGCGTTTGCCGCCCATGCGATCGAGCAGACGGGCTTTGAGGCAGACGACCTGATCGCGACCTATGCGCGGCTCGCCGAAGCCAAGGGCGCGCGGGTGACCATCGTTTCCTCAGACAAGGACCTGATGCAGCTGATCACCGACAAGGTGCTGATGCTGGACCCGATGAAGAACAAGCTGCTGGGCCGGGACGATGTGATCGAGAAGTTCGGCGTGGGGCCGGAAGGTGTTGTGGATGTGCAATCCCTCTCCGGCGACAGCGTGGACAATGTGCCCGGCGCGCCCGGCATCGGCATCAAGACGGCGGCGCAGCTGCTTGGCGAATATGGCACGGTTGAGGCCCTGCTGGAGCGGGCGGGCGAAATCAAACAGCCCAAGCGGCGCGAGACGCTGATCAATTTTGCCGATCAGGTGCGCGTGTCCAAACAGCTTGTTCAGCTCAAGGAGGATGTTCCGGTTGTTCTTCCCGTGGAGGAACTGGCGGTGCAGGATCCTGATCCCAAAGTGCTGATCGGCTTTCTGGAGGAAATGGAATTCCGCACCATCACCCGGCGCGTGCGCGAGCAGATGGAGCTGGAAGGCGCCATCGAGGCCCCCGCCCCCGAGGCGCAGCCGTTTGATGTTTCGGCCTATGCCTGCATCCGCGACCTGAAAACGCTGGAAGACTGGGTGGCGCGCGCGACGGCGCAGGGACATGTAGCGGTTGATACGGAGACGGACAGTCTGGATTCGGTATCCGGCGGGCTGGTGGGCGTGTCACTGGCGCTTGCCCCCGGCGAAGCGTGCTACATTCCGCTGGCGCATGTGGACCCGGAAGCCAAGGGCGATGGCGATATGTTTGGCGCCGATCCGCCGCGCCAGATCAAGATGGCCGAAGCGCTGAAAGTGCTGAAGCCAATGCTGGAAGATCCGGCCGTTCTGAAGATTGGCCAGAACATTAAATATGATCTCAGCGTGTTTGCGCAGCACAAGATCCATGTGCATCCGATTGATGACACGATGCTGATCTCGTTCGCGCTCAACGCCGGCATTCACGGCCATGGGATGGACGATCTGTCCGAGCGCTATCTTGGCCACAAGCCGATTACCTTCAAGGATGTGGCAGGGACCGGGAAGGCGCAGAAAAGCTTTGCGCAGGTGGCGCTGGACAAGGCGACGGAATACGCGGCTGAAGACGCGGATGTGACCCTGCGCCTCTGGCAGGCGCTCAAACCTCGCCTGCGCACCGAGCAGGTGACGGCGGTTTACGAAACGCTGGACCGCCCGCTGGGCCCCGTGCTGGCAGAGATGGAACAGGCGGGGGTCAAGGTGGACCGGGACATGCTCTCGCGCCTCTCGGCAGACTTCAACCAGCGCATGGCCGCGCTGGAGGCCGAGGCACATGAGCAGGCCGGGCGCAGCTTCAATATCGGCTCTCCGAAGCAGCTTGGCGAAATCCTCTTTGACGAGATGAATTTGCCGGGCGGGAAGAAGACCAAGACCGGCGCCTGGGTAACCGATGGCGATGTGCTGGAGGGCCTTGCCGCAGACGGTCACGCCCTGCCCCGCACGATTGTCGACTGGCGGATGCTGTCGAAGCTGCGCTCAACCTATACCGAGGCGTTGCAGGCGGCGATCAACAAGAAGACGGGCCGCGTTCACACCAGCTATATGATGGCGGGCGCGCAGACGGGGCGACTGTCCTCGACCGATCCCAACCTCCAGAACATCCCGGTACGGACCGAAGAAGGCCGCAAGATACGCCAGGCGTTCATCGCCGAGGAAGGCAATGTGCTGGTCTCGGCCGACTATTCCCAGATCGAGCTGCGCATTCTGGCGCATATGGCAGATATTCCGGCGCTGAAACAGGCGTTCAAGGACGGGCTCGACATTCACGCGATGACGGCGAGCGAGATGTTCGGCGTGCCCATTGAAGGCATGGACCCGATGGTGCGCCGGCAGGCCAAGGCGATCAATTTCGGCATCATCTATGGCATCTCCGGCTTTGGGCTTGGCCGCCAGCTGGGCATTCCTTCGGGCGAGGCGAACCAGTATATCAAGACCTATTTCGAGCGCTTCCCCGGCATTCGTCAGTATATGGACGAAACTAAGGAGTTTGCGCGCGCGACGGGCTTTGTGAAGACGGCTTTCGGGCGGAAGATCCATTTGCCCGACATCAAGAGCAAGGGCCCGGCGCGCTCCTTTGCCGAGCGCCAGGCGATCAACGCGCCGATCCAGGGCTCAGCGGCGGACATCATCAAGCGCGCGATGATCCGGATGCCGGAGGCGTTGGCAGAGGCGGGACTGAAGGCTCAGATGCTGCTGCAGGTGCATGATGAACTTGTCTTCGAATGCCCGGAGAAAGAGGCCGAGAAGCTGATCAAGCTGGTGCAGAAGACGATGGCGGCGGCCGATGGGCCGTCGCTGAGGCTCTCCGTGCCGCTGGTGGTGGAGGCCAAGGCGGCGGATACTTGGGCGGCGGCGCACTAGGACCGCTTACATCCCCCCATTCCAATCTTTCCCGCAGATGTTAAAGAGCGGGTGAATTCACCGCTTTCCGGCCCCATTTCCGCTCCGGAAGGCAAAATTTTGCGGAAACTGCGAGACCTGAGCCCATGATCCCCTACCGTTCACGCACCTCCACCCACGGCCGCAACATGGCCGGTGCCCGCGGCCTCTGGCGCGCGACGGGCATGACGGACAGCGATTTCGGCAAGCCGATCATCGCGGTGGTGAACTCGTTCACCCAGTTCGTGCCGGGGCATGTGCACCTGAAGGATCTCGGCCAGCTTGTAGCCCGGGAAATCGAGGCGGCCGGCGGCGTGGCCAAGGAATTCAACACGATTGCGGTCGATGACGGCATCGCCATGGGCCATGACGGGATGCTCTACTCTCTGCCTTCGCGCGAGATCATTGCCGACAGCGTGGAATATATGGTCAACGCCCACTGCGCGGACGCGATGGTGTGCATCTCCAATTGCGACAAGATCACGCCCGGCATGATGATGGCCGCGATGCGCCTCGACATTCCGGTCGTGTTCGTTTCCGGCGGGCCGATGGAAGCGGGCAAGGTGAACATCGATGGCGAGCTGCGCGCGGTGGACCTGATCGACGCGATGATCGAAGCGGCAAACCCTGACCGCACGGACGCGGAAGTCGACGAGTTTGAGAAGAATGCCTGCCCAACCTGCGGGTCGTGCTCGGGCATGTTTACGGCCAACTCGATGAATTGCCTCGCCGAAGCGCTCGGCCTCGCGCTGCCGGGCAATGGCTCGACACTGGCGACGCATGCTGACCGCGAGGCGCTGTTCCGGCGCGCGGGACGGCGGATCGTGGAGCTGACCAAAGCCTATTATGAAGGCGGCGACACCGGCGTTTCGGCGCGCGGGATTGCCACCAAGGCGGCGTTCGAGAATGCCATCACGCTGGACATCGCGATGGGCGGATCGACCAATACGATCCTCCACCTGCTGGCGATGGCACGTGAGGGCGAGGTGGACTTTACGCTCGCCGATATTGACCGGCTGAGCCGGGTGACGCCGTGCCTCTGCAAGGTGGCGCCCGCGGTGCAGAATGTGCACATGGAAGATGTTCACCGCGCGGGCGGGATTTTCGGCATCCTCGGAGAACTGGGCCGGGCGGGGAAACTCGATACCTCCGTGCGCACGATCCATGAAGACACGATGGCCGAGGCGCTGAGCAAATGGGATATTGCGGTAACGAACAATCCCGAGGTGCAGGAGCTGTTCCTGGCGGCGCCGGGCGGGGTTCGCACGACGCAGGCGTTCAGCCAGGCGCGCCGGTATAAAGATCTGGATACGGACCGGGAAAAGGGCGTCATCCGCTCGGCCAAGCATGCCTTCTCGAAGGATGGCGGGCTCGCAGTGCTGTTTGGCAACATTGCTGAGATGGGCTGCGTGGTGAAGACGGCCGGCGTGGATGACAGCATTCTGAAGTTTTCCGGCCCGGCGGTGATCTGCGAGAGCCAGGAAGAGGCGTGCGAGCGCATCCTGAAGAAGCGCGTGAAGGCGGGCGATGTCGTCATCATCCGCTATGAAGGCCCGCGCGGTGGCCCCGGCATGCAGGAGATGCTCTATCCGACATCGTATCTCAAGGCGATGCAGCTGGGCAAGGAATGTGCTCTGATCACGGACGGACGCTTCTCGGGCGGAACGTCTGGCCTCTCGATCGGGCATGTCAGCCCGGAAGCGGCTGAAGGCGGGGCGATCGGGCTTCTGCACGAAGGGGATATCATCGAGATCGACATCCCGAACCGGACGATCAATGCGAAGGTTTCAGCCGAAGAGTTCGCCAAACGCCGCGCCGAGATGGACGCCAAGGGGGCGGCCGCCTGGAAGCCGGTGGAAGAGCGCCCGCGCAAGGTGAGCCGTGCGCTGAAGGTTTATGCGGCGCATGTGGGGAATGCTTCTCTGGGCGCAGTGCGGCTCGATCCTTAGTTTTCCAGGAAAGTCCCTCTACAGAGATTATTACAATTTATAGTCCAAGGGCTGGACTACTCCATACCTAACTTTCGGTTTGCCATCTATCATAAGCGGGGCAAATCGCGCGCGCTTGATCGCGTTGGTTGCGGACTTTTCGAATCGCTCGTCACTACATTCTACTTTTATCCGGATAGGCTTTCCCTGCTCATCAATATTGAACTGGGCCACACAGCTCGCTTCAGCTCGATCATTAACTTCCCACGGCCAGTTCGGAGCAATTGGGTCCAGAAGGGTTGCTTCCTCAAACGCTGTTATACGTGGGGACATTCCTGGGCGAGACATCCACACCAATTCGGTCGATAGGGCTTTTTCAGGATCAAACTCGGCCCCAAACCGCATTTTCGCACTCCGAAGTTCACGCTCGGAATCCTCAATTCGACCGGCAGCCCGATAACCAAGCACTGATGCCCCTGCTAACGCCGCGCCAAATTCTGGAGATACATATCCATTCTCGTCACGCAGCTTCACATAGTCAATTTTGACTTGCAACTTCTGCAAGGCGGATGCCGGATCAGAGGTTTGAGGAACAGCCGACAATGCAAGAAGGTCGAGATTAGTAATTCCGTCTGCGGAATTTATCCTTGAAACATAATCGATAAATCTGTCTGCTTCCCCAGCATTATATAACGACATCAGCGCCGCATTCAGGCGACGTTTCGACTGAGGATCTGAAGATGAAGGGCGTGAGTTGTTGCGCTCAGCTTGTGAAGCCCGCCTTAGATGTTCATCCAGTATCAACGATGCCATCGAAACTGCTTCAAGCTTGTACCCTTTAGTTACTGACAAGAACTCGGCAATCCAGTGGGCATCTTGAGGAGCTGGAGACAACAACACATTGATATGGCCCTGAAGGGCAGACTCCACTTCGTCAGCCTTGCCGCTCCAGTAACCTGACACTGCCCCCGCTTCCGCAAGATACTTAAGAGCAGATTTCATCTCAGGGCGCTTAATGAGATCTCCCTCAAATATTGGCCCTAGCAAATCAACCATCTCCGAAAAACGCTCAAGCGCAAACAAGCTTATCGCTTGATCTATTAAAGCTAATTGACGAAGCGCGCATTCCGAACCACCATCTTCGAGAACCTGAAGAGAGAATGAGAGCCTGTCCTGAAAATCCTTCTCATCTAAGCTCGCAGCATTGAGCAACGCATAATACTCGCGTGTAGTTAGCGTAGGCTGGTCGCAAATTTGCTCTTCGGAAAATCCAGGAAGAGCAAACGACGTAGCCAATAGTGATATTGCAAGCAGTTTTTTCACGCTCATCAGAGCATCCCCCAGTAAAATGCTGAAAACGTCTAACGTGTGTACTCCCATAGTTCAACCTCAGGGCGCCCACACCAAAACCCGGACAGGGGCTCCCCTTCCGGTTTTGCGTTTCTGGCAGGTCCTGCGGATGGGCTTGGCCCTGTTGGTCCGGGGACGGAGTGGTTTAATGGTGGTGGAAGGTTTGTCCCCGGCGTCCCGTGGCGTTCCCATCCGCAGAGTGGCGGCCGTGGCAAGCCTCCTTTGAAGACCGCCGGACCCGAGGCTGAAAGGGCGAACTTCCAGCCTGATACCGAAGATAAAGGCAGACGCCCCCCGGCGGATAACGCGCCGGAAATTCTCGCTCAATGTGCTGAAAATTCGAGGTTCGGGCATTCGCGCGGGCGAGGATAAGACCTCTGCCTGTCCCCGCAATTTCGCCCGAATCCTTTCCGCATTACGTATTCATACAAAGCAGATGCCGCATTCCCGAACGCGCCGGAGACTGCTAGCCATGTGCTGCGCCGCAACAGACCAAGATCGAGGCAGGCTGATGACAGCCAGAACAGACATGACGGATTGCCCTTTTGGAATCGGCAATACCCCGCTGACCCCCTTCTCCATCACCCTGAACGGCATTCGCCATGAATTGTTGCTGAAGGAAGAACGGTGCAACGCGTTCGGCTCGGTCAAGGACCGGGTGGCGTGGTACATCCTCTCGCAGACCATTGCTGAAAAGGGCCCTGTCGAGGCTGTCGTGGATGCGTCCTCGGGCAATTACGGCTACGCGCTGGCCAGCATCTGCCAGGAGATGGGCATCGCGGCGACGATTGTGTCGTCATCCTCGATCAGCGCGTTCAATGCCGAGGGCATCAAGCGGGCGGGCGCGCGGCTGGTGATCGCCGAGCCGGCGCCGGGAGAATGCTCCAACGCGGCGCGGATGCGGGTGGCGGGCGAGATCAGCGCCGCCGAGGGACAGACCTTCCTCAACCAGTACGCCAATTTCATGAACCCGGCCTCCCACGAGCACTGGACGGCGCCGGAAGTGTTTGCAGACGGGCCGTTTGATGCCTGCTTCGTCACATCTTCCTCCGGCGGCACGGCGCGGGGCTTTTCGGACTATCTGAAGGCCGAGCGGAACGGCACGCAGCTGGTTCTGGTGGAGCCGGAAGCATCCTCCGCCTTCCTTGCGCCCGCTTGCGAGAGCGGCAAGCTGAAAGTGCCGGGCTATGGCAGCCAGCGGCGATCCAGCTTTGCCGGGATGCGACCAGACCCCGGCATGCTGCGGGTGGATGAGGCGTCGGTTCTGGCGGCCTTCACCCTGTTGGAAGCGCGCGGGCTGACGCATATCGGGCTGTCCAGCGTGGGCGTGGTGGTCGGCGCGCTGGAATGGCTGTCGCGGCAGAGTGAGCGCAGGCGGGTGGTGTGCGTCTGCGCCGATGGGGACGAACGGTATCTGGACGAGATCGACAGCCGGTATATCCCGTCGGTTGGCGCGGACGCGTTTGATGCGGCGCGCGCGCGGCTGGAGCCGGTGATCGCGTCTATGGCGCCTGAGGTTGCGGCCTGAGCCTTTGCGGCGCCGGCCAAGCCCGGCCGGGCCGGCGAACACCGCGTTGCCCCAATTCTCCCTTAAAAGACCGTAATGTGAGCAAGCGCTCGCCGAAGTCTCCGCCTTACATTGCAACAGCAAGGAAGGAGGGCTATCTCGATGACGCGAACAATGTTTGAACATACCAATGGCGGCCGCCCCGCAGCAGGGGCTGAGCATAAGCTGGCAGACAAGGACCGGGACATGACCACACTGGCACTCGTGGACGACGACGAAAACATCGTAGCCTCGCTGAAGATGTTCTTTGAAGCCGAAGGGTATCAGGTGCGCGCCTATCATGATGGCGAATCTGCCCTGCCCGCGCTGACCGACTCCCCACCTGACATCGCCATCCTCGACATCAAGATGCCGAAGATGGACGGCATGGAATTGCTGCGCCGCCTGCGCCAGACATCCGAGCTGCCGGTGATCTTCCTCACCTCCAAGGATGAAGAAATCGACGAGGTGATCGGTTTCAATATCGGCGCCGATGATTTCGTGCGCAAACCCTGCTCCAACCGCCTGCTGGCCGAGCGCGTGAAAGCCGTTCTGCGCCGCTCGCGCGGGGCGTCGGCAGTGCCCGAAGAAGGCGACGTGAAAGCCATCGTGCGCGGCAAGCTGGTGCTCGACCCCAACCGCCATGCCTGCACCTGGGACGGCAAGCAGGTTCGCCTGACGGTAACCGAGTTCCTGATCCTTCAGGCGCTGGCCACGCGGCCGGGATACGTCAAAAGCCGCGACCAGCTGATGGACGCTGCCTATGATGACCAGATCTATGTGGACGACCGCACCATCGACAGCCACATCAAGCGCCTTCGCAAGAAGTTCCGCGAAGTGACCGACGAGTTCGATGCGATCGAAACGCTGTATGGTGTCGGCTACCGCTATACCGAATAGACCGCCTGCGGAGCTTTATCTCGGCGGCGCGGCAGACGAAAGCTCACGCCTTGTGCTGAGCTATGCGGAGGCGCGCCGCCGGTTGATGGAGCCCACAGGCCGTGTGGTTCGGTATTTCCCTCATTACAAGGCGGTGGCGGCGTTGGAGCTGGCGCGCAGCTTGCTGGCCGATGGGAAACCGTTGGCCCTGATCGGCCATAGCTGGGGCGCGGACGCAGCGTTGCGCGTGGCCCGGCGGATTGACGGCGATGTGGTTCTGATCGGGGCGGACCCGGTGGCCAAACCTTCCCTGCCGCTCTCCTATTGGCAGGGGCGGCCCGCTTCGGCGCAGTTTGTGGTGCATGTGGATGCGGTGGCCGAAGCGCCCGACCGGTCTGACCGGGTCAAATCGTTCGGCTATCTGGCGGGCGGCGGGGTTCACCGCGCCTGGCGGGAGGCGGATGTGACCATCCCCACGGGGCTGAACCATTGGAACTTCGCCGGGATGATGGCCGCGAAGGGGGCGGACGGAAAATCAGCTGAGGACTGGCTTGCAGCCCTGGCGCCAGCCTAGCCGAAGATGCGCGAGAAGTGCCACGCCCAGTTGGGCAGCGAGAAGGTGAGCGCGAGGAAGCCCACCCCGATCAGGGCGCAAAGCGGAGAATAGAGGCGGCGGTTGAGCGAAAGATAGGGCTGCTCGGGGGCGGCACGCTCGAAGGCCGGCAGGATGCCGACCAGGCCGCGCAGCAGGAAGATGGCCGACAGGAACAGGCCAACGGGCACGAGGAGGAGCTTCAGCGCCGGAAATGCGGCTGCGTAATGCCCCATGATGACGGCGGCACACGCCCCACAGATGAGCAACGCCCCCAGAAGCGCAACCGAGGCGCGCGAGGGCAGCCGGGTGATGCCGCGCCGGCCGACGATGGAGCGGGCCAGAGACTGCTCATTCGGGAATGGAAATGCGATCCCGGCCGCCCATATCAAATGGAGCAAGCCAAGGCAGCCCAGGACAATCGCCAGAAGGGTGCCTAGCAGCGGAGCCACGGTTGTCCTCGTCAGCCGAACCAGAATGACTTAATAATACATGCAGGTAGCGCTTGCCGCCAGTGCCGCGATTGAATAGCCACAGTGCCAGCGACGGCCCAGCCAGGAAAGAAAATTATGTCCGACCCAGAAAACACGCTTCTCGTTGAAACCTCCAAGGGCAGCATCACCATCGAATTGCGCCCCGATCTTGCGCCAGGTCACGTTGCGCGCATCAAGGAACTCGCCCGTGAAGGGTTTTATGATGGCATCGTCTTTCACCGCGTGATTGCCGGCTTCATGGCGCAGGCCGGTTGCCCGAAAGGCAATGGTACCGGCGGGTCAAAAAAGCCGGACCTGAAAGCCGAGTTCAATGCCGAGCCGCACGTGCGCGGCACCTGCTCGATGGCGCGCACCTCTGCGCCGCATTCGGCCAACAGCCAGTTCTTCATCTGCTTCGACGAAGCCCGCTTCCTTGACCGGCAATATACCGTGTGGGGCAAGGTGAGCGAAGGGATGGACATCATTGACCAGCTGGCCAAAGGCGAGCCGCCACGCAATCCGGACCGTATCGTGACGATGCGGGTCGCCGCCGACACCTGATGGCGGACGGGGGGCGCCAAGGCAGGAAAGCGATGGCGGAGACGACCCCTCCTCGCCGGAAGAACCAGAGGCGTGGCCCCTCCCTCCTCGGCTCGCGCATTGCGCGGCTGATCTTTGCTTCGAACCTTGCGGGGCTCGCCATTCTGATCGTCGGCGCCATGGTGCTGAACGAGATGCGGGCGGGCTTCGTGGTTTCGAAGAAGCAGGATCTGATTGCGCAGGCGCAGGTATTCTCCGGCCTGCTTTCCGATGATGCGACCACGCCCGAGCCCGCGCTCAACCCCGAAGCGGCGCGTCTGGCGATTGCCCGGCTGAACCTGCCTGAACGGGTGCGCGCGCGCATCTATACGCCAACCGGCGAAATGGTGGCTGACAGCTATTTCCTGTCCGACATGGTGGATGTGGCCGCGCTGCCCCCTCTGAGGGAGCCGGGCTGGATTGCACGCACGGGGCGCGACCTTTCCGAATGGGCGGGCGAAGTGTTTGGCGTTTTCTCGCCAAGGCGCAGCTCCGAAGCGCTCCGGACACAGACGTTTGAGGAAGAGTTCCGCGTCGCCGCCCTGGGCGAGCAGGCGGCAAGCCAGCGTTTTTCGGACCGGGGCCTGCGGGTGATTTCCGTGTCGATGCCGATTCAGCGGGTGTCCGCTGTGGTCGGTGTGCTGGTCGTTGAGGGTAGCGACATCGACGAGATTATCCGGGCCGAACGGGTGGCGTTGGTGCCGTTCGTCGGCGTGGCGGTGCTGATGGCATTTGTGACGTCAATCCTGCTGACGATCGGTATTGCGCGGCCCATGCGGCGGCTGGCGATTGCGGCAGACCGTATCCGTGCAGGCTCATCGGCGCGAATGGATATCCCGCAGCTGACGCGCCGGACCGATGAGATCGGCGATCTGGCGACCTCCCTTCAGGGCATGACCGAAGCGCTGATCGAGCGGATCGAGGCGAACGAGCAGTTTGCCGCTGATGTGGCCCATGAGCTGAAGAACCCGCTGACCTCCATCCGCTCGGCTGTGGAGACGCTGGAGCGGGTGCAGGACCCGGACGCGGCGGCGCGCCTGCGGGCGGTGATTGCGTCGGATGTAAAACGGCTGGACCGTCTGATTACGGATATTTCCAACGCCTCGCGCCTGGAAGCCGAGATGACGCGCCTGCCGAGCGAGACCATCGACATTGCCCGGTTCGTGCGCGATGTGGTTCACACCTATGAGGGGCTGTCGGATAACGCGCAGGCCGTGCATGTGGCGTTTACGGATGCGACGCTGGGCGCGCGGCTGTTGGTGCGGGGCCGCGAAGGGCCGCTGGGTCAGGTGCTCCGCAATCTGGTCGATAATGCGCGCTCCTTCTCGCGGCCGGGATCAAAGGTTGAGGTGCGCCTGGAGCAGACCAATGACGGGCCGCGCACGATTGCCCGCATTCTGGTGGAAGACGCCGGCCCCGGCATTCCGGCAGATAAGGTGGAAACGATTTTCAATCGTTTTTATACGGACAGGCCAAAAGGCACAGCATTCGGCAACAATTCCGGGCTTGGCCTTTCTATCGTGAAACAGATTGTGGCGACCCATCGCGGGCAAGTCTGGGCGGAGAACCGGCCAGAGGGCGGCGCGCGGTTTACGGTAGACTTGCCTGCGATCTAGCTGACGCGCGCGCGCGGGCGATACCCGAAACGTTTCGCCACACGCTCCAGCCGCACACCGACGGGCTTTGCAAAGAAACGCAGCGCCTGCGGGCGCCCGGCAAGCCAGCCGAAGGCCGCGGGAAGCTGGCGCTGGCGCAGAGCCATCACGAACCCCTCGAACGCTTCTGCATCGCGCAGGGCAGCCTGATGGCGGGCAACGGCGCGGCGGTCTGCCTCGGAAAGGCGGGCGGCATGACGCTCCAGGAAGGGCGCATAGACCGGGCGCTGCATCGTGAACACATTCTGGCCACGGGTGCGGGAAAGCGAGGCCGGGCGAATGGCGTAGCGGTAAAGCGCCTGCGGATGGATCGCGAAGCGGGCGCCGTTGGCCAGAAGGTCTGCCACAAACCAGCAATCCTCGGCGACTTTCAGCTCGGGCAGATATTCAATGTTGTGGCGGAGCAAAAATGCCCGCCGGATAACAGGTTTGAGATAGCCAAGGATGGGCGATCTGGACTCCGCGCGGTTGCCGTCGAGCCATTGCGCGAGATTTATGGGCTGAAGCGTTTCGTCCGCACGCCCCAGAAAGGGGGTGCCTTCCGCCGTGATATTTTCGAACGGGACGAGGCGCAGATCGTCTGCGATCAGATCGAGCCCCGCAGCTTCGGCAGCCGCGACAAGCGTTTCCAGACGAGCGGGCTCGAACGCGTCATCGGAATCCAGCACGGCAATCCAGTCGCCCTTAGCATGGCTGTTGCCGAGGTTTCGGGCGCGGGCGACGCCGCCATTCTGGTCTGCCCGGACGAGTTTCACGCGCGGATCACCGCCAGCCGCCGCCATGGCCACAGCGGCGGTGTCATCGGGCGAGCAATCGTCCACGATGATCAGTTCCCAGTCCGGCAGGGTTTGCGCGCGCACGCTGGCGATTGCCAAGGCGATGAAGCCGGCAGCCTTGTAGGCGGGCATCACAACAGAAACCTTTGGCGCGGCCATGCAGGCTCCCCTCAGCAGGCATAGAAGCAGAGCTTATGCCCATGACAGGGATAATAAAGCCTTGATGGCCGCGCGAAGATTTAGCGGTTCCTGATCAACGGTTCTGGCGGTTGTCGATCAGGTCTTTCACGACTTCCGGTTCAGCCAGGGTGGAGGTATCGCCCAGATTGGAGAACTCGTTCTCGGCGATCTTGCGCAGAATGCGGCGCATGATCTTGCCCGAACGGGTTTTCGGCAGGCCCGGCGCGAACTGGATGAGATCCGGCGAGGCAATCGGGCCGATTTCATTGCGCACATGAGCGACGAGGTTTTTGCGCAAGGCATCATCGGCCTCGCAGCCTGCCCGCAGGGTGACATAGGCATAGATCCCCTGCCCCTTGATGTCGTGCGGATAGCCGACGACGGCGGCTTCGGCCACGGCATCATGGCTGACGAGGGCGCTTTCCACTTCCGCCGTGCCCATCCGGTGGCCCGAGACGTTGATCACGTCATCTACGCGGCCTGTGATCCAGTAGAAGCCATCGGCGTCGCGGCGGCAGCCATCGCCGGTGAAGTATTTGCCGGGATAGGCCGTGAAATAGGTTTCCACGAAGCGCTGATGATCTCCGTATACGGTGCGCATCTGGCCGGGCCAGCTATCGGTGATCAGAAGATTTCCATCGGCAGCGCCTTCAAGCTCCCTGCCATCGGCATCGACGAGGATCGGCTTGATCCCGAAGAAGGGGTGAGAGCCTGCGCCGGGTTTCATATCCGTGGTGTTTGGCAGAGGCACGATCAGTGTGCCGCCGGTCTCGGTCTGCCACCAGGTATCCACGATGGGGCAGCGGGCTTCGCCGACGACATGGAAATACCATTCCCAGGCTTCCGGGTTGATCGGCTCGCCCACCGTGCCGAGGAGGCGGATGGATTTGCGGGAGGTCTTGTTCACCGGCCCTTCGCCTTCACGCATCAGGGCGCGGATGGCGGTGGGCGCGGTGTAGAAGATCGTGACCTGATGCTTGTCGCACACCTGCCAGAAGCGGCTGGCGTCCGGATAGGTCGGCACGCCTTCGAACATCACGCTGGTGGCGCCATTCGCGAGCGGGCCATAGATGATGTAGGTGTGGCCGGTGACCCAGCCGACATCGGCTGAGCACCAGAAGATGTCGTTTTCCTTGAGATCAAAGACGTATTCATGCGTCATCGAGGCCCAGAGGAGATAGCCGCCGGTCGTGTGCAGCACGCCTTTGGGCTTGCCCGTGGAACCCGACGTATACAGAATGAACAGCGGGTCTTCCGCGTTCATCGGCTCGGGCGGGCAATCTGCCGAAACGGTCGCGCCGATTTCGTGCAGCCAGTGGTCGCGGCCTTCGGTCATGGAGACGTTGCCGCCGGTGCGCTTGACGACAAGCATCTTTTTAACGGTACCGCCGGCAATGCCTGCGGCTTTGTCTGCGTTCACTTTCAGCGGAACGCTCTTGCCCCCGCGCAGGCCTTCATCGGCAGTGATGAGAACTTCGGAGCCGCAATCAACAATGCGCCCCGCGAGCGCTTCAGGCGAGAAGCCGCCGAAGACGACCGAATGGACCGCGCCGATGCGCGCGCAGGCGAGCATGGCGTAGGCGGCCTCAAGGATCATCGGCATGTAGATGGTGACGCGGTCGCCCTTCTTGACGCCGAGTTCCTTCAGGACGTTGGCGAATTTGCTGACAGAGGCGTGAAGCTGGCGGTAGGTGACGGTGTGGCTCTCGCCCGGCTTGTCGCCTTCCCAGATGAAAGCGGCCTTGTCGCCGCGCGTGTCCAGATGGCGGTCGATGCAGTTGGCGGTGACGTTGAGGACGCCGTCAGAATACCAGCGGACATGCAGGTCTCCGGTTTCCCAGGAGACGTCCTTGACGACGGTGTAGGGCGTCATCCAGTCCAGACGCTTGCCCTGCTCACCCCAGAAAGCGGCGGGGTCGGCGATGGAGGCGGCATACATTTCCCGGTATTTCTCCGGGGTCAGGTTTGCCTGGCTCGCAAAGGCTTCAGGAACTGGATACGTTTTTGAATCGTCGCTCATGACCGGCATTCCCTTCGTAATTTCTCCGGGGCTTTCCCCCAGAATGCATGTTTTGTCGAGACGGTGAAACGCCCCATCGCACCGCCCTTGCCCGGCGGACCTGGCAGGCGCGCCTATTCGGCGGGTGCCATATCGGCGTCCCCACCGCCATGGGGCGAGCGGCGGCCGGGAACGCGGATGTCCTCGACAAGATCCTGAATCTCCTGCGGGGGCGCCCTCGTGGCCAGTGACACGCCAACGCCGACAAGGATCGACGCGATCATGACGACAAAGCCGATGCCTTCCGGGGAGACGCCCAGGAACCATTCGTCAGGTCCGGCATCCTTTCCGGCGCCGAGCTTGAAGTGCCAGATATAGAGGAAGGTAGGGATGAGGCCGGTGAGCATCGACGCGATGGCCCCTTCCCGGTTCATCCGTTTCCAGAAGATGCCGAGCAGGATCACCGGGAACAGAGACGCAGCCGCAAGGCCGAAAGCGAACGCCACGACCTGCGCCACGAAAGCAAGCTGAGCGGAATAAATGCCCATGAAGCCAGCGGCGACCACAGCGCCTGCGGCGGCGAGCCGGGCAACGCGCAGCTCGCTCTTGTCAGACATACCCTTGAAGAAGGTGCGCCGGCAAAGATCGTGGCTGATCGCCGACGAGATGACCATCAGGAGGCCCGCCGCTGTGGATAGCGCTGCGGCCAGGCCCCCGGCCACCATGAGCCCGACGACCCAGTCGGGAAGCTGGGCAATCTCTGGACTGGCCAGGACGGCGATGTCGTTGTTGATGGTGACTTCATTGGCGAGGCCGTCCGGGGCGTTTGGCCCGCGGATCTGCATGGCGCCGTCGCCATTCTTGTCCTCGAAGCCGACGAGGTTTGTGGCCTCCCAACGGGCGAACCAGTCTGGGGAGGGTGTGATGCCCTCCGCGGCGAGCGCGGCGGCTTCGGCTTCATAGGCCTCGCCCGGGGCCACATAGGTGGTTTCGTTGACGGTCTCGATGACGTTGAGGCGCGAGAAGGCGCCAACGGCGGGCGCGACGGTGTAGAGCAGCGCGATGAAAACCAGCGCCCAGCCAGCCGAGAGGCGCGCATCGCGGGCGCGCGGGACGGTGAAGAAGCGGATGATGACGTGTGGCAGGCCAGCGGTGCCGAACATCAGCGCCGCGGTGATGCAGAACACGTCGAACGTGGTTTTGTCGGTGGTGGTGTATTCGGCAAAGCCGAGGCTGGTGAGCGTGTCGCTGAGCTTCTGGATCATCGAGACGTCTTCACCCTTGATGTTCGAGAGGAAGCCGAGCTGGGGAATGGGGTTGCCGGTCAGCATCAGGGAGATGAAGATCGCCGGGACGGTGTAGGCGAAGATCAGCACGACATATTGGGCGACCTGCGTGTAGGTGACACCCTTCATGCCGCCGAGCACGGCATAGATGAAAACAATCCCCATACCGATGAAAATGCCGGTGTTGAAATCCACGCCGAGGAAGCGCGAGAAGGCAATGCCGACGCCGGACATCTGACCGGCGATATAGGTGAAGGACACGAAGAGGGCGCAGATGACCGCGACGAGGCGGGCGGTGTCGCTGTAATAGCGGTCGCCGACAAAGTCCGGCACCGTGAACTTGCCGAACTCGCGCAGGAAGGGCGCCAGCAGCAGGGCGAGCAAAACGTAGCCGCCCGTCCAGCCCATCAGATAAACCGAGCCGCCATAGCCGAGCACGGCAATCAGGCCAGCCATCGACAGGAAGGAGGCGGCGCTCATCCAGTCTGCGGCGGTCGCCATGCCGTTGACGACGGGATGGACGCCGTGGCCGGCGACGTAGAAGTCGTTGGTGGAGCCCGCGCGCGCCCAGATGGCGATGCCGATGTAGACGGCGAAGGTCGAGGCGACCCAGAAGATTGTCCAGTCCATCGCGCGTCCTCAGCCTTCGATCCGGTATTTCCGCTCGATGCGGTTCATGGCGAAGCAGTAGTAGAAGATCAGCGCGACGAAGATGTAGATCGCGCCATTCTGGGCAAACCAGAAGCCGAGCGGGGCGCCGCCGATGTTCACGCTGTCCAGCACTTCGCGGAACAGGATGCCCGCGCCAAAGGAGGCGAGGAACCAGATGGCGAGAAGCGCCAGCGTCAGCCGGATCACCTCTTTCCAATAGCCTTTTCCGTCGATTGGGGCGGCGGTATCTGTCTGGGTTTCTGACATGCTGCGTTCCTCCCTGGCCGTTTTGGCTGATGCGGTATTCCGCTGGGGCCAACCTGCGACAGTCCGGGGCGTTCGTACAGGTGGAGTCTGGCCAAAAGACCTAGGGGAAAGGCCAAACCTGCTTGCCAATATGGCGCAATCCGCGTGAAGTTGGCCGCAGAAGCCGCGCTAGAGCGGCCTGTTGCGGGAGGAAGACGGGATGTTCAACAATACCGAATGGCTCAGCCAGGTGCGCGAAGATGTGGTCGATCCGGGCCGCGAGATTGTTGATCCCCACCATCACCTCTGGCCGCGCCCGCATCTCTCCTATGATCTGGAGGAGCTGTGGTCGGACACACAGGATGGGCACAACGTGGTCCAGACGGTGTTCATGGAATGCGGCTCTGCCTATCGCAAGGAGGGGCCGGAGCAGATGCGGCCCGTGGGGGAGACAGAGTTTGTGACCGCTGCGGCGGAGCGCGCGGCCGCCGCGCCGGAGAAGGCGCAGATTGCGGCCATCATCGGCCATGCCGATCTGCGGCGGGACGATCTGGACGCCATTCTGGACGCGCATGAAGCCGCCGCGAAGGGACGCTTCCGGGGCATTCGCCATGCCGGAGCCTATGACGCCAATCCCGAAGCATTGAGCATCGGCGGGCGGGCACCGGCGGGGCTTTATGCGGACCCGGATTTCCGGCGGGGCGTCGCCCGGCTGGGCGAGCGGGGGATGACCTATGACACCTGGAACTATCACCATCAGATAACGGACTTTGCCGCCCTGGCCCGCGCGGTGCCCGGCACAACGATGATCCTTGACCATTTCGGAACGCCGCTGGGCGTTGGCCGGTATGAAGGCAAGCGGGAGGAGATTTTCGCCAAGTGGAAGGACGACATTGCGGAGGTCGCCGCCTGCCCGAATGTGCATGCCAAGCTTGGCGGCATGGCGATGCCGGACAATGGCTATGGCTGGAATACGCGCGAGAAACCGCCGTCCTCGGATGAATTTGTGGAGGCGCAGGGCAAATGGTATGCCCATGCGATCGACTGCTTCGGACCGGAACGGTGCATGTTCGAAAGCAATTTCCCGGTCGACCGGCTGTCGATCAGCTATCGCACGCTGTGGAACGGGCTGAAGAAGATTGCCGCCGATTACCCTGAACCCGCGCAGGCGGCGCTGTTCAGCGGCACGGCGCGGAAGGTGTACAAGCTGTGAGCGCGCTGCCGCCCCTGCCCGCCCAGCCTGCAGGCGTTGCCTGGCCGACGCAGGAATGGCCGGAGGGCACGCTTGCGCCCGCTGTCGCCGGAAAGCTGCAACCGCTGCTGGACATGGCGTTCAGCGACCCGGCGCCGTCGCAGATGGGCGAGACGCATGCCTTCCTCGCCGTGCAGGGCGGGCGGATTGTGGCCGAGCGCTACTGGACGGGCTTTGACGCCACGAGCACGCATCATTCCTGGTCTCAGGCCAAGAGCATGACGCAGGCGTTGGTGGGCATCCTCGCGCGCGATGGCCGACTCGATATTCACGCTCCGGCCAATGTGCCCGAATGGCAGCAGGCGGACGATCCCCGCCGCGCGATCACGCTGGACCAGCTGCTGCGCATGTCCAGCGGGCTTAAATTCGCTGAGGACTATGTGGATGCGGGCGTCTCGGATGTGATCGAGATGCTGTTCGGCTCTGGCAAGGACGATGTGGCCGCCTATGCCGCCAAGTCCCCGCTGATCCATCCGCCGGGCAGCGCGTGGAGCTATTCGAGCGGGACAAGCAATCTTGTCGCCCGCGCTGCCGCGCTCAGCCTTGGCGCCTCAGGCGAGGCATTCCGGGATTTCATGGTTCGGGAGCTGTTCGGCCCCATCGGCATGCGCTCTGCCCAGCCGAAGTTTGACAAGGCCGGCACGTTTATCGGCTCGTCCTTCTGCTATTGCACGGCGCGGGACTTTGCCCGCTTTGGCCTGCTTTACCTGCGCGATGGCGTCTGGGAGGGGCAGCGCCTCCTCCCCGAAGGCTGGGTGGACTATGCCCGCACGCCGACGCCGGTGCCGCCGACAGAACGACTTGGCTATGGCGCCCATTGGTGGCTGGGCATGGCGGGGCCGGGCAGCTTCTCGGCGAACGGCTTTGAGGGCCAGTTTACCGTGCTGGTGCCGGAGCTCGACCTGATCCTGGTGCGCAATGGCAAGTCGCCCAACGAGCTTAAGGACAATGTGATGGACTGGATGGGCGCGGTGGCGGACTGCTTCAGAGGCGCATGAAGCCTCTGTTTTTATTTGGATTTAGCCGCAGGCAGCCTGCCCAGCTTGCCATTCCCCTGCTTCCCGCGTATAGGCCGCCCTTCAGAAACGACAGCGCAAGGCTGTGCGTGTCAGGTTCCGACCTTCCCATGGGGGAAGATACGGTCCAGGGCGAAAAGGAAACAAAATGTCCAAATCTCAAATCGTATTCAATGTCGAAGTGCGCGAGCGCACCGGCACCGGCGGCGCCCGTGAAGCCCGCAATAACGGCTTTGTGCCCGGCGTCCTCTATGGCGGCGGCATCGACCCGGTGGCCATCAGCCTCAAGAAAAACGAAGTGATCAAGGCGATCGAGACAGGACACTTCCTGAGCGCGACGGCGACACTCATCCACAAGGGCGAGCGCCAGCTGGTCATCCCGCAGGGCATCCAGATGCACCCGGTCACCGACCAGCCGATGCACGTCGACCTGCGCCGCATCAAGGTTGACCAGATCATCAAGGTTGAGGTTCCGGTTCACTTCACCGGTATGGAAGCTTCGCCCGGCCTGAAAAAAGGTGGCACGCTCAACGTGGTTCGCCACTCGGTCGAACTCAACGTTCCAGCCGGGAAGATCCCTGAAGCGCTGGAAGCCGACATCTCCAAACTGGAAGTTGGCGACAACGTGAAGATCTCGAACATCACGCTGCCGGAAGGCGCTGAGCCCGTGATCACCGACCGCGACTTCACCATCGCGACCATCGCGGGCCGTGGCGGCAAGGCCGAAGCTGAAGACGCTGCGGAAGACGCAGCGGCAGAAGCTGCTGAAGTGCCTGCCACCAAAGTGGCCGCCCCCAAGAAAGACTGATCCTTTCTGGACAATTCAGGGGCCGCCAGTCACAAGCTGGCGGCCTCTTTGATTCCGGGGCCCCTGTCAGGAGCGAACCGTCATGCTGATCCTTTCCGGCCAGGGCAATCCAGGCGCCAAATATGCCAAGAACCGGCACAATGCCGGCTTTCTGGTGATCGACCGGATTCATGATGCCTATGGCTTCGGTCCCTGGCGCACGAAGTTTGATGCCGAGATTTCAGAAGGCACGGTTGAGACGGCCAATGGCCGCCAGCGCGTGCTGCTGATCAAACCGCAGACCTTCTACAACGAGACGGGCCGGTCTGTTTCCAAGGCTGTCACCTTCTACAAGCTGCAACCCGAAGACGTGACCGTGTTTCATGACGAGATTGATCTGGCGCCGGGGCGGCTGCGCGTGAAGCGCGGAGGCGGGCATTCGGGCAATAACGGCGCGCGTTCGATGATGGCGCATCTGGGCGAGAATTTCCGCCGCATACGGATTGGTGTGGGCCATCCTGGCGACAAGGCGATGGTGATGCCGCATGTGCTTTCGGATTTTCACAAAGTGGATCTGGAATGGTTCGAACCGATGACTGAGGCCGTGTGCAAGGCCCTGCCCTTCCTGCTGGCGGGCGACGATGAGCGGTTCCAGACCGAGGTGATGCGCCTGGCGCCTGCGCCCAAGCATGATCCCAAGCAGACGGCGCGCAAGGGCGAGGCTTAGGCCTTACCGGCCTTACGCCCGCCGTCCCTGAAATATTTCAGCGTGCCGCGGGTGATCACATCATCGCCCGGCGCAAGCTCATTGGCTTCATAGTCGGGCTGGCCTTTCACTTCGGCATAAACATCGCCGAAATCCTTGTAGCAGGTTTCGAGCAACGCCTCGAAGCTGGGTATGACGAAATAGGTCTGCTGGAAATCATCAATAATGTATTTCGTCCGCATAAGGCGTTGCAGGTCAAAGCCGATACGGTTGGGGCTGGCGTCTTCCAGTGCGAACACGGTTTCATGCGGGCTGGAGAGGATGCCCGCGCCATAGATGCGCAGTCCGTCCTCTTCCTGGATCAGGCCGAACTCGACCGTGTACCAATAAAGGCGCGCCAGATTGTGCAGCTGGCCGAGGCGCATCGCGCGCTGGCCGCCCTTGCCATAGGCTTCCATGAAGTCTGCAAACACAGGGTCTGCCAGCATCGGCACATGGCCGAAGATGTCGTGGAAAATGTCCGGCTCCTGAAGATAGTCGAACTCTTCCTCCGGGCGGATGAAGGCGCCTGCCGGAAAGCGGCGGTTGGCGAGGTGATCGAAGAACACCTCATCGGGCACAAGCTCAGCCACAGGCACCACGCGCCAGCCGGTTATCTTTTCCAGCTTGTCTGACAGCCGGCCCATATGCGGGATGCCGGAGGGGGAAAGCTCCAGCTTGTGCATTGCGTCCAGCGCCACCTTCGAAGCGCGCCCGGTGGCGATCTCCTTCTGGCGGCGGAACAGCCTGTCCCAGCGGTCATGCTCGGCGGGGGAATAGGTCTCCCACGCCTGGTCGATGGTGTAATCGTCCGCGCGGGGGGCGCCATGATAGCGATTCTTGGCAAATGCAGTGTCCATGCGGGTAATTATAACCGCGAAATAAAATTAGTTCCAGATGTAACTAATTCAGGCCGCTTCCGGACGGGAATCGATGATTTCCGAGAGCGTGACGCCCAATTGCCCGTCAGTGACCACCAGCTTGCCCCGCGCAACGAGGCGCCCGGACACGTAAATATCCACAGGCTCATTGGTCTGGCGCTCAAGGGCAACGATCTCGCCCGGCGAAAGCGCCATCAGCTCCTCCATCGGAATGCGCGCCTCTCCCAGCACAACATCCACGCGGACGGGTACATCCATGAGCATCTTCTCAAGCGCGGGATTCTTCGGCTCGGTCATTGCCCCATCCTTCGCCCGGCTGTGGGGGCGTTGTCCAGCTTTTCACTGAGGTCTCTTGTGAGGCCAAAGAGGTCGCCCTGCCCGTCGAGCAGGCGCTGGGCGAGGCCCGTGACGGTGCTCCGCAACTGCGCGCTGGTGCCGGTGTCATAGGCGGCAGAATCCATGATCTGCATCAGCTTCAACAGATCGGAGAGCACGTCGCGCATCGTTGCCGTCACACGGTCCAGCCTGTCGAGCGTTTCCTGCGCCTCCTGGCGGGAGGTTTCAGCCAGCGCGTCTGACCGCACGCGCGCAATCAGCGCGACCACCTCTTCGGCGGACAGGCGCACCTCGCCTGCCTCAGCGGGCGGCGCCGGGGTAAAGTCCGGGCGGAAATCAAAGGGCGAAAGGGTGCGCGCGGCCTGGGTCATCACTCGATCAACTCGTCCTCGGCAATACCTCTGGCGGCGGCGCCCCGAATGTCGCCGCGCTGGATCAGCTGGCGGGTCAGCGTGACGAGTTCGAGGCGGGCGGCCTCCACTTCGCTGCGGCGCAGGGGGCCGAGGGCGGCGATTTCCTCGCGCAGCAGATCGCCGGCGCGCTGGGTCATGTTGGCGAAGAAGGCGGCGGCGGTGGTCTCGCGCGCGCCTTTCAGGGCGAGGATCAGCACGCTGCGGTCTGCTGTGGAGAGCAGCGTCTGCATGCCGCCGCCATCGAGCGCGGCAAGATCATCAAAAGTGAACATCAGGGCACGAACTTTCTGACCAGCGCCCGGCTCGGCGCTGTCCAGCGCGGCAAGGAACACGGACTCAGCGCGCGTATCGAGCTGGTCAAAGATGCGGGCAACGCGCTCATGACCGCCGCGGCTGCCTTCAGAGGCCAGCGCCGGCAGGCGGCGCGTGAGGTAATCCTCAAGGCATTTCACGGCCACGGTGCTGGGCGCGCCGAGATGCAGGAGGCGCTGCATCGTCTCCACCGCCAATGACGGTGGCAAGGCGCGCAGCACACGGGCCGAGGTTTCGCTGGAGAGGCGGGAGAGGATGAGCGCAACGTTCGCCGCCCGTTCGGGCCGCACAAGCGCCACGAGCGTATCCACTGGCAAGGCAGAGAGCGCCGACCAGATATCCTTGTGCCGGTGCAGGCTGCTGGCGGGAAATTGTTCGGCCTGACCAAACCGGCCGGCCGCCTCGGCAAAGAGGCGGGCCGCGTCGGCTTCAGCGGCCGGATCATCCGCCACGCTGTCCATCGCCGCGGTCAGCTCGCGGGCCTCAGCCGGGGAAAGCTCGGCCCAGATGCCGGCCGCTTCCGGGCCGAGCGCCCGCATCAGGCGCGCCGCGCGCAGAATGCCATCGTCGGGGCGCCTTGTAAGGGTAGCGGGCAGCGTCACGACGCGTCCTCCCCGCCTGTCATCCAGCCCCGCAGCACGGCTGCTGAGCGCACGGGGTCACGTTTGGCCACGTCGCCGGCTTCGGCCACAGGCGCGGGCATAACGGGCCGTGAGGGGCGCAGAATGTCGCTGCGCGGCCCGGAATGGGCTCTTTCCGGCTCGCGCACCGGCGCCGGGATGGCTGGCACCGGGCTCCGGCGCAGGGTGGCGAGCGCCATGCCCGCAGAAATGAAGGAGATCAGCCCCAGCGCGCCCAGTTCCAGCCAGGCGGCGGTGTCCGGACGGCCGGGAAGGCCGCGTGCAAACGCCGCCTGTTCGATGATGAGCTTGTCGCCGCGTGTAAAATCAAGGCCCGCCGCTTCAGGCAGAATGCGTTGCAGATCGCCCGCGACCGGGGCCGCCGGGGCATCCAGCAACACGAATACGGTGCGGCCGCCCTCGGCATTGAAGGCAACGGAGGTGCGCGCATTGCCGGGGCCGGCGATGGGATCGATGAGGGTGGAAAGCGAGGCTTCGGCGGGGCTGCGGGGCGAATCGGCCCCTCCGGTCAGCAGGCTGGAAGCCCGCCAGACACCGAGGGAAAGCGCCAGAAAGACAACTGCCAGCGCCGCAAGCCGGATCGCGCGGCCTGTGTCTGTTGCAATTGCAGCATGAGTAAACGCCATCAACCTCTCCGAATGGCCACAGACCATCAGGCTGCGACACATCCAGAGAGGCTAGATTCCCCGCCTTAAGGCGGGTTTAACGTGGCTAATACCCGCTTAACGCCGGTATTGCTGAAGGCGGGTGGTCCGGAGACCTTTGGCCCCATGGCGGGCATACAGGCGTTCCCACGCCTCATATTCCTCGTCCGTGAGGTTGTAGCGTTCGCAGGCAGCTTCCCGTGTGAGCAGTCCACCGGTAACGGCAGCAACAACCTCAGCCTTGCGGCGGGTGACCCAACGGGAAATGTTCGGCGAAGGCAGATCAGCCAGAGTCATCTTCTGGCCGTCCGGCCCCTTAACGCTGATGGGGCGAGCGTTCTGCGTTTCCATGTGCATAACCTGTTCCTGGCGATGGCACGACACCCGGCTTCTCCGGGGTCTGTAAAATCGACCATACACAGGTGAGTTTAAGCCCAGCCCTAACCTCGAAAGACAGTTTGGCAGGCTGCGTTAGGATACCGTTTGCAAAGCTGTTCCAGCGCGGGACGAAGGGGGGATTCCTGCCTTTTTGCTGCCCCGATCATGACAGTGCAGACAGAAAAACCGCCCCTTGAGGGGGCGGTCTTAATAACAGGCACCGGGAAATGAACCCCTGGCCTACCAGGCTGATATTCAGGCCAGTGTTTTGAGCAGTTCCATCGAGTTGTTGTCGCGCACCTGCGCGGTGTGACGGCGCAGCATCGTAAGGAACATCTCGTCGCCCCGCTCGGTCTGCTTCACGAGCATCGCCGCCGCAAAGGCAACCGAAATGCCGTAGAACGAGAACCAGCGATAATGCTGGTAGAGATCTTCAAAGCTGTAGCTGGTGATGCCCTCGGCTTTCAGGCAGTCGTGATAATAGCGCAGCAGGGCCTGCTCATGCCTGGGCCGGTCCTCGCGGGTGAGGCCCGCGCCGATGAAATAGGCCACATCATTGGCCGGAGCGCCCCTGCCCACGGTCTGCCAGTCAACCACCGCCAGCGGTTTGGCCGCGCCGGGCGGGCCAAACAGCATGTTGTCCAGCCGGAAGTCGGAATGGGTCAGCGCATGCGGGCCGGTATAGCTGTCGCCCCATTTGGGCAGGCTGGCGGCATAAGCGTCGCCCACTTCGATCTGGTCTGCATTGAGCTGCGCGGCGTAGCGTTCCTTGAAGGCGCCCCAAAGCCCGGCGACCTGTTCCGGCCCGAGGCCTGGCGGCGGCGCCTTGGAGGAGCCCTGCAGCCAGTCATAATCGTCGAGCGTGGGATCTTCCCAATGGGAAGCGTGCAACACGGCGGCGGCGGAGAGCGCCAGTTTCGCCTCCACAAGGCCGCAACCCTTCAGCTGGTCTCCCTGCTCGGAGGGGGACATGTCTTCCATGATCAGGGCGAAGCGATTGGTGGCCTCGTCATAATCCGTATACAGCGCGTTTGGCGTGATGCGCCCGGCGACCTTCGGGAAGGTACGGTAGAAATACACTTCGCGCTTGTAGTGGTTCAGCATCTTGGCAGCCATCAGGCTGGTTTCGTTGCCCGACGGGAACTTGCCGACCAGCGTTTTGGGCGCACCCGGACCAGCTTTGGCATACTCGAAAACGAACCGCACATTCTCGCCGATCTGGCCCGTGCCGATCGACTTTGAGGTCAGAGACTTAACCTCGGCATCAATGCCGATCTCTGCAAACAATGTGTTGAACCAGTCAGGCCCAAGTTCCAGTGGATTCGTATCCAGTCCCGGACGGCTCATGCTTCCCCCTTATCAGGTTTATCTGTTGTATCGGTTGTGCTTGGTTTTCTGTTCGTGAACCGGCGCAGCTGGCCGAGGCGGTCCTCGGCGCGGCGCAGACCCTTGTCGAGCGCGGCCATGGTGAGCGCGAAATCCGCGCTCTTTTCCCTGCGCCAGGCGCGTTCTGTTTCGGCAATGACGAAGGCAATTGCTATGCGCTTCAGGCTCGCAGGCGCGCCGCTGTCGTCATCTACGCCGGCAGAGGCAAGCGCCCAGGCGGCCGTGGCATGGCGATGGGCCGGCAGGCGCACCACATGGGTCAGCGATGTCTCGCGGAATTTCATCAGCTCACGGAGCCCGGCGCGGTAAGGCTCCATCGCCTCGAACCGCTTCATGATGACATCAAACATCCGCTCGCGCGCCGAGCTGTCTTCGGGCACGCCCTCTGCCGACATCGCGCGGTCAAAGTAACCGTCCAGCGCCTCGACAATATCTTCGCGCCCGCTGAGGCCGTGAAAATCCTGCAAGGGTCGTCCCGCCCTGGCAGCAATCGCGGCGAGCGTGATCTCCGGCCAGGGTTTCTCAGCCGCAAGCTCCAGCGCTGCGAGCAGCCCGGCTTCTATGACTGTATTGGTGACGGCCACCAGAACTACCTCCTGTGAGGTCAGTCCGCCTCTTGGGACAGCTGCCGGTCGCGGTTGGCAGCGGCGCTGAGAGCGTTCCTGAACAAGGCGGGCATCCCACCCGTGTCCATAAGGATGTCAAGTGCCGCCTGGGTGGTTCCGCCGGGTGAAGTCACGGCTTTGCGAAGCGCTTCGGGGCTGTCGCCACTCTCGCCCATCAGGGCGGCGGCGCCTTCGACAGTGCGCCGGGCGAGACTAAGCGCAAGATCGCGCGGCAGGCCCTGCGCCACGCCGGCTTCCGCCATCACCTCGGCCAACAGGAAAATATAAGCCGGGCCAGAGCCCGACAGCGCCGTGACCGCCGACATCATGGCCTCGTCCACCGGCCCATGCACCTCGCCCAGCGGCGCGAGCAGCTCGCGCGCGGCAGACAGATCGGTGCGCTTGGCCCCTTCGGGCGCGGTGAAAACGGTAACGCCCTGCCCGATAGCGCCGGGCGTGTTCGGCATGGAGCGGATCACCCGCTCCGTGCCGAGCCGCCGCGAAAGCTGCGCCAGGCGCACACCCGCCATGATCGAGATGGCAACCGATTTAGGGCCGACGAAGGCTTTGGCCTGCTCGGAGACCGCCGCAAACTGCTGAGGCTTTACCGCCAGCACAATGATGCTGCTTTCAGACGGCGCCGGATTGAGCTGGATACGCCCCTCCTCCGCCAACGCCCGTATCTCGGGACGCGGCGAAGGTTCAATCACCGAAATTTCGCGCTCGGGACCCTTCAGCCAGCCATGCAGCAGCGCGGAGCCCATTCGGCCCGCGCCGACAAGGGTCAGGGACGCTGCTGGCTTCATCGGGTCAGCTCAGGCTTCGCCGTGGGTTTCAAACATCACCGCGTCGATCGCATCGCGCGGAGACTTGCCAGCCCAGACAAGGAAATTGAACGCCGGGATAAACCGGTCGGCGGCGCTGATGGAGGCGGCCAGAACCGCGCTCACTTCGCCCTCGGTCAGCTCTTCGCGGCCTTCCAGCGGGAAAGTGTAGCGGAACACGATCACGCCATCATCCGCCCAGAAATCGAAATGCCCGATCCAGAGGCGCTCATTGGCGAGGATCACGAGTTCGTTGATCAGCGCGCGTTTGCCGTCCTGCGGTTTCACGTCCAGCGTCATCGAGAAATGCACGGCGGCGGGCTCGGGACGGTGCGCAAACAGCGCGCCCATATCTCCCCAGCGGGTTTCGGCGACCACTTGAAGCGTGCCTTCTTCGTCGCGTTCGGCTGGCCAGCCAGCGGCTTCCAGCACGTCTTCCACGACATCTAGGGGGTCAATTGCCAGCAGGTCGCTGCGGCTAAGTTCCAGGCTCATGGGCGGGCCTCCGCGTTGAGATTTGCATAAGCTGCCGGATTCGCACCACAAATCCAACCGCACTCAACGCCGGGCGTACCGGGGATGTCAAAGTTCATAAGCAGTTAACGGTCAGCTTTCAGTGGATTTTGCCGCTTCAAGGGCAGCAATTCGCGCCTCGAGGGCATCCACACGGTCCAGCGCCGCTGTTGCAATCGCCTTCAGGGCTTCAACTTCGTCGCGCCCTGCAAGGTCCATATCGGCAATCAGAGCGCGCACGCGGGCCTGCGCGGCGGTCCTGGCTTCTTCGCCGGCAGCGCGCGCGGCGCCGAGGGCGCCCGTCATCAGGCCTGCAATGTCATCAAGCAGTGGATTTGTGCTGGCCATGCGGCTACTCCTTCGCCCGGGTAAGCTGGTGGCCTATCAGATAGGGTGCCGGCCAGACAGGGAAAAGACGCCGCATGACCGAACTGCTCGCCGCACTGACGATTTTCATGGGTCAGACCGCTCTGAAATTCCCCGAATGGAGCCCCGCGCTCGTTTCCCTCGATTTCAGCTTCATTGGTCTCGGCACGTTTCATCTGCGCTGGTATGCGCTCGGCTACATCGCCGGCATCGGCCTGGCCTGGGCGTATGCCAACCAGCTGCTCAAGCGGCCCGAACTGTTCGGCGGCGCCGCGCCGCTGACCAAGGACAGCCTCGATGATCTGATGTTCTGGATCATCATCGGCATCATCCTGGGCGGGCGCTTCGGCTACATCCTGTTCTATATGGTGCCCTACCAGATGGACGTTCTGGTCTCCGATCCGATGACGGTGCTGCGCATATGGGATGGCGGCATGGCCTTCCATGGCGGCATTCTGGGCGTCGCGGTCGTGCTCTGGTGGTTTGCAGCCAAGCGCGGTGTGAACCTGCTATCCGTAGGCGACATCGCCGGCGTGACCGCCCCCATCGGCATCGGCCTCGTGCGCATCGCCAACTTCACCAATGCCGAACTCTACGGCCGCCCGACAGACGCCTCCGTCGGCATGGTGTTCCCCGAAGGCTACGTGCCCGGCTCCACCCCGCCCGCCTATAACTGGGAAACAGGTGACTGGGTGTATCGCGGCGACGAACTCGCGCGCCATCCCAGCCAGCTTTACGAATCGGTGCTCGAAGGCTGGCTGCCGCTGCTGGTCCTGTCGGTCCTCATCTGGAAGTTCGGCGCGCTGAAACGCCCCGGTCTCGTGGCCGGTATCTTCCTCCTGTTCTATGGCTTCGGCCGCTCGGTCGCCGAGCATTTCCGGGAACCCGACGCGTTCGTGAATGGTCTGCCGGAATGGCTGACCATGGGCATGATTCTCTCCACGCCCATGTGGCTCGGCGGCGCCTGGCTCATCTGGAACGCGCTGCGCAAGCCGCCGGTGGGCACCCCGCAACAATGAGCCTGGAAGACCGGCTGATACGCCTGATCGAGACCGAAGGCCCAATCCCGCTTTCGGCCTATATGCAGATCGCCCTGCACGACCCGAAAGAGGGCTATTATGCCGCCCGTCCCGGTATTGGCCGGGACTTCACAACCGCGCCCGAAACCAGCCAGATCTTCGGCGAAATGATCGGCCTCTGGATCGTGCATGAGTGGCGCGCGATGGGCGCGCCTTCGCCCTTCCACCTCGTCGAAATCGGCCCGGGCCGCGCCCTGCTGATGCATGACGCGCTGAAGATCGCCGCGCTGGCCGGTGGCGATGCCTTCCTCAGCGCTTTGCAGCTGACGCTGATTGAGCCAAGCCCCGCCCTGCGCCTTCTGCAAACCGAACGCCTCCAACGCTTCAAGCCGCAATTTGCCGCCCAGCTCAGCGATGTGCCCGCCGGGCCGATGCTGCTTGTGGCGAACGAATATCTCGACTGCCTGCCCGCCCGCCAGTTCCGCCGCGATGGGGATCAATGGCGCGAATGCGTCATCGGGCTCTCTCCCGAACGCCGCCTCATCATGGGCCTCGCCGCCGACGAGCCGCGCCCGCCCATGGGCACGGCGCTGACCGGCGATGTCGTCGAGGTACAATCCGGGCTGGATCTGATCATTGCCGATCTGGTCTCCCGCACAGATCCTTTCCGCGCCCTTTTCGTTGATTATGGCCCGGTCGACCGCGCGCCCGGCGACACGCTGCGCGCCTATCGCGAAGGCCAGCAGGTCTCGCCCATGGAAACCCCTGGCGCGAGCGATCTGACCGTAGACGTCGATTTCGGCCGCTTCGCCCGGATTGCAGCCACAATCGGCCTCGATGTCTCCGGCCCCACGCCGCAGGGCATGTTCCTGCTGGGCCTCGGCGCGCAGGCCCGCCTGAACCAGCTGATCCAGGCCAATCCGGACGAAGCCGAAGCGCTCTACAATGCCGCCCAGCGCCTGATTGACCCCCAGCAGATGGGCGAACGGTTCAAGGCGATCTGCCTGTCGTCGGCGGGATTGCCGAAACCGGCGGGTTTCTGACAGTCTCAGCGGCTGAAGACAGGTGAGCTAAACCGGCCCTTTACCGCTGCCGCAGGTTGGCAAAAGGCGCCGCGTGCCCATCTAGGGAGGGCTGAAGCCAGCCCGATCAAAGGATAAAACCATGGCCGAACTCTCAATTCTCGAACTCGGCCGTGTCCGCGAAGGCTTCACCCGCACCGACGCCCTCAACGAAGCCCGCCGCCTCGCCCAGCATGCCGAAAGCCTTGGCTACAAGCGCTTCTGGGTCGCCGAGCATCATAACATGCCCACCGTTACCACGGCGGCCACATCCCTCGTCATCAGCCATATTGCGGCCGGCACAAAGACCATCCGCGTCGGCGCCGGCGGCATCATGCTGCCCAATCACGCGCCCTATATCATCGCCGAACAGTTCGGCACGCTCGACGCGCTCTATCCCGGACGGATCGACCTGGGCCTCGGCCGCGCCCCCGGCACGGACCAGATGACCCTGCGCGCCCTGCGCGTGCATCCCGAGGAAGCCGAACGCTTCCCGCAGGATGTGGTGGAGCTGCAGATGTGGCTTGGTCCGGTCAATGAAGGCCAGCGCATCGAAGCCGTGCCCGGCTCCAATTCCAACGTCCCGATCTGGATTCTCGGCTCCAGCCTCTTCGGCGCCCAGCTCGCCGCAGAGCTTGGCCTGCCCTATGGCTTCGCCTCCCACTTCGCCCCGCAGGCGCTCGATCAGGCCCTCTCCACCTATCGCTCGCGCTTCAAGCCGAACGAGAAGATGGCCAAGCCCTATGCCCTCATTGGTGTGAACATCATCGCCGCCGAAACGGACGAGGAAGCCCGCTACCTCGCAACGTCCCAGCAGATGTCCTTCGCCAATCTCGTGCGCGGCCAGCGCAAACTGACCCAGCCGCCCATAGACGACATCGACACCTACTGGACCCCGCAGGAACGCGCCCAGGCCTCCGCCATGCTGAACTTCAGCATCATCGGCGCCCACGACACCGTCCGCCGCGGCGTCGACGCGCTGCTGGAGCGGACCCATGCCGATGAGCTGATGATCGTGTCGGATATGTACGACCCCGAGAAGCGCCGCCGCTCGATCGAGATCATTGCGGAAGTTCTCGGGAAGAAGGTTGCAGCGCCCGCTTACTGAGCGCTGCAAGCCTACCAGCAGACTAATAGTGCGGCGCTACATGCTATGCGCCCAACCGGGCAGCAGACCGAACGCGCCCAGCGCCATCCAGACCGCCATGGCGATCATCATCAGGTTCTCGGTCAACGAAACGAAACCGAGCGGCACGTTACTGCCCCCGCCCACACAGGCGCATTTGAGCTCACGCCGGTCGATATAGACCGCCTTGATAATAGAGACTGCACCCACCGTTCCGATGAACAACGCCACGGGAACAGACAGCCACGTTAAAGCGCCGGCGATCATCAGTATACCGGCGAGCCCTTCGGCAAAGGGATAGATGTAGGAATACCGCACCCAGCGCTTGGCCAGCAGATCATAGTTCAGGAACATCGTCGCAAAACTCTCGACGTTCTGCAGCTTCAGCAAAGCAAGTATCGCCATGCTGAAGGCAATGAACCATTCGGCGGCCCGAACTGTAAGAGGTGTTCCGTAGACGGCAAAGCTCGCGGCAAGCGCCATCAGCAGTGTGATACTGAATAAGGCGATGACGGGCCGGTAACTGGGCGCCTTGGGATCAACCACCCGTTTGCCGAGAAACCGGCGCAGGTCATCATGGCCACCGACGCGCTCACCGCCGATGAATATCTGCGGCGTGGTTTCAACCTCATGTTTTGCCTTGAAGGCGTCCACCTCATCCCGGGATGTGAGCGGATGATCTTCAACCGCGTATCCAGACCGCTTCAGCAGATCCTTTGCCTTCAGCCCATAGGGGCATGTGTGTCCCGGCATAATCATCAGGTAGAGGTGCGCCGTTTTCACGGTTTCCAGTTTTTCAGAACGTTCCGGCATTTGCGTGCCTCCTTTTCTTCCTTGTCGCGGAGCAGGTCGGCTTACATATAGGTTCCGTACCATAGTACGGAATCAAGAGGAAAAGATGCTGACCATCGGAAAACTTGCCCAGGCCGGCGGTGTCGGCGTCGAAACCGTCCGCTTCTATCAACGCCGGAACCTGCTCGGTACGCCTTCGCGGGACGGCGGCATCCGCCGTTATGACACTGAAGATGTTCGCCGCCTCCGCTTTATCCGGAAGGCGCAGCACGCCGGTTTCACGCTGGAAGAAATCAGGGAATTGATCGAACTGGATTCCGGCCACGATCATCATCGCGCGCGGGAAATGGCAGAAACGCGCCTGACGAAGCTCGACGAACAGATCGCCGAGCTTCAGCGCGCCAAACAAAGCCTCCAGAGGCTGGCAACAGAATGCGCTGCGGGTAAGTCCGGCTCCTGCCCGATCCTGGACGCGTTTGAAGTCTGACGAAACAGATCAGCCGGAATGGCAGCGCAATCAGGAGGCGCGCTTGATCTCGTTGCCTTCGCCGAGCAGCACCACGGTCGGCGCATGCTGGCGGGCTTTTTCCGCTTCCACGCCGCAGAACGCCGCGATGATCACCGTGTCGCCCACGGCGAAGTGGCGGGCCGCCGCGCCATTGACGCCAATGGTGCGGGAGCCACGGGGGGCTTCCAGAGCATAGGTCTGGATGCGCGCGCCATTGGTCACGTTCCAGATATCCACCTTCTCATGCGGCAGGATACCGGACGCATCGAGCAGGTCCTGGTCGATGGACACAGAGCCTTCATAATGCAGGTCACACTGGGTGACAGTTGCGCCGTGAAGCTTGGCTTTGAGCATGCTGAGGATCAAGGACCGGGTCTCCAGAACACCGTGAGCACTTTTGCTCACGACGAGAATATGGGGTCGCCCCACAGCGGAGCAAGGGCTTATTGCATTGCAATATGCGGGCCGTAAAGGCGCGGTATGTAAACATGAGCGTTACCAATTCTGCATGATCGCGCGCTCGCAGGGCTTTACGGCCCGCCACCGGGCAAGGCAAAGGGGCGCTCATGACCCTCATCCTGTTCAACAAGCCCTATGGCGTCCTCAGCCAGTTCACCGATGAGGGCAGCGGCAAGCGCACGCTCAAGGAGTTTATCGCCCTTCCCGGCGTCTATCCCGCCGGCCGGCTGGACTTTGACAGCGAGGGCCTCCTCATCCTCACCGATGATGGCCGCGAACAGGCCCGCATCGCCGATCCGAAACACAAAATCCCGAAGACCTACCTTGCCCAGGTCGAAGGGATACCGTCAGAGGAAGCTCTCCAGGCGCTGCGCAAGGGCGTGGACCTCAAAGACGGTCGCACCCGCCCGGCCACGGCGCGCCTCGCCGCAGAACCCGAAAACCTCTGGCCGCGCGATCCGCCGATCCGCTACCGCAAATCCGTGCCCGACACGTGGATCGAACTCACCATCACCGAAGGGCGCAACCGTCAGGTGCGCCGCATGACGGCGGCCGCGGGCCACCCGACGCTGCGTCTGATCCGCCTACGGATTGGAGATTGGGACCTCGAAAATCTTCCGCCCGGAGCCTGGCGCAAAGCCTGAAGATTCCCGAAAAATTCAAAAATTTACAGCCTCGCCGGTTAACATCGCGGCCCACCCGGCCTAGGTGCCACCTCAGGCAACTGAAACCAGACAAGGGGACTGATGATGGCGGCGCCTCCCGTGATGAGTGAACTTGAAACCTGGTGGGAGCGCAACGCGCCCCGCTGGGCCAGTGATGCGACCGACTATATCGGCAGCATCTGGAACGAGGGCGCTTACGGGCTGACCTTCGGGCAGATCATCATGGTTGTCCTCATCATGGGCGTCGCGATCCTCATACGTGGCCTCTTCGCGCGCACGCTGGTCGTCTGGGTCACCCGCTGGGCGGCCGGCTCCACCACACAGATTGATGACGCGCTGGTCAAGGCCATCGCCACACCGCTCAAGATCATTCCGGTCGTCGCGGGCATTTATGCCTCCATCCAGGTTCTGGATGTCGATCCGGCCGTGGAGCTTTATGCCAGCCGCATTATCCAGTCAGTCGTTACACTGACGATCTTCTGGTCGCTCTCGCGCGCCACGCGGATGCTGGAATATGTGATGTCGGATGTGAAGCGTTCCCTCTCCGGCCCGGCTGTGGACTGGATGATCAAGGCGCTGCAATTCATCCTGGTCGCGCTTGGCCTTGGCGCGGTGGCCCAGCAATGGGGCATCGCGGTTGCGCCGCTGCTAGCCGGTCTTGGCGTCTTCGGCATCGCGGTCGGTCTCGGCGCGCAGGATCTCTTCCGCAACCTGATCTCCGGCCTGCTGATCATCGGGGAAAAGCGTTTCGTGCCGGGCGAATGGATTCTTGTGGACGATGTGGTCGAAGGCACTGTCGTGCGGATCAACTTTCGCTCCACCCTCGTGCGCCGCTTCGATCAGAGCCCGGTCTATGTGCCCAACTCCAAACTCGCCGACGCCGCCGTCACCAACTTCACGCGCATGACCCACCGCCGGATCAAATGGGCCGTTGGCGTGGAATACTCGACCACGGTGGAACAGCTCAAAGCCATCCGCCAGGAAATCGAAGACTGGCTGATGCAGGACGACCGCATCGCCAAGCCGCCGGAAGTCGCCCTCTTCGTGCGCGTCGATGCGTTCAATGCCAGCTCCATCGACCTCCTCATCTACACCTTCACCAAGACCACCAACTGGGGCGAATGGCTGAAGATCAAGGAGGAGTTCGCCTACATCGTCATGGACATCATCGAGCGCAACGGGGCAGCTTTCGCCTTCCCGAGCCAGACGATCTACATGGATCAGTCCGACCCGCCGGAGATCATGGCGCCACCCGACGACAAGGCGCCGGTCAAACGCGTCCCCGGCCCGGACAATCGGAAAGTCGGCGCGCAGGGCTCCACGAGCGACGAAGCTTCTTCAGACTCAGAACGTGGAGAAGGCGAGGAATAACTTTGTCCCCTCCCGGACGAAATAAAGCGGGGCGCCCCACAGGAGCGCCCCGTTTCATTTGAGGCCGTCTTTTTACCGGGTTTCAGTTATGCCCAACGGAGTCAGTGCTCAGCGGGCGCTCCTCGATCTGCGCTTCGGCCATCCAGCGTTTCACGATCGGCGCCACCAGCAGCATCAGGAAGCCGATGATCATGCCGATATAGCCGATGGACGAGAACACCTGGATGTAGTTCGCCTTGGCCCCGGCCACATCGACAATCTGCCCACCAACGGTTTCTGCACCGGCAGCGGCCGCAATAACGCCGGACATCGCATTCCCCAGGCCCGAATAGACAAACCAGGCTGCCATGAAGAGGCCGACCAGCGAGGCCGGTGCCAGCTTCGTCATCGCCGACAGGCCAACCGGCGAGAGCATCAGCTCCGCCATCGTGTGGATCCAGTAGATGGCGAAGATGAAGAACACCGGCGTCAGCGCCGCGGCGCCAACGCTCGACATGCCGCCCACCAGCACAAGATAGCCAAGCCCCGCCCCGAACACGCCGATGGCAAACTTCACGGGCGTTGAAGGCTCCCAGCCCCGCCTGGCCAGCGCCAGCCACAGCCACGCCACGAGCGGCGCAAACAGGAAGATGAAGCCCGCATTCAGCGACTGGAACACCGGCGTCGGCACGTTCCAGCCGAACATGTTGGTGTTCACCAGGCGGCTCGTCACCAGTGTCAGCGAGGAACCGGCCTGCTCGAACAGGGACCAGAACGGGATCTGCGCGATGGCAAAATATACCGCCGCCCACATCCGCGTCCGCGCCGCGCCCTTGAGGCGCAGGAACGAATATCCGATCAGCACGACGAACATCCCGATGCCGGTGATCATCGCCAGCGTGTCGACAATCCCGGCATTCATCAGCAGCGCAATCGACACCGCAATGATGCCCAGCGCCGAAGCGTAGCACGCGGTCTCGACCGTAATCAGCCCGAACACCTTCTCGCGCAGCTTCTCGCGCGATGGCGGCTCCGCCTTCCCGTCCAGCCAATGCTGGCCGTAGTGGAACACGACCAGGCCGAGCAGCATGCCGACGCCCGCCGCGCCAAAGCCCCAGGCCCAGCCATAAACAATGCCCAGAATACCGCACGTCCACGTCGCCAGGAACGAGCCGAGATTGATCCCCATATAGAACAGCGTGAACCCGCCATCCCGCCGCGGGTCCCCTTCAGGGTACAGATCACCCACGATGGTCGAAATGTTCGGCTTCAGGAAGCCGACGCCTGCAATGATCAACGCCAGCGAGATGTAGAGGATGTTCACATACAGCATCTCCTGCTCAACCTGCGTCGAGTAGGCACCATCGGCAAAGGTCGCCACCGGCGCGGAGATGTCAGGCGCGCCTTCCGTCGTTGCGTCACCCAGCACGAGAATGTCGGTCTCGCTGCTTTCCACAAGCGGCAGCATCTGGCCGTTACGGTCGACCATCATGCCGTCACGGGTTTCCTCAACCGGAAACGCTTCGCCATTGAGGATCAGCGTCGTGGTCGGCTCCGGCCCGGCGCAGCCAAGCCCGACAAGCGCGCAGACATTCTGAATAAACCCGCGCGTTTCGCGCTGGATTTCATAGTCACCCACGCCTGCCTCATTGATCGGCAGGATGCGGTCATCGCCCAGCGTCGCAAATTGTGTGGAGTCAAAAATCAGCCGGCGCGGCTCGCCTTCATAGTCGATGAACAGCTGCCGGCGATTGTCGCGCCCTTCGGCCTCGACGAGGTAATTGCCGCTTTCGGTGATGATCGTTTCGCGCGATCCGCTGCCCTCAAACGCCATCCCGAAATGGCCGAGCACCAGCAGGATCGCGCCAAAGGTCACCGCCTTGCGCTGGCCCAGATATTTGTCAGAGAGCACGCCGCCGACAATCGACATGATGTAAACCAGCGCAATGTAGGCGCCATAGATCACATTCGATCGCTCATCCGAAAACAGGAAGTGCTGCGTCAGGTAAAGCAGCAGCAGGCCGCGCATCCCGTAATACGAAAACCGCTCCCACATCTCGGTGAGGAAGCAGATTACCAGGCCTCGCGGATGGCCCAGAAAGCTCTTTTCCGAAGGCGGTGCTGTCATGTCTGTCACGTAAATGCTCCCCAGCGCGCTGAATTATGTCAAAGGTTTGACCACGGGGAGGGCGGGCGCTCAAGGCAGTTTCTGCCGTTAGGCCAGCGGCGCCGGCAATGCGGTCATGCCCCGCCCCGGCGCTTCAGGGGCAATGCCTCACACCTCGTCGAGCAATCCGGGGTAATTATTGCTGACCTTGCCCACCGCCGGCCCAATCGGCCAGGCATCCATATCCTCGTTGGGAAAGGGCTCGAACAGGCCGGACGGATCGCCCGAGGCCGGGTCCAGCCACCGGTCATAATCTTCCGGCCGCAGGATCACCGGCATCCGGTCATGAATGCCAGCCGTGAAGTCATTGGGCTTGGTAGTGAGGATCGTGAAGCTCTGGATTTCCGAGCCATCGATCAGCGCCGCGTCCCAGAGACCCGCCAGGCAGAACAGCCGCCGGTTGCGCAGGCGGAACGCAAACGGCGTCTTACTCTTCCCCTGCACCGACCATTCATAATAGCCCGACACCGGCACCAGGCAGCGCTTGTGCCGGTAAGCACCGCGAAAGGTCGGCTTCTCCGCCACCTCTTCAGCCCGCGCATTGATCGAAAGGGCCCGCCACTCTTTAAGCGGCTTGGTCCACCAGCTCGGCACCAGCCCCCACCGGGCGGGCGCCATCTCGCGCGCAGACTTGTCATGGTTCAGGCGAATGATCGGCTGGATCGTCGTCGGCGCAACATTCCAGTGGGCTTCGGGCGGCTCCACACCCTGAATTTCCATGATGTTGAGCCAGGTATAATACTCGCCCCAGGTCACGCCTTCCCGGAAAAATCGTCCGCACATGGCGTCACGCTAGCGAGGGCGAGATGCCCGCGCCAGCCTCAATACGCCTCTTCGGCAAACACCTTGCGCACATCCCGGTCCCACGGCCCGTAATAGCGCTGCAACAGGCGCTCCGCCGGTGTGACGCCGGAGGTGGCAATCTGGTCCATTTCGGTCAGGAAGCCCGTCTCATCGTCGCCCGCCGACGAAATCACGCGCCCCTTCAGGCCCGCCCGGCTGATCGCCAGCACGTCCTTGGCAAGGTCCTGCATCGTCCGCCCGCCAGGGATCGGCGTCCTGAGGCCCAGCGTGCGCACTGACTGGCGCATCGCTTCGCGCTCTGCCGCGCTCCAGCCCTTCACCAGATCCCAAGCCGCATCCAGCGAAGACTGGGAATAGAAAATCCCGGTCCAGAACGCCGAGAACGCGCACAGCCGGTCCCACGGCCCGGAATCAGAGCCGCGCATTTCCAGGAAGCGCTTCAGGCGCACTTCCGGGAAAATCGTCGAGAGGTGATCGACAAAATCGTCCATCGCCGGCCGCTCACCCGGCAGGATGGGCAGTTTGCCCTCCATGAAATCCCGGAAGCTCAGGCCCGAAGCGTCAAGATATTTCCCGCCCCGGCGCACGAAATACATCGGCACATCCAGTGCGTAATCGACATAGCGCTCAAAGCCGAACCCGTCCTCGAACACGAAGGGCAACATGCCCGTCCGGTCGGGGTCAAGGTCGGTCCAGATATGCGAGCGATAGGAGAGGAACCCGTTCGGGCGGCCTTCCAGGAAGGGCGAGTTGGCAAACAGCGCCGTGCCCAGCGGCTGCAACGCCAGCGACACGCGGAATTTCTGCACCATGTCGGCTTCCGAGCCGAAATCGAGGTTTGCCTGCACGGTAGACGTGCGGAACATCATCTGCCGGCCAAGGCGCCCCACCTTGTCCATATAGGCGGTCATGATCTTGTAGCGGCCCTTGGGCATCACCGGCGTGTCGGCCATGCTCCAGATCGGGCTGGCGCCCAGACCGATGAACCCGATGCCCAGCGGCTCGGCAATCTCGCGCACCTCGGTCAGGTGGCGGCCCACTTCCACGCAGGTCTCATGGATGGATTTCAGCGGCGCGCCGGACAGCTCAAACTGCCCGCCAGGCTCAAGGCTGACGCTGGCGCCGTCCTTCTTCAGGCCGATCAGATAGCCGCCCTCAAGAATGGGCTCCCAGGCAAACCGGTCGCGCAACCCCTCCAGCATCGCCAGAATCGAGGCCGGCCCCTCATAGGGAAGCGGCTTGAGGCCGTCCCAGATGAAGCCGAACTTCTCGTGTTCGGTGCCAATGGCCCAGTCGCTGGCGGGCTTTGAGCCCCCTTCCAGATACTCGACCAGTTCGTGCTTGCCGGAGATTCGCGGCGAGGCTTCGTCGATGTCGCTCGTTGGCGTAGTCATCGCGGCGCGCTCCTGAAACAGTTTGTCCGGCTGGGGAGATAAGGCCGAAATGGGGCAACGCCAACGGGGCAATGCAAATTCTTGAACAGACGCGTCATTATTTCCTCATATGGGCGCGTATCTGCGGCGCCCTTCCCTGTGGAAATCCCGTAAGACATGTCGGTTTCAACGGGGCTCCGGCGGCGAAAGCTGACAGCGCGCTCAGGTTGCCGGTCTATAAGGAGCGTCCTTGTTTACACCAGCAAGAGCTATAGGATTGGTTGAGCGAAGCGATACCTCCAATCCTCCCCCCCTTCGATAAGTCGCAGAAACACACACCGTCCAAAGATACCCCACATGGCCAAGCTCATCTACGCCCTCAACCAGTCTCTGGACGGCTATGTCGACCACATGGCCTTTGCGCCGGATGCCGAGCTTTTCCGCCATTTCATCGAAGATGTGCGCGCTTCGGCGGGCACGATCTACGGCCGCACCATGTATGAAGTCATGCGCTATTGGGATGAGGAACAGCCCGGATGGGACGCTCCCGAGCACGAATATGCGCAGGTCTGGCGCAAACAGCCGAAATGGGTCGTGTCCGGAACATTGAAATCGGTCGGCCCGAACGCCACACTCGTTTCTGACAATCTCGAGGGGACCGTGCGAGACCTCAAATCCCGGCTGGACGGATATATGGAAGTCTCAGGCCCGCAGCTCGCCCACAGCCTCACGGAACGCGGCCTCATCGACGAATACCGGATCTACCTCCACCCTGTCGTGCTCGGCCAAGGAACACCCTACTTCGCCGGCCCCCGCCCGCGCCTCCGCCTCACAGCGACAGACCGCATCGGCCCCGAAGTTATCCGCCTCACCTACGTTCCGGCCTAGCCCCAATCCCCACACACAGCCTAAAGATGTTCCGCCAGGAACTCCACAAATGCCCTTACACGCGCCGGTGTGTTCGGCCCGCCAGCGAAAACGGCATGAATTTCTTCAATGTCCCCGGGATTATACCCTTCCAGCAGTGGAACGAGCGTTCCGGCCGCCATATCCGCAGCAACGCTGAAAGTACCAACGCGCGCAATACCGATGCCATCGGCGGCGAGCTGGCCCAGCGTTTCCCCGTTATTGGCCTCGATGCTGCCCCGCACGTTCAGCGCATAGTCCCGGCCATCCTTGCGGAAGGGCCAGACCGGCTCAGCCCGCCTGAAATTGAAACTCAGGCAATTGTGCCGGTAAAGGTCTTCAGGCATTTCGGGCGCGCCGTTCCGGGCAATATAATCCGGCGAGGCTACGATCACCCGCCCGCTTTCTCCCAGCTTCCGCGCCATGAGTGGACTGTCCGCTAACGGACCAAACCGGATCGCCACATCCGTTTCGCCCGCGGCAATATCAACAACATTGTCCGTCAGGCTGATGTCCACGAGGATGTGCGGATACAACACAGAAAACTGTCCCAGCAGGGGCACAATGCATAGCCGCCCATGCGCCAGCGCCGCGCTGACACGCAATCGCCCGCGCGGCGCGCCCTGGTCGGCGATGGACTGTTCGGCCTCATCAAGGTCGGTGAGTATCCGCCTTGCCGCGCTCAGATAGGCCTGCCCCTCCGCCGTCAGCGTCAGAGCCCGCGTTGAACGCAGAATGAGCCGCACGCCGAGCCTTTCCTCAATCCGGTCGACTGTCCGGCTGATGGCCGAAGCGCTGAGATCCAGCCGCCTGCCCGCCGCCGAGAAGCTGCCCTCCGAAGCGATGGCAGCGAATACTTCCAGCGCCCGGGCCCGGTCGCTGGCGGAACCCGTCTTTGCGTCCATATCAAAGGTCCTTCGCATCCAGAGCACCTAAAATAGTATTTTCCCTCGTCTATCTTTGCGCCCAACGCAATTCAAAAGGCATCAACATGGACTTCAGACAATTGGGCGCGTCCGGGCTCCGGGTTCCGGCACTGAGTTTTGGCGCAGGCACTTTCGGGGGGAAAGGCCCCCTGTTCGGCGCTTGGGGAACCAACGACACTGACGCCGCACGCCGCTTGGTGGACATCTGCCTCGATGCCGGGGTCAACCTGTTTGATACGGCAGACGTCTATTCAGATGGCGCATCGGAGGAAGTTCTCGGTGCGGCAATCCGGGGGAAGCGCGACAAGGTTCTCATCTCCACCAAGACGGGCCTGCCGATAGGCGATGGCCCGGATGACTGGGGCGTCTCTCGCAGCAGACTGCTTCGATCGGTAGATGAGGCGCTTTGCCGTCTCGATACGGATTATATCGATATATTACAGCTTCACGCGCTGGACGCGTCCACACCGGTTGAGGAATTGCTGTCGACACTTTCCATGCTGGTGCAGGCCGGGAAAGTCCGGCATGTGGGAGTTTCCAATTATCCTGGCTGGCAGCTAATGAAAGCCCTCGCCGCAGCTGACCAGCATGGCTGGCCGCGCTTTGTTGCGCATCAGGTGTACTACTCCCTGATCGGCCGCGATTATGAGGCTGGCCTCATGCCGCTCGCTGCCGACCAGGGCGTAGGCGCGCTGGTGTGGAGCCCGCTGGGCTGGGGCCGGCTCACGGGCAAGATCCGCCGCGGAAGCCCGCCGCCCGCCGGAAGCCGGCTGCATGAGACAGAACAGTTCGCCCCGCCGGTCGCTGAAGACCACCTTTACCGCGTGGTTGATGCGCTGGATGAGATTGCCGCAGAGACCGGCAAGGCCGTTCCCCAGATCGCCCTCAACTGGCTGTTGCAGCGCCCAACGGTATCCTCCGTGATCATCGGCGCGCGCAATGAGGAACAGCTCCTCCAGAATCTGGGGGCTGTGGGCTGGACGTTGACGCCGGATCAGATGGCACGGCTCAACGCCGCAAGCAAATTGATGCCCCCTTATCCGTATGCCCCCTATCACTATCAGGAAGGGTTCGCCCGCCTGAACCCGCCACTTCTCTGATCGAAGAGTTATCCATGAAAATCAATCCTCCTCTTCTCGCGCTTGCCGCGGGCGCCTTCGGTATAGGCGTCACCGAGTTTGCGCCAATGGGCCTGTTGCCCGTGATTGCCGCCGATCTCGGTGTGTCCATCCCCACTGCCGGCCTGCTGATCAGCGCCTATGCGCTCGGCGTCCTGCTCGGCGCCCCGCTGATGACGCTCACCACAGGCCGGATACGCCGGCGCACCCTGCTCATCGGCCTCGCTGCCATCTTTACAGTCGGAAACCTCCTGGCTGCAGTCTCAAACGGTTACGGTATGCTGCTCGCCGCGCGCATCATCACCTCGCTCAATCACGGCGCCTTCTTTGGTGTCGGGGCGATTGTTGCGGCCAGTGTCGTGCCCGCAAACCGCAGTGCGGGCGCCGTAGCCGCCATGTTCATGGGCCTGACAATTGCCAACGTCGTGGGCGTGCCGCTTGCAACCTGGGTTGGCGACCAGGCCGGCTGGCGCTCGGCTTTCTGGGGTATCGCCGGGCTGGGTGTCCTCACAATGGTTGCCCTGCGTTTCACTTTGCCGGACCAGCCCGCCCCGACCAATGGAAACCCGCTCGACGAATTGAAAGTGCTCACTCGCAAACACGTCCTCGCCGCGCTGGGGCTCACCGCTCTCGGGTCGAGCGCAATGTTCACGGTCTTCACCTACATCGCCCCCATCCTCCACAGTGAAACGGGCGCCAATGTCGAGTTCGTCACGGCGATGCTCGTCACCTATGGCGTCGGGCTCACCGTGGGCAACTGGCTTGGGGGCAGGTATGCAGATCGCTCCGTAGACCGTACACTGATTTTTACCCTGGCTGGCCTGACGCTTGTCCTCGTTGCCTTTGCCTTCCTGATGCCATTCAAAATTCTGGCAGCGCCGGTCATCTTCCTTTGGGGTGTTGCCAGCTTCGCTCTTGTTCCACCTCTGCAGGTTCGCGTCATGAACGCTGCAGGTGATGCGCCAAATCTCGCCTCGGCTGTGAACATCGGCGCGTTCAATCTGGGGAACGCCATTGGCGCAGCTTTAGGCGGCGCAGTGATTGCCGGCGGCCTCGGCTATCCCGCCGTCTCAATCGCCGGCGCCGTTACCGCGGGTCTGGGTCTGGTTGCGGTACTGCTGTTGCGGTCAGACGGCGACCAGCTGGCGGCCGCCCCCGCCGCCACGTTCAATACATCCGACACCTGATTGAGATCACCAACTCCCGCCATCCTGCGCCACTTCAAGGGTGGCGGGCCGGTGTCTGCCTACCCGCCTAGCCCCAATCTCCACACACCGCCTGCCACAGCGTCATCGCTGAAATCGCCGCCGTCTCCGCTCGCAGGATGCGCGGCCCAAGGCTCACCGGCCAGGTCTCCGCCCGCCCGCGCAGGAACGCGCGCTCGGCCGGGGTGAAGCCGCCCTCCGGCCCTGTCAGGATTGCGGCGGATCGGCCCTTCAGCTCCTCCAATACCTCCAGCATCGGCCGCGCCCGGCCTGCCTGCCCGCCCCAGGGCGCCTCGGCCTCGTCGCCCGCCTCATCGCAGAAGATCACCGCCGTGCCCGGCTCCAGCGCGTCCAGCGCCGCGTCGAGGCTTGCCAGGTCGAGGATCTCCGGCAGGTCCAGCCGCTCGGTCTGCTCAGCCGCCTCCAGCGCAATCTTGCGGAACCGGTCGGCCCGCACGGTCCGCGTCTGGGTCCGCTCGGTCAGCACGGGGCGGATCCTGGCGGCGCCCAGCTCGGTCGCCTTCTCGAGGATGAGGTCGGTCTGGTCCTTCTTCACCGGCGCAAACAGGAGGGTCAGACGTGTCCCGATTTGTCCTGGTTGTGTCCGGGTTTGTCTCGAGGGTGTTGCTTCCGCGCGCTTGGCTGACGTCTTATGGACCGTCGCCGTCCACTCCCCGTCCCGCCCGTTGAAGAGGCGCACAGACGCGCCATCCTCCAGCCTCAGAACCCGCAGCAGATAGTTCGACTGCTCGTCATCCAGTGCAACTGCGCCAGCTTCCGCCAGCGGCGCATCCACAAAGAGACGGGGAATCGTAGCCATCTCCGGCCTATAAGCCGCCAGGCCGCCGCTGTTAAGGTGTGGCCTTTGCGCAACGTCCTGTGGTTTTGAAATCACACCCCGTGCGAGTGGCTGCGGGATCGCTTATATCATCCTCCTATGACCATACCCCAACCGCCTGAAAACCCCGGAAATTTCGCCGTCCCCGCCGATTCCGCCCTACCCGGCTGGCTCGCGGGCCTGCCCAAGGCGTGGCAGCCCTACGCCATGCTCGCCCGGCTCGACCGGCCCGTCGGCGTGTGGCTGCTGTTCCTGCCCTGCCTGATGGGCCTCGGCTTTGCCCGGCTCACCACCGGCCTTTACCTGATCGACCTTCTCTGGACGCTCCTCTTCCTCATCGGCGCCATCGTGATGCGCGGGGCGGGCTGCACCTGGAACGACATCACCGACAAGGATTTCGACGCCAAGGTCGCCCGCACCGCGGCCCGGCCCATCCCCTCGGGCGCCGTCACGACGAAACAGGCCTATATCTTCCTGCTAGCGCAGCTCGCCGTCGGCTTCCTGATCTGGCTCGCCCTGCCCTGGGACGCAAAGATCGCCGCCCTGCTCGCCCTGCCGCTGGTGGCCATCTACCCTTACACCAAGCGTGTCACCTGGTGGCCGCAGGCCTGGCTGGGGCTCACCTTCAACTGGGGCGTCTTCGTTGGCGCCGCGACCGCCAGTGTCATCACCGGGCCAGTCTACATCCTCTATGCCGGCCTCATCCTGTGGACGATCGCTTATGACACGATCTATGCCCTTCAGGACCGGGAAGACGACGCCCTGATCGGTGTCCGCTCCACCGCGCGCCTCTTCGGCGAGCGGGCTGTGCTGATCTCCTTCGGCTTCCACATGGGCGCCGCCGCCCTCATCGGCTTTGCCGCCTACGCCCAGGGCGCCGGGCGGCTCGGTGCGCTCACGGCGCTCCTCTTCCTCGCCCACGGCGCCTGGCAGGCGATGACACTGAAAACCAAAGGCGAAGGCAAGGCGCTGGCGATGTTCAAATCCAACGTCCATGCCGGCGCCATCGTCGCCATCGGCTTCCTGATCGCCGCGATGTTCCCTCAAGATAATTCCAGCCGCCTCTACGCCGATCATGAAACGGTTCCCGAAGCCGTGGCCCTGCCCTTCGGCCTTGAGCAACAGCCTGCGCCGGAAGTCACTTACCCCGACACCTGGTTTGCCAGCGACATGGAACGCGCCCTTGAGGCCGAAGCGGTCAAGCGCGGCGACGCCCCAACCCCGTGACGCGGGGCGCCTGCGCGCCTATACTCCCCTCAAGCCGGACTGGCAGAAGGAGGCTCTCATGACCGTCGCAATCGAAATGGTATCAGACCCCGTCTGTCCCTGGTGCTGGCTCGGCCTGCGCCGCATTCAGGCGGCCATCGCCCAGACGCCTGACATCAAGGTCCAGCTTCTCTTCCGCCCCTATGAGCTGGACCCGACGATCCCGGCCGCAGGCGTCGACTATAAGGAATATATGGGCAGCCGCGTTTCCTCGCCCGAAGGCAAGGAGCGGATGGCCGCGATGCGTCAGGCGCTGATCGACTATGGCGCCGCCGAAGACATCCCCTACCGCTTCGACGCGGTCACCCACCGCCCCAACAGCTTCGACGCCCACCGCCTCGTGCGCTGGGCGCAGGGCCAGGGCAAAGGCGCCGAAGCCAAGGAAGCCCTCTTCCGGGCCTATTTCAACGAAGCCCGCAATATCGGCGACCACGGCGTGCTGGTCGACATCGCCCGGTCAATTGATCTGGACGCGGATATTGTCGCCGACCTCCTGAAGACCGGCGCGGACACAGATATTGTCCGCCAGGAAGCAGACACCTTCCGCCAGATGGGCATCTCCGGCGTGCCCACCTATATCGCCAACCGGCGCGTCGCCGTTCAGGGCGCCGAAAGTGCGGAAAAGCTGGAACGGTTCATCCGCCACGCCGCCGCGCAACTGCCGCAGGAACGCCCGGCCGGGTAATCTGTCAGCTGAGCTGAAGCTCCACCAGACGGCGGTAGGTTCCCCCTGCCGTCATAAGGCTTTCATGGGTGCCTTCTTCAACCGCGCGGCCGTCTTCCATCACCACGATACGGTCTGCAGCGCGCACAGTGGAGAGGCGGTGGGCAATGATCAGCACCGTGCGGCCTTTGCCAAATTCAGCCAGCGCGCCCTGCACTTTCGCTTCGCTTTCCGCGTCCAGCGCTGAGGTTGCCTCATCCAGCAGCAGGACGGGCGCCCCGCGCAGGATCGCCCGCGCAAGAGCCACGCGCTGGCGCTGGCCGCCGGAAAGGTTGCGCCCCATCTCGCCTGCGGGCGCATCATAGCCGCCCGGCAGCATACTGATGAAATCATGCGCATTGGCCGCGCGCGCGGCCGCTTCAACCTCATCGCGCGAGGCGCCCATCCGGCCGAGCGCAATGTTGCTGGCAATCGTGTCGTCAAACAGTGCCGCATCCTGCGCCACCAGCGCCATCTGCATCCGCAGGCTGGCGCCGGTCACTTCCCGCACATCCTGCTGGTCTACCGCCACGGCGCCGGATGAGGGATCATAGAGCCGCATCAGCAGATTGAAGACGGTAGACTTGCCCGCCCCCGATGCGCCGACGATGGCAACCGTCTCGCCCGGCCGCGCGGTGAAACTCAGCCCCTTGAGCGCCTGAGTGCCATCGGGATAAGCAAACTGCACGTCCCGGAATTCGATCTCCCCCCGGACGGTATCGAGTTGTTTGGCGCCGGGCTTATCGGCCACCTGCGCGCGCTGATCGACAATTTCGAACACCCGGTCAGCCGCCGCTGCGCCCTCCTGCGCGACCGCGCCAATAGCGCCGAGTGCGCGCACTTCAGGCGCCGCAATGCCAACCGCCGCGATAAAGCCGAGGAAGTCGCCCAGCGTGCTTTCGCCCTGCGCGATCCGCCAGGCGACGAAACCCAGCAAGGCCGCCAGCGCAAAGCCGCCGAACACTTCCAGCACGGGGTCAACGCCTGCGCGCTTGGTCAACACTTTGAGGAAAAGCTGCGAGCGTTCGGTAAAACCCTTCGCCGCCCGCGCCTTCTGCCAGCCCTCAAGGCCGTAAGCTTTTACAACGCGCGCTGACTGGAAGCCTTCGGTCAACAGTGACGTTACTTCGCCGGTCTGCTGCTGGGCGCGTTTGGACCGTTTGCGCACGGAGTTTCCGAGCGAGACAACCGGCCCGAGTGCGAGGGGATAAACCACCGTGATGATCAGCGCGAGCTGCCAGTCTTTCCAGAACAGCCAGGCAAGCACACCGATGACGGTCGCCGAGCTTTTCGGGAAGTTGTTGGCAAAGCGCAGCATCGCCTCGCGAATGGCGACCACATCATTGATGAAGCGCGCCACAAAGCCGCCCGAAGCGTCTCCGGAGATGCGGGCAAAATCGCCGTCCGTCAGCGCATCATACTGGACCGACTGAACCCCCACGAGACCGCGCTGCACGCCGGTATTGTTGAGGAGGTTCATCGCATACATCGATACCGCGCGCCCGATGGTGAGCAACACGATGGCGGCAATGCCCGCCCATATCCAGTCAATCGGGGCGGCCGTGCCAGCGGCCTTCTGTTCAATGTCCCGCTGCAGGCCGTTGCCGACATAATCGAGCACCGCGACATAGCCGATGCTGAACGCCGCCGTGAGAATGGCCATCAGCGTACCGCCAATGAACCATTTCTTCTGAGGCCAGAAATGCGCCTTGAACAGCCGCAGCAGCGATCGCTGGGCCTTTTCCTTCAGCGCCGGAGAGGTCTCAGACGTGATGGTGATCACCCGTCGCGGGGTCCAGCAGCTTGTGGGCATGCAGGATGAAATACCGCATTTCGGCCTGGTCTACCGTGCGCTGCGCCGCCGATTTCCAGGCGTCATAGGCTTCCTGATAGTTCGGGAAGGCGCCGATGAAATCCATCTGCGACAGGTCTTCAAACTCAACGCCGGTCACATCCTTCAGCTCACCGCCAAAGACAATATGCAACAGCTGCTTGCCGGTTTTCGCGCTCTCACTCATCCGTTTTGGCTCCGTTTGGACAGGCTTGGTCTGGTCTGGCATGGGTTGGGCGGCTCGCGCCTGAGGATCAGGAATCTTCACCACTTCCAGACGGCGAAGTAACAAAGGATGCAGCGCCTTTCCAGAGGCGAGGACACTGCGCTGGGCGGGCACGGCCTGATTGAACACAAAAGCCTCGCCCAGATGGGTCGTGGCATGGCCGCCCGCTTCGTGAACGAGCACCGTTCCGGCGGCGAGATCCCAGTCGGATTTTTCCGCCAGCACAAGGGCGGCGTCCCATTCGCCGGTGGCCACATGCGCCATCCGCAGAAGGGTCGCGTTGGGCTTTGGCCGGGCAATCTCCACCCGCGGCCAGGGCTCTTTCCAGGCGGGGTGGGTGACGAGCCCCTCATTGGTGATCAGGCGCAGACCATCTTCCGCGTCGCGCAGGGACACATGGATGGCGTTGCCATTGAGGAACGCGCCGGCGCCCTTCCGGGCCGAATACATGCGGCTGAGCGCCGGGGCGTAGAGCACGCTGGCCACCGCCTCGCCCTCTTCCACGATGGCGAGCGCGATGCACCAGTGGGGATCGCCGCTGATATAGGCGCGGGTGCCATCGATGGGGTCGACCACCCAGACGCGGGACTTTGCCCGCGCCGCCGGATCGTCCAGCGTCTCTTCCGAAAGCCAGCCATAGTCTGGCCGCGCGGTTTGCAGCTGTTTGAGGCAGAGGCGGTTCACGGCAAGGTCGGCTTCGGTCACCGGCCCCTTGCCGCCCGTCTTGTTCCAGGCCTCCGCCCCGCCCGTCAGCGTGTAGGATAGAGCAAGGTCGCCCGCCTCCTTGGCGAGCGCCAGCATGAGCTGAAGATCCTGATCAAGGCTTCGTTCAGCTGCCTGCAAGGTTCATGTCCTCGATGAGGATCGACGGGGCGTCGCGTGTGGAGCGTAATTCCAGGTCATTGGCGGGCACCATCCGGGCAAACATGGACGGCAGATCGCCGGCCACGGTCACTTCGGAGACAGGCCAGGCAATTTCGCCATCCTCAATCCAGAAACCGGCAACGCCAACCGAATAGTCGCCCGTATTCGGGTTGATCGACGGGCCGAACATGTCCGTCACCAGCAGGCCCTTGCCAATCTGCTTGGCGAGCTGGCCGGGACTGTCCTTGCCGGGGCGCAGATAGACGTTGGACGTGGAGACGCCTGGCGGATCACCAAAGCCGAGCGAAGCAAAGCCGTTGGATTTGAGGCCCAGCTGGCGCGCAGACGGCAGGTTCAGCAGCCAGGTGGTCAGCCTGCCGTCCTCGATGAGGTGGGTCTCGGCAACGGGCAGGCCCTCGCCATCATGCACGCGGCTGCCCATGCCCAGCGGGCGGAACGGGTCGTCGGTGATGTAGATGCCCTTGGCGAACACCTGCTGGTCCATCCGGTCCTTCAGGAAGCTGACACCGCGCGCGATGGAGGGGCCAGAGATGGCGCCCAGCAGCGCGCCGATCAGGCTGTCAGACACGCGCCGGTCGAAGATAACCGGGGCTTTCTGGGTGGCGATCTTGCGGGCGCCGAGGCGGGCGATGGTGCGCTCACCGGCCGTGCGGCCGATCTCTTCAGCCGAGGGGCGGTCCTTGGTGAAGCGGACAGACCAGCTGTCATAGTCGCGCTCCATCTGGCCGTTCTTTTCGGCCACAGCGGAGAGGCCGAGGCTGGTGGAGGTGCCGGTCTTCCAGGCGCTGAAGCCGTTGGTGGCGGCGACCCAGCGGGTGGAGCGGTTCCAGGAGGTGCCACAGCCTGCCACGGTCTTCACGCCCGGCACGGCCAGGGCGGCGGCTTCTGCAGCCAGCGCTTCACGTTCGAGCGTTTCGGCGGAGATTTCAGGCTCGCCGGAAAGGTCCAGATCTGCGGGCCCAGCGATCAATTCGGAGGGATCTGGCAGGCCGCAAAATTTATCTTCGGGCACGGCCCTTGCCATGGCGGCGCAGCGTTCGGCGAGGGCTTTGAGACCCTCGCGGCTGAGGTCGGCGCCGGAGACGCTGGCCTGACGCTTGCCGTAGAAGCAGCGCAGGGCGATGCTGGCGCTCTCCTCGCGTTCGATGCTTTCGAGCCTGCCGTCACGCACGGAAACGCTGACGCCATCGGCGATTCCGAGGCGGGCGTCGGCGGCGTCGGCCCCGGCCTTGCGGCACTGGTCGAGCAGGTCAGAGAGGGTATTTTCGGGGGAAATCTGTGAATCGGCCATCACCGGTAAATGGACCGCACCGGGCCTGCGCGCAACAGGCACGGTGCCACCCATTCCAGGACAAACCGGGACATTCCCCGGACAGACTTGGACAAACCAGGACATATCAGGACAATTCTGGCCAACTCAGACCCGATCAGGCCCGATCAGGCCCGATCAGGCCCGATCAGGACAGCCCGAGCCAGATTGCCGCCACACCGGCACCGAGCATACCGAGCCAGGTCAGCACCATGCCAAGCGCGCGCGGCGCCAGGACACCCGCCGACAGGCCGAAGCCATGCAGCACCCGGCCCAGGGTGAACACCCCGCCGATGGCATGCACGGCCCAGAGGGGCGCGCCGAGGCTGGCGGCGGCGAACAGGCCGAGCATCGCCGCGGGGATGTATTCCGACGCGTTGCCATGGGCACGGACGCGGGTTTCGAGTTCGGCGTCACCGCCGGTGCCCAGCGAGACCTGCGCCGCGCGGCGGCGGCCAACGACCCGGAACGAGAGGAACAACAGGATGAGTATGTTGACGCCGGTATAGACGGCGGCGGCGGCGATGGGGGTCATGAGCCCGTATTCCTCCCGAATGTGCTGTTGCACTTATGAAAATGCCGCCAGGTGGCGACACCCGACGGCATATGATCTGAGTCTGGCCGGTTGTGACCAGCCTTGTCGTTACATGTCGCGGCGCGCGTCCGGCAGGCGGTCGTTGATGTCGTCGCGGATGTCCAGCAGCGTGACGATCAGGCCGCAGATAAGGCTTGCCGCAACCCAGCCCCCGAAGGCGAAGACGGCAAAGTCTGCCAGCTGGGCAAGACCGCCCGTGAGGCCCAGCAATTCGCCGGTAAATTCGCCCTTCTGGTAAATACCCAGGGCAATGCCGCCGATGATGATCGAGATGTAGGCCACATAGACCATCGTTCGGAAACTGTTGATAATGATGAACTTCATGGACATCCCCTTCCTTGTTCAGTCCCATTCTAGGCTGATCGCGCTGTCGCGTCACCTTAACCAGCGCCTGCCACACTCGGCTGCTCCGTTTCTGGAAGCAAGCCGGTCGCGCAGCAATGCCTTATTCTGCCGTCTCCCCGGTCAGGGAGCAGGCAAACATGTCCTGAAGCACTGCCGAAAATGACAGTTGCTCCTGCAGTGTCAGCTCGCCCACGAAGGTCATCATGTCCTTCTCGTCGCGGCCAACCGCCTGCGCGGTTTTCTCGAAGAGTTCGGGCGAGAGATTTGTCTCCATCGCATCGGTGATGCAGCCGCAGGTCGCCTCGGACTCGCCGTCGGCAACACAGGCATTGACCATCACCTGACGATCGCCTGGCCCGCCCAGACCGCAGCCGGCCAGTGCCAGCGCTGACAGAGCAGCAAAAACCCCTGCTTTCATCATGGAATACGTCCTCGACCCTCAGCGCCCTGTGCTGGCATGAATCCCCGGCGCTGAAAAGCGCTATTCCCGGCCGATGATCTGGTCGAGTTTCGGCCCCTTACCGAGTTTCTGGAGGAATTCCGTCTTAACCGCGACCCTGTCATAATCCTCCGCCACCCAATCGAGGAACGGCTTCCATTCATTCGCGGGGCGCCCGGCATTGAAGGCAGCATAGGTCTCGAAGAAGGCGTCGAGCACGCCGGTCTTGCCGTGGCGGATATGCAGGTAGCGCCCCGAGAGCTGCTCGATGGCCTCTTCATAGGGCAGTTTTTCGCGCAGCAGCTTGTAGAGCACCGCCATGATGCCGGCCCGGTCGGCGCCCGATTTGCAATGCATCAGGGCGGGATAGCGGATGCGCTCGAACAGATCGCGCGCGCCGAACACTTTCTCCACTGTGGGCGGTTCGCGTGAATACATCTGGAAATCTATCAGATCGATGCCGGCGGCCTCGCAGGCCTCTTTTTCCAGCAGATAGAAGCCCTTGGTGGTGGGCCCGCGCAGATTGAGGATCGTCTTGATGCCCCGCTCTCTGGCATGGGCAAGCACCTGTTTCGGCGAGGGCTGGTTGGCCCGCCACATCTCTGGTGAAATCTGGTGAAGATTGGAAAACCGCAGCCGCAGGAAGCCATGATCGCCCCAATACAGCTCGCGCTTTGCCCTGGCGCGCCCTTCGGCGGTTGCCAGATCAGCGGCCACATGCGGCCGGCGCATCTTCCTGGGTGTAATCTTGACCATCGTTCCCCGCGCTTAGGCTGCGCCGCTCTCTCGGGCAAGAGATGGGGGCAAACCTCGTATCCTGAACTTTTTTTCACACCTTCCGCATCCAATCCTGCCGGTGGCGGCATCTTACGGGCATAGACGCCGGCAATCATGCCAGGCGCCCATCAACAAGGCCTCCTTGGAGCAACAGGAAATGGATATGGAAAGCGTCGTCGTCCCGGTAGTTCTCTTTCTCTCCCCCGCGCTGATCGTGTGGATCGTCAGCCACTTCAACGCCCGCAAGCGTCAGACGGTGCACGAGACCCTGCGGCTGGCCATCGACAAGGGCCAGGTGCTCTCCCCGGAAATGCTGGACAAGATGTCCCTGCTGACCGACCCCGTGCGCGCTGACCTTCGCCGGGGCGTGCTGGCTCTGGCTTTTGGCGCGGCATTTGCCGTGCTTGGCGGCCTCATCAGCGTGGAAGAATCCGAAGCCCTCACGCCCATGCTCGGCGTGGCCTGCTTCCCCATCTTCATCGGTATCGCGTACATTGGTCTGTGGGCGTTCGGCCGTGAAAAATCGGCCGCTGAGTAATCTCAGGCTGGTGGCGTCCGGAGGACGGGATATGCGATCAGACCCCGATCTCGCCCATGCGGCGGCCAAGGGCAGCGAAGACGCCTTCGCCGAACTTGTCCGCCGGCACCAGGCACGGGTGCGCGGCATGGCCCGCCGCCTGACCGGATCAGCCGCGCAGGGAGACGACATTGCCCAGATGACGTTCCTCACCGCCTGGCAGAAAATTGCCACCTATGCGGGGGGCACCTTCAGCGCCTGGATCTGCACCATCTGCTGGCGGGAGTTTCTGCAATGGCGCCGCCGCCAGAAGATCGAGATAGAGTTTGACGAGACCGCCGAGATCATTCCGTTCGACCGGCCGTTCGATCGCTCGGCGACCGAAACCGAAACCCGGATGGACCTCGCCCGCGCCCTCGACACCCTGACCGAAGCCCAGAGGGTGTGTGTGGTGCTCTGCGTTGCCGCCGGCCTCAGCCACCGCGAAGCAGCCCAGGCCACAGGCTGGCCGCTGGGCACTGTGAAATCCCATGTTCTGCGCGGCGTTGCCCAACTCAGGACGTGCCTTGCCAATGCCGACGTGGCATAAAGGAGAGATGACGATGCGTGATGATGAAACCTATGGCGACCTCGCCCGCCTGTTTGCCGCCGAAGATGGCGCGCTGGAGGCCGCCCCCTTCACCGCAGACGTGATGAGGCGGGTGCGCCGGCAGACCCTGATCCGCCGGCTGACGGTTGGCGCGTTCGGCTTTCTCGGCGCGGTGATCGCCGTGCTGCAACTGCCCGATCTGCTCTCAGCCTTTGTCGGCGTGGATCACACGGTCACCTCGGCGCTGGACGTTGCCCGTACTGAAATCAGCCAGGCGGCAGCCAGCAACCCGATGTGGCTGGCCATCATCATTGGCGCTGCGCTGTCGATCGCGGCGGTCTCGATGACCGAACGGGCCTGACCCCGGCCCGGCGCCAAGAAGTGCAGACAAAAAAGAAGGCCGGCTCAAATGAGCCGGCCTTTTTATCTGAGCTGATCTGGTGGCAGATCAGTATTCAGTGTCGGAAGGCATTTCCGGATCGACCGGGTTTTCGTTGGTCCAGTCATCATCTGTCATCGGATCAACTTCCGGCTCGACAAAGCTGTCGGCTTCCGGGGCTTCGGTTTCCGGCGTCATAGAGTCGTCGCCTTCCGTAACCGGAGCTTCATTTTCAGTCGTCACTTCCATATCGCCCTGGCCTTCAGGCGCGTAGGCGGGATCAACCGGGGCGCCATTGGCCGAAACCCAGGCGTCGGCTTCGCTGTCGAGTTCAGTGATTTCCGAACCCACCGTGTTAACCTGCGCCAGCATCATGGCGTTGAGGTCGTCGGTGGAATAGTCTTCCGGCAGCTCGGCTTCATCAACAGAGGCTTCCAGAGCGGCTTCAGGCGCAGCAACTTCTGCGGTCACAACCGGGTCGGAATTCGTGTCGGCAAACGAGTCGTCTTCCTCGGTTTCAGCCAGCGTGCTGTCATCTTCGGCGTCCGCATAGGACTCGTCTTCTGCTTCAGCCTCGGTTTCCGTTTCGGCTTCCATCATCGGCTCAGCGTCCGGTGTGGGCGGCGCAGCTTCTTCGGCCATATCTGGCTCAGGTGGCAGGGCCTCAGGCATGGTTTCGGTCTGCGGCTCGACGACGAGATCGTCAGCAGGCTGTTCGATCTGTGGTTCAACAGGGACCGTGTCCGGCGTGGTCGGATCAATTGTGGACTGGGCGAGTGCAGGCGCGGCCATCAGGGCGACAACGGCGCAGCTGGCGAGAAGCTTTTTCATATCGGGCTCCATCAACAAGAGCAGGATTGCTCAATTGATGATTAAATCCCGGACAGACGGAATGGTTCCGAAACGCGCAGATTAATCCGAAGACAGGCTTGGGGCAAAAATGGGGCGGTCCGGGCGTCAGCGCCGGTATCCCAGGCCTTCCAGCAGGGATTTCGTCTCATAGAGCGGCAGGCCGACGATGGCGGTGTAGCTGCCATTTATGGCAGTGACAAAGCCGCCGGCCGCGCCCTGGATGCCGTAGCCCCCGGCTTTGCCCTTCCAGTCGCCGGACGCGACATAGGCGGCGATTTCCGCCTCGGTGAGGCGCTTCATCTTCACGCGGGCGAGCACGGCGCGCGAGACAATCTGGCCGCTTGGCGCGCGCACGGCGACGCCTGTGATGCATTGATGCGCCCGGCCGGAGAGCAGCCGCAGGAAGTCGGCGGCTTCGGTCTCATCGGCGGCCTTTTCGAGATTGCGCTGGCCAAGGGCGACGACCGTATCTGCGGCCAGCACGAAGGCGCCTTCCGCGTCGCAGGCGGCCGCCTTCTCGCGCGCCAGCCTGAGGGCCAGCTCGCGGGGCGATTCGGCCTTGCGGCGCGTCTCGTCGATGTCGGTGGGGGCGACCCGATCCGGCACAATGCCGATCTGGGCCAGAAGCTCGAGACGCCGGGGGCTCGCGCTGGCGAGAATGAGCGGCGCGCTGCCCGGCATGGCGATTACTTGAAGCGGTAGGTGATACGGCCCTTGGTGAGGTCGTAAGGGGTCATTTCGACCATGACCTTGTCGCCCGTGAGCACGCGGATGCGGTTTTTGCGCATCTTGCCGGCGGTGTGGGCGATGATCTCATGGTCGTTCTCGAGCTTTACCCGGAACGTGGCGTTGGGCAGCAGTTCGACGACTGTGCCTTCAAATTCAATCAGTTCTTCTTTTGACATTCTCTATCCAGATCTGGGGCTGCGGCAGGAAAGCCGCTTTTTCCACGTATCACTAGCCGGGCGCCATACAGGTTTCAGCAGATTCCGGCAAGCGGAGAGGGCATGGCAGCCTCAAGGCGCCGCCAGCCCCCCTTTGCCGCTGGGCAGGCCGATCCAGATGCGCAGCGGCGGAATGCGCCGGCCCAGATCATAGAATAGCCAGCAGCCAAGCGCTGTCGTCCCGATCAGAAGGGGCGCCTCAACCCATACCGGCAGGCCCAGACGGTCGAGGTGATGCCCCGCCACGACGGTGATCGTCTGATGGATGAGATAGAAGGGGAAGATGGCACGCGACAGCATCTGGCGAAGCAGTGTGTCGCGCGTCCGGAAATGGTGATGGAAGAAGCCGATCACGCAGAGGATGGCGGCCCAGGCCTGCGCTTCGCGCACGCCGCGGAAAGCAATGCGCATCCAGTCCGGCGGCGGCGCCTCGGTGAGGGTGTATATCTGGAAGTAGGTCTGCAGGCTTGCCCAGGCAATTAGGCCCAGCGCCAGCATCGGCCAGCGCAGACGCACGGCGGCGTCAAAGAATGGCTGATGCTTGGCAATGCCGAAGCCCAGCAGGAAGACGCCCAGATAGAGGGTATGGAGATACCAGTCTTCCCGGAAATCATGGCTCTCCCCGAACAGGGGGAACAGGAACACGCGGGTGGCGAAGAGGAATGCCCAGGGGGCCAGAAAGATGCCCGGCCCGGCAATCAGCCACGCGACCGCTCTGGCCGGGATGCGGCGCAACAGCGGCAGCAGCACGGCAAGCGCCAGCGTGTAGAGGATGAGATAGAGAACGAACCACATGTGGTTGTAGGTCGGCGTGATGAGGCAGCCCTCCTCATCGCACCAGTTCCCCGAAGCAGTGACGTACTTGATGTAGAAATTGTCGAGCCAGGGGCTCTGTGGCAGGTCATGGGTCTGCAGGAATTCGAGGATCTCGTAATAGCTCTGCGGCGGCACAATCACGAACACCGCCAGAAGTAGCGGCGGCCACAGCCGGCCCATCCGGGCCTTCACGAAGCTGCCGGCCCGCATCTTGTCGGCCATGAACCGGCTCGCGGCGCCGGAGATCAGGAACAGCAGGGTCAGCCGCCAGGGATTGGCCAGCATCATCAGCGGCTCGATCAGCGGCCCGGCATGGCTGGATTTCACATGCCAGCCCCAGCTCACATAGAACATGCCGCAATGATAGAGGATCAGAATGGCGAAGGCCGCGATGCGCAGCCAGTCGAGGTCATATCGGCGCTGGGTCATGCCGGAAGCTCCTTGGGCAATGAGATTGCCCGGCTTCTTGCGCCCGCCTGTGGCTGGCGCTACGCCAATGCCACGAAAGGCGCCCCGGTGGGACGAGCGGAGAGGCATCTGTGACCAGCGGCGGCGATTCCGTGACAAGCGGCAAGGCGGGTTTCCGCCTCGGCCCCTGGGCCAGCATCGCGCTGGTCACTGTGCCGGTGGTGCTGGTGAACGCGACCTCTGATCTGATCGAAATGAACCGCTCAGGTCTGCGCGTGCACCCGGCCGAGCCCTTCATCTGGGAGATTTCAAGCGCCCTTGTTCTGGTGCTCATGGCGCCCCTGGTCGGATGGGCGGTGAAGCGCTGGCCTCTCCGGGGCGGCGCCCTGCCGATGGCGCTGTTGATCCATGCCGCGCTGACCGTGCCCTTCTCGCTGGCGCATGTCGGCGTCATGGTGCCCCTTCGGGAGCTGGCTTATCTGCCGACGCCCTGGGAGTATGACTTCTTTACGGGCGGCCTCTGGATGACGCTCATCTATGAGTGGCGCAAGGACCTGATAACCTATGCCATCTTTGCCGGAGTCTACAGTCTCTACGCCTGGTGGCAGGCGCGGGAAACGGCGCCTGCGCCCTCCCCCGCCGGCCCGCAGCGGATCGAAGTGCGCACCAGTTCGCGAACGATCTTCCTGATGCCCGGCGAGATCCTCTATCTGGAATCGGCCGGCAATTACGTGACCCTGCACACGGCAGCGGGCAGCCATCTGGTGCGCGCAACGCTCTCAGACTGGGCCAAACGCCTGTCAGCCGCGGGCACATCCATGACAGATCAGGACAAATCCGGACAAATCGGGACAGTTTCAGCGCCCGGTTCCGACTTCGTGCGCATCCACCGCTCCCGCATCGTCAACCGTCACCACATCCGCGAAACCCGCTCCACGGCATCGGGCGATTTCGAGCTGATCCTCTCAGACGGCACCGCGCTGACCGGCAGCCGGCGGTTCCGGAGCGCCCTGGGCTGAGGCCCCGCCCGCACCGCTCAAATCTGTTGTTGCAAAAAATGACGCGTGTGTCATTTTTGAATCATGGATGCAAAGCCCTCCCTCCTGTTTCGCCTGGTTGGCCTCTTCTTCACATGGAAGCCGCTGATCTTTGCATTCGGCATTCTGATGCCGCTGGTGACGCAGGCATTGATCGCCCTGGACGCGCCCCTGCCTGAGCACGTCCCGCCGCTGGCGATCGGCTTTGCCGTGGCAGCGCTGTGGGGCGGATTTGCGCAATGGAAGGGCCGGTGGATCTGATGGACGGTGCAGGGCTGCTTTCGGAGAAGGAATTGATGGCCGCCGAGCGGGAAATTGCCGCCCGGCATATCGACCGCTTCCCGTGGGGCTCCGTGCTGTGGGCGTTTGCCAATCTTGCCTGCTGGCTGGCCCTCTGGCCACTGACGATTTCGGGCGTCCTGCCGGTATGGGCGGCGTTTCCCATCGCCTGTGCAAACATGGCGCTCTGCTATCTGCCCAGCCATGAGGCCCAGCATGACATCATCGCCCGGCCCGGATCAAAGCTCCGTTGGCTGAATGAACTGGTCGGGCATCTCTCCACGATCCCGATCCTCCTGCCCTACCGCGTGGCGAAGCTGACCCATCTGGAGCACCACAAGCACGCCAACCATCCCGAGCTTGATCCCGATTACGGCACCCATGCCGACACCGCCCTGCAATCGATGTGGCAGACCATAAACCAGCAGCAGCCAGGCACGAAAAACAATGCCTATGCCACAACGCTGGCGCGGATCGGCCGGCCGAAAGTGGCACTCGACGCGGTGATCTATGAACTGGCTTATTACGCGATCATGATCGCGCTCTGCTGGAGCGGCCATGCCATCGAGGCGGCGCTGATCTGGTTCCTGCCCAAGCATATCGGCATGATCTACATCCGCCATTATCTCAGCTGGGCGCCGCACAATCCCGGCATGGGCGAAGGCCGCTACCGCGACACGCGCGGGTTCCGTTCAGCCGTCGGAAATGTGCTGTCGATGGGCATGCAATATCACATCGTCCACCACCTGCACCCGCGCATCCCCCTGATGCGCACACCCCGCGCCTATTGGGAAATGCGGGAGATTCTGGAAGCACGCGGCTGCCGGATGGATGGTCTTTAGGCGGGGCTTTCCTGGTTGCGGATATAGGCCGTCATCGCTTCGCTGAGATGATCGAACACAGCCTTCATTCGGGTGACGCCTTTGAGTTCCTCATGCATCGTCACCCAGGTTTCCATCGGAAATGTGAAGTCCTCTGGCAGCACCTGGACAAGTGCGCCATGGCGGCGGGCGAGCCCTGCCTGGCAAACCCCGATGCCGGCGCCGGCGCGGATGAGGTTTGTCTGGGCGAGGTCACTGTCCGTCCGCCAGGCAAAGCTAGCCCGGTCCAGTGTCAGGCCCATTCCGCGCAGGGCCTGAACGCTGATGGTTTCATGGTCAAAGCCGATGAGCGCGTGCCCGGCGACATCCTTCATGCTCCGGGGCGTTCCGTATTTTTCCAGATAGTCGCGGCGGGCGAAGAGGCCGAGCATGACATCGCCCACCTTTCTGGCCAGCAGCGCGCCCTGCTGGGGCCGCACCATGCGCACGGCGATGTCGGCGTCACGGCGCAGCAGGTCGCTCGACTGGTTGGTGGGCAGGATTTCAAAGGTGAGGCCGGGATAAGCTTCGCGCAGGGGCGCAAGCATTTCCGGTAGCAGTTCAATGCCGACCACTTCGCTGGCCGAGATGCGCACTGCCCCGGTCATCTCCCCCGCCGCGCCTGAAGCGGCCCGCGCCATGGCGGCGGCCGAGGCGGCGATGGTGCGCGCATAAGGCTCGATCATCCGCGCCTTGTCCGTCGGGATAAGGCCGCGCGGCGAGCGCGTAAACAGCGGCCCGCCGAGGGTGGCTTCAAGCTGGTCAATATGGCGGGAGAGCGTCGGCTGGGTCAGCGACAGGACGCGGGCTGCGCGGGAAAGGCTGCCCTCCTCCAGCACGGCAAGGAAAGAGCGGATATGGTCCCAGGAGCCAGCTTCAATGTTCATTTATTTTTCTATATCTGATCCATTTATTATCGCAATTATGTTTATCTCTATCTTCCGCCATCCTTGGCACATTCCAGAGCAAAAGGAGACGGGAAGATGGAAAACGGAAAACTGGCGCTGGTCCTCGGCGTAACCGGCGGGGCGGGATACGAAATCGCGCGGAGCCTGATCCGGCGCGGCTGGCGGGTGCGCGCGCTCTCCCGCAAGCCAGATACGGCGCGCCTGCCTGAAGCCGAATGGGTGGCGGGCGACGCCCTGAACGCGCAGGATGTGGCCACCGCGGCCCTGGGCGCCAGCGTCATCGTGCATGGGGTAAACCCGCCGGGCTATAAAGACTGGCCAAAGCTCGTCCTCCCGATGCTGGAGAACACGATTGCCGCCGCGAAGATTTCCGGCGCGCGCATCTTCCTTCCGGGCACAATTTATAATTATGGCCGCGATGCCTTACCGCTTCTGAAGGAAGGATCCCCGCAGCAGCCCCACACCCGCAAGGGCGCCATCCGTGTAGAGATGGAACGCCGGATGGAGGCAGCAGCAAGCGAGGGCGTGCACTCACTGATCCTGCGGGCGGGGGATTTCTTCGGGCCCGCCGCAGGCAATTCCTGGTTTTCACAGGGCATGGTGACGCCCGGCCAGGCGGTAACGAAGATCACCTATCCCGGACGCGCAGACGCGGGTCATACCTGGGCCTACCTGCCGGACTTTGGCGAGACCGCTGCCGCCCTGCTGGACCGCGAAGCAGAACTCGCCCCCTTCGAGCGATTTCATTTTCGCGGCCATTATTTTGCGCGTGGCGTTGAGATGGCCGAGCAAATCCGCGCAGCCAATGGCGGGACCGGAAAGATCGGCTTCATGCCATGGCCGGCGCTCGTGCTGCTCTCGCCTTTCGTGCGGATGTTCCGCGAAATCGCCGAGATGCGATTCCTCTGGCAGGAAACGGCTGAGTTCGACAACACCAAGCTCACTTCATTTTTGGGGTATGAGCCGCATACGGATATTCAGGAGGCACTGAGCTGGACGCTGGCGGCGATGGGGTGTTTCCCGGCGGCGCCGGAGATAACCGATCAAGCGCCGGGCGCGCGGCCCTGGCCGGCGTGAAGGGCGCAGATGAGGGTGAAGAGGCGGCGGGCGGTGTGGAAGTCGATGTCGATCTTGCCTTCCAGGCGCTCTTTGAGAAGTTCTGAGCCTTCATTGTGGATGCCGCGCCTCGCCATGTCGATGGCTTCGATCTGGTGGGGCGTGCTCATGCGGATGGCTTCGTAATAGCTGTCGCAGATGGTGAAATAATCCCGGATCACGCCGCGAAACGGCGAGAGGGACAGAATGAAGGTGTGCACTTCCTCGCCCGGCTCGGTGCGAATGGCGAAGACGAGGCGGCGCTCATGCTGGCTGAGGGCGAGCACATAGGGGCCCCGGTCCTCGCCGATCACGCCGAAGGTGTTTTCCTCGATCAGATCGAAGATGGCGACGCGGCGCTCATGCTCGGCGTCCGGTCCGGAGGCACCGAGCGTTTCCTCGTCGATGTGTACGGCGACGAGCCGGTTGGCGCCCATGGGATCAGCCGCCCTGATTTGTTCGTATGGAGACGGACCGGCCATGCGCCGGGAGGCGTTCGGCCTCCGCCAGGCGCAGGGCGGCGGGCGCCAGCGCGGCGAGGCCTTTGGGGCCGGCGCGCTGGATGCTCATCCGCTTGAGGAAATCATACAGTCCGAGGCCGGAGGAAAAGCGCGCGGCGCGGCTGGTCGGCAGGACGTGGTTGGAGCCCGTCACATAGTCGCCCAGCGCCTCAGGCGTGTGGTGGCCCAGGAACACGGCGCCGGCATGCTTGATCATCGGCAGCATGCCATCGGGATCTGCGATGCAGAGCTCGACATGTTCGGCCGCGATGATGTTGGCCGCGCGGGCGGCGGTCGCCAGATCCGGCGCGGTGATGATGGCGCCATGGGCGGTCCAGGATTCGCGGGCGCGGGCGCCGGTGGCGAGGGAATTCAACTGGTTATCCACAGCCTTCTCAACAGCTTTGCCAAGAGCGGCGTCCAGCGTGATGAGGATCGACTGGCTGGAGGGGTCATGCTCGGCCTGGCTCAGCAGGTCGGCGGCCACCCAGTCCGGATTGGCGGTATTGTCGGCGATTACGAGGATTTCGGACGGGCCCGCGATGGTGTCGATGCCGACGCGGCCGAATACCTGGCGCTTGGCCTCGGCCACGAAGGCGTTGCCCGGCCCGACGATCTTGTCCACAGCTACAACCGGCCCGGCGCCATAGGCCAGCGCGGCCACCGCCTGCGCCCCGCCGATGGGGAAAAACTCGGTCGCGCCCGCTTTGCGTGCCGCATAGGCGACGGCCGGGGCGAGCTCGCCATCGGGCGCCGGGGCGACCATGACGATGCGCTCAACCCCCGCAATGCGCGCAGGCACGATGTTCATCAGCACCGAAGACGGGTAGCTCGCCCGCCCGCCGGGCACATACACGCCGACCGAATCCAGCGCCGTCCAGCGCCAGCCAAGCTCGACGCCCGCATCATCGGTGAAGCGGTGGTCTGCCGGGCGCTGCGCGCTGTGATAGGCGGCGATGCGGTCGTGCGCGAAGTCGATGGCGTCGCGCAGGTCCTGCGGGCATTGCGCGGCGATCAGGTCGAGGTCGACATTGTCTGACTGGAGCGTTGAGGGGTCGAGCTGCAGCCGGTCGAATTTCGCGGTGTAGTCGGCCACGGCTGCCCCGCCGCGCTGGCGCACATCGGCGATGATGGCCGAGACGATCCCCGCGACATCCTCGCCCTGCCCGCGGTCTTCATCGAGGAAATGGCGCAATGCCTCCTCGAAACCGGGCTGAGATGCATCGAGATGACGGGCCATGCGGGCGCTTTCCAACGGGGTATTTCCAGCCCCGCTACATGGACCGTGCGGCCAGTGCTGGCAAGACGGCGGCTGGGTGTTTTGGGGCAGCGTAGCCCTAGCGCTTGCGCCGCTCATGGCTGGGCAGATTGCGGGTTGGCCAGGCGTAGTCGCTGTCCAGCAGGGTGGCGTCTACCGCCTCGACCGTCAGCACGATCTCGCCATCGCCGGCAAACAGCAGCGTGATCTTGCCGCCGGGGGGCTCCTCATCCGGCGTGAAGTCCACGCTCAGCAGGGACAGGATGATTTCGGGATCGACCTTGGTGATGCCGCGCGTTTTCACGGCCATCACGCCATCAAAGCCGAGGATGGAGCGCACGCGCTCGCCCGGCTGGCCCTTGCGGGTGGGCGCGGTTTCCCAGCGATAGCGGTTGATCTCGAGGCTGAAGCGGCGGTGTTTCTGCTCGTATTTGAGGTTCCCCGCCTTCACCACCGAATCCTGCACGGCAGCGGCGATGATCTTCAGGTCTTCAGCCTCTTCGGTGAACAGGCGGAGCGGTTTGGGATCGGTCATGGGGTTTCCCAGCGGAAGGTTGGCAGTCAATTGCGTTCCTAGCCGTATTCGGCGCGGAACCTCAACGGAAAGATGCGGGCTTTCAAAGCCCCCTCACCCCGCCTAGGGTGGAAAGGGCTTTGAGTTATTCCTCTTCGCCCGAGCGCCGCTCGATCCGTGCCCCGCAGGCCCCCAGCTTCTCTTCCAGGCGCTCGAAGCCCCGGTCGAGGTGGTAGATGCGGTTGACGACCGTTTCGCCCTGGGCGGCGAGGCCGGCGATGACGAGTGACACCGAGGCGCGCAGATCGGTCGCCATCACAGGTGCGGCGGTCAGCTGGGCAACGCCCTTCACCACCGCTTCCTGGCCGCGCACGGTGATGTCCGCGCCAAGGCGGGCAAGCTCGGGCGCGTGCATGAAGCGGTTCTCGAAGATCGTCTCGCGGATGATGCTGGTGCCGCTGGCGAGCGTCATCAGCGCCATGAACTGAGCTTGCAGGTCTGTCGGGAAGCCGGGATGGGGCTGGGTCGACAGGCTGACGGCTTTGAGCGGCGTGCCATTGCGGCGGATGCGGATCGTGGAGGCAGCTTCGTCGGCGTCCACCGTCACGCCCGCTTCGCGCAGCTTGGCGATCATTGCGCCCAGCGCCGCCACAGGCGCGCCGTCCAGCGTCACGTCGCCGCCCGCAGCGGCGGCAGCCATGGCGAAGGTGCCCGCCTCGATCCGGTCTGGCATCACGGAATAGGTGGTGCCTTTGAGAGCCTCCACGCCCTTGATGCGGATGATCGGCGTGCCCGCGCCGGTGATCTGGGCGCCCATCTGGTTGAGGCAGTGGGCGAGGTCTTCGATCTCGGGCTCGCGCGCAGCGTTCTCCAGGATCGTCTCGCCCTTGGCCAGTGTGGCGGCGAGCATCGTGTGCTCGGTGGCGCCCACCGAAACCGTCGAGAAGTTGATATGCGCGCCTTTCAGGCCATGAATGGCGGCGGCCTTCACATAGCCCTGCTCCACGCGCAGATCTGCGCCCATGGCTTCCAGCGCCTGAAGGTGCAGATCCACCGGGCGGGCGCCAATGGCGCAGCCGCCGGGCAGCGAGACGGTAGCATGGCCGGAGCGCGCCACCAGCGGCCCGAGCACATTGAAGCTCGCCCGCATCTTCCGCACCTGTTCATAGGGCGCGATGGTGGATTTCAGCTCTGCCGCGTTGAGGTGACAGGTGGACGAGCCCCTGGGCCAGTAAACCTCAACCCCCAGCGTCTCCAGCAGCTGCGCCAGAAAGCGCGTGTCTGCCAGATTCGGCATATTGGTGAATTCGATCGGCTGGTCCGTGAGGAGGCAGGCGACCATGAGCTTCAACGCGGAGTTTTTCGCGCCGGAGACGGGAATGCGGCCGCTGAGAGGGCTGCCGCCAATGATGTGAAGACGATCCATGGCCGCAGATATACCGTGCTTCGCGGCTTTGTAAGGGCCAGATTGTGTGTGGTTTCAGGATTTTAACTGCAACGGCAACCGGGCAAGCCCTCGCACGCCCGGCCGCTGGCTCCATTTGAGCGCGGCAGGGTCGCCGTCGATCTCCACGCCCGGCCAGCGCTCCAGAATCTGGCGCAGCGCAATCTCGCATTCAGCCTTGGCCAGATGCATGCCGAGGCAGAGATGCGGGCCCCATCCCCAGCTGAGATGACGGTTGGGCCGGCGGCCAAGGTTCAGCGTCAGGGGATCGTCAAACGCCGCCGGGTCCAGATTGCCCGCCGCGAGCAGCGCCATCACAGGCTTCCCGCGCTTGATCGGCTGGCCCAGAAACTCGGTATCCTCACGCGCATAGCGCGGCTTGGTGAACTGCACCGGGCCGCTGAAGCGCATCAGCTCGTCGACCGCTACGTTCAGCGCCTCCCCATCCATCGCCGCGATGGCCTCGCGCGCGCCGGGCTGCGTCAGCATCGTCCAGACGCTGGAAGAGATGAAATGCGTCGTCGTCTCATGGCCTGCCGCAAACAGGATGAAGACCATCGAGAGGAGTTCATCCTCCGTCAGGCGGCCGTCTTCGGCTTCGGCATGGACCAGCTCTGTAATCAGGCCGGGGCGCGGGACGGCGCGCACCTCGGCAAACTCCTGGCGCAGCTCGCTCTGCACCCAGCCGGTCTTCATTAACACGCCGATGGCCTCCAGGGTGCCCGCGCCCGAAAAGCCGGAAAACACCCGTACCAGCCCTTCGCGGCGCGCATCTGACAGCCCCAGCAGGTCGCAGATCACCTGGATCGGCAGGGGCCGGCAGAGGCCCGAGACCAGATCGGTGTTCCCAGACCGCGCCATCTCATCCAGCAGCCGCGCGCATTGGGCCTCGACCGCCGGGCGCATGCCCTCAATCGCCGCTCGCCGGAACGGGGCGTCCGCCAGCCGCCGCAGGCGGGTATGGTGGGGCTCGTCCAGGGTGAGCAGGTTTTCGGCCAGTAATTTCAGGGATTTGGGCAGGAATGGCATGCCCAGCGCCGAAGAATGCCCCGCATTGCGGGCGTCCACCGTAAAGCGCCCGGCATCCTTCATCATCTCGGTGATGCCGGCATGGCTCAGCACGGCGGTGATCCTGCCAAACACCAGCAGGCGCGTCTGCGCCAGCGGGCCGGCCTCCAGCGCGCAGGTCAGACGGGCGTGGGGATCGCGCAGGAAGGCTTGCCCCCCAACTGTCAGTTTTTGCAGGGCGGGCGCGGCAGGCATGGGGCGCTAGCCTGATTTTCCATCCGGCGGGGGCGCGGCATCCTTGCGGGCGGCGGCCTTGCGGCGGCGCAGATTCGCCCTCAGCGCTTCGGCCCGGCGGGCTTCGCGCTCTTCCTGTTCGGTTTTCTTCTGATTGTCTGTCATATTGAGCGGCAAATGGGTCTTTTCATATGGGCAGGCTTACGCTAAAGCCCCCGAACCCAACCGGCAATGCCGCCTTAGCTCAGGGGTAGAGCGCGTCATTGGTAATGACGAGGTCGACAGTTCAAATCTGTCAGGTGGCACCATCGCCCTTCGGTTCCGCATAGCGGAAAAATTTGATCCGGGGGATCAAATTCAGAAGGACGGTGAAGGGGCGTAAGCGCCGGGCTCCTCCCCATTACTGACGCAAAATGCCCGATCCGCGATGGGCCGGGCATTTGTGTTTGCGGGCTTAGCGAGCCTACTTCCGAACGCGGTCTGCTTTACCGAACGTCGCGTCCAGACGTGTAACCAGCTTCTGCAGCGCGGCGTTCACTGCCGCTTCGGGCGTGCCCGCCTTGTCGCTCGCGGTCAGCGGTTCGCCATTATAGGGGCGCGCTTCGATCACGGCTTCAATGCCATCTGGACCATCCCGGCGGGTGCCATCGGTATCCCGAACATGCACTTCGATACGGGACAGGCGTGGCTCGAACCGTTCCAGCCGCTCGCGAAAGCGCGTCTCGAAATGCTCGTCCATGCGTGCATCGCCATCGACCTTGTTGCCGGTGTTGAACTGGAAATCCATCAGCGCACCTTCCGGCTGCGTTCCAGAACGGGGCGGTGCCCTTCGGCGTCCAGCGCGCCCATGGGCGGCTCGCCTGCGCGCGCTTCCTGAATCTGGCCTTCGCCAGCGGTGCGCGATTCCGGAATGGACGAGGTGTCTTCTTCCGCCGCCCTGGTTTTCATATCCAGCGCGCGCTGAGCGATGTCAGCCTGCGTTTCTTCTTTGTCTGGTTTCTTGGAGTTGCTCATGGAGGGCCTCCCGATTTGGCATCATGCCGCCTTTGTGGCGGTCACTTGCAAAACCAACGCGGGGGCCAGCGCAGGGTTCCGGATTATCTGCCGCTGCGCCCCAGAACCGGCAGCAGCGCCAGCCCCGCCACCAGCACGCCGAGCCCGAAGAACGCCCCGCCCTGCACATAAAGAATGGCCGAAACCAGCATCGCGCCGCTCGAGAGAATGAACAGCGCCGGAACCAGCGGATAAAGCGGCACACGGAAAGGTCGCGCCGCCGCAGGCTCCTTCATCCGCAAGCGGATCAGCGCCATCCCACTGGCAATCAGGAACACCCAGTAAACCGGCGCCGTATAATCCACCAGCGTTTCAAACCCGCGATACGCCGCGCCAAATCCAACCAGCGCCAGCGAGATCGCCCCCTGCGCCAGAATGGCGTTGCGCGGGCTGCGCGTGGTTTCGTTCCAGCGGCCAAGCCACGACAGGGCCGGCAGGCGCGCGGCCGCCGCATAGGTGGTGCGCGCCCCCACGATGATCGTGGCGTTCACAGAGGTCACCGCCGCCGCGACCACCGCGAGGGCCAGCACCACACCGGCGCTTTCCCCAAACGCCAGCGCCATCAGATCCGCCGCCGGCGCATCCGCCCCCGCCAGGCCATCGAGCCCCAGCCCGCGCAGCATCGCCCAGGCCGTCAGCAGGTAAAGCCCCGTGATGAGCGAAATCGCGATGACGAGCGCGCGCACCATGCCCCGCTCGCCATCCTTCACTTCAGAGGAAAGCGTCGCCGATTCCGTCCACCCGCCAAAGGCCAGCAACACAAAGACGAGGCCGTAGCCGATGCCGCCAAAGCCCGGCATGTAGGGCGCGCCCGGCGCGAGCGGCGGCGTGCCCGACAGCGCAATCTTCGCCCCCGCCGCCACCAGCACCAGCAGCCCCACCACAAGAATGATCACCAGCCCGCTATCGCCCGCCTCGCCCGTCGGCCGCAGCTTCAGCGCGCTCAGCCCCAGCACGCTGGCAAAGGCATAGATCGCCGGGCCATGCGCCCCCAGATCGATCACGCGGTTCATATAATCGCCGATGACAAAGCCGAGCAGCGCAATCGCGCCGGTATTGATCACCGCAAAGCGCGCCCACGCAAACAGAAACGCAAAGCGCCGCCCCCAGGCCCGCTCCAGGAAATGATAATCCCCGCCCGCATGGGGAAACGCCGCCGCCAGCTCTGAATAGCACAGCGCCCCCATCAGCGAGATAAATCCGCCCGCCAGCCACAGCAGATACACCGCCGTCTCCGACCCTGCATTGGCCGCCACCAGCGCCGGAGATTTGAATATCCCCGCCCCGATCACCATCGCAATCGTCACCACCACAACATAGCGCGTCGTCAGGCTACGGACGGGATAGGCGGAAGGTTCGGTCACAATCTGGGCGCCCCGGTCAATTCGCCTTCCCGCTTACACGAAGATTGCCCCCGGCGACATCGGCGCAAAGAAAAAGGGCGGACCAGACGGCCCGCCCTCCTTCGTAAGGGTATCTCGACCCGAGGATCAGAACGTCTTGGAGACGCTCATGAACGCCCGGCGGCCGCGCAGGTCGTAACCCGTTGCAGACAGCGGCGTGTTACCGGCGCTGATCTGGACAAGGTCTGGCGAGACCTGCGGCGGGGTTTCGTCGAAGATGTTGTTGATACCAAACGCCAGCGTCAGACTATCACCCTGCCAGCGAACCGAGGCACCATGCTGGAACACAGCTTCAGTGCTGGAGGTGTAGAGACCGGGCAGACCGAAATAGTCCTGCGGCTCATTGAAGTTGTCCGCATAGTAACGGTTGTCATCCTGACGGCCGATGAAGTCGGTGAACCAGGTGTAGGTCCAGTCGCCACGGTCAAGGCGGATGGAAGCGTCACCGACAATGCTCGGATACCCAACGGTGCCGTTGAAGTCGTTGTTGTCGATACCCGACACGAAGTCTGCACCGAACACGTTGATGTAACGCTCGAAGGCCCAGTTGACAGAGCCGTCGAAGATCATCGTGCCGAAGTTGAACTCGTGCGTGTAGCGAACTTCCATGTCCAGACCGCGCTGGGACTGGGAGTCCACGTTGAGGGTCGGAGCCAGGATGTTGTCCAGGCCGAATGGCGCAACCGGATCATCCGCAGCGGCCCGGTCGAACAGCGAACAGAAGTCGTTCGGGAAGGTCGTGGTGCCATAGCAGCCACCGACGATCTGAGCGCCCGAAAGGCTGGTGATCTGATCCTTGATCTCGATTTCGTAATAGTCGAAAGCGATGTTCAGGTCCGCGCCAGTTGGCGTGAGGATGATACCGACGGTGAAGGTGTCGCCCGTTTCCGGACGCAGATCTTCGCCGCCACCGGACGTGACCACCAGCGCCGAGCCAGCGGCACCGACATAGTTGTCCGGAATACCGGCCGCCGCACAGTTTGCGCGGATGTTGGCATTCTGGCTCTGGCCCCAGTCGATGCACGGATCGATAGATGTCTGTGCAAGGAACCCGGTCTGGTCGTCGAGGAAGAGTTCAAACAGCGCCGGGGCACGGTAGGACGTACCATAGCTGGTACGTGCACGGAGCACCGGGTTGATCTGCCAGTTGAGACCTGCCTTGTAGATCGAGTCCGAACCGCCGATGTCGTAATCGAAACCCCGGATGGAGGCCGAGAATTCAACGTCTTCTGCCAGCGGCGCGCCTTTGAGAAGCGGAACGCTGACTTCGGCGAAGAGTTCGGACACGCTGTTGGTGCCAACCGTCGGACCTGCTGTCGAAGAACCCCAGATGTCGCCTGACTGGGTCAGGACGCCGGGTTGGTCGTCGATGCTGAACTCACGGTATTCCGCGCCCAGACCAACGCCCAGAGGGCCAGCCGGAAGCTCGAACAGTTCACCGGCCAGAACAGCCGTGAAGGTCGTCTGCTCGTAAACCGTGTTGCCGGTCTGGTAGCCGCCAACGGCGTTGACCAGGTCCTGCACGCGGGCGCCGCTGAGGATGTCGGGATCAAGGTAGTTGATGGATGGCGGGCCGACCGTGTTGGGAACGCCGTCCCCATCGGTGTCAGCTACACCGTCAAGGTTCCAGTCGCCGGACAGCGAGGCAAGGATTTCATTGCCGCCATAGCTGCCTTCGCCGCGCGAGTAGGAGCCGTCAACTTTCCACGACCAGCCGTCCAGCATGCCTGGCGCAAAACCGCCCGACAGCGAGGAGCTGGCATAGTAGTAATCAACTTCGATATTGTTGGTTGTCGGGTACGGCATAACCGCCTGGACAAGGCTGAACATCGAGTTTGAGTAGGTTGGATCGGCGATGTAGCCAAAGCCGGGGTTGTTGCCGGCCGGGTTGATCGCCGAGCCGACGATCGGGAAGAACTGGCGCCAGCCCTCAACGTCGGTTTTGCGCTTGCTGTAAAGCAGCTCCGTATCCCAGGCGATGCCGCCGAGATCGACATCAGCGGTTGCGAACAGCGAGAGGTTCTCGTTCTTCGGGAAGAAGTCCTGATTGTCCAGGAATGGCGCGTCCAGAATATCTTCATAGAAAGGCTGGCCATCAGCGGTGAAGCCTGTGCCGACCCGTGGACGGTAGCCGGGGATGAAACCACCAAATGCTGTCGGCACCGTGATGCCATCCGGCGAAGGAACCAGGCGCTCTTCGGAGAACAGGTCAATCGCCGTATTGTGATAGAGGCTCGAGCAATTGCGGTTTGGATCGGTCGCCGTTGCCGAGAAGTTCAGACGGTCGATCAGACGGCCCGACACAGGGTCACGGACATAGTCACGCGGGCAATCGAGATAATCGCGCTGGCTGACGTCCATTTCTTCATCAAGACGGTATTCCGCAGAGAAGGTGAAGTTGGCGAAATCGCCGAGATCAAAGCCGTAAGCCGCAGACAGGCTGTACTGCTCGCCGCCGCTTTCGAACGGCTGCGAGATGAAGCCGTTCAGCTCAAGGCTGTCCACCGAATCGCGCGTGATGATGTTGACCACGCCGCAGACCGCGTCCGAACCATAAATGGTCGACGCACCGTCCTTGAGGATTTCGACGCGCTGAATGATCGATTGCGGAACAACGTTGAGGTCGAGCGCTGCGATCGAACCGCGCGTACCCGAAGAACCGGGGCGCTTGCCGTCGATGAGCACCAGCGTGCGGGTATCACCGCAACCGCGAAGGTCGATTGTCTGAGAACCGATACCGCCATTGGTGACGAAGTTCTGGAACGTGTTGTTGAGCTGCGTCGAGCCGGAAGCCAGCGAAGACCCCTGCAGAAGCGCAGCGGTGTCAACGAGACCTTCAAGCGTCGCTACTTCAGCCGTGATAACCTGAATGGGCGAGGACGAAGCGAATTCGTCACGCGCGATCAGCGAGCCGGTAACAACGATTTTTTCCTGGCGCGCCTCATCTTCGGCCGGCGCCTCAGTTACGACTTCGACCACATCATCGGCTTCGTCAGCCTCTTGTGCATAGCCGGCGCCCGAGAAGAGCAGTGCGCTGATCGCGACACTCCCCAGCACGGAACGGTGGAACTGCATCTTTTTCATCTCTGGAACTACCCCTCAATAATCTTGGGAATGAGTTGCACTCGAAACACGAGCGTGTACCCGGCCCTGACACCGGAAACTCACCCCAGTCTTGAACAGCTGTCACAAGCCTGACAAGAATTAGGTGTCCTAAAATTCATGTTCGGGGCAAATTCACCACATTTGTGTGGTTTTTACGCCACATATTGCCCAAGCCATGTTGGCTCATCAGAAAATTGTTACACGGTGAGAGACTTGAGCCTGACTCCCGTCCCTTGACCTGCCCGGTCAGCGAAAGAAATATTGCTACAACTTAATTTGAGGAGGATTCCCCCGATGATGAAGCGCGTACTGGCTGCGGGAGCGATCGGATTGCTCGCTGCGCCCTTCGCAGCAAACGCCGCCCCGCTGACGTCTGAAGACTTTTCCAGATATCCCAGTGTTTCGAGCGTTTCGATGTCGCTGGAAGGGGATATGCTGGTCGGGGTCGTTGCCGATCCTTCCAAGGATGGCAAAGCGCGCGCCGCTGCATACTGGGATCTTTCCGGCAAGATCGACACGAGCAAACCGCTCCTGCCGTCGAACATCACTCCCTCCAGCGGCAAGACACTTTTCTATGCGTCGGTCGCGCTGAAGGATAAAAAATCGCTGTGGTTTACAGTTCAGCCCTATATCGGCGCCCTCATGGGATGCGGCGAAGGCAAGGAAACCGGCTCGACCAAGAAATACCTCGAAAAGACATATATGGGGGATGAACGTATCAAGAAGATCGATGATCTTCCCGATGGGCGCGCAGAGATTGGCGCCGACAGAGCCATGCTGCGTTGCTACGAACTGGTCGGCAGCACCGACATCGCCTCCCTCCTGCCGCTCGATCCAAGCAAGGTCGTCCTGGCGCGCGCGTCCACCAAAAGCGGCACGAGCTATTTCGAGCACGATCTGTCAAACGGCCGCGAGAAGTTCCTCTACAAGGCAAACCCGACCGAACAGGTGATCATCAGCGCCCGCACCGGCATGCCGGTGGCGCGCACGTCGCTCGAATATGAGAACGGCGCCTGGAAGTCCTATATCAGCCTGCCGGATTCGGGCTCGGACAAGTTCACGCGCGAAGATCCGCTGACCACGGAAATCTCCAACCGCTACACGATGAACCTGCTGGGCCGCCAGAACGGCACCAACAACTACTTCATCGCCACCGACAAGTTCTCCGATAAGGTCAGCATCTACCTCTATGATGCCGCCAATGACAGCTTCAGCGCTGACCCGGTGTTCGCCCACCCCGACTATGACGCGAGCAACATCATCTTCTCGAACCGCGAGAAGGATTTCGGCGAAGTTCTGGGCTTCACATTCGATGGCCCGATCCCGGAAAATTTCTGGATCGACCCGGAAATGAAATCCATTCAGGACGGCCTCAACCAGGCGTTCCCGGACAAGCACGTCGCGATCGTCGACTATACGGCAGACCGCAATCGCGTGCTGTTCACTGTCGGCGCAGGCAACATGCCCACCGCCTACTACCTCCTCGTCGACAAGGCCAAGGTGGCCGTCATCGGCTCCGAGCGCCCCTGGATTGACACGAACAATCTCGGCGAAGTGAAATTCGTCCATTATGACGCGCGCGACGGCCTCGAAATCCCGGCCTTCCTGACGTATCCGGCCGGCTGGAAAGAAGGCGACAAGGCACGCGGCGCCATCATCGTCCCCCATGGCGGCCCCTGGGCACGCGACTATGGTAATTTCGACTTCTCCGGCTGGACGCAGTACTTCGCCAGCCGTGGCTATATCGTGATGCAACCCCAGTATCGCGGCAGCGCAGGCTGGGGCCGGGAGCTGTGGCTCGCGGGCGATGGCGAGTGGGGCCAGAAGATGCAGGACGACAAGGATGACGGCGCCGCCTGGCTCGTTTCCCAGGGTCTGGTCGATGCCGACAAGATTGCCATCCACGGCTACTCCTACGGCGGCTTTGCGGCGTTCGCAGCCGCCGTTCGCCCCAACAGCCCGTATCAATGTGCCATTGCAGGCGCGGGCGTCAGCAACCTTGCAAAGCTCGGCAATTCCTGGGGTGAAAACCGCATCCAGCGGATCGTGCAGGGCGATACCGTCAAGGGCATGGACCCGATGCAGAACACGGACAAGATCAATATCCCGATCCTGATCTATCACGGCGAATACGATGTTCGCGTGCCGATCTTCCACAGCCGTGAATTCTACAACGCGATCAAGGATAAGGAACCGCAGAGCAAATTCATCCCTCTGGACCTGATGGGACACCAATCTGCGAAGTGGCCGGCCGAACACGCAGGGCGTGTGCTCGAGGAGGTCGAAAACTTCCTCAACACCGCCTGCAACATGTAGGTCCGGGTATACCCAAAATGAAAAGGGCGGCTTCCGGGCCGCCCTTTTTTATGGCTGCGCGCCTGAGAAGTATTCAGGTCAGCGCGCGGCCGAGCGCGGTTTGCCAGCCCTTCAGAAGCGCGGCGCGGGCGTCAGCGCTCATATCTGGCTCGAAGCGTTTGCCCGGCACTTCGCGGGCCGCCCAGTCGGCGGCGCTCAGCCAGCCGATCTGCATCGCCGCAGCCGCCGCTGCGCCCAGCGCCGTCATCTCGCGATAGTCCGGCCGCAGCACCGGCAGCGCGCACACATTCGCCAGAAACTGCATCAGCCAGTCATTCCCCACCATGCCGCCATCCACGCGCAGCTCGCCAATCGGCGCGCCGTCGCCCGCAAACGCGGCGAGCAGGTCATGCGTCTGATAGGCCACCGATTCCAGCCCCGCGCGCACCAGATGCGCCCCCGTCGCCGCCCGCGTCAGCCCGGCGATCAGCCCCCTTGCTTCGGCGTCCCAATGCGGCGCGCCAAGCCCGGTGAGGGCGGGCACCATATAGACGCCGCCATTATCCTTCAGGCTCGCCGCGGCGGCTGCGCTTTCATCCGCCCTCTGAATAAGTCCCAGATCATCGCGCAGCCATTTGATCACCGTGCCCGCATTGAAGATCGAGCCTTCCAGCGCCATCGCGTCGGCGCCGGGCAGCGCGTAGCCCATCGTGCCCAGCAATCTGTTCTCCGAAAACGGCCGGGCCGCGCCCGTATTCGCCACCAGGAACGCGCCCGTGCCAAACGTGATCTTCGCCTGCCCCGGCGCGAGACACCCCTGCCCCACCAGCGCCGATTGCTGATCCCCCAGGATCGACGCCACCGGGATCGCCGCGCCGAACAGCGCCGCCCCTGCCGTGCCAAAATCCGCCGCGCTCGGCTTCACCTCGGGCAACATGGCCGCGGGCACGCCAAGCATCTCGCCCATCGCCGCGCTCCAGCCCCCCTCGCCGCCGATACCCAGCCGGTAGAGCAGCGTGCGCGACGCATTCGTCACATCGGTGGCATGCACCGTCCCGCCCGTCAGCCGCCACAGCAGAAAACTGTCCACCGTCCCGAAGGCCAGTTCCCCGGCCTCTGCGCGCGCCTGCGCGCCGGGAACATTATTCAGTACCCAGTTTATTTTCGTGCCGGAGAAATACGGGTCCAGCAGCAGGCCGGTCTCGGCCTGCACATCGCTCTCATAGCCCTTCGCCTTGAGGCTTTCACAGAACGCCGCCGTGCGCCGGTCCTGCCAGATGATGGCCGGCGCCAGCGGCTTGCCGGTCTTGCGGTCCCAGACGAGCGTCGTCTCGCGCTGGTTGGTGATGCCGATCGCCGCAATCCGCGCCGCCCCGCCCGCCTTGGCGATCACCGCCCGGCAGACCGACAGCGTCCGCGTCCAGATCTCCTCGCCATCCTGCTCCACCCAGCCATCGCGGGGATAGGCCAGCGCCACCTCTTCCTGCGCGAGGGCCACCTCGCGAAAGTCGCGGTCATAGACGATCGCCCGCGTCGAGGTCGTGCCTTCGTCGATCACGAGAATAAAGTCGCTCATTCGATCAGCCCCGCAGCTTCCAGCAGAGATGCGAAGCGCAGCGTCGTCCTGTCCGCAAACGGCGCCCCGATCAGCTGGAACCCGATGGGCAGCCCGCCCACGCTCTTGGCAACCGGTACACAGGTAGACGGAAGCCCCGCAAAGGTCGCAATCGACGCCCAGGCGAGCTGAGCCCCATAGGGCAGTGTCAGCCCGTCAATATCCAGGGTGCGCTTGCCCCAATCAGGCTCGTCCTTGTGCGGAAAGGCCGGTGTCGAGAAAGCAGGCGAGAGCAAAATATCGGCGCCCTCAAAAAAGGCCGACCACTGCCGTGTAATGGCGAGCTGATAATCCAGCAAATTCATCCAGTCATGGGCGCTGATCGGCGTGGCCGAAGGTTCGCCGCGCGAGATCACCGTCATCAGCATGCGCACATAAGTGGGCACCATCTCGGCGAGATCCGGTAAACCCTCGCTCCCCTCGCTCACCACCACGCCTGCCGCGCGCAACTGCCCCGCAAAGCGCTCCAGCGCGTTTCCCGTATCTCTGTCCACCGGCACCCCTGGCATCTCGCGCAGCACCCGGACGCGGAAACCGCCGAGCCCGCCCGCGCGCGGCGCCGGCAGGTCCAGACGCATCCCGCTGCCAGCCTCCGGCCCGGCGATCACCTCAAGCGCGGCAATCAGGTCGCCCACATTACGCGCCATCGGCCCCACCACAGCAAGGGGCGCATCACACCCATCCGTCCCCGGAAAGAGATGCCCTCTCTGGGGCACAATGCCCCAGCTCGGCTTGTGCCCGAACACGCCGCACATATGCGCCGGAAAGCGGATAGACCCGCCGATGTCCGAGCCGATCTCCAGAGGCACCATCCCGGTCGCCAGCGCCGCCGCCGCCCCGCCGGAAGATCCCCCTGGCGAGCGCGTATGATCAAACGGGTTCACCGTGCGCCCATAGACCGGGTTCACGCTCTGCCAGTCACCCAATGCGACGGGAACATTCGTCTTGCCAAGGATGATTGCGCCTTCAGCCTTGAGGCGCGTCACAACCACAGCATCTCGCGACGCGTCCACATCCTTGAACGACTCAAACCCCCAAGTGGAGGGCAGGCCTGCCACATCATTGGACTCCTTCACTGTCATCGGCACACCCAGAAGCCGCCGCATGTCGCCCGGCATCCGGCTCGCGTCCACGGCTTTCGCCGCTGCCCGTGCCCGTTCGAAATCGCGCACGACGACCGCGTTGATTGCGCCATCAACGGCTTCGATGCGGGCAATGGCGGCGTCGGCCGCCTCCAGCGCGGATATGGCCCCGGCGCGAACAGCCTCGGCCGTCTCCCGCGCGCCAGCCTTTGCCAGATCAATCCCGGTCTTTGCGGCCATGCGTTCTCTCCCTCTTTCGGGCGAGCCTAGCACGCCCGTTCAGAAGCTCAACGCAAAGCGACCTGCCTGCAATCGCCTGTTGCGGGCTCCACTGGAAGGATATACGAACCATATACGCTTCACATATGAAAGACCTCCCATGGGCATTGTAAACATTGACGACGACCTCCACGACCAGCTGCGCAAGGCCAGCACCGTTTCCTGTCGCTCGATCAATGCGCAGGCGACGTTCTGGATCAGGATCGGCATGCTCTGCGAGATGCACCCGACCCTCTCCTTCAACGAAATCGTCCAGCGCGAGATGGCCGCCGCCGGCGTCACGCCGGAGCCGCTGGGCGCCGCCGCCGCATGACAAAAACGCCGGACGAACTCGCCGCGATGGCCCATTCCGGTCGCCTGCTCGCTTCGGTGTTCGGGCTGATCGACCAGATGCAGCTCATCGGCATGAGCACGCTGGAAGTGAACGACCGGGTTGAGCGCTTCATCGTCGATGAGCTGAAATCCCGCCCCGCCAGCAAGGGGCAATACGGCTTTGAGTACGTTCTCAATTCCTCCGTGAACGATGTGGTTTGCCACGCCATTCCCTCGGCCCGCGAAATCCTGAAAGACGGCGACATCGTCAATTTCGACATCACGTTGGAAAAGAACGGCTACATCGCCGATTCCAGCAAGACGTACATGCTCGGCAACGTCGCCACGCCCGCCCGCCGCCTCGTGCGCACCACCTATGAAGCCATGTGGAAAGGCATCCGCGCCGTCCGCCCCGGCGCCACGCTGGGCGACATCGGCCACGCCATCGAGCGCCATGCCAAGCAAGCGGGCTATTCCATCGTCCGCGAATTCTGCGGCCACGGCATCGGCCGGGAAATGCACGAAGAACCCTCCGTACTCCACTTCGGCCGCCGCGGCACCGGCCTCCCCCTCCGCCCCGGCATGACCTTCACCATAGAGCCCATGCTTAACGAAGGCCGCCGCGGCGTGTACACGGAAGAGGACGACTGGACCGTCCGCACCGAAGACGGAAAACTCTCAGCCCAGTTCGAGCATACAATCGCCGTGACAGAGCGCGGCGTGGACGTGCTGACGCTAAGGCCGGAAGAAGCGCATCTGGTAAAAGAAGCAACCCGCAGGGCGGGTTAGCCGAAGGCGTACATTCGCCCTCGTCACTCTCGACCGGCGCAGCCGGTCTGAGAGCACCGTCCCATCCCCGTTGTTTGGTGCATTGCGCTTCGCTTAATGCACCCTTCGGGAACTACCGGAACTCCTCACCGCGCCTTCTGCCCCCGATCCCCAAACCACCACAGCGCTGCCGCCGTCGCCGCAAAGGTCGCCGTTTCCACAATCCCCACGCGCGCTTCGGCGCTTGCGCCCAGATAGACCAGCCCCGTGATCACCCAGAGCAACAACGTCAGCAAAGGCCGCGTCAGCGCGCGCACGGCGTTGACGCATTTATAGCTCTCCCCGATGGCGGCTTCCGCCTCCATCGACGCGGCAGACCCGCGCCAGGCACCGGCCGCATCGGCGAGCTTGATCTGCGCCTCCGTTGCCACGGTAATCTCGCGCATCCGTGCCTGCTGCATGGCCGCGTCATGGGCCCAGCGGGCGCGTTCCTGGGTGTTGTCCTGCCGCCGCTCGATCAGCCCCGCCACGCGGCCGATTACCGTGCCGACGAGGCCAAAGACGCCGCCTCCTGCGGCGCTGGCCGCCAGTCCGATAATATCGCTCATGACAGGTCCTCCGCCCCCGGATAGGTCCAGCGCGCCGGGGTCTCCCGCCGGTCCAGATGCAGGAAGGATTTGGCGATGCCGGTAAAGCCGAGCCGCTCTGCCGCCGCCACCATCGCGCGCCGGTCATGCTTGCCAAAGGCAATGTCCACCGCGATGCGCCGGCGCTGAGAGTTGGGCACGCCGCCGACCACCACGTTCCAGATGGCGCAGCGATGGCCCGAATTGATCCTCAGGGGACGGCCCATTTCCTTGCGCAGGGCTTCGAGCGCGTCGAGGAACTCCGCGTCATGCCAGTAAGCGCCCCGGCAGCCGCGCCCGCCACATCGGCAGGCAAGCTCGTCGGGTCTGAAGTGGGGCCAGCGCCAGCCGGCGCGCGAAACAAGTCTGTGGGATGAGTAAAGCATGAGGCGAAGTTTGCCCCGGCGCTCTACCCCGGTGGATAAGAAGGGACGTAATTCCTTTGGCCGCTGCAGGATGCGTGGGGGACAGGCCCCCGCCAATCCCCGCATCTCCCGGCCCGGCCACCCCGCCCGCCAAACCCGTCCTGAAATGTCCCAAACTGTCCCGATTTGTCCCGAAGTGTCCCGAAGTGTCCTGATCTGTCCCGAAACCGGCGCGCCCCTGTCCCGCTTTGCACGCAAAAAAACGCCCCGCCTCAACGAGGCGGGGCGCCGTGATTTTTGCCCAATGGGACGCGTTATTCTGCCGGAACGGTAACCGGGCGCGAGAAGGCCTGCCCCTTCGCGAGGGCCGCGCGCGCATCCTCATATTCGCGGGCAAGCTGGTCCACGAAGTCCTTCACCGGACCCCGTTTCTTCACCGCGCCAATGCCCTGGCCGCAGCCCCAGATGTCCTTCCACGCCTTGGCATCCGTGTTGCCGCCCGATCCGAAGTTCATCTTCGATGGGTCGCTCTCGGGCAGGTTATCGGGGTCAAGCCCCGCCGCGATGATCGAGGGCTTCAGGTAATTGCCATGAACGCCGGTGAAAAGATTAGAATAAACAATATCCTCGGCGCCGTAATTCACGATGGCGTCCTTGTAGCCCTCCATCGCATTGGCTTCATCGCACGCAATGAAGGCCGAGCCGATATAGCCAAAGTCCGCCCCCATCGCGAGCGAGGCGGCCACTGCGCCGCCCGTAGCGATGGAGCCCGACAGCGCCAGCGGGCCATCAAAGAACTCGCGGATCTCCTGGATCAGCGCGAAGGGCGAAAGCTTGCCAGCATGTCCGCCCGCGCCAGCGGCCACCGCGATCAGGCCGTCAGCGCCTTTCTCGAGCGCCTTCTTCGCAAACCAGGTGTCGATCACATCATGCATCACGACGCCGCCATAAGAATGGATGGCGTCATTCACATCCGTGCGCGCGCCCAGCGAGGTGATGATCACCGGCACCTTGAACTTCACGCAGGCTTCAATGTCATGGTCGAGGCGATTGTTCGTCTTGTGGACGATCTGGTTGACCGCAAAGGGCGCGGCCGGACGGTCCGGATTCTTGACGTTATATTCGCCCAGTTCGTTGGTGATCTTGTCCAGCCACTCATGCAGCAGCGGGCCAGGCCGCGCGTTCAGCGACGGAAAGCTGCCCACGACGCCCGCCTTGCACTGGGCGATCACCAGTTCGGGATTGGAGATGATGAACAGCGGTGACGCGATCACCGGAATACGCAGGTTCTGCAGGACGGGCGGCACAGCCATGTGAAGGAATCTCCGAAGGGGGGAAGGTCTGAAGATGAACCTAAACGCCGCGAAGCGCCGGGCAAGCCTTACGCAGCGACAATTCCTGCACCGCGGCGCTCCGGCAGACAAAAAAGCCCGCGCCAGGCCCTTTGGAGGCTGACGCGGGTCAAGGCGGAGCTCAGCAGCTCTACAGATACAGATAAAGACGGACCCAAGTTTCCCGTCCCGCACCGGAGCCTGCCCCTTCCCACGCACCGGAAGGTCGTGGATGCGCTGTCAGCGACGAAAGCAGACACCCACCGGCAGAACTACGCGAAAGTCTGGCTACCCGTGAGAGGTTGGGTGGCCATGCGACAGGAGGCCCCGCCAGGCCGCCTGCCGGTGCAGGAGGGAAATCAGGTCACCCGGATCGCCATCGGCAATCAGGCGGTCGAGAAAGAGACCGGGACCATGGTCATTTGCGGGTTGGCCGCAAAGCTGCGCCGAAGGCACCTCGGGTTGGGAGGAAACGCTGGAGGAGCGGTAGGTTGGCAGGCCCTTGAACATGATCTCGGTCTCCGTCTTGCGACTAATTCTCATTCGCACCAGACGATGGCAGGGTCAACCCCTCAAACATTACAATCGGGATCGCTATCCCCTCCCGCCCTGTGGAATTCGCGTCTTTAACGGTCATTCAGGCAGAGCCTTGTTGCAACGCAGAAGGCCCATGCAGGAATGAACGTCACATACCCCTAAGGAAGTAGTTCACAACCTCACCCGGATTGCCCTAAACCCCCACCATGGCCGATGACATCCTCCCCTTCAGTTCCGCATTTCCCGAAGCCACCGAAGCCGATTGGCTGACCGCCGTTGAAAAGGCGCTCAAAGGGAAGGGCGTCGATACCCTCACCCGCAAGACCGCCGACGGCATCGCCATCAAGGCGCTTTACCGCGAGAGCGACTTTGCCGCCGCTGCCGACCCGCTCGGCGCGCCCGGTGCAGCGCCCTATCTGCGCGGCGCGACGGCAGCGCCGGACAAATGGCGCCCCTGGGACATCCGCCAGCTCTTTACCCATCCCTCGGCAGAAGAAACCAATGCCGAAATCCTGCGCGATCTTGAACGCGGCGTTTCCTCGGCCGAAATCGCGATCGACGCGTCCGGCAAGGACGGCGTGCAGATCACCACGGTGGAAGCCTTTGAAACGGCCCTTGCCGGTGTGCGCGCCGATTATGCCGGCGTTGCCCTCAGCCATGTGAATGCCTCCGGCGCGGCAGCCTCTGCCCTGCTTGGCCTCTGGGCAGAGAAACAGGAAAATCCGGCCGAGCTGACCCTTGATTTCAATATGGACCCGCTGGGCGCCCTCGCTCGCTCCGGCACACTTGCAGGCGGGCTGGATGCCGCGTTCGAACGCCTTGCCGCCGTTGGCTCTGCGCTGGGCGCGAAGTTTCCCAAAGCCGGCCTCATCCGCATTGACGCCGCCAGTGTGCACGAAGCAGGCGCCTCTGAAGCGCAGGAACTTGGCGCGCTGATCGCCTCGGCCATCGACACGCTGCGCCGCCTCGACGGCAAGACAGACATCGCCGCGCTGACCGGCAAGATCAGCTTCGCCGTTGCGCTCGACGCAAACTACGGCATCGGCATTGCCAAGCTGCGCGCCGCCCGCCGCCTCTGGGCGCGCTGCCTGGAGGCGCTGGGCCTGCCTGCCGCCCCCATGCGCCTGCAAGGCATCACCTCGGCCCGCATGCTGACCAAGTATGATCCGTGGACCAACATGCTCCGCGTCACCTGCGCAACCTTCGCCGGCGCCGCCGGCGGCGCTGACATCGTCACCTCACGCGCCTTCAACGAAGCGCTTGGCCGTCCCGAGGGGCTCGGCCGCCGCATCGCGCGCAACACTCAGATCATCGCCATGGAAGAAAGCCAGCTCGGCCGCGTGGCAGACCCTACCGGCGGCGCCTGGTTTACAGAAACGCTGGCGGACGATCTCGCCAAGGCGGCCTGGGCCGAGTTCCAGACCATCGAGAGCGAAGGCGGCTATGCAGCCTCGCTGCTCTCCGGGGCATTCCAGGCGCGCGTGAAAACCGTGCGCGAGGCGCGCACGAAAGACATTGCCCGCCGCAAGATCCCGCTGACCGGCGTTTCGGAATATCCGCTGCTGGAAGAAATCGGCGCGCCCGTGGCAGACGTGGACGCGCCAGGTCCGCGCGCCGATATTTCCGATGCCGGACTAAAATCCTACATCAACACGCCCCTCGCAACGGGTACGGACGTGACCGCCGAGGCCCTGGCGCCCACCCGGCTCGCCGCGCCGTTTGAAGCCCTGCGTGACGCGGCCACCCGCGCGCCCAAACCGCCCGCCGCCTTCATCGCCACGTTGGGCGCGCTGGCCGAGTTTACGCCGCGCGCTGATTTTGCCCGCAACCTGCTGGCCGCAGGCGGCGTCGCGCCGAAGGAAGCCGTTGTTCCGCCCAGGGATGCGGCCGAGCTTGCTGCCGCCTTCAAGGCCTCGGGGTGCCGGATCGCGGTCATCTGCGGCACGGACAAGGCTTACGAAGCAGGCGCCGCCGAGGCGGCTGAGGCCCTGAAGAAGGCTGGCGCACAAGCCGTCTGGCTCGCCGGAAAATCAGAAGCCCCCGGCATTGATCTCAACATCTTCGCAGGCTGTGATGTGATCCATGCCCTGCAACTTGCCCATGCTGAGCTGGGAGTTTCCAAATGACCAAGTTCCCCGATTTCACGAAACTCGATCTGGCGACGCCAAGCACAAAATCCGGCACGCCGAAACTTGGCGAAGCCTGGGACACGCCCGAAGGCATCGCGGTCAAATCCGCTTACACCGCCGCCGACAGCGCGGGGCTGGATTTCCTCGACGACTATCCGGGCCTTACGCCCTTCGGACGCGGCCCCTACCCTACGATGTATACCAACCAGCCCTGGACAATCCGTCAGTATGCGGGCTTTTCAACGGCTGAAGACTCCAACGCCTTCTACCGGCGCAATCTGGCTGCCGGCCAAAAGGGTCTCTCGGTAGCATTCGATCTCGCCACCCACCGGGGCTATGATTCCGATCACCCGCGCGTGACAGGCGATGTCGGCATGGCGGGCGTCGCCATCGACTCCATTCTCGACATGCGCACGCTGTTCTCCGGCATTCCGCTGGATCAGATGTCCGTCTCGATGACGATGAATGGCGCGGTCCTGCCCATCCTAGCGCTCTACATTGCAGCCGCCGAAGAACAGGGCGTCACGCCTGACAAGCTGGCCGGCACCATTCAGAATGACATTCTGAAAGAGTTCATGGTGCGGAACACCTATATCTATCCGCCCAAGCCCTCGATGCGGATCATTTCGGACATCTTCGCCTACACGTCCGAAAACATGCCGAAATACAACTCCATCTCGATCTCCGGCTATCACATGCAGGAAGCGGGCGCGACGGCAGACCTGGAACTTGCCTATACGCTGGCCGACGGCATCGAATATATCCGCGCCGGTGTTGCCGCCGGCCTGGATGTCGACAGGTTTGCCCCGCGTCTCTCCTTCTTCTGGGCGATCGGCATGAACACGTTCATGGAAGTCGCCAAGATGCGTGCCGCGCGCCTCATCTGGGCAAAGCTCGTCAAAGAGAAGTTCAATCCGAAGTCTGACAAATCCCTCAGCCTGCGGACACACTCGCAGACCTCCGGCTGGAGTCTCACCGCGCAGGACGTTTACAACAACGTTATCCGTACCTGCCTGGAGGCCATCGCAGCCTCGGGCGGCCAGACGCAAAGCCTGCACACCAACAGTTTCGACGAAGCTCTTGCCCTGCCGACGGATTTCTCCGCCCGCATCGCGCGCAACACGCAGATCCTGCTGCAACAGGAAGCGGGCGCCTGCCAGTCGATCGACCTCTTCGGCGGCGCCTACTATGTGGAACGCCTGACGCATGACCTGGCCGCCAAGGCGCTGAAACATATCGAGGAAGTCGAAGCGATGGGCGGCATGGCCAAAGCCATCGAGGAAGGCCTGCCCAAGCTGCGTATCGAGGAAGCCGCCGCCAATACGCAGGCGCGCATCGACAGCGGCACGCAGACCGTTGTGGGCGTCAACAAATTCCTGCTGGACGAGGACGAAGATGTCCCTGTGTTGAAGGTTGACAACGCTGCCGTCCGCCGCATGCAGCTTGAAAAGCTCGCGCGCCTGAAATCGGAACGTAACGAAGACGAAGTCACTGCAAAACTCGACGCCATCGCCGAAGCTGCCGCAGGCACCAAGGGCAACCTTCTGGCCCTCGCCGTGGACGCGGCGCGCGCCAAGGCGACCGTGGGTGAAATTTCCGAAGCCGTCGAGCGCAGCCAGGGCCGCCACAGCGCCGTCATCCGCTCCATCAAAGGCGTCTATGGCGGCGGCGTGAAAGGCAATGCAAAAGCTGAACACGCCCAGGCGCTCGCCTCGGACTTTGAAAAGACCAACGGCCGCCGGCCGAAGATCTACATCGCCAAGATGGGCCAGGACGGACATGACCGTGGACAGAAGGTCGTCGCCTCCGCGCTGATGGACCTTGGCTGGGAGGTCGAGATCGGGCCCCTCTTCCAGACCCCGGAAGAAGCAGCCCGCGACGCCCGCGAAGCCGGGGTCGACATCGTCGCCGCCTCCTCGCTCGCCGCTGGCCACCTGACGCTGGTGCCTGAACTCAAACGCGCCCTCGGCAACGAAGGCGCTGCCAACGCCCGGATCATCGTGGGCGGCGTTATCCCGCCACAGGACTTCGACGCCCTGCGTACAGCCGGCGCCGCCGCGATCTTCCCACCGGGCACAGTGATCGCCGACAGCGCCATCCGTATGCTGGAACTGCTTCTGGGAACGGATGATCCGGCGCGGACAGCAGCGGAGTAGGTTTCAAGCGGAGAGCCCCATGATCCTCACCACCACACACACGGTTCAAGGCCGGGAAATCCGGGAATACAAAGGCATCGTGTGCGGCGAGGTCGTGATCGGCGCCCATCTCGGCAAGGACATTCTGGCGAGTTTTACGAACCTCGTCGGCGGCCGCTCCAACGCCTATGAGAGCACCCTGCGCGAAACGCGCGACGGCGCGATTGCGGAGATGATCGAAGAAGCCCAGCGCCTGCGCGCCGACGCCATTGTCGGGGTAAAATTCGACTACAGCGTCATCGGCCAGGGTGGCTCGATGATGATGGTGGCCGTTTCCGGCACTGCCGTGACACTGGCATGAGCGCGCTGACCAGCATCGCGCCCAGCGTCGACGAGATGTATCTCACGGCGGAGAAATGTTTCGCTGACCTGCCCGAGTTCATGCGCAAGGCGGCCGGCGATGTCCGCATCCTCGTGATGGATTATGCCGAGGACGAGACCCTTGACGAGATGCAGATCGACGACGCGCTGGAGCTGACCGGACTCTATGTGGGCATCCCCCTCACCCTCGAAAGCGTCACCAACCCCTCCGAATACAGACCACTGGTCTATCTCTACCGCCTGCCCATCCTGTTTGAATGGGCCGCGCGGGGCGATGTGACCGTGGAAGAGCTGGTGACCCATGTGTTCATCCACGAACTCGGCCACCATTTCGGCTGGTCGGACGAAGAAATGGACGCCAAGCTGGAAGAAGATGACTGACGCCGGCCTTCGGGCCGGCGCCGTCCTCATCACACCAACAAATCTTCCTGCCGCCGCACCTCGGTTTCCTCATCCTTGGAGGCCAGCGCAATGCCGAAGGTGAGGATGCCCACCCGGCCTGCAAACATCAGCAGGATGATGGTGAGCTTGCCTATATCGCTCAGTGAACCCGTGATGCCCATGGAAAGGCCCACTGTGCCGATTGCAGAGATTGCCTCGAACAGGAGCATCTGAAATTCCTTGCCTGGTTCCGTCAGACACAGGACGAAAACCGCAGGTGTCATGAGCATCACGAAGTAAGCTGAAGAAGCCATGGCCAGCTGAAGCCGTGCCGGCGCGATGACGCGGTTGAAGAATGTGATCTCCGGCCGCCGGCGCACTGTGGATCGCACAAGGCCGATCATCGCGGCAAAGGTCGTCGTCTTGAGCCCCCCGCCCGTGCCCGAAGGCGAGGCGCCGATGGCCATCAGGAAGAACAGCAGCACAATGACGGCAGGCGTCAGCGCGCTGATCGGATGGGTGTTGAAGCCCACAGTGGTGGTCGCCGTCATCGTCTGGAAGAAAGACGCCATCAGGCGCTCCCCGGATGGCAGCGCCGAAATTCCAGGATCTGCTACAAAGAAAATCGCCGTTCCCGCGAGCAGGAACGCCCCCGTGAGCTTAAGGATCACCTTGCTGGTAAAGCTCAGCACGAAACTGCGCCGCGTCAGGCTACGCCAGACATCCCAGGCAATCAGAAAGCCCATCGCGCCGAGGATAGACAGCGCCGAGATGGTGGCATTGACGCCGACATCGCCGCGGAAGTCTTCCAGGCTGTTGGGGTTAAGGCTGAAGCCCGCTGTGCAGAAAGCCGAGACGGAGTGAAAAATCGCGTTCCAGATGGCGTTGTCCACGCCGCTGGCTGAGAACTGGATAAACAGCAGAATTGCGCCCATTATCTCCACGGAAAATGTGTAGATGACCACAGTCCGGATAAAGATCCCGATGCTGACATCTTCCGGAAGGATGAAGGCGGCGCGCGCAAGACGCTCCCGCAGTGGCGACAGATGTTGAACCGTCGCCATCATCACGAACGAGCTGACCGTCATATAGCCAATCCCGCCTGCCTGAATCAGCAGCAGGATCACCAGCTCGCCCATGAAAGTGTAAGAAGTTCCCGGATCAACCGTCACAAGACCGGTTGTCGATACGGCGGACACCGCCGTGAACAGATTGTCCAGCAGATGCACCGGGACAGATTGAGAGAATGGCAGGCAGAGGAGTGCGCAGCCGAGCGCCATGTAAAACGCATAGCCAGCAAAGATCAGCTTCGCCGGATGAACCCGGCGCATCAGGCGATGAGCATACAGGGAGGCAACCGCAAGAGGCTTGCGGATGGCCCCGATCATTCGCGGAGCGCGCATGATGAAACCTTCAAATGATTGAGAGGGGTGGGTTTGGAAACTACGGCGCCGGGCGCCAGATCAGTCAGTCCGTTCCTTATTCAGCACCGCTGCGGCCTGCGCCGCCCTTCGGCTGATGGTGCAGTGCAATACCACTTTTTTTCGGCCTTGCCAGCCCCCTCCCGTTTGCGCCGTTCAAACAATCCCTTACAAAGGAGGAAGCATATAAATCATGATAAAGAAATCAGGGAGATAGACAGCATGGCGCGCGATTCAGAATTGGACGGCCTGGGCCTTGCCGAGCTTGTTCGCACACGGCAGGCATCGCCGGGTGAACTCCTCGAAGCCGCCGTCAGCCGCGCCGAATCTGTCCAGCCTCAGATCAACTGTTTCTCGGCGCTTTATCCTGATCTTGCGCGCGAGCAGCTTAAAGCAGGCGGCATCGACGGCCCCTATGCCGGGGTGCCGTTCGTGGTGAAGGATCTGGGCGTTGAGGTGAAAGGCGCGCCCGTTACTTCGGGCAGCCGCGCCTTCAAGGGCTATGTGGCAAGCCGCGATTCCACCCTGGTGGAGCGGTTCCGCAAGGCAGGCCTCGTTTTCTTTGGCGCAACCACCTCGCCGGAATTCGGCCTCACCCTGACAACAGAATCGACCCTCTACGGACAATCCCGAAACCCCTGGGACACCACCCGCATCACAGGCGGCTCCTCTGGCGGCGCCGCAGCGGCGGTCGCCTCCGGCGTTCTGCCAGTGGCACATGCCAGCGATGGCGGTGGATCGATCCGCATTCCTGCGGCGTGCTGCGGCCTGTTTGGCCTCAAGGCATCGCGCGGGCGCATGCCCATGGGCCCGGCCAAAACCGAAGGCTGGAACGGTCTCTCAACGGTCGGCGTGGTCAGCCGCACGGTGCGCGACACGGCCGCGATGCTGGACCTGACCCATGGCCCGGAAACCGGCAGCCGCTACGCCGCGCCTGCTCCGGCCCGCGCCTATCTCTCCGAGCTGGACCGCGACCCGCGCCCGCTGCGCATCGCGCTCTGGCCGGTCGCGCCTAATGGTACAAAGCCGGACGCCGACGCGGCTGAGGGGATTGCAAACACGGCAAAACTCCTCGAAAGCCTCGGCCACACAGTCGTGGAAGCTGCGCCATTGATTGAGGGTGAAGCGCTGGCCAAGGCAGGTTTGTTCACGATCTCCGCCAACATCGCCGCCCTGGTAGAAGAGCGCGGCATCGCGCGCGGACTCCCGGTGGAGGATGACGAACTCGAACCCATCACCGCCTCCATGGTGCGCCTTGGACGGACGGTTCCGATGGTGGAGCTGGCCAAGGCAAACAACGCCTTCATCACGGCGGCGATCATCTATGAGCACTTCCTGGATGCCGGGCAGTTTGATCTCACATTGTCGCCCACGCTTCACCGCGCGCCAGACCCGCTCGGCACCATGGCGCTTACCGCAGACCCTGCGGCCATGGGCGCGGCGGTCGCAGGCTTTGCGCCCCATTGCGCGCTGTTCAACCAGACCGGCTGCCCCGCCATGACCGTGCCGCTGCACTGGACGAAGCCCACGCCCACCGCGCCCGCGGGCCTGCCTATTGGCATGATGTTCGGCGCGCGCTATGGCCGCGAAGACCTGCTGCTGTCGCTGGCAGGACAGTTGGAGCGCGCCGCGCCATGGGCACACAGGAAACCGCCGGTCTGGGCCGGCTGAACGCAGAAAGTCCGCGCTGGCATAGTGGCGGCTGCCATTGCCGCGCTGTGCGCTTTGAGGTGCAACTGCCCGAAGCTTTCGAGGTGGAAGACTGCAATTGCACCATGTGTGCGATGAGCGGCAACATCCATGTCATCGTGCCCGCCAGCCGGTTCCGCCTTCTTCAGGGTAAGGATAATCTCAGCCAGTACACCTTCAACACCGGCGCCGCAAAGCATCTGTTCTGCAAGACCTGCGGGATCAAGAGCTTCTACATCCCGCGCTCAAACCCCGACGGCGTTGCCGTCACCTGGCGCGCGCTGGATGACTGGATGGACCTTAAAGTAACGGTTGTTCCGTTCGATGGGCAGAATTGGGAAGCCAACGCCGCGCGCCTGGCGCACAAGTCAAAAGACTAGCGCGGTGGCGGTTCGCCTTCGGGCGGTGTGGGTGGCTTTTTGTCTTTTTTCCTGTGCTTGCCATGGCTGTCCTTGGGGCCGGACAGTATCCACGCCACCCAGGCCCGCTGATCCGGGCTCAGCTCGCTGATCCCGCTGAGGACTTCCAGGCCGATCCGGTCACGGAGCATCACGTCCGCATCGCGCAGTTCCCGCAGCGCTACTTCCGCCGCCTCGCGATCAAAGTTTTCCGCCGCCAGAACCAGCGCAAACCGCGCTTCGGCTTCCCGGCGGGCGGCCAGTTCTGCCTGCGCCGATTCAAAGCCCTGCCGCATCAGACCACGCACTTCGCGGCGATCTTCGCGGGAGATTTCCGGCATGCCTTCGGGCCGCTCGAAACGGGGCCGCTCCTGGCTGCGCTCCTGCCGGGGTGGATCGGCACGCAGATGCTGGCCGGCGACATAGCCGCCAAGCCCGAGGTTCACCAGAAGCGACACGCCAAGCGCGGCGGGTGTCAGCCAGTTGGGCAGTCCGCTCATTCCAGTTCCTCCACGGCATAGGTCGCCGTATCAAAGCCCAGCGCCGAAACGACGAGTTCCTCGACTTCAGCTGTCATCTCATCTTCTGCGCTGGCGACCGGCGCCATCGTCAGCCCCATGAAGAGGCCCAACGCGGCAGCGGCAAAGCCACTCGCCGGCGCCCAGGGTGTCTTGAGGCCAAACCAGCCCGGCAAACCGCTGCCGGCCCGTTTCGGGCGGGGGGCGGCGGCTATGATGGCTTCCGTCAGCGCGCGGGGCATCTCCGGCTCCGGCAAGGCGCCCAGCATCAGGTCGAGTTCGCGAGCCTGCGCCAGCGCGCCGGCAAAGCGTTCGGGATGGGCGCGCAGCAGCGCCTTGCCCGCATCACGCTCCGCTTCGGGCCAGCAGGCGGCTTCCGCGCCCCAGGTCTCGATCAGCTCGATCAGGCGATCATCAGTCATGGGACAGGTCATGAGGCATTCCTTCCATCGAGCAGTTGTCCGCGCAATGTGCGCCGCGCGCGGGCGAGCAGACTTTCCAGGGCTTCAACGCTGACATCCATGATTTCCGCCGCTTCTGTCTGTGAGTGTCCCTGCAGGGCGCACAAGGTCAAGGCGGCAGACTGGCGTTCCGGCAGGGCGCTGATGGCGGCTTCCACCGCGTTCACCCGTTGTGCCTGGTCCAGCGCATCCTGCGGCCCGAGGGCCGTATCGGCGCGTTCGGGAATTTCATCTGAAAGCACTTCGCGGCGCTTTCGCAGCCGGTCGTAGCAGAGGTTCAGCGCCACACGGTGCAGCCATGTGGAAAATTTCGCACGCGGCTCCCAGGTCGCCAGAGCCTTCCAGGCGCGGATGAATGTTTCCTGGGTCACGTCTTCTGCCTCTGCCCTGTCGCCCAACATGCGCGTTGCAAGTGAAAGCACGCCGGGGCTGTACCGGTTGACGATAGCCCGAACGGCCGCGGCGTCTCCCGCCGCGGCGCGTGTGATCTGGTCAAGGTCCGATGTAAACGCCACGAGGGGATGTTTAGCTGAGTCCGGGCCGGAATACCGAGAGACAATCGCAGGGGGGGATCAATCGTCTCAAAATGGTTCCGGCCCGTTCCCAATTCGGGCCTTATTCGCCAGCTTCGGCTTTCATCTTGTCGCGCCATTCGCCGCGACGCTCCTTCTTCTTGGCCTTGGCAGCGTCCATCTCGGCTTTCGTGATGGTGCCATCACTGTCGGCGTCCATCTTGTCAAAGAACGTGATGTGCGCGGCGGTGAATTCGGCGGTGTTCAGCTGGCCATCGCTGTCGCTGTCCATTTCGGCCCAGTGTTCAGCGGCTTTTTCAGCTTTCTTGGCTTTCCATTCGGCGGCTTTGGCGGGATCTTTCTCACGCTTCGGCTTGCCTTCACGCACCGGTTCGCCGGCGGCTTCAGCTTCTGCCTTCCTGGCTTCCCATTTCGCCTTCATCTCGGCGCGCTTGGCCTCATGATGAGCTTTCATCTCATCCTGAGTGACGAAGCCATCGGAATTGGCGTCAATCGTTGCAAAGCGGGTCGCGAGGGAGACTTCTGCCTCCGCGCGGGTGATATTGCCGTCAGCATTGGCGTCCATCTGCATCAGATGCGCGCCATGGCCGCGATGTCCTTTGCCTGGGCCGGCCTGAGCGGCGAGCGGCATGGCGAGCGCAATCACGGCCATGCTTGCAAACGCGAGTGTCGAACGTTTCATCTCTGGTCTCCTGTTATCTCCCAGCGCTTATGAAACGGGGGGCCTTCAGGATTCCGTCGATTTAAGCTGCAGTTTTTCGCGGGCCATTGAATGTACGCGCTTTTTTACCTCTCTCAGGTGGTTTTCCAGAACCTCAAATCCATCTTCCTCCGCCGCAGCGCGGCAGAAACGGTTCTTCAGACCTTCGGGGATCGTTTCATCCTCCGCGTCCGTATCACCCAGCGCGAGGCGCTGTATCTGCTGCAACGAAGAAACGAGATGCAGCGCCGCGCGCAGGAAATACCAGTCCTCGGCATCTTCAGGCGCTTCGCTTTCATCCGCCTCCGCCAGCCCCGACAGCGCAAGGGCCGTCGCCGGGCGGATAAGGTCTGTGCGCCCCCGCAGCAGCATTTCCTTCTGTGCCATGAACTCTATGTCGATCAGTCCGCCTTCGGCGGTCTTCAGGTCCCACAGTCCCTTGTCGGGCTTCTCGCGGTAGAGCGTGGCCCGCATGTCGGATACGTCGCCCGGAATGGCTTTGCGCCGTTCGCTGCGCGCACGCGCGCTGATCGCATCAGTAGCGATGGCCAGAACTTCTTCGCCCAGCGTGTTATCTCCGCACACGAACCGCATGCGGGTCAGCGCCATATGCTCCCAGGTCCAGGCCTCTTCATTCTGATAGTGCCGGAACGCTGACAGGCTCACCGCCACCGGCCCCGCCCGCCCGGAAGGGCGCAGACGCATATCCACCTCATACAGCGCGCCTTCTGCCGTCGGGGCCGTCAGCGCCGTAATCAGCCGCTGCGTCAGCCGTGTGAACCAGGTCTGCGCATCATCCGCCTGCGAATCATAGATGAGGATTATGTCGAGGTCTGATCCTGCGGTGAGTTCGCCCCCGCCGAGCTTGCCCATCGCAAACACCGCCCAGCGGCCGGGCACATCGCCATTGCGCCGCATCGTCTCGGCTTGCGCCGCGCCCGCCATCTGGCGAATGGTTTCGTCGGCAAGGCTTGTCCAGGCTTCGGCCGCCTGATCGGTTGGCAGCAGGCCATGCAACAGCCGGTGCCCGATCAGAAAGCTCTGCTCGCGGTGATACCGCCGCCAGGCATCCATCGCCGCATCAAAGCTGACCTTATCGGTAAGCTCAGGCGCGCGCGGAATCGCGTTCGAGACAAGCGCCTCCAGCAGGTCCGGCCGCCGCGCAAGGATCTGCGCCAGGCGCGGCGCCAGCGCCAGCGTGGAGACCAGATCGTCCAGAAGATCAGGCCGCGCCAGCAGCATCGACAGCGTCTGCACGCCGGAAGACAGCCCTTCAAAGAAGCGCGAGAACCACCGGAACGCCTCATCCGGTTCGCCGGTGGCGCCCATGGCTTTCAGGATGCCCGGCAGGATGGAGGTGAGAATTTCGCGTCCCCTGGGTGTCCGCGTCGCCATTACGCGGCCCCGGTGCCAGTTGCGGATCGTATCAATCGCAGAGGATGGATCAGAGAACCCCAGATCGCTCAGCGTTTTTACCGTCCCCGGATCATCATCGACGCCAGTGAAAACGAGGTTGCCCAGATCATGGCGTTCGGCCGCGCGATCTTCCTGCGCAAACAACGCGTCATAGGCGGCCTGAACCACCCGGCGCGTTTCCAGCAGGTCGCGGTCAAAATCGCCCAGATTGCCATAGCCGCACAGCCAGGCCACCGCCTCCCGCTCTGCCGGATCGGCGGGCACAGTATGCGTCTGCTCGTCCTGACGCATCTGGACGCGATGCTCCACATTGCGCAGCGCGCGATAAGCTGTCGTCAGGTCGGCGGCCGTCTTGTCGGATACGATCCCCGCCGCCCGCAACGCCTCCATCGCCCCCAGCGTGGAATTGTCCCGAAACGCCGGCTCCCGCCCGCCCAGGATCAGCTGCTGGGTCTGCACGAAAAACTCGATCTCGCGGATGCCGCCGGGCGAGAGCTTCACATCCGGCGAGACCGACGCAAACCCATCGTCCCCCACCTTGGTGTTGATCATCCGCTTGATCGCCTGGATGTCACCGATGGCCCAATAGTCCATGTTACGCCGCCAGACATACGGTTCCAGCCGCTTCTGGAAACGCTCCGCCGCCGGAATGTCACCCGCAGTCGGGCGGCCCTTGATCCAGACCATCCGCTCCCAGTTCTGCCCCTGGCTCTCATAATAGAGGTCGGCCATCTCGGTGGAGACCGCGACGGGCGTTGAGCCGGGGTCGGGCCGCAGGCGAAGGTCCGTGCGAAAAACGTAACCCTGCGCCGTCGTCTCATCCATGATGCGCACCATCTCGCGGATCACCCGCTGGGCGGCGTCGCCGGAATCGCGCTCCCCGCCATCAAACCGGCTGCGCTCATAGAAGGCGCACACATCAATATCGCTGGAATAGTTCAGCTCGAACGCGCCCATCTTGCCCAGCGCGACCACGAAGATGCCCTCCGCCTTCAGGCCCCGCGCCGCCAGCGCTGCCTGAAGCGCCGTCTCCAGACTTCCCCCGGCAAACTCCGTCAGGTGGCGGGTCACCTCCATCACATCCATCGTTCCGGAAAGGTCCGCCGCCGCAAGCGAGAGGTGCGCTGACGCTTTGGCCTTGCGCAACGCAATCATCACCTCATCAATCGGCATATCCCTCGGCAGGGTCGTGGCCGCCTTCAACGCTGCGTCAAAATCCAGCCCCGCGCCCCGATCCGCCAGCCGGCGCAGATACGGCGCATGTTCAATCGCGGCGGCAAGGGCCGCTTCGGGCGTCGGGGCAATCGGGCGTATATCGAGCATACCCAAAGGCTTAGCCGAGCCACTGCGCGACGACAAATCTGTTCGCAACCTTTCGCCGGGTCATGCGTCTTGGAGGTATCACATGCCCGACGCAAAGCCGTAGCAAAGCCTTGTTAAGGCTACCCCGAAAATCAGACTGGAAAAATGGAGCGGCTCCAATGCCCGAAACGCGAGAAGGTTCGCTGCGGCGTTTCTTTCAGCAGTATGCCAAAGCGTCCCTTGACGGGGACACGGCAACCGTCGCGGCCTCCTATGCTCCTACCTATATTGAATCCTCGCCCACCTCTTTCGCCGCCTGGAAGGTGGACGATGCCTACCGCAAGGCGCTGGATGAGCGTCATGCTGTCATGCACGGCGATCTCGGCCTCGAAGGGCTCGATATCGAGCTTCAGTCCATCGAAGAGGTTGCCCCGTCTCATTATCTTGTGACTGCCAACCGGAAGATGGCCTTCGCCAGGGGCAAGTCCGGCCCCGTCACCTCGGCCTTCCCGGTCACCTATGTGGTCAAGGTCTCCCCCAAGCCCGAAATCCTCGCCTACATGTCCCGCGAATCAGAAGAAGCCGTCATGCGGCGTGACGGGGTAATCTGAGACATCGCAGCGCCTTTCCCCTCTGCGTCCCGCTCTGCTAGGGTCACCGCACTATGAAAGCGCTTCTCGCCACCCTCCTCATCGCCTTTGCCGCCGGCGCCCCTCTGGACGATCCGGATGCAGAGCTGCGCGCCCAGGCTCTGATGCGGGAAGTGCGCTGCGTCGCCTGCGAGAACGAGCCGGTGTCGCAATCGTCCGCCCCGATTGCCGAAGATATGCGCACCCGCATCCGCGAGATGGTGGCCGAGGGCGCCACCGATACCGAGATCCGGGACTGGTTCGTCAGCCGCTATGGGGAATTCGTGCTGTTCCGTCCCCCGGCGCGCGACCCCGCCAGCTGGCTGCTCTGGACGCTGCCCTTCATCCTGCTGGGCGCGGGCGCGGGCATAGGCATCGTGCTCGCCAGAAACGCGAAGCGCAAAAACGGCGAAGTTGAAGCTGAAGACGCCTGACCGGGGCGTCACGGCGGGTCAATTTATGCCCAGGGTGGCCTTCAAGCTGCCGTGATTACACCTAACTGTCTTTTAATGCCCACTCTGGCTGTGGCATGTTTATGTTTTGGCTCAACGTCATACTGGCGTAAAATCAGCGATCTGGAGAATTAGATGCGCAAAATCGGGATTTCGGCTCAGGCACTCGTCGCTGCTGCCTTCGGAGCTGTGATCATGGGAGGCGCGATCTCGGTACCGAAACTTATCGCGCCCGAGGCAGGGGCTCAGCCCATTGCCATTCAGGCGCCCCCCGGCGCGCCCCTCAGCTTTGCAGACCTCATCGAGAAGGTCGAACCAGCCGTCGTCAGCGTCAACGTTATTGCCACCCAGGAAGTCGGCAGCGTTCCGGGTATTGAAGAATTCTTTGAACAGTTTCGGGGCGCCCCCGGCATGGAAGAATTCTTCCAGCAACGCCCCGCCCCGCAGGAAACACCCCGCCAGCGCGAATCGCGCTCACTGGGCTCGGGCTTCTTCATCTCCGAAGACGGCCTCGTCGTCACCAACCATCACGTCATCGACCGCGCCACTCAGATCCAGATCGTCACCTCCGACGGCAAGGAACTTGAGGCCGAGCTTGTCGGCACCGACCGCCAGACAGACCTCGCTGTCGTTCGCGTGAAGGAAAAGGGCAAATATCCCCACGTCGAATTCGGCTCGTCGGAGAATGTCCGCAAGGGTGACTGGGTCGTCGCGCTCGGCAACCCCTTCGGCCTTGGCGGCACGGCAACGGCCGGCATCCTCTCGGCCAATGGCCGCGAGCTTGGCGCCGGAAGCCCGTATACGGACTTTATCCAGATCGACGCCCCGATTAACCGCGGCAACTCCGGCGGCCCGACCTTTGACCTCAGAGGCAACGTCATCGGCGTAAACTCGCAGATCCTCTCGCCCACCGGCGGCTCGGTCGGCATCGGCTTTGCCATTCCCTCGGAACTGGCCAAGGAAGTCACCGATACGCTGATCAAGGACGGCCGCGTCTCCCGCGGCTGGCTCGGCGTGCAGATCGCAGACCTCACCCCTGAATTTGCCGAAGCCCTCGGCATCGCAGACACCAAGGGGTCGCTGATCGCAGACGTAACGGTCGGCAGCCCGGCTGAGAAAGCCGGCCTGCGCCGCAACGACATCATCCTCTCGGTCAACGGCCAGAAGGTCACCGACGCAACCTCCACCACCCGCATCGTTGGCCGCCTCATCGCCAACACCGCAAACAAGTTCGACATCATCCGCGAAGGCAAGCGCCAGACCATCAACGTCACCGTCGGCGAACGCCCCGAAGATCCGTATGCAACGCCAGGCAATCCGGGATCGCCTGACGCTGGCCCCGGCGACCAGTCCTCCGGTGTCCCCGGCGCACTGCTGGACGATCTCGGTGTCCGCCTCGTGCCGATGACGGAAGAAATTCGTGAACGGCTCGCGCTGCGCCCCGGTGATACCGGCCTGGCCATCACGGAAGTGACGCCCGACAGCGTGTTCGCAAAAGCTGGCTTCGAAAGCGGCCTCGTCATTCTGGAATCCAACGGTCAACCCGTCCCGAGTGTCGCGGCGTTTGAGAAAACGGTGAGCGAAGCCCGCGCGGCCAACCGGTCGAAAATCCTTCTGGCCGTCCGCGTCGGTCAGACCACCATTTACCGCACTGTAGATTTGCCGGCAGGCTGAAGGAGCCAACCATGACGTTGATGGAGACCGATATGGTCGAAACAGAATCCACGACATCGCTGAAAGTCCTCGTCATCGAGGACGACACTGAAATGGCAAGCTTCATCGAGAAGGTGCTGCTTGACGCTGGACACAAGGTGGAGCGCGCCAGCGATGGCGCTTCCGGTCTGGCAATGGCGCGGGCGTCTGAATATGACGCCCTCATCGTTGACCGGATGCTTCCGGAAAAGGACGGCCTCACCCTGTTGCAGGAATTCCGCGCAGCCGGTGGCACAACGCCCGCCCTCTTCCTCTCCGCCCTCGGAGACGTTCAGAACAAGGTGCAGGGCCTTCGCGCCGGCGCTGAGGACTATCTGGGCAAGCCCTTTGCCCCGGCAGAACTCGCCGCCCGCGTCGAAGCCCTCGGCCGCCGCCAGACGAATGCCGAGCCGCCGGTCACGGTGCTCAAGGCAGGCGACCTGGAAATGAACCTCCTGACCCGCAAGGTCACCCGCGCCGGCAAGAAGATCGACCTTCAGCCCCGCGAGTTCCGCCTGCTGGAATATCTGATGCGCCATGCCGGCCAGGTCGTGACGCGCACGATGCTGCTGGAAAAGGTGTGGGACTATAACTTCGATCCCCAGACCAATGTGATCGACGTTCACATCTCCCGCCTGCGCGCAAAGATCGACAAGGAGTTCGCCGAACCGCTGCTCCAGACCGTTCGCGGCGCCGGATACCGCCTGCAGAGCCAGGGCTAGACCTTTTGGAGCGGCGCTGGCACCTAGCGCGAGATGAAAACGCCGCTCCAACTTCCCGCATGGCTGGCCCCTCGGGTGCCTGACAGGACCCAGCTCCTGAAACCATTGCGGATTCTGGGCAAGGGCATAGGCGCCGGCTGGCGCGGTCTCGGCAAGGCCTGGTCCAGCCTGCCCTTCATGGCGCAGATCAAGAAGGCGATGCCGGCGTTCGCGCGCACCACCACCTTCAAGCTGACAATCCTCTACTCCGCGATGATTGGCGCCTTCTCCGGCGCACTGCTCGTTTATCTATATTATTCAACAGTTTACTATATCCGCGCGGAGTCCGAAAACCGCATCACGGTGGAGTTCGAACAGCTCGCCAACGCCTATTATACCGGCGGCATGGAACGCCTCAGCCAGTCCGTCTTCGAGCGGATGACGCTCTCCGGCTCGCAATTCTTCTACTATCTTGAAGACTCCTCCGGCCGGAAGATCGCCGGCCACTTCCCCCGCCTGCCGGCCGATCCCCCTGCCGCCGGCATGAAGACCGTCTATTTCGATTTCGAGCTGCCCCAGGCCGACGGCACCAACACGCTGCGCCCCGCGGCCGGCCGCATCGTGCGCCTGCGCGACAATGGCGGCGCGCTGATGGTCGCCTTCGACACCGCCCAGCAGACGGTCATCGTCGGGCGTATCCGCAACGCCGTTTACGTTGCCATGCCCATCGCGCTCATCCTCTCGCTGGCCGGGGGCCTCGTCATCTCACGCGGCGCCGCCAAGCGCGCCGATGAACTCGCCAAGACCACCGAAGCCGTCATGGGCGGCGAACTTGGCCGCCGCATGCCCGTGCGCGGCACAGGCGACGAATTTGACCGCCTCGCCCAACGCCTCAATGCGATGCTCGACCAGATCCAGAAGCTGGTGGAATCCTCCCGCCATACCGGCAACGCCATCGCCCATGATCTGCGCTCACCGCTCACCCGCCTGCGCAACCGTCTGGAACTTGCGCTCAGCAAGCCCCTCTCCGAAGAAGCCGCCAACGAAACCCTCGGCACGACGCTCTCGGAAGTCGACCGCGTGCTGGACACCTTCAACGCCATCCTCCGCCTCGCGCGCCTCGACGCCGGCTCGGAAGGCACGCTCGCCCGCATGGATCTGAGCGGTCTGGCCGAAGAACTCGCCGAGCTGTTCGATCCGGCCTGCGAGGAAGCCAGCCTCACCTTCAAAAGCCAGATCGCCCGCAACCTGGTCATCCTCGGCGACAAGGATTTGATCGGCCAGGCGCTGGCAAACCTCTTGGACAACGCCGTGAAATACACCCCCGCAGGCGGCGCCATCAGCTTCACCGCCAGCCGCACGCCCGAAGGTATGATCGACCTGACGGTCATCGATTCCGGCCCCGGCATTCCCGAAGAGGCGCGCGACAAGGTCATCGAACGTTTTCACCGGCTCGACTCTGCGCGCACACAGCCCGGCTCGGGCCTTGGCCTCGCCCTCGTGGAATCTGTCGCTGAGTTGCATCGCGGCCAGCTGATCCTCGGCACAGGCAACGGCCCGACCGAACAGCCCGGCCTGAAGGCTACGCTTCGTCTGCCGCGGGCTTGAGCCGCCGCCCTGCCGGCCACATCCCGATCAGCCCGCCAAGCCCGATCAGCACGACGCCCAGATACAGCACATCCACCATCGGATTGTAGTAGACGCGGAACACCCAGCGCGCCTCGCCGTCAATCTCGCGCTGCTCGCCAAGGGCAACATAGAGATCGCCCGCGCCGGTCTTGTGGATCGCTGTCTCGGTCGTCGGCATCATCGCGGCCGGATAGAAGCGCTTCATCGGCAGAAGTTCCGCGCTGGCGCTGCCCTTGCGCGCGGTCAGCACGGCCTTGTCGGCATACCAGTTCGGCCCCTCGATCGCGCGCACCTCGTCCAGCGTGATCGCCCAGCCCGCTACGGTGCCAGAGCCGCCCTCGGGCAGCGCCAGCGTCGCCTCATACCGCCCGCTCGTCTCCAGCACAGCGCCGATCACGAACAGCCCCAGCCCGGCATGCGCGAGCGTCATCGCCCACACGCGCGCCGGCATCTTGAAGATGCGCCGGATATTGATCGCCCGCCGCTTCATCTCCCAGACGGCGCCAAACACCAGCCAGAAACCGAGCGCCAGCCCGAACGCCGCGCCCAGCGGAATGTCCAGCGGCCCGATGCCCAGCAGCATGAACACCGCCGTCAACGCCGCCCCGCCCATCGCCCAGCGCCGCCAGGATTTGAGGTCCGCCTTGCCCCACGCCCAGGCCTGCGCCACCGGCAGAATGATCAGCGCCAGCACCAGGATCGGCACAAAGGTCAGATTGAAATAGGGCTCGCCCACAGAAATCGTCCGCCCGAACGCCTCGGCAATCAAAGGAAACAGCGTGCCCAGCAACACCGTCAGCGTGGCAACAATCAGCACCACATTATTCGCCATCAGCGCGCCTTCGCGGCTGAGCAGCGTCCAGGGCTTGCCCCCCATCAGCGACGGCGCCCGAAGCGCAAACAGCCCCAGCGCAAACCCGCCATAGCCCAGCAGTCCCAGCAGCAGCAGCGTCCCCCGCTCCGGGTCCACCGCAAACGCATGCACAGACGTCAGCACGCCCGAGCGCACAAGGAACGCGCCCAATATCGAGAACAGGAATGAGAGCACCGCCAGCAGTGCCGTCCAGGCCGCAAAGCTCTCGCGCTTCTCCGTGACGATCACCGAATGCAGCAGCGCCGCCCCGATCAGCCACGGCATCAGCGAGGCATTCTCCACCGGGTCCCAGAACCACCAGCCGCCCCAGCCAAGCTCGTAATAAGCCCAGTAAGAGCCCAGCGCGATGCCAAGGGTGAGCGGCGCAAACGCCGCCAGAGACCATATCCGCGCCTCCTTCGCCCAAACCCGGTCAATCCGCCCCTCCATCAGGCCAGCGGCCGCCAGCGCAAAGACAAAGGAGTATCCGACATAGCCAAGATAAAGCATCGGCGGATGGATCGCGAGCGCCGGGTCCTGCAACAGAGGGTTCAGCCCCGCCCCCTGAAACGGCGCCGGATCAAGCCGCAGGAACGGCGAAGACGCAAACAACAGGTAAGCCAGCGACCCCACCGCCAGCATCCCCTGCACGCCCAGCGCCCGCGCCTCAAACGTCTCGCGCCCGGTCCGCATCGTCGCCGCCGCAATCGCGCCAAAGCCGAGCGTCACGAGACACCAGAGCGCCATTGAGCCTTCATGGTTCCCCCACGCCCCGGCGATCTTGTAGACCATGGGTTTGAGCGTGTGGGAGTTGTTGGCCACCAGAGCGACCGAGAAATCCGAGCGCATGAAGGCATAAACGATGGTGAGGAACGCCAGCGCCATCACGCCAAAGCCCGCCACAGCCGCCAGCCCCGCCAGGCGCCGCTCGCCCTTCAGCCCCAGCACCGTCTGCGCCAAAGCCAGCCCCAGTGCGAGGAAGGCGGCAAAATGGCCGAGTTCGATCATCCGCCCGCCTCGAGCGGCTTCAGCTCGCGCGGCTGGTAATTCTCGTCATGCTTGGCCAGCAGCTGGCGCGCAGTGAACTCGCCCTCCGGCGTAAATGTGCCGGTCGCCACAACGCCCTGCCCCTCGCGGAACAGGTCGGGCGCCACGCCATTGAAGCTCACGGTAATGGTGCTCGGGCTGTTGTCGATCACGGTAAACCGCATCGTCGCCCCGCCATCGGCATAGGTCAGCGATCCGGGCTCCACCCAGCCGCCCACCTTCACCTCCCGCCCCTCGCGAGGCAGGCCTTTTTCGGCAAGAACTTCAGGCGTGTAGAAGAGATTGGCATTCTCGCGCAGCGCAAAGAACGCCAGCGCCGCCGCCGCAACAATCAGGGCGGCCGCAATGCCAAAAGTATAAAGCCGTCGGGTCCGTGCGCGCATGGGTCAGGTTATAAGCTGCCCCGCCCCCCTTGGGGAGTGCGGCAGATACAGCGCTATTCCGGCTCAGCCGGCGCCTGCCCAATCGCCTCGATCATCGGCCGGAACCGTTCGCGGCGCGGATCATCCTCCGGCAGGCGCGCATAGATATAGCGCATCGCCTGCTCGGCCTTTTCCTGATCGCCTGCCTGCGCCGCGCCCATGGCCGCGCGCATCCCTGCGCTCACCTGGCTCTCGTCCAGCTGATAGGCCCGCGCATAGAGCCGCGTCGCATCCGGCCCGATCATCCCGTCCGCCAGCTGCGTCAGCACATCCGCCAGCCCGATCAGTGCCGGCACAAAATCCTGATCCCGCCGCAGCGCAGACTGATACGCCCGCACAGCATCCTCCGCCCGCCCTTGCGTGCGCAGCATCTCGCCGATGAAATAATGCGGCTGGGGCTCATCGGGCTTGTCGATCACCGCCTGCTCCAGGCGCGACAGCATCTCGCCTTCGGTCAGCGATTGCGGGTCCAGCCGCACCTTTTCCGCCAGCGCCGCCTGCCGCGTCTCCATCGGCTGGTCGGCCATGCCCGGCTTGCCGATCAACAGATACCCGCCCGCGCCAAGCACAAGACAAAGCCCAAGAATAATGAGGTTCAGATGTTTCATGGCCGGGGAAATCTCAAAGTAGCCTTCAGGCCGCCAAGCGCAGCGTCGCCGAGTTCAAGGCTGCCCTTATGCAGCTCCGCCAGTTCTGTAACAATCGACAGCCCCAGCCCAGTCCCCGGCGTTGTTTCATCTAGCCGCACCCCGCGCTTCATCGCGCCCGCCCGCTGCTCCGGCGTCAGGCCCGGCCCGTCATCTTCCACCGTGATGACCAGCTCCTGCGGACTGTCACTCACCGATACCAGCACCTCGCTGGCCGCCCATTTGCAGGCGTTTTCCATCAGGTTGCCCGCCATCTCCTCAAAGTCCTGCTGCTCGCCGCGGAAAACCGCGCTCTGCGCGCCGGCAACCGTCACATCAATTCCGCGCGCATCAAACAGCCGGTTCAGCATCCGCGCCAGCCCGTCGAGCACGGGGCGCACATCCGTGCGCGCGCCAATCGCCTCGGCCCGCGCCGCCATCCGCGCCCGCTTCAGATAATGCTCCACATTGGTCTGCATCGCCTCGGCCTGCCGGCGCACGACATCATCCAGCTGGGAGCCGCCCTTGGCTTCATTGCGCAGCACCGCCAGCGGCGTCTTCAGCGCATGGGCCAGATTGCCCACATGTGTGCGCGCCCGCTCCACCACTTCCCGGTTGTGCTCGATCAGCTTGTTCAGCTCCTCCGTCAGCGGACGAACCTCTGCCGGATAATCCCCCGCCAGCTTCACCGTCTCGCCCCCGCGCACTTTCGCGACATCGGCTTCCAGCTTGTGCAGCGGGTTCAGCGAGTAGCGCACAGCAATCATCATCGCCGCAAACACCCCGCCAAACAGCGCAATCATGGTGCCAAGAAGCATATTGCGAAAGCCTGTCGCCGCCTCATCGTTCGGTGTGCGGTCGGCGGCCGCCACCAGCACCAGCGGCGTATCCCGGTTTTCGACGATCACCGCCATCGCCGCCACGCGCGATACCTGATCCAGCGGCCCCGGATAGTTGGCGTACTGCGTAACGCCCGGCAACACCACCGCCCGCTCGATCAGCTCCGGCGTCACCGGCACCGCTTCATCCCAAAGGCTGCGCGAGCGGAAATCCCCGGCAACCTCCATCTCCGGCGTCAGGCCCACCACCGCCCAGTAATGGCCGGAATACTGCGTCTGAAAGCGCGCATCATTGGAGAAGAAATTCCGGTCGGTATCGGTCACCCGCCCATCGGCCAGAAAGGCGTCTTCCCGCGTCAGCTCTCTGGAAAGCGTCACCAGCGTCTGCCCCAGATCGTCCTCAATCAGCGACAGCGTCTGCGCCCGGTAAAGCGCCGACAGCGCCAGCGCCCCCCCGATCAACACCACAAAGCCCCAGATCGCCGCCGCAATCATGACACGCCGGGCCAGCGAGACGCTGGACCAGCGGTCAATCAAACTACGTTTGGGGTGTGGGGCCTCACTCATGGAGGCGATCTAGCCGCGTTCGGTATCAGCCCGCAACGCGCGCTTCGTCCTCTGGCACGATCAGGCGATAGCCAAGGCCGCGTTCGGTCTGGATACGGTCCTGGCCGATCTTACGCCGCAGGCGCCCGATGAACACCTCAATCGTGTTGGAATCGCGGTCGAAATCCTGATCGTAAATATGCTCGACCAGCTCCGTGCGCGGCACCACCCGGCCCTGATGATGCATCAGGTAGGAAAGAACACGGTATTCATGCGCCGTCAGCTTGATCGGTTCGCCATTCACCGTCGCGCGCGCCGCGCGGGTATCCACCATCAGCTTGCCGCACTCGATCGTCGCCGCCGAATGCCCCGCCGCCCGGCGCAGCAGCGCCCGCAACCGCGCCAGCAGCTCTTCGGTGATGAAAGGCTTCGTGAGGTAATCATCGGCCCCGGCATCGAAGCCCGACACCTTCTCGCTCCACTGATCGCGGGCCGTGAGGATCAGCACCGGAAAGGTCTTGCCCTCCTTGCGCCAGCTTTTCAGCACGCTCACCCCGTCGATCTTGGGCAGGCCAAGGTCCAGCACAACAGCGTCATAAGGCTCGGTCTCGCCGAGGAATTGCCCATCCTCGCCGTCGGCGGCCAGGTCTACGGCGTAGCCAGACTGCGACAGCACATCGGCCAGCTGCCGGCGGAGGTCTGCATCGTCTTCAACAACCAGGATACGCATGTCTCTTCTCCAATAAACGCTTCAGACGACTTAACCGCCGCGGCGGTTCATCACCGATCCGCTCTGCGCGTCGACGGTGAAATGGGCCTTGCGGCCGTCTTCCGTCATCCAGTCGATTTCATAGAATGTAGAACCATCATCGCGGGAGTATAGTTCCGCGCCGAGCTGATAACCGCCATATTCGCGCTCCAGCTGTTTGAACACCTTGCTCAGCGGAACAGTCTTGCCCTCGCGCACGGCCTCGCGGGCCTGGCCCGGCGAGAACTGGTTAGCCCACGGATTGCCACCCTGCTGCGCCAGCGCAGCGGGGGCGGAAGTGAGGGCCGTAAAGGCGAGAAGAACCAGAATGCGTTTCATGGTGCTCCGTATAGGTTTGGAGCGCTGAATAGTAAGTGAACGCTGCAACGCCAGCCTGTTCAGGTTGCAGATCGCCGCCTTCGCCCATGAATTGGTCGACACCATCATAAAATCCGCCCGCTTACCCCGCCCAACAAAACGCCTAACGCCTTGTTGGGAAAAGAATATGTTAATCCTATTGGCCAACTCTTCCAGGGGTTTCAACAGGAGACGCTTGAAAGGGGAACACGGGGCATGGACTTTTCCAGCTGGCAGACTTGGGCGCTGATCGCCGTTGGCGTATTGGTTGTTCTGTGGCTCATCGGGGCTATTTTTGGCGACAAGGACACCGCGAAACCCGCCCCTCGCCCCGAATCAGGGCGGGGTGATCCCCTCGCCGTCCAGGCGGCCACGCTGGCCGCCATCTCCGCCCGCGCGATGAATTTTGACCGCGACATGTATATCGACGACATGACCGCCGATCAGCTTGAAGACGAGCATGTCTGGCGCACCGCCTTCATCACCGCCTACAATATCGTCTGGAATCTCGGCCCGCAGAAGGACAATCCGTTCGAGAAAATCTGCACTGCCATCACCGGCCGCCCCGCAGATCCCCAGCTCGCCGGTCTCAGCGAATATTACTTCGACACCGTCTACGAGCCGATGATGGCGGTGCCAGACGACCGCTACTGGGACGAGGAGCTGATCGCCCTGAAAGATCAGTGGACGACGCAAAAACGCGAACAGATCCTCCTGGCCGCGCTCATCCCGCTCCACATGGCCAACGAACTGCACATCGCCATCCGTGACGCGCCCATCCCGGAAGGTGAAACCGGCGGCGCCCACCTGATGCCCCACATCGACCGCGTCGGCGAAGCCTTCTTCGGCGTCGAAGCGCCCGAAAGAATGGACACCCTCCGCGCGCAGGCAGCGCAGATGGCCAACACGATCGAATTCTAGGCCCGGACAGTCAGGACAGGGCCCTTAAAGCCGCGACCCGCTCAGCTCCACATCCGCTTTGGCCCAGGCCTTCTCGAAATGATGGCTGAGATGGCCGGCCTCCTCGGTTTTTCCCTGCGCCTCCAGCGCGCCGATCAGGCCCGCCATCGACCAGCCATTATGCGGATGGTCCTCAAGGTCGCGCCGGTAGACCGCTTCGGCCTCGGCATACCGCTCCGCGTCGATCAGCGCTTCGCCGAGCGACTGCCGCGTCGGGTAGTACCAAAAGGGTGGCTCCGTATACGGCAGCTGGTCCTGCAGGGCGACGGCCTGCTCAAACCTGGCCACGGCTTCCGCCGAGTTTCCTTCAGCCTGTGCGATTTCTCCCAGTAGCAATTCATCGGCAATGTTCAGCAGCAGGCTGGCCGGATAGTCGTTCGTCACAAGAAACTGTATCTGGACCGTGTCCTTGAGGCTCGCCAACGCAGCTTCCTCGGCCTTCGCGGCGTCGGCTTCGCCCGTGCGTGCCAGGGCTGCCCCGCGGGCATAATGCCAGATGCCTTTGGAATAATCCCGGTCCGTGGGCGGAGCCTCGATTGCCAGGATTTCCTCCCATTTGCCGAACTGAACATGGGCCAGCAACGGAATGGTTCTGAAGAACTCGACAGTTGGAAACGCCTCCACCTGCTCCATACGGACATTGTCCGCCACCTTCTGCGCCGCTTCCAGCGCCACGGCGCTCTGGCCGGACATGCTCGCCGCCGCCCACAGGAAGTGAATATTGTGCGGATAATACAGCGCCGGATAGAAGCCCTGCGCATTGCACTGGGCGATGTAGTCCTCGTCCACCTTCGCCGCCAGGATATTGGCCGCCGCCGCATCATCATACCGGCCAACGCGCCAGAAGATATGCGCGGGCATATGCACCAGATGGCCTGATCCCGGCACCAGCTTGATCAGCCGGTCAGCCGCCGCTTCCGCCCGGCCCGGATCATCCGAGGCCTCGACGGCATGGATATAGAGATGCAACGCCAGCGGATGATCCGGCGCGCGCGCAATCGTTGTCTCGAGCGTCTCGATTACCTTGACCGTATCGGGCTTGGGCGCGCCATCGGCAGACCAGTAGTCCCAGGGCATGGTGTTCATCCAGGCCTCGGCATAGATCGCGGCGGCGTCATCATCCTCCGGATGGGCTGCCACATACGCCGCCATCGCCTGCGCCCAGGCAATATCCTGGGGTTCGCGGTCTGCTTCGAAATCCGCGCTGTAACGGGTCGCGAGCGCCTCGATCAGCGCCTGCTCAGCCGGGCTCGCCGTGTGCCGCAATGCCATCGCCTTCTGCACGGCAGTATAGGCGGCCTCACGGTCTGCCATCGACATGACGGCCTTGCCGTTGCTGGTCACATTGATGTTCGGGCCTGTCGCCAGCGCCTCGCCCCAATAGCACATGGCACAGTCAGGATCGAGTTTCTGCGCCGCCCGGAAAGAGCGGATGCTTTCGGCATGGTTGAACCCGAAGGACAAGACCATCCCCTGGTCGAAGTATTTCTGGGCATCCGGGCTGGCGGTCGTGATCGGGCGATGGAAGTCGCCCATCCCGTCAAACAGCGGCGCTCCGGCGCGGGTGGCAAGGTCCACCTCTTCCGCCTCCGCCTCCACAGGCGTGGCCAGCGCGCTCTCTTCCGTTTTCGGATTGAACCAGTCATGAATCGTCTGGCATCCGCCCAGCGCAAACACGCTGGCCGATGCGAGCAGGTATCTCGTTTTCATAATGTGTCCCCTTCACCGGGCCGTCCTCAGGCGGGATAGGCTCTTATCTGAAGGTCTATGATCCTATCACGGAACAGCGCCGATGTTTAGGGAAAACCCGTCAGGATTTTTCCGCCCAGCGCCGCAACCCCTCATCCTTGGGGTCGGCCAGCATGATCTCCAGGCGCACATAAAGATCGCCCGGCGGGCTCGCCTGCACGCCTTTGCCCTTCAGGCGCAGCTGCGCGCCCGTATTCGATCCCGGCGGCACCTTCAGCGACACCGTACCCGAAGGCGTCTTCACATCCACATTCCCGCCCAGCACCGCCTTCTTCAGGTCGATCGGCACGCTCATGCGCAGATGATTGCCCTCACGCGTCCAGATCGGGCTGGCGGCCACCTCCACTTCCAGCAGCGCGTCGCCCGGCGGGCCGCTGGTCGGCGAAGGCTGCCCCTGGCTTTTCAGCCTCAGCACTTGCCCGCTTGTGATGCCCGCCGGAATGTTCACGTCCAGCGCGCTGCCATCCGCCATCGTCATCCGCCGCCGGGCGCCGGTCACGGCATCCTCGAAACTGATCTCAACGCGGTAGCGCACGTCGCGCCCCTTCATCGGGCCGGGATTGCGCCGCCGCCCGCCGCCACCAAACATGCCGGAAAGAATATCCTCAAACGGATCGCCCTGCGCCGCGCCGCCGCCGCGCGTATCCCAGCGATAGCCATCGCCGGGTCCTCCGCCACCGGGAAAGCCGCGCGGATTGCCATCCCCGTCGATTTCGCCCCGGTCAAACTTCGCCTTCTTCTCCGCGTCACCGAGGATTTCAAACGCCGCCGACACCCGCTTGAACTCGTCAGACTTCTTCTCGTCATTCGGGTGCAGGTCAGGGTGCAGCGCCTTGGCTTTGGCGCGGTAGGCTTTCTTGATTTCCGCCTCGGTGGCCGTGCGGGGCACGCCGAGGACGTTATAGGGGTCGAGCGCCAAGCTGGGGCTCCTTCCGGGATCGCCGAGAACTGTTGGATTTACAGGTAAGGCGAACCGGCCGGGATTGAAAGCCATTCCCCGATGCGTCCGTCTGTCCCGATCTCGGCAACTCTTACAGCCAGCGCCCCCTCCGGCCACGCTGCCTCGCCCGGCGCCGTTACCGCCCGCCCGCCAGACCCCGCCCCGAAGTCCGCCTCCACGGCATAGCCTACCGCGCACAGGGTCGGGCACATCGGCGCCCCCGCCTGGCCCGGTGCACGCTGCCCTCCGGCGCATCCAGCCTCGCCGGCCGCCATGCCAGCCCCGTCTCCATCCCCGACACCTTCGCTTGACCAGCGCGTCGTCCAGCGGCACCCGCCGCGCTGCCCGCCCGCCTTGCCCGCCCGAAAGGCGCCACCGCTCCGCTCTCACCCGCTCAGCTTCCCGGAACTGCACCAGTTCCTACCCCGCCGCAGTCTTCAGCAGCGCTACTTTCCCCCGCCAGCATCTCGCCGATGTCAGCCTTTGCCATCCTGGTTTCCCTGGTCATGTCGACGCCTTAAGGTGACCCTTGACTTCACGCCGCCTGAACCAGGCTTCATCCCTGAACTGAAAATCTTGCGCCCATCAGCATCGGTGCCGGTACGAGGGATACTTCCAGCAGCTCCAGCTCGATCAGCTCCCGCCTGCCGCTCACGCGCGTCCGCCACAGCGACGGGCGAAACCCGATAGAGATCCCCCTCATCCCCCGCTTCACCCGCGCCTCCACCAGTCCGGACACATACAATTCCCGCCTGTCTTCCATCATTCGCGTCCACTGCCCTGCGCGCGCCCCGTCGCTGTTCAACATTAGCATCGCCCCGCGTCCGCCCGGCGCTGGCTGCGCACAGACGCCCCGGCCCGCACACTGGCGCCGCCCGTATTCGCCACGCCGAACAGGGTCGCATACTCCTAAATCCACATCGGCTTAACGCGCACCGCCATCTTCTATTCGTGGCTCCAGCCGCCGCTCCATCCGTCCTTCAATCCGGTCCAGCTGCGCGCGCACAGCGACCATCTCCCCTTCCAGCCGCGCCAGCCGTTCGGCCACGGGCCGCGCCATCGCCGCGCTCGCCTCCAGCGCCGAGATCCGCTCCGCCGCCGCTCCGACCCAGAACATCACGCCCGCCGCCTGCAGCAGAACGGCCAGCACCAGCGCGATCGGCACCTTCCCTTGGCTCCTCATGATGCCACCCCCGCCAATGCAGGCTTCTCTTCCGTGCTCTGAAAACCCGCCACTGCGATCCGCGCCCGTGGTGCCTCCCGTTCGCCCGAGCGCGCAGTCTCCACAAATGCGTTCCCCGTCAAAAGAAGATCCGTATACACTGCTTCGAGGAACCCCGCCTTCCGCTTCGGGCATCGGCTGGCTCATCAGGCGCACACAGCGATACGTCACGGCGTTCTTCAGGTATCCGTCCCGCGTCAGCGCGCCCGCCTCGCGGCTGCCGCAGCTGGCCGCGAGCGGCTCGCTCAGCGCCACCAGCGGCCACGCCATATCCGGCGCCGATTTCAGCTCCTGCCTTGATTTTGCGAATGGCCAATTCCAGTTCAATGTCCAGCTCCCTGGTCGCTGCCGGGCGTGTTCCGACAGTGCTCATTCTGGACTTCCCCCAACTCCCGCAGGATTGGCAGGCACAAACATTCCCCGCGCCCGGCGCCGCCGCGCTGAATCATTGACGTTTTTTTATGCGGCCCCGCGGCTCAAAACCGGGGATAACGGGTGGCCTTACCCCCCCAAATCTGGCAAGAGCCGGACCTCCGCCCAAGACAGGAACAGAATCGCAAAATGTCTGCCCGCGTCATATCGATCGCCAATTCCAAAGGCGGTGTCGGCAAAACAACCACCTGCGTCAGCCTCGCAGAAGCCTTCGCGGCTTCGGGCATGCGCACGCTGGTGATTGACCTCGACACCCAGGCCAACGCCTCGCTGCTGATCTTCGGCAACAATGGCGATGAACACCTGTTCCAGGCCATCAACGATTACATGACCATTTCAGACTGGCTGCTGGAGAATTTCTTCGCCAACGAACAGCGCCGTCTGGGTGAATTCATCACCACCGATGCGAGCGATGTCAGCTTCAAGGGCAAGCCCCTGCCGCTGGACCTCATCCCCTCCTCGCCGCGCCTGCGCAAGACCGAGCGCGAGCTGATCTTCGAGCTCACCGCCAAGGGCTACGCCATGGAGGCGCTGCAAAATCAGGTCGGCCGCCGCCTGCGCGATGATCTCAACCTCCTCAAGGCGCAATACGATGTCATCCTCTTCGATTGCCCGCCCGGCATCTCGGTGATGACCGAATCCGTCCTCGCCGCCAGCCACCTGATCATCGTGCCCACGATCCCGGATTTCATGTCCACGCTGGGGCTCGACCTCTTCACTGGCGACATCATGAAGAATCTGCGAGACCGGGACATCGAAACGCTCCCCTGCGTCCTGGCCACCCGCTATGATGGCTCCTCCCATCAGCAGGTCGTGCTCGGCGCGATGCGGGACGCGTCAAGCGCAGCGGAGACCGAATTCGCGATGTTCAAGACCGTCATCCCGATGAAACCGGGCTTCGCCAGTAACCCCATCGAGCTGGGTCCAGACCCCACCCTCCAGGCCAAATGGTCGGGCGAAGCGCTCCAGATCATCGAGCAGCTCCTCGCCGAAGTCCGGGAGAAGGTTGCATGATCGCCGACGGCGGCGTCCCCGGCGCAGATGCCCTGCGCGCCCTTCTCGGCCTGCAAACCCAGCTTGAGGGCGCGGTCACCGACAAGGAATGGTCCGCCGCCGCCGGCATGATCGTCAAGAAACTGCTCCTCTCCGCGGGCCAGACACCCGACAGCCTCGCAATCATCAAGGCCGCCGTCGGCGAAGAAATCTTCATCGCCCAGCTCAAATCCCTTACCCACCACCAGGCCCGCCAGCTCGCCCGCCGCCTCGACAAGCGCGTGCCGGACTTTGAAGTCTCCACCGCCAGCGCCGCCGTCGCCCACGCCCGCAAGCTGCTCTCCGCCGTAACGCTGCCCGAGCCGCTGCCCGAGCCGCGCCAGGAAATCGAGCCGCCCCCGCCGCCGCTTCCAGATCCCGTCTCCCACGACGTTCCGCCGCCTCCAGCGGAAAATGAGGCCGCGCCTGAAGAGGCTGAAGCAGACGCAACCGAAGAAACAACAGAAGAGAAAAAAGACCCCTGGGCCCGCCCCTCCGTCTCCCTCTCCGACGGCCCCGAAGCCGAAAAAGAAACCACCGACACCGACTCCAGCCCGCCCCCACCGCCCGCTGGCAGCTCCTATTTCGGCCGCCGCTCCTTCCGCACCTGATCAGCGCCACACCGCCCCTTATCCCTCTCCCTCTGGGAGAGGCTGCGGAGGATCCGCGTTTGCACTGCAAACGCCCGGAGCAGGCCATTGCGCAGCAATGGGAGATGAGGGCCGCCCGCAGGGCGTAAAACATCCCCCTTCGTCATTCGGGCAATCGCAATGCGATTGCTGATCCTCATGCCCCCCCTGAACAGGGGAGCCCCACCGCCTCAAAATTCCCCCACACTCCCGGCAGACACCCTTCCCACCGCCCGCCGGAGCCTGCCCCATGCGCCTACCCCTCCTCGCCGCCGCAACCGCCGCTGCCCTCTTCCTCCTCGCCGCTCCTGCCAGCGCGCAGACCGAGTCCGAGCCCGCCTGCAATGCCGGCGACGCCGAAGCCTGCTTCTACACCGGCGCCGAATACGCCCAGGGCATGGGCGTTCTCGAAGACAAGCAGAAAGCGGTCACCTACTTCCTCAAGGCCTGCGATGGCGGCATCCCCGATGGCTGCTCCACCTCCGGCGTGCTGATCCGCGCGGGCGAAGGCAATCTCGAGAAAGACGTGATCAAGGGCGTGGAATACCAGGAGCGCGCCTGCGCCATGGGCCATGTCGATGGCTGCGAATGGGCGCTGGGCAACCGCATCAGCGCCACCTCCGAAGCCTACGATCTCAAGAAAGCCATCGCCACCGCCAGGGCGGGCTGCGAAGCGGGCGTCGAGAAAGCCTGCAGCTGGGGCCGCAACTGGAGCTGGGATGGCAGCAAGGGCAAATACCCCGATATGATCAACATGATCGATGCGGGCTGGTTTGCAGAGCGCGATTGCGCCAAGGGCGACATCATGGGCTGCTACATCGCCGAGCAGGCCTACGCTAACCCGGAATCGGTCGCGTTCGACGCCGCCAAGGGCCTCAAATACTCCCTCATCAACTGCAACGACAAAGGCAATGAAGGCAGCTGCCGCAATGTCGGCGGCGTCTATTTAGACATCGGCGAAGAAAAGCTGGGTACGGAATACATGCGCAAGGCCTGCGGCATGGGCCATGAGGAAGCCTGCATAGTCGCCGCCGACTGGGAACGCTACCTGGCCGAAGTCGCCGCGCGCGACGCCCGCATCGCCGCGCGCGACAAGGCCATCAATGATCTCGTTTCTGCGGGCCGCTACGGAGACGCTGTCGCCACCGCCCTGCATCAGCTCGGCTCCAAGGAACACGCCCAGAAAGCCGCCCTCGCCGCCCGCTCCGCCGGCGCCATGGGTCAGATCCAGACTGCCGATCTCTACGCCCTCGCCCTCTGGTTCCCGTCCGGCTCTGTCCGCGCCGCGGCCGACGCGGAAATGTCCGCCCGCGGAACAGGTCTTGAAGGAACGTTCGGCACCGGCACCAACGAACCCGGCATGGCCGACGCCCGCTGGAAAGACCTCTACGGATCCTCCGCCCCCCGCTACTCCTCCAGCAGCTCCGCCCCCAGCGCCCCGCAATCCAGCGTCCTCAGCGCCTCGGACGCCGCCGCCCAGACCCGCGAGAAATATCGCTGGGCCCACTGCACCATGAAAGGCAGCAACCAGAGCGCAGCGGTCTGCCAATAACCCCTCAATACGCCCCCCTCCCCATGACTATGGGGGCTGTGAGGACCAGCAATCGCACTGCGATTGCCCGAACAGCGGGTGGGGCGCCCCTCCACGTAACACAACGCTCGAAGAAAATCCGCCCCCGGACCACCCGCCCTAGTCGTCACACACCGGCACAGGCGACATCGTCATCGCCCCATCAAACCCCGGCGACACACGCATCTCCAGCCGCGTCTTCGTGCACGGATTACCGTCCTTATCCAGCACTGGCTTTTCCGGCCGCGCCGCCCGGCGTTCCTCCGCCGTCATGCACGCCTGCTCATGAAGCCAGGTATCGGCCACCTCGGCCCCATGCAGGCGCAAGCGCCGCTTGTAACGGGACTGAAACCGCGAGCGGTCTTCCTCCGAAATGGTATCGAACGTGCAGCCGTGGACCTTTTCCTGCGGCGCCGCCATCGCGGGCAAATTAGCAAATCCAACGCTCAGCAGAGCCGCGGCAATCAAAAGGCGCATCAACAAGACCTCACAAAGCGCCCCCGCCCCGCGAACCGCAATAATCGCCCAGCCCCAACGCCCCCACAACCCGAAAAGTTCCCACCCTCCGGATATGGGAAGGCCAGGACGGGGGCACTCTCAGCGAAGCGACCCATAAGAATGCGAAACCCATAGGGTGCATTAAGGCCAAAGGCCGCAATGCACCTCCCTGCCCCTAAGCCTCAATCAACCGCCCACGGATCTCCGCCTGCATCTTCTCGTCCACCTTCAGCGTGTCGACAAGATAGGCGTCCACAGAGCCCGCACGTTCGTTGATGGCGTCCCAGGCCCGCTCCAGATAGCGCAGATGCACCCCCATGAACGGCCGGAACACTTCGGCCGGATAGTCCTTACCCAGCATATCGTTGAAATACGCCGCCGCCTCGGGCAGGCGCGAGGCCACGTCCACCGCCTGATTGGTCAGGTCATAATCGGCGCGGATGTCGGCTTCGTCGACGCCCAGAATATGATGCGTCAGCGCGCAGAGAATGCCCGTGCGGTCCTTGCCCGCCGCGCAGTTCACAAGTCCCGCCGCCTCGCCGTCCAGCGCGGCGAGATGCACAAACCAGTCGGTAAACATCTCGGTATGGTGCGCCTTGAACGGGGCCGCCTCGTAATATTCCACCATCCACTGATCGGCCGTCGCCGCGTCCACGCTCATCTGCGTCAGAAAGCGGATGTGCGGCGCATCGGTTTCCCGCCCGCCATCATGGGTGATCGTCACCGGCGCCTGAAACCGCGTCTTGAACTTCTCGCGCTCATCGGGCCGGCGCAGATCGGCCTGCACATGAATGCCCAGCGAGGCGATCTTCTCAAGCTCGGCGTCAGAGGCCTCGGCATGGTGGCCGGAGCGGTAGAGCCGCCCCATCTTCACCCGCCCGCCATGGCGGCTCTCATAGCCGCCAAAATCGCGGAAGTTACGGACAGTTTCGAGGTTCAGAAGTCGCGGTCGTGTCATCGTCATACAAGGGAGGTAACGCGCCCCTCCCCACTCGTCCAGTGACAATCCCGTGTCGCCCCCCGCTAACGCCGGGGCAAGCGCCTAGCCCAGCCTGAACGCATGCGGCAGCAATTCCGCCAGCGTGTAGCGCGCCTCTGCCCCCTCCGGCGTAAAGCACACCACTTCCAGCGCGCCATCGGCGGAAAACTCCGCCAGGACCTGCCGGCAGATCCCGCACGGCGTGCCCGCGTCCGCCCCGTTTGTGGCCACCGCAATCGCCCGGAAGTCCCGGTGCCCTGCCGCCACCGCCGTAAACACCGCCGTCCGCTCCGCGCAGCACGTCGCCCCGAAAGACGCATTCTCGACATTACACCCGGTCACCACCGTGCCATCGGCCGTGAGCAGCGCCGCCCCGACCCGATACTCCGAATACGGCACATACGCCCGCGCCTGCATCTCCCGCGCGGCAGCCTTCAGCGCGTCCCAGTCGATGCTCATCTGCCCGCTCATCTAAACGGCGGCTCATCAAACGCGCGCAGCTTGCGGCTGTGCAGCGCGGCCCCGCCATCTTCGCTCAGCCGTTCCAGCGTCTCGATCCCGATGCGGATATGCTCGCCAATCGCGCGCTCATAAAACCGGTTGGCCGCGCCCGGCAGCTTGATTTCGCCATGCAGCGGCTTGTCAGACACGCACAGCAGCGTCCCGTAAGGCACACGCAGGCGGAAGCCGTTGGCCGCAATCGTCGCGCTCTCCATGTCGATCGCCACAGCCCGGCTCTTGTTGAACCGGCGGGCCGACGCGGTAAACCGCAGCTCCCAGTTGCGATCATCCGTGGTCACCACCGTGCCTGTGCGCAGACGTTTCTTCAGCGCCTCGCCCTTCTCCCCGGTCACCTTCGCCGCCGCCTGCTGCAGCGCCACCTGAACCTCCGCAATCGGAGGAACCGGAATCTCCGGCGGCAACACCGCGTCCAGCACGTGATCCTCACGCATATAGGCGTGCGCCAGCACATAATCCCCGATGGACTGGGAATGCCGCAGGCCGCCGCAATGGCCCACCATCAGCCACACCTGCGGGCGCAGCACCGCCAGGTGATCGGTAATCGTCTTGGCGTTCGATGGCCCCACGCCGATATTCACCAGCGTGATGCCCGCGCCATTCGCCGCGCGCAAATGATAGGCCGGCATCTGAAACCGCCGCCAGGGCGAGGCATCAATCGAGGCCCGGCTCAGATCATCCGGCGTCGTGATCTCCAGCCCGCCCGGCACGGAAAGAGAGGTATACCGCGTCTTCCCGTCCAGCTGCGTCAGCGCCCATTCACAGAACGCGTCCACATAGCGGTGATAGTTCGTGAACAGCACATAGCTCTGGAAATGCTCCACCGGTGTGCCGGTATAATGCTGCAAACGCTTCAGCGAGAAATCCACCCGCTGCGCATCAAAGAGGGCCAGCGGGCGCTCCTCACCCTCATCAAACGGCTCCCCGTCGGCCACCTCATCGCCAATCAGCGTCAGCTTCGGCGAGGGGAACCAGCGCACCAGTTCTGCCGGCGCAATCTCTTCCAGGCCGGCGGCCTGCGAGGGGTCCCACACATACGCATACGGAATTTCAGACGACGAGCGCTCGACATGCACATCCACATCATAATCGCGCATCAGCGGGGTGAGCACTTCCATCAGATACGCCCGGAAAAATTCGGGCCGCGTGATGGTGGTGATATAGATGCCCGCCTCGGAGAATTTCCCGAACGCGCGCGAAATCGGCGGCGGCGGCCCCTCTGGGTCATAAACGATCCGCAGCTGCGGATAGCAGAACGCCCCCTCGTCCCGCAGGCGCGGGTCTGGCGGCGTGCCGTCATGCAGGAAGCTGTTCAGCGAGTTGGAAAGGGCCTCAACGGCCTCGTTATACAGCGCCTCAAGCGCTTCGATAACGGTTTCAGGTTTCGTGTGTTTCGACATGGCACCCATTGGCTTGCGCTGCCCGGAAAGTCAACACACACACCCTCAGAGCCCCCGAACCCGCGGCCCCTGCCCCTCTCCCATCAGCTTCGCCACCATAACGACGTCATATGATGGTCGCTTCGGACCCAACTGCGCTCGCGAGCGAAAACGCGTTGGCATTTAGCTGGCCGCATTCTCTGCGGTAACTGCCAGCGAATTATTTCGGTGTGGGCCCGCGCAGGAAGGACCCATCCAGAATTACCAGGTCATCATTGGGCGTCCCGGTCTCGACCGTGCCCTTGGTATAAGACTCGCCTGAAAAAACTTTGTCGCGCCCTGCGCTTCGTATCAGGAAAACTGTGTTGCCAGAAAATTCGTCAGCCAGATAGAATTCGAAGTCACGCCCCCAGCCATCGGTTTTCGAAAACTGACGCCCAAATTTGGGTTCCACCTTAAGCATCAAGTCTTCATACGATAATTTTCTGAGCGGTACTTGCTGCGTTGAATTGGTGATAGCGGGCAGGGTAAAAACCGTTGGCGGCTGATCGCTCGAGATACCGGTAACACCTTCATCCAAACTCACGCTCATCCAACTCAATACCACATTGCTGGCTGTCTGAAGGTCTATGACCGTTCGTCTTTCCCGCGCCTGATCAAGTTGGCCACCCGGCATGTTTATGTAGAACCAATAGCCCGCAGCGGCCGCTGCACCCAGGATGACAATGCCAAAAAAGAGTTTCTTCACTGAGGCTTAGGTCCTTTGTTCAATCAGAATTCGATCCGTGGACTAAACATCGTTTGGCAGGCCTGTAAATAAATTCCACAAAGCGCGGCCAGACGAACACCTCCGGCAAGCCCACCCCGCAAAAACAATTGACACGACCCACGCCAAATGATCCACTCCCCCCAACAAACAGGCTGGGGAGGCACGCATGAAACTGTGGCATTGGGGGCTGATTGCGCTCGCACTCATCGCGCTGGCGCTCGTCGCCGCGCGCCAGGTCTTCGCCGTCCAGATCGGTGAGGCCGCCTTCAAGCGCGCCGTTGCCGAAAATGTCGGGCGCGACCCCTCCGCCGACCTGCCCGACGGGCTCCACCTCTATGTCTGCGGCAGCGGCTCGCCCCTGCCGGACGCTGCCCGCGCGGGCCCCTGCATCGGCGTGCTCGCCGGGGATCGCGCCTTCATCTTTGATGTCGGCGCGGGCTCCATCCGCCGCCTCACGCGCATGGGCTTCCCCACAGGGCGCACTGAAAAGCTCTATCTCAGCCATCTGCACTCGGACCATTTTGACGGCATCGGTGAGCTGATGATCGGCGCCTGGGTCGGCGGCAGCCGGTCTGCGCCCCTGCCCGTCGCCGGGCCTGAAGGCGTCGCCGAAGTCATGAACGGTTTCAACGCCGCCTATCGCATCGACTCCACCTACCGCATGGCCCATCACGGCCCCGGCGTGGCCAATCCCGACGGCTATGGCCTTGCGCCCGAGGTGATCGATCTGCCCGCCGGCCCCGGCAGCCGCGCCGTGCTGCTGGACGAGGGCGATCTCCTCATCACCGCCTTCCTGGTCAACCACTCCCCCATCGAGCCTGCCTACGGCTTCCGCATCGACTATAAAGGCCGCTCCGCCGTCATCAGCGGCGACACCGTCTATTCGGAAAACCTCGTCGCTGTGTCCGAGGGCGCCGACATCCTCTTCCACGAGGCGCTCCACCCCGAAATGGTCGCCGCCATGTCGTCCGCCGCCGCAGAGGCAGGCGCCGCGCCGCTCTCGAAGGTCTTCTCCGACATTCTGAACTACCACGCCTCCCCGGTAGAGGCCGCCCGCGCCGCCCAATCCGCCGGGGCCGGGCGTCTGGTACTCTACCACACGGTCCCCCCGCTGCCGTCGAAACTCCTCTACCCCTATTTCCTGGACGGCACCGGCGAGGCGTTTTCCGGGCCGGTCGATATTGCCGAAGATGGCCAGCTCTATTCCCTCCCGGTCAGCGGCGGCGCGCCAAAGCCGAAGAATGCCCTCAACTGACCCCCGCAGGATAAGCGGCCCGCGCGTGTCCGGTTTTGTCCGGATTTGTCCCGAACTGTCCTCAAATTGACACGGAATGTGTGAGATAGAGGCAGGATCATGCAGACATGTGTCAAAGGGAAAACATCATGACCAGCCTCCGCATCCTCGCCCTCGCTGCGGCCGCCTGCGCCGCCCTCGCCGCCTGCCAGACCCCGGCGGCCGAAACGCCTGCGCTCGCCCCGCCGGCCTCCGAAGTCCCTGTAGTTGTTGGAGAAACACCCGTGGCCGATGCCTGCGCCGTGCGCGACTCGCGCGATTGGGAAGCCTGGGTCAACCGCATGCCCGGCCCCGACGCCACCCCCTCGGTCCACGTCACCGGCAAGGTCGACGTCCCAACCGGCGGTTACACCTTCGAATGGGAAGTCGGCCCGATGGATCGCTCGATGACCCCCGCGCTCAAGCTCGAACTTATCCCCGTAAAACCCGATGGCATGGCCACCATGGCGATCACCACCGAGGACGTGCACTACATGGGGCCCGTCGCCGGCTCTGCCTATCGCAGCATCACCATCACCTGCGGTGGCGAAACCCTCGTGGAAATCACCGACATCCCCGACGCCGTCTAGGTTTTTCGGCCGGGCCGCGCGGCGGGGTCAGCCTGCCGCCGCGCGCGCCGGGGCCGTCTCGGCCAGCGTAAAGCCGCTCTCACCATGTACCGCCAGCTGGGTCAGCCGCGCGCGGTCGCGAATGTCGATCCGCCCGCGCGAAATGCGGATCACATCGGCCTGTTCCAGATGCTGCAACAGGCGGTTGGTCCACTGGCGCGATGCCATGATCGACAGGGCAATCTGGTCCTGCGTCACCGGGCTGATGAAGGAGGAGGTCACCAGGTCGCCATGCGGCTCACTCGTCAGGTCCACCAGCCGCTGGGCCAGGCGCTGCAACGGCGTAAAGGCCAGGCTCTCCACCACCCGCGAATAGATCGCGCGGGTCGAGGCCAGCTCGGGCAGAATGAACCGGCGGAATCCCTCCACATCGGACATGAAAATCCGCTTCACCGCCGGCAAAGGCAGGTGCACAATCTCGCAGGATTGGCTGGCCACCACGGAAAAAGTGTAAGGCCCCTCATCAACGCTGGAGAGAAACCCCGTCCAGTCTCCCGGCCGGAAAACCGCCACCAGAATGTCGAGCCCCGCCAGGGTCGTCCCGATGATATGGGCCTCTCCGCTGGTAATCCCGAAGATGCCGTTGGCCGGGTCGCCCTGCCGGAATATGTGCCGGCCCCGCCGCATCCTGTGCCGCGTCGCGCTGCGCATCACCTCGTCCTGCAACGCCTCCGGCAATGCCGGAAACCACCGCCCCCGCTGCAGATCGATCGAATCCTGTGTGTTCATTGGCGATACCTCCCCAGTATCCGCCGTCCCCGTCTGCCACCCAGATTAGCAGCTTCTTCTGTCAAGGGAACGACAATCGGCAATCCTGCAGGGGAGTACTCAGGGTAAACTCGTAGAATGCCCGCCACATTCCCGCCTTGCTGGTGCCTTTCCTTGAGGGAATCTACGCCGGCCGCAGGCCGAAACAGGCACCAGGCAAAAAACCGGGCGACCGGGCCAGACATTCAAAGGGAGACTACAATGGCGAATATCAAGTTTCACAAGGGCCTGCTTGTCCCCCTCTTTCTGATGGGCGCAGTGCCAATTCTCAGCGCCTGCCAGACGCCCCCGTCCACCCTGTCGCCCACGGAGGAAGCAGCCCTGCTCACCATCTCCGGCTCTGCCACCTACCGCGAGCGCATCGCCGCCCCGCAAGGCGCCACCCTCACCGTGGAACTCAGCGACACCTCCCGCGCCGACGCCCCCGCCATCCCGGTCGCGGACTGGTCGGCCAGCCTCGATCAGGGCGGCGTCCCGAAAAATTTCACGCTGGAAGTCAATGAACCCCTCGATCCGCGCTTCACCTACACCCTGCGCGCCACCATCACCGGGCCCGACGGCGACCTCCTCTGGACCACCGATACAGTCCACCAGCTGATGGCCGTTACGGGCGACCTCGAAGCGGGCGAACTTGTCATGGTCATGGTTCAGCCTGCGCCAGAACCGGAGCCAGAACCGGAAACCCCTGAAGTGACCGGCAATGAATATCGCGTCTCCGCCATTGGCGGCGATGCCGTCACCGGCTCACGCCCCGTCACGATCAATTTCATGGAAGATGGCCGCGTCAACGGCTTTGGCGGCTGCAACAGCTTCGGCGGCAGCTTCAAGGAATCCAACGGCAAGCTCACCTTCGGCGATCTGATTTCCACCATGATGGCCTGCCTTGATGTGCCCGCCGGCGCCCAGGAAAGCGCCCTCTACGAAACCCTGCGCGGCACCGTCACCGTCGCCCCCGGCGCCGATGGCAAGGTCATCCTCACCGGCGAAAATGACACGAAGATCGAACTGGTCTCCACCGCGCTGAAGCCGCTGGCCGGCACCAGCTGGCTGGTCGAAACCATGGGCGGCACCGCCATTGTGGCGGGCAGCGAACCGCAGATCAATTTCGACGCCGATGGCAAGATCAACGGCACCACCGGCTGCAACCAGTTCTTTGGCGGCTACGCCCAGAACGGCGCCGCGATCGCCTTCACCGGCGTCGGCATGACCAAGATGGCCTGCATGTCAGACGGCGTGATGGAGCAGGAAACCGCCTTCGGCGCGATCCTCTCGGGCAACACTCAGGCGAAGATTGACAGCCTCGGCAATCTCGTCATTCGCGGCGAAGACGGCATCTCCTTCACCGCCCGCCCGCTGCCCGCTGAGGGCGAAGCGACGGAAGGCGATCCCGCCGTCCTTGGCGGCGGCGCCTGGCAGGTCGAAGACCTCAACCGCGCCGGCATCATTGATAACACCGTCCTTACCCTGACCTTCACCGAAGATGGCAAGGTCTCCGGCTCCACCGGCTGCAACAGCCTCTCGGGCACCTACACGTCAACGGGCACCACGCTCACCTTCTCCCCCCTGATGATGACGCGCCGCGCCTGCGTCGCGCCCGCGCTCAACAATCAGGAATCGAAGTTCACCACCGCCCTGCAAGGCGAAATGGCCTGGCGCATCACAGCCGATGGCGCCCTCGAACTCACGCGCGAGGGCGGCCACCGCATTCTGCTGCGCCGCTGAAAAGCGGGGATAAGCGCGGCCCTATCCCCCGATGGGGCCGCCGCCCTGCCTGGTCACTACCATCACGCTCGGGCGTGGCGGCATGGCCTCGGCAAAGTCCGGCCAGCGGGTGCTGGGCGCTTCAAAGCTCGCCCCGTCCGTATCGCCGGGGTGCTGAACCGCCAGGAACAGCGCGTCGCCGCTCTCGTTGAAACGCGGCCCGCACATTTCCGCGCCAACGGGACAGCGGAAGAAATGCTGCCCGGTTCCGCGCCGGTCGCCATCGGTCTCCAGCGCCCACAGGCCATCGGCGGCGCCGGTGTCATCATTGCCATCGGTCGAAATCCAGAGGCGCCCCTGCGGGTCAATCGCGCAATTGTCCGGGCTCGCCAGCCAGCCATTCTCCGTGGTCAGAGGATTCCACGTTGCCCCAACCTGCGCAATTGACGGGTCCCCGCACTTCACCAGGATTTCCCAGCGCGAGGTTTCCGAGGTAAAATCTCCTTCAGGTTCAATGATCTCGATGATGTGACCAAACCGGTTGGACGCCCGCGGATTGGCCGCGTCGACCTGATCTTCCGTGCGCCGGTCATTATTCGTCAGCATCACATACACGCGCCCGGTCTTTGCGTTGGGTTCAACATCTTCCGGCCGGTCCATCGGCGTTGCGCCCAGCAGGTCGCCCGCCCGGCGTGTCCCGATCAGCACATCAGCCTGCGAGGCAAAACCGTTTTCCTCCGTCAGCGGACCAGTGCCATACACCAGCGGCAACCAGGCCAGCGTGCCATCAGCATCGAAACGCGCCACATACAGCGTGCCCTCATCCAGAAGGTCGGCGTTCGCTGCCTTGTTGCCGGCCACGAATTTCCCTTTGGTCACAAACTTGTAGACGTAATCAAACCGCTGATCGTCGCCGGTATACACCACCACCCGGCCATCGGGCGCCACCACGCTTTCGGCGCCCTCATGCTTCACCCGGCCCAGCGCCGTGCGTTTCTTCGGCACGGAGTTCGGGTCCATCGGGTCCACCTCAACGATCCAGCCAAACCGGTTGGGTTCGTTGGGCTCCTTGCTCACATCATACCGGTCAAAGAACCGCCCCCACTGATACCAGCCAGACGGCACGCCATAGCGCTTATGGTTCTCCGCCTCGCGGTGGCCTTCAGGCAGCTCGCCCATGAAGTTGCCGTTGAAGTTTTCCTCCGCCATCAGATAAGTGCCCCAGGGCGTAATACCGCCGGCGCAATTGTTCATGGTACCGGATACCATCGTGCCGGTGGGGTCTTCCGCCGTCTGAAGGCGCGCGCTGCCCGCCGCCGGGCCGGTCAGCTGCATCGGCGTCGTATCCGCCGTAATCCGCCGGTTATAGGGCGAGCCGACCACCGGCTTCCACGCGCCATTCTCCTTGCGGATTTCCAGGATCGTTCCGCCATGGGCGGCCATCTCCACCTCACAAAGCGCCCGCGTCATCGAGGCGGGATACCCCGCCACAACGCCCGGCAGCATGATGTTGGTGCTCGTATATTCGTGATTGATGCACAGGATCGCCCGCTCCCGGCCCGCGTCATCGGCCTTAAGCGGCACATAGCCGATGAAATCGTTGTTATAGCCAAACTGGCGCCGCTGCGCCGCCGCCGTCTGGTTCAGCGGGTCGAAAGCCGGGCTGTCGGAAAACAGCGGATCGCCCCAGCGGATCAGCACATCGGCGTCATATCCGGCGGCCACATGATGGGTTTCATCCATACCGCGCGCGATCTCGTCAAAGCGAAAGACCGGCTGCGCCTGCAAATCCCCCGTTGGCACAGGTACTTCCCGCCCTGTGGCACAGCCCACCAGCGCCAATCCGGAAACCGCGCCCAATCCGCCGAGAAAACCTCTGCGCGAAAGCCGCTGGCTGATCATGTCACCCATCGTTGCAGCCCCGGCCGCAATTCGGGGATTAACCGGAAAATTCTCGCTGTCGTCCATCGTCGCCATGGCCAAACGCCTCCTTTTATGCATGAAAGTGCGGCATACGGTGGTTTTGTAACAGACAGATGGCAGCAGCCGTTAACTTTTACAGAAATGTTACACGCCGCTCGCTGGGCATTTCGTCAAATACCGGCGTAATTTCCGCCTAAAGATCGAAAACTCAGTGCACAAAAGGAAAGAATTCCCAGGCCGCGAGCTTCTGGAGTGCCTGCTGGCGCAAAATTTGCTGTGATTGGAGCGTCTTAACAGTTTTTGGAGGTCAGCAGTATGCACGACCAGGCACAGAACAGTTCAAGCATCAAGGACTCCGCCGCCCCGGAAGAGGCGCGGTGCCTGAAAGTCATGGTGTATCGTGATCGCTATCCAACGGCGTTCATGACGCCGAGAATTTCGCGTCACGAGATGGTTCGCACGCGGTTCATTCCCTTCAACAAACTCCACTCCAACTGGGACGGGTTCACGGTCACTCCGCCCTTCCAGGAGAATGATCTCGTTCATGCCTGGAACCGCATTCCCTTTGGCGCCCGCCGCTTCATCTGCTCCTTTGAAAGCTCCCTGCCGCGCGGCTATGGCTTTCCCAAGTCGAGCCTCCTGCTGAAGGTCATGCAGGGCGCCATCGAGAGCAAACACTGCCGGCGCCTGGTTGCGATGTCGCATTATGCCCGCCGCAAGTTCGAGTTCAAACACCAGCACCGCGAGAGCTTCCCGGAGCTGAAATCCAAACTCATGGTGCGCCACCCCAACGTGTTCCTGAGCGACAAGCCCGACGCGCTGGCCGATGACGATTGCAAGACCCTGACGGTCACGTTCGTCGGCTCACATTTCGGCCGCAAGGGCGGCGCCGCCTGCGTGCGCGCCGCTGAGCTGGCGCTGGAGCGCGGCCTGCCGATCCGGTTCAACATTGTTTCTTCGCTGGTTGCGGGGGAAAGCGTCTGGTTCGATACGACCGTACCCGGATTTTTCGACCCATATTTCCGCCTGCTCGACCTGCCCAATGTCAACCACATCAACAGCCTCGGAAATGACAGCGTCCGCGTCCTCATGCGCGCCTCCCATTTCACCCTGCTGCCAACGCTGGGCGACACATTCGGCTACTCCATGATCGAGTCGATGGCCGAGCATACGCCCGTCATCGCCACGAACATCTGCGCAGTGCCCGAAGTGGTGATGGACGGCTTCAATGGCTGCCTGCTCAATCTCGACAAGACCCCGCGCGGAGACTGGAACTCGCTCGGCTATGAAGCGCGCGGCACCGAAGCCTATGCCACCCAGTACCGCGACGCGACCGAAGACGTCGCCCAGCAGCTCGTCGCCAAGCTGGCAGAGCTGGTCGGCCAGCCGGAAACCATCCACCGCATGCGCCGCAACGCCCGCCTCACGGCCGAACAGATGTTCTCCGCCTCCAGCCAGAGCCCGCTCTGGGACGATCTCTATGACCGCGTTGCCGCAGAAGACCTGAACTCCCGGCCCTTTGCAGACCCCGCAATCGACATCTCTTCCCCCGAAAGCCCCGCCCACCTCCTCGGCGACGCTGCAAGATAACCCTGACGCAGGGTGACGGCTGTTAGGCGCCGTCAATCACGGTTAGATTCCTTCTCGAATGGACGAGATGCGACGGGCAAAGATCCCGCGCGCCGCACCGAGGAGGAATGCAAATATGGCTGACAATGCGGCCCTTGATCTGGATTTTGACCCCAATGAGCTGCGCGACCGCTACCGCGCCGAGCGCGACAAGCGCGTGCGCAAGGACGGGAACGAGCAGTATGTGAACGTCGCCGGACAGTTCGCGCACTATCTGGAAGATCCCTACTCGGAGCGGATTGAGCGCGCGCCGGTGACCGATCATGTCGAAGTTGCGGTCATCGGCGGCGGCTTTGGCGGGCTGCTCTCGGCGGCGCGCCTGCGCAAGGCGGGCTTCAAAGACATCCGCATGATCGAGACCGGCGGCGACTTCGGCGGCACCTGGTACTGGAACCGCTATCCCGGCGCGGCCTGCGATATCGAGAGCTATATCTACCTGCCGCTGCTGGAAGAGACCGGCTACATTCCCAAAGAGAAATACACCAAGGCGCCCGAGATCCTCGAACACTCCTCACGGATTGCCAAGCATTTCGGCCTCTATGAAAACGCCCTCCTCGGCACCGGCGTGACGGGTATGAAATGGGACGAGGCCCGCAAGGTCTGGATCATCGAGACGGACCGGAATGATCGCTTCACGGCGCAGTTCGTCATCATGTCCAACGGCCCGCTGAACCGGCCGAAACTGCCTGGCATTCCCGGCGTTGAAAGCTTCAAGGGTCACAGCTTCCACACCAGCCGCTGGGATTATGCCTATACCGGCGGGGACAGCACAGGCGGCCTCACCAAGCTGAAAGATAAGGTGGTCGGCATCATCGGCACCGGCGCCACCGCTGTGCAGTGCGTGCCCCATCTGGCTGCAGGCGCAAAGCAACTCTACGTCTTCCAGCGCACGCCTTCTTCCATCGATGTGCGCAATGACAAGCCGACCGATCCGGACTGGGCGAAAAGCCTGGAGCCCGGCTGGCAGCGCCGCCGCATGGAGAATTTCAACACGCTGGTTTCCGGCGGCTATGAGCCGGAAGATCTGGTGCAGGACGGGTGGACGGACATTATCCGCAACATCCTCTTCCTCGCCAGTTCCGGCGACACGCAGGGCCTGACACCCGATCGGCTGGCAGAGCTCGCCGAACTGGCCGATTACAAGAAGATGGAACAGGTGCGCGGACGCGTCGATGAGGTGGTCAAAGACCCCGACACCGCCGCCAAGCTGAAGCCCTGGTATCGCCAGTTCTGCAAACGGCCCTGTTTCCATGACGCTTACCTGAACTCCTTCAACCGCCCGACCGTGACGCTGGTGGATACCGGCGGCCAGGGCGTTGAGCGGATCACGGAAGATTCGATTATCGCCGATGGCGTCGAATACAAGATCGATTGCCTCGTCTATGCCACCGGCTTTGAAGTGGGCACCGATTACACCCGCCGCGCCGGATACGATCCTGTCGGCAAAGACGGCGTGACCATGAAAGATCATTGGGCGGACGGTATGCGCAGCCTGCATGGCCTTGCGGTCAATAACTTCCCCAACATGTTCCTGATGGGGCCGGGACAGGCAGGCTTCACCGCCAACTATCCCCACCTTCTGGACGAGCAGGCCGAGCAGATCGCCTACATCCTCTCGGAAGTCTCCGCCCGTCAGGCCAGCACGTTTGAGGCAAGCCCGGAAGGCGAAGCCGCCTGGGTTCAGAAGGTCATCGAGAAGGCCATGATGCGCCAGGAATTCCTCGAGGAATGCACGCCGGGCTATTACAACAATGAAGGCAAGCCGAGCGACCGGGCCGCGCAGAACAACTCCTATGGCGAAGGCCCCAATGCCTATTTCCGCATCCTGAAAGCCTGGCGCGAAAGCGGCGAGCTGAACGGGCTGGAACTGAGCTAGGCTTTACTCTTCCACCAGCGAGACCAGCAGGTCGCCCTCGGCAACCTGCTGGCCGGCGCTGGAATGGATGGCCTCCACCACGCCGTCGCGCGGCGCGGCCAGGGCGTGTTCCATCTTCATCGCTTCGAGCACAGCCAGCGTGTCACCGCGCGTGACCGTGTCGCCCGCCTTTGCCGTGATCGTCAGCACTTTGCCGGGCATCGGCGCTTTCACGGCATCGCCGCCAAGGGCGGCTTCGGCGTCGGCGCTGTATTCGGGCACGGTGACGAGGAACGTATCGCCCCCGCAGGTCACAGCAAAGCGGCGTGGAGAAATGTCCGTCACCAGAGGGAATGGCACATCCTCGGCCATCGGGATGCCGGCCTCGACCATCTCCGCGTCTCCATCCGCCGCCAGCACAACCGTGCGGCGGGGGGCGGCATTCATGCGGAACCCGTCGCGGATCGCCCACGGCGAGGGGTCGCCCTGATCTTCCAGCAGCAGGCTCGCCACGGCGTTCAGGGAGGCGTCGCGGTGTTCCTCCGGCACGGCGGCCAGAGCGTCCACATTCTCGCCGATCCAGTTCACATGATGCGTGCCCGTCTGAAACTCTTCCGACAGAGCGCACCGGCGCAGGAAGCCCGCATTGGAGGGCACGCCCGCCAGCTGGGTATGCGCCAGCGTATCGGTGAGCCGTTCGAGCGCCTCGTCGCGATGGTCGCCATAAACGATCAGCTTAGCGATCATGGAGTCGTAGTTGGAGGGCACGCGGTCGCCGGTTTCAAAGCCGGTATCCCAGCGGATGATCTCGCCATCGGCCTCTTCCAGCAGGCCAAACTCCAGGATCACGCCCGCGCCGGGGCGGAAACCTTCGGCCGGGTCTTCGGCGCAGATGCGCGCCTCGATGGCGTGGCCATTGAGTTCAATCTCGTCCTGCGCCAGCGGCAGCGTGCCGCCCGACGCGACGATGAGTTGCCACTCGACCAGATCCTGCCCGGTGACCATTTCGGTGACCGGATGTTCGACCTGAAGCCGCGTATTCATTTCGAGGAACCAGAACGTATCGGCCGCCAGCGGCCTTGATCCGTCCACGATGAATTCCACTGTGCCCGCGCCCTGATAGCCAACCGCCTTGGCGAGCTTTACGGCCGCGTCCGTCATCGCGGCGCGCACGTCTTCCGGCATACCGGGCGCAGGCGCTTCTTCGAGCACTTTCTGGCGGCGGCGTTGCAGCGAGCAATCGCGTTCAAACAGGTGAACGACGTTGCCATGGGCGTCGCCAAACACCTGCACCTCGATATGGCGCGGCTGGAGAACCAGCTTCTCCAGCATCACGCGGCCATCGCCAAAGGCGCTCTCGGCTTCGCGCACGGCGCTGATGAGTTCAGCTTCCAGTTCCGCCTCTTTCGAGACCTGCCGGATGCCGCGGCCGCCGCCCCCGGCGACCGCTTTGATGAGCAGCGGATAGCCGACCTTCTTGGCCGCCTTCTTCAGTGTCTCGATATCCTGCGCCTCGCCGCGATAGCCGGGCAGCACGGGCACGCCGGCGTCCTCTGCAATGCGCTTGGCCTCATCCTTCGGCCCCATGGAGCGGATGGCAGACGGCGGCGGGCCAACCCAGATGAGGCCGGCGGCAACGACGGCTTCGGCAAAGGCGGCGTTCTCGGAGAGGAAACCATAGCCCGGATGGATGGCGTCAGCGCCCGTCTCCTTCGCGGCGGCAAGGATCGCCTCAACGCGCAGATAGCTTTCAGGGGCGGGCGCCGGGCCGATGCAGACGGCTTCGTCGGCTTCGCGCACATGTTTGGCGGCGCGGTCGGCTTCGGAGAAGACCGCGACGGTCTCGATGCCCAGTTCGCGGCAGGTGCGGAAAATGCGGGCGGCGATCTCGCCCCGGTTAGCGACGAGCAGCTTGGTGATGGTCACTGGTCTTGCCTCCCCGGCCCCGGTGCACGCTGGCAACCAGGACGAAACTGATGATCATCAGCAGATACCATGATCCGAGCTTCGATAAAGACACCATTTCCCAGCCATTTTCTTGCCCCGGATAGGCCCAGGCCCGTGCAAATGTTCCAAGGTTTTCCGCAAACCAGATGAAGATTGCCACCAGCAGAAAGCCGATCAGCAGCGGCATCGGGCGGTGGGCTTCATCCGGGCGGAACCAGACCGTCGTGCGCAGGTAGATCAGCGCGGTCGCGGCGAAGAGGCCAAAGCGGATGTCCACCGTCCAGTGATGGGCAAAGAAATTCACATAGATCGCCGCTGCCAGCAGCCCCTGCAGCCAGAGCGGGGGAAAGCGCGTGAAGCGGAACTCGAAAATGCGCCAGACGCGGGCGAGGTATGAGCCGACCGCCGCATACATGAAGCCGGAAAACAGCGGCACCGCGCCAATCCGCAGGAAACTTTCTTCCGGATAGATCCAGCTGCCGGCGCTGGTCTTGAACAGCTCCATAACCGTGCCGACCACATGGAACACGAAGATCACCCGCGCCTCTTCCCATGTTTCCAGCCCGCTGAGCAGCAACAGGCCCTGCAGCGCAATCGCCGCAATCACGAGGAAATCATAGCGCGAGAGCCCCGCACCCTCGGGATAGAAGAAGTGCGTCAACAGCAGCAGCGCCAGCATCACCCCGCCAAAGAGACACGCCCAGGCCTGCTTGATGCCAAAGCTGACAAACTCGAACAAACCCTGACTGACCGGCCCCTTCACATAGCGGGCGCGCAAGCCCTCCCGGGCGGCATGCAGGCGGGCGCGAAAGCGGGTGCCGGCTGAAGGGTTTCCATCGGAGGTCATGGCATAATCCCTTCGGCTGCAACCAAGGCGGCACAGTGGCAGATCCGGCGCCAGAGGCGGGTAAATTTCAGGCTTTGTGAGGCCGGTGCAATCGCGTAATGCTTAACGCGTGCGAAACCAAGGGGGACCCCATGGCCTATAACTCAGGCGTTCAACTGGCCGGACTTGCCGGCGTCATCGGCGGCGGCATCGGCGCCTATCTCGGCTACAATCAGGGCCTGGTAACGGAAGGCATCTCCCCCATTCAGGGCGCGCTGATCATGGGCGCCATCGGCATGGTAGCAGGCAGCGCAGGCGCTTTCATCCTTAAGTCGGCCATGCAGTTCATCATCTACATCATCATGTTTGCGCTTCTGGCCTACATATTCCGAGGCCAGATAGAACAATTGACCGGGGTAAACCCCGTCACCGCGCTCGAAGTCACATTGGCCAAGTATGGCATGAGCGTAGACCTCGCCAGAAACTGACGAGGCCTGCGCGGCTCTACGCCTTCCAGGAGGGCGTGCGCTTTTCGAGGAAAGCGGCAATGCCCTCCTTGCCCTCATCGGACACACGCCGCGCCGCGATGCGCTTGGCGGTCGTGTGCATCAGGGAATTGTCGATCTCCATCCCGGTCACATCGGCGACCAGCTGTTTGGCATCGGCAATCGCGCCGGGCGCCGCAGAAAAGACCAGCCGCGCGATATGCTCCTGCAACTCGCCCATCTGCTCATCGGTCTCGGCCACATAATGCACCAGGCCGATTTTCTCCGCATACGCCGCATCGAAGCCATCCGCGGTCACGAACAGGGCCTTCGCCCAGCGCGGGCCAATGGCCTGGATCACGAACGGGCTGATCGTTGCCGGGGTGAGGCCCAGACGAACCTCTGAAAAGCGGAACTGCGTGCCTGCCTTGGCGATCGCCACATCGCACGCCGCCACCAGCCCCGCGCCCCCGCCCATCGCCGCGCCCTGCACCAGCGCCAGCGTCATCTGCGGCATCTCGTAAAGGCGGCGCAGCATATCGGCCAGGCGCATCGCGTCGGTCTCGTTGTCCTCGCGCGAATGGGTCGACGCGCGCTCCATCCAGTTGAGATCGGCGCCCGCCGAGAAGGATTTTCCCTCCCCGCGCAGGATCATCATGCGGATGCTCGGCTGTTCCGAAATCATCGTGAACACGTCTGTCAGCTCGGCAATCAGCTCGGCATTGAAGGCGTTGTGCACATCGGGCCGGTGCAGCGTCACAACCGCCAGCCCTTCTTCGGTCGCTTCAAACCGGATCAGATCATATACCGCGTCACGCATGGGAATTTCCTGTTCTCAAGTCTCTGCCGCCACCCTGCGATAGTGGCTCGATGGGCGCAAGGCGGGCTTCTCCACAAGGTGCCACAGCGCAAGGCTGGCCGCGAGGGTCAGCGCTGTCGCAAGGGCGAAGAACCCGGCGAGGCCGAGGCTGGTCGCCAGGCCCGCCGCCGCCAGCGCCTGAAGGATCGGGAAATGGGTAATATAGAGCCCGTAGCTGACATCGCCGAACCGGGCCACATTCAGCTTTGGCCCCGGTGCCCAGGCCACCGCGCCGATCACGCCGGCCAGCGCAAAGGCGCGCAGCGGCTCCAGCGCCGGATGCAGGAACGTTGCCCCCAGCAGCGCTGTGCCGCAGAGCGCCATTGCCCTCCAGCGGCTCTGAATGCCGGGCGAGGCTTTCCACAGCGCGATCCCCATCGCGAAGAATGCCATCTGGCCCGGCAGCTGGCGGCCAAGCTCGGCGCCATACAGCTCCGGGCCGAGTTGCGGCACAAAATGCGCCCAAAGCTCGCCGCCCAGATAGAGCGCGATGATCCCCACCCACCACAGCGCCTTCATCCTGTTCAGCACAAAGAGGATCAGCGGCAGGACAAGATAGAACAGCACCTCGATCTTCAGGGTCCACAGCGCGCCATTGACGGCCGTGAAGCGATTATCCTCGAACAGGCCGGGCAATGACGGCGACAGGAAGTTCAGGAAGACAAGGTTTGCCCCCAGATAGCTGGCAACGCCGCCAATGTCCCAGGTCAGCAGAAGGCTGATCAGTGCGGGCACGAGGATCACGGCGGCATAGGCCGGGTAAAGCCGGCGGATGCGCTTGCCCGCATAATCATCCAGGCCAGAGGCGCGGTCCAGCGATCCGGCGACCAGCACGCCCGACACGATAAAGAAGCCCTGAATGGAAATGTCAGCCAGCTGCGCCAAGGCCAGCTCTGCCCCGCCGAAAGGCACAGCCGTCCCGATTGCCACGCCATGATAGACGAACACGCCAGCGGCCAGCATCAGGCGAATGAAATCAAACCGGTTCGCCAATGGCGGCATCATCTTGAAACTCTGAACATCTTGCGGGGCCATCCAAGGCAGACCGTCGCAAATGTCCAGCCTTGCCGCTGCCAGAGCCTGCGGAAATTACGCGCTTCAGACGTCAAAGACCCACTTCCGGAAGGAAGCGGGCCTCTTCATGACGTGAGGGGGGCGTCATGTCTGACCGAACGGTGAGACGGGGGCTCACCGGCCGGTCAGAATTTCGTTACCAGGTGGTCTCGCCGGTAGCGTCAGTCTTGTCTTCTTTCTTGTCGCCATATTCTTCCATGGCGGCATCCCAGTCTTCTTCGCTGATCTGGCCGTCCATACCGGCGATCGACTCAAATTTCGCAGAGGCTTTTTCCTCGGTCACTTTGCCATCAGCCGTCTTGTGAGCGATGAACTCTGTGGCGCTGATGAAACCGTCAGCATTGGTGTCGACCTCAGCGAAGGTGACTTTTTCACCGGCCTGGGCGCCCATGGCACCAACAAGCGCAGCAGCGGAAATCAGGGTAACGCGGATCATGTGTTTCACTCCTTTGACACATGACGCCGGAACATGACCGGCGCCTTGTGAAAGGGACGCGTGAGACGCCCATTCGATCCGTTAAAGTTGCGTCAGGCTGGGGGCCAAAATGTGGCAGCGTTAACGCCGATCTCAGAGACCTGCGGAACATCTGCCCCTGCCAATGCGTTGGACTCCCCAAGAAGAAGGAGTCCCCACATGGCCAATCTGAAAAAGTTTGAAGAGAATCCCCAGCGCCAGCTGCTGGAAGAAATCAAGAGCACGCATTGCGTGATGCTCGGCTCGCCCGTTCACGATCATCACATGCAGCCGATGGCGCCGCAGGTCGATGACGAGACCGGCATCATCTATTTCTACTCGGACAATACCAGCGAACTGGGCAAGGCTGTCCTGAAATCGCCTGGCAAGGTCCACATGTGTCATATCGACAAGGATTATCAGGCCTGTGTCAGCGGGCAGCTTCATCCGCACCATGACAAATCCACCATCGACAAATTCTGGAGCCCGATGGTCGATGCCTGGTATCCCGGCGGCAAAACCGACCCGAAAATGCTGATGCTGAAATTCGTGCCACAGGACGCCGCCGTCTGGGCATCGGACAAATCCACCATCAGTGTACTGTTTGAAGTGGCAAAAGCCAACATGAAAGACGAACAGCCTGACCTTGGAAAATCCAAGCAGGTCCAGCTCTGACGCCGCAGATCGTCAGAAACTCTGGCCCCTCCCGTCTTATCACGGTGAGGGGCTTTTTTTACATCCGGAACAGACCAAAGCCCCGCTCGCCAAACGGCGCGTTGAGGCTGGCCGAAAGCGCGAGGCCCAGAACGCGGCGCGTGTCTGCCGGGTCGATGATGCCATCGTCCCAAAGGCGCGCGGTGGAGAAATACGGGTTGCCTTCGGTTTCGTAGAGATCGCGGATCGGCTGTTTGAAGCCCTGTTCCTCCTCTGCGCTCCACTGGCCGCCGCGCCGCTCAATGCCGTCACGCTTCACCGTGGCGAGCACGCTGGCGGCCTGCTCCCCGCCCATCACGGAGATGCGCGCATTCGGCCACATGAACAGGAAACGCGGGGAATAGGCCCGCCCGCACATGCCGTAATTGCCCGCACCAAAGCTGCCGCCGGTCACCACGGTGAATTTCGGCACGCTCGCGGTCGCCACCGCCGTCACCATCTTGGCGCCGTCCTTGGCGATGCCGCCGGCTTCATATTTCGAGCCGACCATGAAGCCAGTAATGTTTTGCAGGAAGACAAGTGGAATGCGCCGCTGATCGGCCAGCTCGATAAAGTGGGCTGCCTTTTGCGCGCTTTCAGAAAACAGGATGCCGTTGTTCGCAAGGATCGCCACCGGCATGCCATAGATATGCGCAAAGCCGCAGACCAGCGTTTCGCCATAGAGCTTCTTGAACTCATGGAATTCCGAGCCGTCCACCGTGCGCGCGATCACTTCACGCGCGTCATACGGCTCGCGCACATCCTGGGGCACCAGACCGTGCATCTCGCGCGGATCATACAGCGGCTCGGCCGGCGCCTGTATCTCGAAGGGCTGCGGCTTCGGCTTGGCCAGTGTACGGACGATGGACCGCACAATCGCCAGCGCGTGGGCGTCATGGGCTGCATAGTGATCCGCCACGCCGGAACGGCGCGCATGCACATCTGCCCCGCCAAGGTCCTCGGCTGAAATCTCTTCCCCCGTAGCCGCTTTCACCAGCGGCGGGCCGCCCAGAAAGATCGTGCCCTGCTTGCGCACAATCACCGTCTCGTCGCTCATCGCAGGCACATACGCCCCACCTGCGGTGCAGCTCCCCATCACGGCGGCGATCTGGGGGATGCCCTTCGCGCTCATCTGGGCCTGATTGTAGAAGATGCGGCCGAAATGTTCCCGGTCCGGGAAAACTTCAGACTGGTGGGGGAGGTTCGCCCCGCCGCTGTCGACGAGGTAGATGCAGGGCAGATGGTTTTCCATCGCCACTTCCTGCGCCCGCAGGTGTTTCTTCACAGTGACGGGGAAATACGCCCCGCCTTTGACGGTCGCGTCATTGCAGACGATCAGGCATTCACGCCCTTCCACCCGGCCAACGCCGGTGATGAGGCCCGCGCCCGGCGCCTCGCCGTCATACATGCCATTGGCCGCCAGCGCGCCGATCTCGAGGAAAGCGCTGCCCGGATCAATCAGCCGCTCCACCCGCTCGCGCGGGAGCAGCTTGCCCCGCTCGGTGTGGCGCTTGCGGCTGTCTTCTGGCCCGCCCAGGGCGGCCTGAGCCGTTTTGGCCCGCAATTCCTCGACCAGCGCCTGCATGGCGGCGCGATTGGCGGCGAATTTGGCGCCGGAAACATCCAGCGCAGACTTCAGGACCGGCATGGGCCCTCCCTTACTTTTCGTTGCGGCAGGATTAACGGTCTGCCGCTGCGCTGTCACCCGTTGGTAAACTCTTTTGTGTTACAGGTCTTGAAGCTGCCCCTTTCAGGATTCAGGTAACGCGCAACATGTTTGGCCTGCTGCGTAATAATTTCACGCCCGATCTGAAGACGATCCCTCTCCTGAAGGACGTGTCCCAGCGGGCTATGCGCTCTGCCGGCAAGGAGGCGCGCTGGTTTGCGCTGCCCGCCGGCCAGCCGCTGTTCCTTGCGGGCGAGCCTGCCGATTGCATCTATTTCGTCCTCTCCGGCGCCCTCGGCGCATTCGGCGCCAAGGGTGAATTCGTCGGCAACATCCGCCCTGGCGAACCGGTTGGCGAGATGGCGCTTTTCCTGGGCGGAAAAGACACCAATGGCGACGGCGCCGCCGAAGATGCGCCTCATTCCGGCTCCGTTTACGCGCTGCGCGATTCCGAAGTCATCGCCCTCTCCCGCGCCGGCTGGAAGCTGCTGGTGAAGTCCGAGCCCGAACTGCTGGAAGGGATGATCCGCATCATCCTTCGCCGCCTCGGCCGGGGCGACCAGCGCAATGCCGAGGCCCCGCCCAAGGTCTACACCCTCGTCTCCACCTCTCCGACCATCGACCTGACCCTGCGCGCCCGCGCGCTGAAGTCCGCCCTCGCCCGCTTCGGCAAGCGCGCCGTCATCGTCAGCGATCTGGAGGGCGACGACAAACCCGCTGCCTTCTTCGACGCGCTGGAAACAGATAATGATGTCGTCATCCTGACCGCGCCCATCGGCGCGACGCCCTGGTTCCGCCTCGCCACGCGCCAGGCGGACCGGATCTGGGTGCTCGCCCGGTCCGATGCGCGCCCGTCTACGCCGCTGATGCCGGAAGAAACCTCGCCGGCCCAGCGCCTGAAGCTGATCGATGTGATCCTGATCCATCCCGGCGCCGAACGGCGCGCCTCACGGCCGCAGGAGTGGACGCAGGCGGCCGGCGCCCGGCGCCTCTTTCACTGGCAGGGCGACAATGGCGAAGACGCGATGCGTCTGGCCCGCGTGATGACCGGCCGCTCGGTGGGCCTCGTCCTCTCGGGCGGCGGCGCCCGCGCCTACAGCCATATCGGCGCCATCCGCGCCATCCGCGATCTTGGCATCCCGATCGACTTTGCCGGCGGCGCCTCAATGGGCGCAGTCGTCGCCGCCTGCGCCGCCATCGGCTGGGACGATAACGAGATCGACTGGCGCATCCGCAAGGCGTTCGTGGAGTCCAATCCGCTGGGCGATTACAACATTCCCGTCGTCGGCATGGTCAAAGGCAAGCGCGTCAACCAGCGCCTGCAGGAGCATTTCGGCGACGTCGACATCGGCGACCTGCAAATCCCCTTCTTCGCCCTATCGACCAACCTCACCAGCGGCCAGGCAAAGCTGCACCGTTCCGGCAGCCTGCGCGACGCCCTGCGCGCCACCATCTCCCTGCCCGGTATTCTGCCGCCTTTCGTGGACGGCGACGACATCCTCGTTGATGGCGCCGTGCTGGATAACTTCCCCGTAGAGCCGATGCGCGCCCTGCATCAGGGCGTCGTGATCGGCTCAGACGTCTCTGCCCTCCCCGATGGCCTCAACCGGGAAGAATTTGCCAAGCCCATGAGCTTCTGGAAATGGGTGCTCACGCACGGCTTTTCCTCACCCCCGCCCATCGCCGGCCTGCTGATGCGCGCCGCCACCATCCGCGACGACCGCCTCACCCCGCGCGACATGGCCGACATCCTGATCCTGCCCGAGCTGCCCAGCATCGAATTGCGCGACTGGAAAGCGTATGACGTGTCCGTGGAAGCTGGCTACACGGCCGCCATGGAAGCCCTGAAGGATCACGAAATCCGGGACCTCTGCTGCCCGGCCTGACGGCCCGCCGGAAGTCCCGAACCTTGTATTATCAACACTACATTAAGTATGTTCGCTGAAGATTCCGGCAAAGAAACTAGATGGCTTTCAAGGAATCACTCAATGGATGCACGTCTCTTTGACCTGCTGCCTGTCGTCGTATGCGAAATTGCGCCGGTGCGCGCGCCTGACGGCACGATCATTGACCTGGAATGGATTGATGCAAACCGCCTGATGAACGAATCGATCCTGCCGAATGGCGGCAGTATCGTCGGCATGCGGGTTTTCGAGTTTGACCCCGCCTATCGCGACTCCGAGATGACAAAGAACGTCATCCAGGTCATCGAGACCGGAGAGCCGATCACCTACATCACCGGCCTCGGCCGCGCCGCGAAGATGCTGGGGAAGGTGATGAAAACCGTCATCACGCCCACAGAATTTGGCGCGCTGGCCTGCTCGCATGAGGTCACCGAACTGGCCGAGGAGCGCGACGCCGCCCTCAAACGCTTCCAGCTTGCCCGCGCCGCCTGCGACCACGCCATCCACGGCATTGTCGTCACCGACCGCGAAAGCCGGATACATTATGTCAATCATGCCATCTGTGAACTGATCGGATATTCCGAGGAAGAGCTGCTCGGCAAGGATGTCGGCATCCTGTTTGGCGTCAAGGCTTTCCAGCCCCAGAAGGCGCTTGGCAACCAGGTCGTCTCCGAGATTGAAAGCGGCAAGCTCATCCGCCACATCTCCGACGCGGAAGCCTACACCCGCGACGGCGTCAAAATCCGCGTCCAGGCGTCCACCTCAAGCACCCATTGGGGCGAGGACGACGATATGGTGTTCATCACCTACATCCGCGATGTGCGCGAGGAACGCCGCAAGGCGCATGAACTCCGCGACGCGCTCAACCGCGCCGAGCAGGCCACGCGCCTGAAATCGGAATTTCTCGCCAATATGAGCCATGAGATCCGCACACCCCTCAACGGCGTGCTCGGCATGGCGCAGGTACTTGCCCATGGAAAATTGACAGAAGCCCAGGCCGAACAGGTCGGCGTGATCCTCGATTCGGGCAACACGCTCATGGTCCTGCTCAACGATATTCTCGACCTTTCCAAGATCGAAGCCGGCCGTATGGACCTCTCGCCTGTGCCAGGCGACCTGCGCCACAAGCTCAGCGGCCTGTTCAAGCTGCACGAGGCCGCCGCCAACGAGAAGGGCATCGGCATCCGCCTTTTTGTGGACCCCAGCGTGCCATCGCGCCTGCTGTTTGATCCTGTTCGCGTGCGCCAGTGCGTCAGCAACCTCCTCTCCAACGCCATCAAGTTCACCAGCCAGGGTGAAGTGATGCTCGTGGTCACCTCCGAGCCGGTTCAGAGCGGCGCCCACCGCGTCATCATGCACGTGTCCGACACCGGCGTCGGCATCGCCGCAGACAAAGTCGACCGCATCTTCGAAAGCTTTGCGCAGGAAGATGGCTCCACCACCCGCAAGTTCGGTGGCACTGGGCTGGGTCTATCGATCACGCGCCGCCTCGCCCGGATGATGGGCGGCGACGTTACTGCTGTCAGCCAGGTTGGCAAGGGATCGATCTTTACACTGAAATTCATCGCCCATTCCTCGGCCGCAGGGGCCGGCGACACCAAGAACATGATCCACATGCCGGTCCGCACGGCGCGCACCGGCCTCACCGGTTGCCGCGCGCTTGTGGTCGACGACAATGGCATCAACCGCCGCGTCGCCCGCTCTTTCCTCGAATACTACGGCATCATCATCCGCGAAGCCTGCGACGGCAATGAAGCGCTCGAAATCATGGCGAAGGAAACCTTCGATTTCGTGCTGATGGACATCCACATGCCCGGCCTCGACGGCGAAGAAGCCTTCAAGCGCCTGCGCACGTCGGGCAGTCTCAACCGCCTGGTTCCGGTAATCGCCCTGACAGCCGACTCCATGCACGGGGACCGCGAGAAATTCCTCGGTAAGGGTTTTGACGGCTATGTCTCCAAGCCGATTGACGAGCGCACGATGATCACCGTCATCAGCCAGGTCTTGAGTGTCCCCGCTGAGGAAACAGAAGCCTTGCTCGCGGCGGGCTGACGCGAGGTGACCCTGTCTCCGTCGCGGCGTTCCGTAGACGGTGCTTGCAAATGCCGCCTATACTGCGCGCTGGACAGTGATTGCCCGCCGCATCGTGAAGCGGGCCACCACCCGGAGAATTGTCATGGCCAAGGCGCTGAAAGCTCACAAACCCGTCGCTGAAGAATACCTCGCCACCGCCAAGCAATCGACCGTCGTTCACCGCTTTCCCTTCCCGCCTGAAATGGTCTGGAACGCTCTGCTTGATGCTGAAGCGTGGACCCAGTGGCTGCCGATCACCAAAGTCACCTGGACCAGCCCGAAACCCTTCGGCCCCGGCACCACCCGCACGGTTGAAGTCGGCGATCAGCAGATCGAGGAAACCTTCTTCGCCTGGGAAGAGGGCGCCCGCATGGCTTTCCGTTTTGAGCGCTCCAGCCTGCCGGTCTCGGCGGCGGTTGAAGATTACCGGGTCGTGCCCGTCGAAGGCGGCTGCGAAATGCACTGGTCCGGCAAGGCCAGCGCGCCCTTGTTCCTCGGCGGCGTCGTCACCGGCCAGCTCACCAAGGGCCTGAAAGAAGGCATGCCGAAACTCGAAGCCCTGATCGCGGCCGAACCGGAGCGGTTCAGGTAGCTTTTATTGCATTGGGCGCCGATCACATTCAGCCGTAGTATAAGCGTCCAGATAGGTGCGCCCGAAACAGGCAATCAGTCCGTTAACGACCCCCAAGTTGATGTCGCCATAACCAGGCCTCGCCATTGCCGACAGCGCTTCGCGTTCATTCAGCAACCGTTCAAAATCACCTTCCAGAAAAGCAATGTTTGCGCGAACATACTCGTTCCAGCCGGCGTTGTTTTCCTCTGGTGGCTTCAGTGAGAGGCGAAAGAGTTCAACCGCTGTCGGAGTATCGCCTTCCATCGCCCTGACTTGCCCTTCGTGCCAGTAGAGGAGCGGAACTTCGCCATCATCGCTGAACGTAATTTTGCTCTCCGGAAAATCATGCGTAACAGGGCGCCCTGCCTCTCGAAGTGCCGCGTGATAATCCCGTATCAGGTCTGCGCCTTCAGTCCGACATCCCGGCTTACGCAGAACCGATTGAATACCATTCGGTGACTGATCGAATTCCCAATAGTCCATTGACATCAACGCGGCACGATCACTGCCGCAAGAACCATCATCTTCAGCCAATATGGAGGTTGTCGTTTGCGGGCTCGCTGCGCAAGAGACTGATACGACTGCCAGAAAAGTGAATAATTGAATTTTCAAGCCGTCTCCGAAAACAGCTCCCGCCCGATCAGCCAGCGGCGGATCTCGCTCGTGCCCGCGCCAATCTCATAGAGCTTGGCGTCGCGCAGCAGGCGGCCTGTAGGGTATTCATTGATATACCCGTTGCCACCGAGCAGCTGGATCGCGTCCAGCGCCAGCTTCGTCGCCGTTTCTGCCGCATACAGAATAGCGCCGGCCGCATCCTTGCGGGCCGTCTCGCCCCGATCGCACGCCTTGGCGACCGCATAGACATAGGCCTTCGCCGCATTCATCTGCACATACATGTCCGCCAGCTTGCCCTGCACCAGCTGGAACTCGCCGATGGACTGGCCAAACTGTTTGCGGTCATGAATGTAGGGGATCACCACATCCAGGCATGCCTGCATGATGCCCGTCGGCCCGGCCGAGAGGACCGCGCGCTCATAGTCGAGCCCGCTCATCAGAATGCGCGCCCCGGCGCCCACCGGTCCCATCACATTCTCTTCAGGCACTTCGCAATCTTCAAACACCAGCTCGCCGGTTTCCGATCCGCGCATGCCCAGCTTGTCGAGCTTCTGCGCCACCGAAAATCCCTTGAAGCCCCGCTCGATCAGGAAGGCCGTGATGCCCTTAGAGCCGCCATTCGGGTCGGTCTTGGCATAGACCACCAGAGTGTCCGCATCCGGCGCATTGGTGATCCACATCTTGGTGCCGTTGAGCACATAGTGGTCGCCCTTCTTGTCAGCGCGCAGCTTCATGGACACCACGTCCGAGCCCGCACCGCTCTCGCTCATCGCGAGGCTGCCCAGATGCTCGCCCGAGATCAGCTTGGGCAGGTAGCGCGCTTTCTGCTGGTCATTGCCCCAGCGGCGCAGCTGGTTGACGCAAAGGTTTGAGTGCGCCCCGTAAGATAGGCCAACCGAGGCCGACGCGCGGGAGATTTCCTCCATCGCCACGACATGCTCAAGGTATCCAAGGCCCGTGCCGCCCCATTCCTCTTCCACCGTGATGCCGAGGAGGCCAAGCTCCCCCATCTTCGGCAGAAGGTCGCGCGGAAACTTGTCCGTCCGGTCAATCTCGGCGGCGCGCGGCGCAATCTCGTTCTGGGCAAAGTTTTTCACGGTCTCGCGGATCATGTCCGCAGTTTCACCGAGATCGAAGTTCAGAGAGGGATATGTGTTCGTCAGCATGGCCCTTTCCTAGCAAGGCCCTGCCTGCCTGTCACCGGCTCACTCGTCCTGCGTCATCGCCCGGTAAAGGTAATACGTGGCCACCACAAACAGGAACCCGCCGCCCAGCGCCAGCAGCGGCCCCAGCCACGCTTCGCCTTCATGCAGCGCCGGTTCAGCGGCCATGTCGATCAACTCGCCAATGCCCAGAACAAGGCTCACCAGCCCCAACCCGGAAAGCAGCGCATACGGCACCCAGCGCCCCAGCGTTTCAGCGCCCGGAGGACGGGTCACATGCCCGTTCTCCTCCAGCGCGCGCTGAACACCATTTTCATCGATTTCCACAGGCGCCAGATCGTCCACAATCACCGCCTCTGCCGGGGGCAGCAGGGCTTCGGGCACCGGTGGCGCCGCAATGATCGCGGCTGCAGCAGGTTCTACCGGCGGCGGCGCAACCGTGGCAGACGGCGGCTGAGTCCGCGCGGGCCGGCGGCGTTCAATCCCATCGGGCGCCCCCCGCACTCCGCCGGTTGCCGGTGGCAGCGGCGCGTCATCCGCCGGGCCGGCCAGATCGGCAATTGCGCGGGTGATCTCTTCAACACTCGGGCCTTCCTCGCCCGGTGCCAGCGTCCTGCCCGGCGTTGAGGGTGGTGGCGGCGGGCTCTCGCCCAGAATGCGCGCAATCCGCTCGCTCACGGCGCGGGCCGCAGCCTTGGGCGTCGTGTCCGCCGTGCGTCCGCGCGGCAGCAGCGGCTCGCCCTCGCCACGCGCTTCGATGATGACAGTGCGTTCAGAGGCCGGCGGGAAAGGCTGCCCGCCATCTTCGGGGATCGGCCGGATCAGCGCGCCAGGCACCGCCGCCGGGCCCGAAGGGTGCGTCAGGAACAGCGAAATCTCCGCAGCCCGCCGGCGCACCAGCGCGTCGATGATCTTCACCTCGCCGCTCACACGCCCCTTGCGCCACAGCCACATGTCGGATGCGGCCGAGAGCCTGTCGCCCTCATTGAGGTTTGCCAGCACGCTGGAAGACTGGAACGCGCCCGGCCCGATATTCCAGGCAAAGGACACCAGCGCATCAAATTCGTTCTGGGTCAGCGGGGCGAGCACTTCATCCTGGATCAGCTGCTCGATCAGCGGCAGATCGGAATGCGCCAGCACCAGTTCAGCGTCCTGAGGGGTCACCTGCAAGCCAGGCCGCGCCGTGCGCGTGTGGCCATAGCCCACAATCCATCGCCCATCCGGCAGCCGGCTTGCGCGCGGCCGGAAGCCCTCGAAGCCTTTGATCAGCTCGAGTCCCTTTGCAGATGTGCGAAGCGGACCACCCAAAGTCCGTTGCTCCCATTCTGGTACAACAGGCAAAATGCCTACAGGGACGCCCTGCAAAAGGCGCGCCCTTTCCCCTGAAAGGTGAGAATTGGCGATATTATGGCCAATTTATAGGAGGACCAGGCTCGCAAGGCCCAGGAAGCTGAAGAAAGCCATCACATCGGTCAGCGTCAGCACAAAAACCGACGACGCCACCGCCGGGTCCGCGCCCAGGCGTTTCAGCGTCAATGGCACCAGAATGCCCGACAGCCCCGCCCAGATAAACGTGCCCAGCATCGCCGCTGAAATCACCAGCGACAGCTTCACATCCTGGAACCAGATCAGAGCGGCCACGCCCACACCAACGCCAATGATCAGCCCGTTGATCAGCCCCGCCAGCGCCTCACGCAACACCGCGCGCCGCGCCGCCGTCCCGTCCAGCTCCCGCGTCGCAATCGCGCGCACCGCCACGGCCAGGCCCTGGCTGCCGGCGTTTCCGCCCAGCGCCGCCACAACCGGCATCAGAATGGCCAGCGCCACGATCTGCTCGATGGCGCCTTCAAACATTGCGATGATCCCCGAGGCGATAAACGCCGTCAGCAGGTTCACGCCCAGCCACGGCACCCGCGCTTTCACCGTCTCGAACACCGTATCGGAGGCGTCCGCCGACGACACGTTGGACAGCGCCAGCAGGTCTTCAGAATGCTCTTCCTGGATAACGTCGACCATATCGTCGACCGTAATCATCCCCACCAGCCGCCCGGCATGGTCGGTCACCGGCGCAGACGCCAGCGAGTATTTCTGGAAGCGGAACGCCACTTCTTCCTGATCCAGGTCCGGCGTCAGCGTCGTCATGGCGTCTTCCATGATGTCTTCCAGCGCGGTCTCCCGCGGCTGACGCATCAGCGCGGAGAGCTGCACAATCCCCAGCAGGCGATGCGCCGGGTCCACCACATAGATCTCGTAAAACGTCTCGGGCAGTTCCTCGCCGCGCCCGCGCGCATGGTCGATCGTCTCGCCGACCGTCCAGAATTCGGGCACCGCCACGAATTCGGTCTGCATCAGACGGCCGGCGGAATCCTCTTCATAGGCGAGGCTGCGCTCCAGCTCCGCCCGGTCAACGGGGGCCAGATCCTCCAGGATGCGCTCGCGGCGGTCGTCCTCAAGGTCTTCCAGAATGGTCGTCGCGTCGTCCGAATCCAGCTCGTCGAGCGCCTGCGCCACCGCCTCATCGGTCAGCATCTCGACCGCGCCTTCGCGATAGGCATCGCGCAGCTCGATCAGGATGTCGGACGGCAGCTCGTCGCCGAGTATCTCGACCGCATCTTCAAACAGATCATAGGGCAGCGTTTCGAGCGCGTCGGCCGCGTCCGCCGGGTGCATCCGCTTCAGCGTGCGCGACAGCCAGCGCGTATCGCGCTCATCGACAGCGTCGAGGAGGTCCTGGAGCAGGACGGGGTCGAGACCGTCAGACTCTGTCTGGGAAGGGGCGCTCGTATCAGTCATTGGCGCCACTCATGCCGGGGTTGTCGATCCCCGGCAAGAGCAGGCGCGCGGGCCGTCTCAGCTGTAGCGGAATTCTTCTCCGTCCAGGTCGATCAGCGGGAACTCGTCTTTCTCGCGCCAATAGTCCTGCGTGTGCTGCCAGTCGCGCGTGGTGCCGCGCTTGGGCATCAGGTGCATTGATCGGGCGAGATAGCCGGGATTGAAGTTGGCCTCATCGATCCAGGGCAGGATTTCCATATTATGGTCCTGCGGACGCAGGGCCACTTCCACCTGCTTCACCTTCTTCTCGTCCATATGCTTGAGAAGACGGCAGATCAGGTCGCCCATCATGTCCACCCGCAGGGTCCAGCTCGCCCGGAAATAGCCAAACACCCAGGCAAGGTTCGGCACGCCGGTAAACATCATTCCGCGATAGGTGATGGTCTTCGACCAGTCGACCGGCTCACCATCCACCTCGAAAGGAATGTCGCCCAGCACGGAAAGATCAAACCCCGTCGCCGTGATGATCACATCGGCTTCCAGCTCGTTGCCGGATTTCAGCAGGATGCCTTTCTCAGTGAACCGGTCGATATGATCGGTCACCACGCTCGCCTGTCCGGCCTTAATGCCTTCAAACAGGTCCGCATCCGGAACAAACGCAATCCGCTGGCGCCATGGCCGATAGCTCGGCGTGAAATGGCTCATGTCGAAATCTTCCGGCAGGCACGCTTTCACCCCGTCCAGAAGCTCCTGGCGCACAGTGTCAGACTCCTCGAAAGACCGCCGGGTGAACTCCGCCTGATCGTGATTATACTTGCGTCGCACGATCTCGTGAATCCACGCATCATCCACGCCCAGCATCCGCAGCTCATCGGCCAGAACGTTTTCATTCCGTGCCGGGATGAAATAGGTCGGCGAGCGTTGCAGCAGCGTCACATGCTCACACTTGCCCGCAATCGCCGGCACAACCGTCGCCGCCGTCGCGCCAGAGCCGATGCAGATCACCTTCTTTCCTGTCAGGTCCAGGTCTTCCGGCCAGGTCTGCGGATGAACGATCTGCCCTTTGAAATCAGCCATTCCGGCCCATTCGGGCGTATAGCCCTGCGCATGATTGTAATAGCCCTGACACATCCAGAGGAAGTTTGCCGTGAACGTCAGCACATCCCCGGTCTCAAGGTTTTCCGCCTTCACGGTCCACTTCTTCTTCGCGCTCGACCAGCTCGCCGAGCGGATCTTGTGGCGATAGCGGATATGCTCGGCGAGACCGGCTTCGTCGATCACTTCGCCCATATATTTCAGGATCTCTTCCCGGCTCGCAATCGGCGGGCCGACCCATGGCTTGAACCGGTAACCGAACGTGTAAAGATCAGAGTCAGACCGGATGCCTGGATAGCGGTGCATGTACCAGGTGCCACCAAAGCTCTCATAAGCTTCCAGCACCAGGAACTTCTTCTTCGGCGTCTGCGTCTTGATATGATAGGCCGCGCCAACCCCGGAAATCCCCGCCCCGGCGATCAGCACATCGAAATGCTCGATCTTTGCCTTGGGTTTGCGTTCTTTGACCGCTGCGGTATCCGCCATGCATTCCTCCATCGGCTCCGTCCACGTGTCGCGGAGCCCTCAAACTTGCTTGCAAATTTTGCCCTGGGAGGAAGGCAGGTGAATACGTAATCGGCCCTAGCTGACCTTGAGGCAAGCAAGCGAAATCAGCCGCCCGGCTGCTTCCGCCGCCGCCACAGCTGGATCGCCAGTCCCAGCGCCGCCGTCAGGAAGATCACCGCAACCGTAGTCATAAGCAGATAGTCCCGGTTCCGCGTCCCGATGGGCCGCAGCAGTTCCCATTTGTGCAGAACATCAAAGCTCCACCCTTCGGCGGCCTGCAGCGCGGTCTTCTCCGGCGCCGCCGCAATCAGCCCCTCGCGCACATCCACGAAAACCGGCCCGTTCGCGCCCGCCACTTTCAGCACCGGCAGGCGCTTGTTGGCAAAGCTGTATTCGCGGCCAAACCGGGTCACGAGAGACACCTCCGCATCGGCTGCTGCCCCAGCAATCGCCCGTGCCCGGTCGGCATCGGAATAACCCGCCGCCTGCCCTTGATACGCAATGCCGCCCGCCGTCTCGATCCGCCAGACGGGTTTGCCATCCGGCCCCGCCGTCGCCGTCATCCCATAGAGCGATCCGGGGCCAGGCCTCGGCGTATCCAGATCCGCCACATTGAACACCCCCGGCGGTGGCAGCACTTTCCCCGGCCCCATCGTCACCAGCAGGTGAAGCATCCCCGACAGCGTGAACGTCAGAATGAAGGGCAGCGCTACCCACGCCGCCAGCGTGTGCGCCTTGCGCAAGCCCCGCCCCTTCGCCTTCAACAGCAGTGTTGCCCCGATCAGGCTCGTCGCAATCACGCTGAGGATCAGCCCCGCCAGAACCGCCACGCGCAGCGGCTCGGCAAAGCTCAGGAATTTCAGCGTATGCACATTCTGAAACACAAACAGCAGCGCCCGCCGCCGCCCATCGGTCACCGCCGCCAGCCGGTCAGCCCCGGTATCCACGTAGACTGCCAGCCCTTCCGGCGTGTCGAACGCCACCCGCCACACCGGCAACAGCCGGTTGATTTCCGGATACTCGGTCGAGAACCGGTCGACGATTTCCACAGACCGGATATCCGCCTCAGGCAGCGCCGCATAATGCCGGGCCAGGGCGATGGCGTGGTCATTTTCTACCTCGGGCGCCGCCACGCCGGTCAGAGCGTCGACCACGCCTTTTCGGGGCTCGCCGGGAAAACTGGAAAACCAGTAGGAGCGGTTCCCAAATGTCACGAGCCTGACCTGATGTGTCCCGGTTTGTCCTGCTTTTGTCAGCATAGTGGCCAGCGAATGGCCCGGAAGTGTCCCGATTTGTCCCGGATTTGGCGGCGCCTGAACGGCCGGGCGCGGCGCGGTCCAGCTCATCACAGGATGTAGAAAACCGGTGATTGCCCAGGCCATAGCCACAAAGGCGGCCACCCACCCGATCTGACGGTGCAACTGGCGCGCGCTCGCGGGCCGCTTGATTTTGATGTCGTTTTTCAAGGTCTTGTCTCTGAGAAAGAAGGGCAGAATCCGGGCCGCGCCCAAGGGGCACGCCGCAACGCTGAACGTCTCAGAGAGAAGCGGGCGGCCCCGTCGGATAAAGCAGCGGCGCGGCCAGCCGGCGCGCAATCTCGAACGCCACAGGATGGTGCAGCCCCGCCTCGCCGATCACCCGCAACTGCGCCAGATCCGGCGCGTCGTTCAGGGGCACGGCAATCTGCACTCCGGCTGCAAAAACGCATCCGTCCGCAGCTTTCTGGTCGCCTTCAGCGGGGACATCCCCGCCCGGCTCGACATACTCCCCGGTCGCCAGATCAATCGTCCGGCTCACAACGCCGTGCTCTGTGCACAGCTCAATCTGCATCTGCCCGGACGTATCCTCGCCCACCATATAGCCCGCCGGTACCACCACCCGCACAGCCACCGCCAGCACCAGCAGCGCCGCCGCCAATGCCCGCAATCCGCCCGAGAGAAAGCCCATGCCCTGCATGGCGCCTGTCTCTCAGAGCCCGGCGGGCACGTCAAACCCCAGCCACGCCCGAAAGCCTTCACGCGCTGAACTGACGCGCCCTTGTCCCTGCTTGCATGAGTGAAAAATCTGCGGGGCCAGGAATGCCAAAGGCGCCCCGTCAGCCCCGCAGAAGTCAGTGTCATCTGAGATCGCGTAAACCTGGGCCACGTGCGTCCCCCCGGACCTGTGAACCCGGCGCAGGTCTAGGCTGCGCCAGGGTTTCCGTCTTCCCCCCGTTCGGGGGGAACAGGTTCCCGCCGGGCCGGAAATCCCTGGGTCTGATCCAGTTCTTCGGGCTCAAACGGGCGGCCCTTGTCCGGCCCGTACGTCAGCGCTGCTGCCGGATTGGCCTTGCGCACCCGCCGTGCCAGCGCTGCCACCAAGCCCAGAAACGTCGCGCGCCGGTGCTCGCGCGTGCCCCAGCGGTGCCGCTCCACGCGGTTCCAGCCAAACCAGTAATCATCCGAAAAGCGATGCACGCAGCATTCTGCCGTCCGCAGAGTGCAGCGCGCCGTACCATGCCCGGCCGGCGGCAGCGTCACCTGCACAAGCGTCACCTCGCTCAGGCTCAGCCATCCGCTCTCAACGCCGCTGCGCCAGCGCAGCACATGCCCATCCAGCCAGTAGGCCCGGTCGCGGCTGAAGGGGCTCGGCCGGAACAGATGTCCCAGACGGCTGTTTTCTCTTGCGTCGGTCATATCGGCTAACCCCGGTGTCCTATGCCGGAAATGCCACGGTTCGGCGGCAGAAGTCCTCCCCCCTGTTCCGGTGGGTCGGCAACACGGCATATTGGAGGTAGTATGACATTCTATCCCCAACGCGCCTCAACAGAAGGCGCCTTTGTACCCCGCTAGGAAGTGAAGAACCCGTGAAGAGCCTCCTGATCCTGGAAGACATTGCGGAAACCCGCGCATGGCTTTGCGAGATCGCGCGCGAGGCATTTCCCGGTTGCCTGATCCATGAGGAAGGCAGCGTGCGCGGAGGCGTTACCGCAGCCACAGGCGCAAAGTTCGACCTGGCGATGCTCGACCTTGGCCTGCCGGACGGCTCGGGCCTCGATGTGCTGCGCAAGGTGAAACAGGAAAACCCCGATACGATCTGCGTCATCACAACCGTGATGGGCGATGATGCCTGGATCGTCGGCGCGCTGTCAGCCGGCGCCAATGGCTACCTCCTGAAGGATCAACCCCAGGATACCCTCATCCGCCAGCTCCGTCAGATTGCGGACGGTGTGCCCGCTCTCTCTCCGTCCATCGCCCGGCGCATCATGGATCATTTCCGCCTCACCGGCCCGGCCGCGCCCGATGATGATCTCACGGCCCGCGAGCGTGACGTACTTGCCCTCATCGGCCGGGGCATGCGCAATGGCGAAGTCGCCCGCGCGCTGGACCTCAGCGAAAACACCGTCGCCAGCTACATCAAGGGTATCTACCGCAAACTCGGCATTTCCTCCCGCGCCGAAGCCTCCTGGCACGCCACCCGGATGGGCCTGACCACCGACCGGACCTGACCGGCCTACTCCGCCGCCATCTCGAACACCGGAATACGCGCGGCGAGGCACGTGCCCTCCCCGCCCTCCAGCGAAATATCGCCGCCGAAGCTCTCCACGCGCAGCTTCATATTTCCCAGGCCATTGCCCAGCGAAGCCGTCTGCGCCGGCATGCCCTTGCCATCATCGGTCACCTTCAGCGAGAGCCAGTCCGCATCCAGACGAATGGTCACCTCAACCGAGCGCGCCTCTGCATGCTTGATCGTGTTGCTCACCGCTTCCCGGATCAGCGCCCGCAGCGCATGCACCTTCTGCCGGGACAGCAACGCGCCGGGTGCCGCATGCAAATTCCAGCTCAGCATGACGCCATGCGGCTCCAGCCGGTCTGCCGTCTCGGCCCGCAGGTCCGCCAGCACATCCTCCATCGGCGCCTCGGCGCCTTGCGCATTGTTGATCACATCGCGGATGTCGGTCAGCGTCTCGCGGATCATCGCGTCCTTCCGGCCGCTCTCGCGCGAGTGCAGCGCGCGCAGCAGCTGCGCCCCGATATTGTCGTGAATGTCCCGCGCAATCCGCGCGCGTTCTTCTGACACGCCCCGGTCATAGGCGTTGCGGTTTTCCTCCGCATACCGCATCAGCTTCACGATCTGCGTCGCCAGCGCGACATCCTTGGGCGAATAGAGCGCCCGCCCGCCATTGCGATAGCGCAGGCTCAGCGGCGGGGAATCTGCCGCCGCCGGCAACAGCATCAACGTGCCCTCATCCTCCACGCGCACCTTTGCCCCGCCTGCCTCAACGGCCTTGATCTCCAGCGGCCCGAACACATCCCGCATCAGCTTGCGCCAGCGCTCCGCCCGCTGCTCTCCGCTGGGGCGCAGAGCAATGTCGATCACCGACCGGAACAGCTCCGCCTCATCGGGCCGCGCCTGCCCCGACAGCTTGCGCCACGCCAGGCTGCGCACCGGCAGATACACCGCCGCCGCCAGCAACAGCGCCACCGAGAACGCCGCCCCCGGCTCAAATGAGAGCATCCCGATCAGCGCCAGATCCAGCGCCAGAACGCCCAACGCCGCCAGGAAGTGGAACATCAGCTGGAACGCCCAGCCGCCCAGCCCGAACACGCGGAAGCGCATCAGCCCAACGGTCAGCGCCGCATAGATCAGCAGGAAAAATCCGAACGCGATGTTCTCGTTCAGCAGCGGCAGAAACCCGAACGTATGCGGAAACGCCACCGTCGAGATAAACCCGCCCGCCCCCAGCACCACCGCCGCGCCCAGCCACAACGCAATCGACCGCTGCGCCGGATCACCTCGCGTCGCAAAGATCTGCCAGCCCACCAGCACGAAGATGCCCACCATCTCCCAGAAGGTAATCGGATGCACCAGCATGAAATCCGGCGACGGACCAAACATCACCCAATACGTCACCGCCCCAAACCCCAGCACCGTCGCCGCCATCAGCCAGCGCCAATAGGGCAGCTTCACCGGATAGATCAGGAACAGGCACATCATCACGATGCCAAAGCCCGACGCGCCGATGCAGTTGATGATCGCCGCCGTCATGTAGGCGCTGTCGGGCAACACCATCGCAAACAGCCACACGGTTGAGGACACCGAGAACATCAGCGTCGTCAGCCCGCTCACCGCAAACAGGATCGCCGCAGGGTCCGCCGGCTTCAGCGCCCACACCCAGGTCGACACCAGGCACGCCCCAAACCCGACCAGCAGCGACACCCACAGCCCCGGATGCACCGCGAAGGGCGACCGCCACGCGCTCACCTCACCCGTCCATCCTGACGCCGGCTGCAGCCCCCAGACCGCCATCCCGGCCGTCACCGCCACGACAATCAATGCCGGCACCGCAAAGCGCACCAGCGGCGTATTCATATCCTGCAGCTTCATGCCCGCCCTCTTCCCCATACCGACGCTCACTATCTGATGCTGCCCCGCGCCGGATGTAAACTGCTGCGCGCCCCTGCCAGCACCCCATGCGCCCGCCCCGGTCCACCCCCCGAACAGGGGGGCACAGCCGCCTTGCGTGTCCCGCCCATCCGCCATCATACTGCCGGCAACCCGGAGGCGCGCCCATGACCAGTCCGAAGCACCTGATTGCCGGCGCCCTCGCCGCACTTACCCTGGCTCTGGCCCTGGCCCTGCCCGCTACCGGCCAGACCGGCGGCACGCCGCCTGTCCTCACGCCGCCCGGCGAACTCTTTGCGACCGAGCCGCCAACGGGCCAGATACAGGGCCAGCCCCCCGGCAAATTCCAGGCACTCTATAATGACGCCAGCCTCTGCTCCGGCCTCACCGCCCAGCTCCGGGCCAGCGCCGGGACGTTCGCCGCCCGCGCCCTCACCGAATCAACCCGCGCCCAGCGCGCCGGCGACAGCCAGGCCGCTGCCGACCTCAAGACACTCTTTTCCCATGGCACCGGCATCCGCGACACAGCCGCATCGGCCCATCAGACCCTCGAAAGCTTCCGCGTCACCCTCTCCCGGCTCAACGGGGTCAGCAATGCCGGCGGCCCCATCCTGTTCCTTGCGGGTGGCCGCCGCGTCACGCCCCTGCCGCTGGATAACCTCCCGGCCGGGGGCCAGCCGCTCACCGACGCCATGATCGGACACGCCAACACCCTGCTGGACAGCCTGGAGGCCGTACACATCTGCCTCGACGCCGTCGGCGCGGTTGATGTCACCACGCCCTGATCTGCCCGAAATAGTTGTTGAAAATCCAATATCAGGCGCCTCACACCCATCAGGCGAGTGTGAGTTCCCTGCAACACTATCATTTTCGATAGCTTGTGCGACGCCCCCGCATGCTGACACCGTGACACTAATAAGTCTGCCGACCTCCCAGAGCAGACGTTGCGGAGGAATCCATGAAACGTCAAAAACCCTTTAGTCGTATTGTATTCGGCGGTGCCTCGGCGCTGGCCATCACCCTGGCCGCGCCCGCGCTCGCGCAGGAAACAACGGCCCCGGAAGCCGCGCCTGCCGCAACCGAGAGCCCGTCTTCTGAGTCCGACCTGAAACTCGGCTCGATCACCGTCACCGCCAACCGCCGCGAAGAGTCCGCCCAGGATGTTCCGATGGCGATCCAGGCGTTCGGCGAAGACACGCTGAGCCAGCTCCAGATCAACTCGGTCGAAGACCTCAGCTCGGTCGTCCCCGGCTTTAACGTGTCGCAGTCCTATCAGGGCGTGCCCACCTACACGCTGCGCGGCATCGGCTTCAACACGATCAACCTCTCGGCCACCTCCACCGTCGGTACCTATGTCGACGAGGTCGCCTACCCCTATCCGTTCATGAACTCCGGCCCGGTCTTTGACGTTTCGCGCGTCGAGGTTCTCAAAGGTCCGCAGGGCACGCTGTTCGGCCGCAACACCACCGCCGGCCTGATCAACGTCGTCACCAACAAGCCGGTCGACGAATTCCAGGCCAGCGCAAAAGCCGAAGTCGGCAATTACGACACCTGGAACCTCGAAGGCATGGTCAACCTGCCGGTCTCCGACACCATTCAGGCCCGCTTCGCTGTCCGCAGCGAAAACAGCGATGAAGGCTGGCAGCGTTCGATCAGCCGTCCGGACGAAGATCGCGGCACGGTCGAGAAGCTCGGCTTCCGCGCCGCAGTGGCCCTTCAGCCGTCTGACAAGCTGGACGTGAACCTCAGCTATAATGGCTGGATCAACAAATCCGATACGATCGCCGGACAGGGCATCGGCCTCACGCCGAGCACCGACCCGACCTTCATCGTTCCGGGCACGAACGGCCCGTCCACGACCTCCGGCTTCAATGCACCGGGCCTCGTCGACTATATCCAGAACAACCAGCCCACCAGCGCCGAAGATGCGGACTGGGTGCCTTACAATATCCGTGCGGCCACCATTGGCGGCGTTCCGGGCATGACAGACGACAACAAGGAAGACGCCAGCTTCCACGCCTTCCGGGCCGGCATCAACTACACCTTCGACAACGACCTGACCCTCGTTTCGCTTACCGGCTATAACAAGCTCGAGCGTGAAGCGATCCTCGACTTCTCGGGCGCGCCCTATCAGATCCTGAACCAGGACATTGATGGCGAAATCACCTCGTTCAGCCAGGAACTTCGCCTCGAAGGTCAGACCGACCGGGCAAACTGGCTCGTCGGCGCCTATTACGGCAAGGATGAGACGACCGACACCAACCGCACCATGCTGCGGGACAATGCCAACTCGAACTTCATTTCGACGGCGGCTTATTTGTTGACGGTTGATCCAACTGCACTGGGCTTTCCGCCCGAAACTGCCGGCCTCGTCGCACTCGTCAACCGCGACCCGGAAACCGGACAACCCTATACAGCCGCAGAGCTGCTCAACTCGTTCCAGACCTATCGCGACAGCGGTGATTTTGAAACGACCACCCAGAGCATCTTCGCGAATGTGGACTGGGAACTGACCCCGGAGTTCTCGCTGACCACCGGCGTGCGTTACACGGAAGACGAGCAGCAATATGTGGGTTGCTCGGCAGATGTGAACGGCTCGATGCAGCCGAACGTCAACGTGTTCAACCGCGTTTTCTTCACCGGCATCTACGGCCTCTCCGCGCCGCCGCCTGCCCTTCTGGAAAACGGCTGCAACACCTATGATCTGACCACCAACACCTTCGGTCCGGTCGAATCCGACACGAAAGAAGACAATGTCAGCTGGCGGATCGCCGGTAACTGGACACCGTCCGACAACATGCTCCTCTTCGCGTCGGTAACGCAGGGCTACAAGTCGGCCTCGACCCCGGTGAACGCCGCATCGAAGTCCGAGCAGAACGCCCCGGCAACGCAGGAAAGCCTGCTCGCCTATGAAGCCGGTGTGAAGGCTCAGCTGTTCAACCAGCGCCTCCAGACCAACGCCTCGGTCTTCTTCTATGACTATGAAGACAAGCAGGTTGCTTCCTTCTTCCCGGACCCGATCTACCGCGCTCTTTCGCGCCTCCAGAACGTTCCGAAGTCGGAAGCCTATGGTTTCGAGACCGAAGTCACCTGGCTGATCAACGAAAACCTCACCGCGATGGGCGGCCTCACGCTGCTGCAAACGGAGATCAAGGAATTCGACACCTCCGACAGCTTCGGCCTTCCGACCAGCCGCGCCGGCGATCCGTTCCTCTACAGCCCGGAAACCAGCGCAAGCCTGGCCCTGCTCTATGACCGGCCTCTGAACGAGACCTATGGCATGCGCAGCACGCTGAGCGGCCGCTGGCAGAGCGATTCGACAGCAGGTGATCCGAACGATCCCTTCTACGACATCGACTCCTACGGCACCCTCAATGGCTCGATCAGCCTCTACACGCTGAACGACAGCTGGGAACTCTCCCTCTGGGGCCAGAACCTGACGGATGAGTATTACATCACGCAGGTTACATCGAACGCAAACGTCGTCCTGCGCTATGCAGGCAAACCACGCACCTACGGGGCATCGCTCTCGTATCGCTTCTAGGCGCATACTTCCTGGGAAGGCCGCAACCCACACCGGGTTGCGGCCCTTTTTTTATCTGCTTACAGACAATTCCATCTGCCCTGTCCGGCCACCGTCATTGCGCCGGCACTGCGCAGTCAAAAAGGTGGTCGTTTCAAACGCCCGGTCGAGGATCGTGCTCACACGCACATACTCCGCCTCCGCCATTTCCCGCGTCAGCGTCAGCAGCAGAAATCCCTTGTCCTTCACATTGGCAAACCGCACGCCCGCATTCTTCTCCGGGATGGCCTGCGCGGCGATCTCGAAGATCCGCGGATCGCTGCTGAGGTTCTCATATCCGCCCGGTGACGTGACACTGCCTGTCGCAAACTCGATGCCCGCAAACGCCCCGTCGCTGCCCCTGTAAAGATCGCTCGCCCAGAACATGTGACTGTCGCCGGACAGCACAACAAGGTTGGCCTCCGCCTCCAGCGCCGAGGTCAGCAGCCGCTCGCGCGCCGCCGGATACCCGTCCCAGGAATCGAGGTTCACCGGCAGGCCCAGCTTCGAACGCTCGATCCAGCGCGCCGAATACCCGCCCTTCGCCTCAATCGCCGCCAGCATGTCGCCGGGCAGGATCGCCGTATAATCTGGCGTGTGCATCGGCGCCATCACCGTCTGGTTTCCCAACACCTGCCAGGCCGTGCCCGCGCCGGCCGAGCGCTTCAGCTCTCCGGCCAGCCACGCCTCCTGCGGCGCGCCCAGCATCGTCCGCGCCGGATCAGCCAGCGGCCCGGCCATGAACGCGTCCGGGTCGCTGACCCCATTCAGGCTCAGCGCCTCCCCGCGCCCCGTCAGCCGCGACTCGATCAGGATCAGCGAGGCGATGCCTCCAAACTCATAGGTCCGCGTCAGTGTCTTCGCTGCCGCGCCGGGTTTGGGATCGCGCATCGGCATCCACTCGAAATACGCCTGCAACGCCGCGTCCCGCCGCGCCTCCCAGCTGCCCTGCGTGTCAGCCTTGTGATTGCCCGCCCCGCCCATCCAGCTGTTGTTGGCCGTCTCATGATCGTCCCAGATCGCAATGAACGGCGCCGCCGCATGGGCCGCTTGCAGGTCGGGGTCACGCCGGTAGCTGGCAAAGCGCGCCCGGTAGTCGGCCAGCGTCACCGCGTCATGGTCCGGCTCGGCAATCCGCCCCAGCCGCCTGGCCGTCTCCCCGTCATACCCGTCGGGCCCATACTCATAGATGTAGTCGCCAAGATGGATCACCGCGTCGAGGCCGGGCGTCTCCGCAATCGCCCGGTATGCGTTGTAATAGCCCGACCCGAAATTGGCGCAGGAGGCGACCGCCAGGCGCACAGACTGTCCCGATGTGTCCTGAAGTGTCCTGGTTTGTCCCGGTGGTGACACGGTCTGACCCGCTTTGAACCGGTAATGGTAGCGTTTGCCGGGCTCCAGCGATTCGATATCGGCCTTCAGAATATAATCCCGCGCCGCGCTCGCCAGGCCGGTGCCCCGGCGCACGATCCGCCTGAAATCTGCGTCCTCCGCCACCTCGAACGCGACAGGAACTGCCGTAACTTCAGGGTTGTAGGCCCGCGTCCAGATCACTACCGATGTCGGCGCCGGATCGCCACTCGCTACGCCCCAGCTGAACGCGGCATCCACCGTCGCCGCCCGCTCCGTGCTCACGCACCCGCCCAGCAGCGTAAACCCGCCCCCGCCCAGACCCAGCAGCGCCTCCCGCCGGCTGATCCCTGTATCCATTAGGCTTTTCGAGTTCTCGCATGTCATCAGGGCGCTCCAGCAGGTGACCAGTCGCGCCACCGTGCAAGCGCCCCGAGACGGACGCAATGCTGAGATGTTAGCTGATATGTTTGACTTTTGGTCCGTGTGCGCCAAGTTGCCATCAGACGCCCCGTCTGCGTATCAGACGTGCACACAAACGGGAAAATCCCTGCCCGCAATCAGTCAATTTGCGGATGGGCTTGCCACAACCAATACGATAACAAAGCCTGCCAACATAAAAAATGCGCAGGCACCAGGGAGCAAACAACATGGGCGTACAAGGCAAGATAAAGCCCAGGGAAGACATGGTACCGTTTCACCAGCAGGGATTCAGCGACGTCCGCCACACCGAAGACTGGGCGCCCGACCTCCAGAAATCCAAAGCCTATGAGCAGATCCTGCTCGACATCATCCTCGGCATCCTGCCGCCAAGCGCCCGCCTCGATGAGCTTGGCCTCGCCAAGCAGTATAATCTCGGCGTTGCAGGGGTGCGCGACGCGCTGGCCCGCCTCTCGCTCGAAGGCATGGTCCTGCGCCGCCCGCGCTCGGGCACCATCGTTGCCTCCATTGATGTGCAGGAAGTGCAGCAATCCTATGAAGTGCGTTGCCTGCTGGAGCCTCAGGCGGCCTTCCTTGCCGCCCAACATGCAACCCGCGCCGAGATCGACGAGATCATGACCGCCTTCGATGGCGCCGAGGCAGCCGCCAAGCGCCGCGACTTTCGCGCCATCATCGCCATGGACCAGAAATTCCACCGGGCCGTCGCCATCGCCAGCCACAATCTCAGCCTCGCGCGCATCGTCATCAACCTCCATAACAAAGCGGCGCGCTACTGGTATTACTCCATGACCACGCGGCCCGACGAAGACCGCCTGGAGGACATCTCCAACCATCGCATCGCCGCCAAGGCCATCGCCAAGGGCGACGGCCCGGCCGCGATGAAGGCCATGCTGGTCGTGATGGGCGACAAGAACGCCGACTGATCCCTCCACAATTCAGGCGCCGGAATGCCTCAAACGCTCAGCTTTGAGGCATTTTTTTATTTGATAGCCGTCCACTCCAGTGAAGTTCTTTCGGCCGTGCGCAGATCATCGTTGTTTCACAAGGTATCGCGAAACCCTTTACCGGCGGCCTTTTCCGGAGGACCGCGTGCTTCCTTCTGACATGGAACTCCTGCCTTCAGAATGCTGCAGCGCACGATTGATAGGCGACAGAACGTCAGTCCTGCCGATTATTTGAACATGTTAACTGAAATGTTAGTTCAAATATCAGAACGCGCTGTTTTTCGGGCGATGCCTCCCTGAACTGACCTCATACGCAACACGCCGCAGCCTATGAGGGGTCCAAGACATGCGAGCACTGTATTACCTGACAAGCGTTTTGACAGCCATTGCCCTTGCCAACAGTGCCTGGGCACAAGAGGGATCTGCTCCGGCCACGGAAGAGGTGGCGGACGATACCGCCGTGCTCGACACCGTGGTCGTGGTGAGCGACCGCGTCGGCCTTCTGGAGAAGTCGTCGAGCGAAAGCGTGTTCGGCATGGGCAAATCCCTGCTCGAAACGCCGCGATCCGCCACTCTGGTCAGCGACCTGACCCTTGAGCGCTACGGCATTGAGGAAGTCGATGACCTGATCGCCATCGCGCCCGGCACATTCACCGGCAGCTATTACGGCGTTAAAGGCGCCGTCAACGCACGCGGCACGCTGGCCGAGAGCTACTTCAACGGCTTTAAACGTGTTGAAAACCGCGGCACCTACCCCACACTCCTCGGTGCGGCATCCCAGGTTGACATCGTCCGTGGTCCCCCGACACCGGCCTTCGGCCCCGGCAAGGTGGGCGGTCTTATCAACGTGATCCCGAAAACAGGCCGCGCCAATGGCAGCGATGAAATGGCCGGTCAGGCCGAAGTCACCGTCGGCTCTTATGGCAAGTTCAATGCGAACGGCCAGGTCGGCGTTCCCGTCGGCGACCGCGGCGGTGTCTACGGATATGTCGAGTACGAAAACTCGGACTCGTTCTATCGCGGCGTCTCCCCGGAACACCTGATGATCCAGCTGTCTGGCGAGTATGATCTCACCGACACGCTCACCCTCACGATGAGCGGCCAGTATTTCGACTCCGATGGCTATGTCCAGTCCCCCGGCTGGAACCGCGTCACCCAGGACCTGATCGACAACCAGAACTACATCACCGGCCGCAACACTGCTGTGGTGGATACGGATGGAAATGGCCGCATCACCCCCGGCGAAGCAGGCGGCAGTTTCGTCGTCGGCTATTTCGGCTTCCCGCCCCCTGTCGATCCGCGCTTCCAGCTGACCGAAGGCGTCGGCACGGCAAAACTCGACGCCCGCACGATCTTCATCTCGGATGCAGACTTTTCCAAATCGACCACCAACACCCTCTATTTCAAAGCCGAGCAACAGATTGGCGATGACACGCTGAATGTCGAGCTTTTCTATGACGACATGGAAAACCAGCGCTTCGTCAGCTACGGCTTCCCGGCTGATTACGACGCCTGGGCCGGCGAAGGCCGCCTCAGCTATGACTTTGACGCAGGCACTGAAGACTCCTTCATCCGGTCCACAAACAAGGTCGGCTTCGGCTATCGCCGTCAGGACGCGATCAAGAAAGAGACCTATAACTCCGGCTACATCTCGCTGGACCGCCGCGACATCATCTTCGGCGCCACCCCTAACGACATCATCGATGATCCGTTCTCGGTAGAGCCAGGTATCGAGGGCGTCGGCTGGGACATGACGGTCGACTCAAGCTGGACCAACAAGGGCCTCTTCGCCCTCTCCGACATCAGCATCGGTGAATATGCCAGCCTGCTGCTCGGCGGCCGTTACGACTGGTATGACGCGACCTCCATCGATACCGGCGCGCTCTGCTATTGCCCGGCCAATATCGAGTTTGACGCCGCCCAGGAAGAATTCAGCTACAGCGCCAGCTTCAGCCTGAATACGCCCTTCGGCCTCTTTCCTTATGTGACCTATGCTGAAACAGCCGCGCTCGAAATCGGCCAGGCCGGCGACATCACGCCCGGCCTGATCAGCGGCGATCAATGGATCTCCGACTCAGAGCTGACCGAGGCAGGCGTAAAGTTTGAACTGCTCAGCGGTACGCTGGTCGGCAGCCTGTCCGGCTACGAACAATCTCGCACCCGCCTGTCGATGTTCGACAACGTCGTTGCCACCGAAGCGAAGGGCATCGAACTGGAAGCCCGCTGGCTTGCCACCGACAACCTCTCCTTCACCTTCGCCGGAAACACCCAGGAAACGACCGTCAAAGGCCCCGATGCCAGCTTCGGCTACATCCCCGTCTGGGCAACCGGCCTCGATCCGATCGACGGTTATGGCGCGGCCTATGCGGTCTACAACCTCGCCACCTCGCCCGTGGGCCAGCCTGGCGACTATGAATTCCGCCTCGTGCCACAAACCGTGGCCAGCGTCTTCGGCTCCTATGTTTCCGACCCCTATGAATGGGGCCAGTTCGGGGTCACCGGTGGCATCACCAGTGTCTCGGAAACCGCCGGCAAACTCGCCAATCCGGTGATCCTGCCCGCCTATGAAACCGTCAATCTGTCGGCCTTCTACACCTTCAACGACTATGAAATCGCCTTCAACGTCGACAACCTGTTTGATGAGCTCTACTTCCAGCCGGTAACCGACACATATTCCGATATGGCGGTCCTGCCGGGCCGTGGCACGGAATACCGCGTCACCTTCAAGAAGAAGTTCTGAGAACGGATATAAGCTCCCGCCGGGGACCGGTTCTGCTGCCTACCCAACGCCCTCCCGCTGGGCTTGCAGGACCGGTCCTTGGCAGAGGAGACACTATGGGGAGTGATAACAATGAGGAATGCCTGTGAGCCTGAAACCCGCTTTTCCTGACACCCTTTCTGGCTGGATCGCGCCAGACCGCACGGCGGTCATCGTTGTCGATATTCAGGTCGATTTTGCCTCACCCGATGGCGTGCTGGGCAAGGCCGGCGTGGACATGGGCATCGCGGCGCCGGCGGTCTCTGCTGCTGAACGTCTGGTCGATGCCGCCCGCGCCGCCGGAACGCCCGTCATCTTCGTCGGCCTCGCCACCACCGCCGCAACGGACTCGCCCGTCTGGGGCGAATGGCGCCGCCGCAAGAACGGTGTCGACAGTGGTGGCGCGCTCTGCCGCGCAGGCGAAGTGGGCTCGGCTTTCTATGGCCCTACGCCCCAGGGCGATGAAACCGTCATCTGGAAACTGCGCTATAGCGGCTTCTTCGGCACCAGCCTGGACGCGGCCCTGCGCGCGCGCGGCATCGACACGCTGATCGTCTGCGGCCTCACCACGGAATGCTGTGTCGATTGCACCGTGCGCGATGCCTTCCACCTCGATTATTTCGTGTACGTGCCAACCGACGCCTGCGCGGCCTACGATCCCGGCATCCACGAAAGCGCGCTGCAATCCCTGGAGCTCAACTGCGCCACGCTCATCTCTACCGGTGAGATCCTCAGTGCCTGGACTGAATAAAAACAAGAAAGTGTCCCCATGAGTAACGTGTTCACGAATTTGCCCGAGGCGAACTATATCGTCACGGAAGAAGATGCCGCCGCCCTCGCCGCCGCTATCGACAAGGAGGAGATGACGCGGGTTGCCCTCGAGCTTGGCAATATCCCCAGCCCCGCACGCGGAGAAGCTCAGGCTGCGGAATATGTCTATCAATGGCTGGCGAAAGAAGGCTTCCGCCCCCGCAAGGTCGGCGCCACGCCCGAGCGTCCCAACATCATCGCCACCTATGGCGGCAAGGGCGATGGCAAAAGCCTCCTCTACACCGCCCATCTCGACACCGAGAGCCCCACCTGGAACCCGGACGAAGACGCCTACAAATTCCGCCCGGAAACACTCGAAGTGCGCGAGTGGAATGAATGCTGGCTGGAAGACGGCGCCTTCCATGGCTTCCCCATCGCTAATGATCGCGGCCCGATGACCTGCTTTCTCTTTGCGGCAAAGGCCCTGAAGCAATGCGGCTTCGACCTCGCGGGCCGCCTCTATCTCACCGCCTCGCCCGGCGAAATTGGCCCGGAACCCATCGAGGAAGCCCGCGGCATCGATTTCATGGGCAAGGAAATCGGCACGCATTACGTCTTCAATCATGGCGGCGTCTCGCCAGACTATGCGATCGCCGCTGAAGGCTGCGACTATGGGCTCACCTGGGTAGGCTGTGGTTATACGGTCTTCCGTATACGTCTTTATGGCGAAGCAATCTTCACGCCCCTCCTCACCTCCCCAAAGAACGCGGCTCAACATCCCAACCCCATCTACCGTATGGGCGCCGCCATCCAGCCGATCCTCGACTGGAGCCTGAAATTCGAGGCCGAAAGCCGCTACGAATCCGAAGGCGGCTCCGCCTTTCCAAAAGCCCAGCTCTCCGCCGTGCGCGGCGGCGTGCCCCATGCCTTTGGCGCGGGCACGGAAGTCTGCGCGCTCTATCTGGAAGTCGGCCTCGCCCCCAATCAGGAAATCGGCGCCGTCCATCGCAGCCTTGAGAAATACCTGCGCGAGGCAAACATCGGCGAGTTCGATGTCGAACCCGTCGTCGTCCGCCATGGCTTTGAGGCAGACGCCGGCAAGGTCGCCCCGCTGGTCAGCGCCGTTGATGCCGCCACACGCCTCTCGCTCGGCAAGCCGGTCGAGCGTGCCGCGCCTGTCTATTCCAGCATGTGGCGCGACCATAACGTGTTCAACATGAACCGCGTGCCCGCCATCACCACCGGCTTCAAGCGCTGGCGCCCAACGCCGGATGATCTGGCCAAGAGCGCGCTCATCTACGCCCTCACCGCCCTCGCCCTTTGCGGCAAGGTGGACAATGCAGCCGAAACCGCGCGCGCAAAGCCCGTATACGGCGACAATCCCTTCAGCTGACGGAAGGATTCAGAATATGACACCTCCCATCGACACAGCTCTCTGGCGCGAAGCCATGGGCGGTTTCCTCACCGGCGTCACAGTCGTTACCACGCTCTCGGGCGGCAAGATCGCCGGCACCGCCGTCAATGCTTTCTCAGCGCTGTCGCAGGACCCGCCGCTGCTGCTCGTCTGCCTCGACCGGTCCAGCCGCTCGCTTGAAGCCATCCGCTCGTCGGGTTTCTTCGCCGTCAACATCCTCTCCGAGACGCATATGGAAGTCGTCCGCCGCTTCTCCTCCAAGAGCGCTGACGACCGGTTCCGCGACGTGCCTTACACGAGCGAAGCGACCGGCGCGCCGGTCCTCACCGGGTCTGTCGCCTGGTTTGATTGCTCCGTCCACGCCATTCATGAGGGCGGCGACCATGAGATCGTCGTGGGCCGCGTGCTTCGCCTCGGATCGGACAACGCCGCCACGCCGCTGGCGTATCATCGCGGCAATATCTGGTGTCTTCCGGCCCGCGAGATTGTCCCTGAAGGGCGTTCATGACCCCGCCTGAGAAAGCCGGAGCGCCGCATCTCACGGGCACTGCCGCGCTCGTCCGCGTCATGGCGGATACAGCCTACCGCAATCTCTTCCTCGCCTCCACCGCCGTCATGGCCAGCCAGTGGATGCAGCGCATCGCGCTCGGCTGGATCATGTGGGAGCTTACTGGCTCCACCACATGGCTCGGCCTGCTGGCCAGCGCAGAGCTCCTCCCCGGCCTCTTCTTCGGCCCGCTCGGCGGCGTCCTCGCCGACAGGATGAGCCGTAAGCGGATGGTCCTCATCTGCCAGATTGCGGCCTTTGTCATCTCCGTCGCCACCGGCATAGTCGTTTTCCTCGGCCTCTCGACGCCGCTCCTCCTGATGGTGCTGACAGCTGGGGGCGGCATTGCCGCGGCGCTCCAGGAATCGGCCCGCACCCTGCTGCTGCGCGACGCCACCCCGCGCGACTGCCTGCCCACCGGCATGTCGATGACCGCGATCTCGGTCAACGTCACCCGCTTCCTCGGCCCGGCGCTCGCCGGTCCGCTGGTCATCTGGCCCGGTCCCGCTTCGATCTTCTGGATCAATGCCGCCGTCGCCCTGGTCATGATCGCCACCGTGCTCACCCTGCGCCTCAAACACGCCACCCCGGCACCGGCCACCCGCGAACCCTTCCTGCGCCAGCTCTGGATCGGCATGAAAGGCGCCTCCAGCCATCCGGTTGTCACACCGGTCCTCCTGGTTTTTGCCGCCACCGCCTTCCTCGTCCGCCCGGTTTACGAGCTGATGCCCGCCTTCGCCGACCGTCTCTTCGGCGGCAATGTTCAGGACTATACCTATCTCATCATGGGCGTCGGTGCAGGCGCGGTCATCGGCGCCGTCATCGTCACGCTGAACGCGCCCCCGCGCCCGGCCATGATGTTTTTCTGGTCGTCGCTCGCCGCCTGCCTTTCCCTGGTCGCCTTCTCCGCGACACCGGGCATTTTATCGGCCACACTGGCGGCAACGATCCTGGGCTTTTTCATGTGCATCAGCGCCGCCACATCTCAGCTCGTCATGGTTCTGGATACGGAGGAATCCGTAACCGGCCGGGTGCTCAGCCTCTGGGGCGCGCTCATGCGCGGCGCGCCGGCGCTGGGCGCGCTGGCTACCGGCGCCGTGCTGGACCTGATGGGATACCGCCTGCCGCTGGCCCTCTCCGGCCTTATCGCGGCGGTGCTCACAGGCGGCGCGATCTACCTCTTCACCCGCAGTCCGGGCGCCCGCCCGGACGCTGCCTGAGCAAGGACCGCCATGCCCTCCCAATGGTCAATTGATAGGCACCGAACCGCAAAGCTGATGCAGTTTCTGACATTTTGTCTGAAATGTCAGATTTTGCGATCCTGGCCCGCGAACTGCAACGCCGCCCCCGCTAAAACAGGCTGAGAGCAAGAGAGAACCCGATGCTGAATTCCGGAATCTTCAAATCCGTCCGTTCCGTGTCTCCCCTCGCCGGGGGCCATCTGGCGACGCTCAGCACGCTCGACATGCTGATCAGCGCCGCCACCTTCTCCTCCCTCGGCATTGTCCTGCCCCACATGGTCGCAGAGCTTGAGTGGAGCTGGTCGCAGGCCGGCCTCGGCTTCACCATCCTTGGCGCAGCGTGTGGCGGTTCCTCCCTCTTCCCCACGCTGGTCATCCGCAAGCTGGGCGTCCGCATTGCGCTGATCCTCGGCGGCCTCCTGATGGCGCTGGGCCTCTTCACGATGAGCACGGTAAACAACCTGCTCCAGTATTTCATTGCCGCCGCCATCTGCGGGGTTGCCTACCAGATGCTCGGCACCATCCCGTCCACCTTCGTCATCAGCCGCCACTTCAAGAATCGCTCCACCGCGCTGGGCCTCTATTTCACCATAGGCGGCTTCGGCAATGTGATCGGCCCGTGGATGGTGATGGCCGTCCTCTCGGTCGAAGGCCAGGTCTGGCGCGACTATTGGGTCTACCAGTCACTGCTCCTTCTCGCGACCGGTGTTGCGGGCGGCCTCATCATCGGCCTTGACAAACGCTTTTCTCAGCCTGCGGAGCGTGAGCTTCAGGAACCCGCCACCCCGGCGAAGCCAGAGCCCGCCCTCGCCGCAGAATCGACGCCCGCCAAGCCCTCTCGCGTCTACATTTCCCCCATCGACTGGGGCGTCAAACAGGCGATGCGCACGCCGCAATACAAGATCCTGGTGGCCGCCTATTTCGCAAACCTCATGGCTCTGGTCACCGTCACCAGCCTCTCGGTCGGCCACCTTGTCGAGCGCGGCGTCTCCAGTGAAGTGGCCGGCGCGATGCTCAGCCTTGAAGCCTTCATCGCCGTGCTGACCCGCATTGCGGGCGGCTTCCTGGGAGAACGCATCGACCCGCGCTATCTGATGGTCGTCTCCCTCGCCGCCACCTCCATCGGCTGCGCCGTGCTCGCCACCTCCGACTCTCACTCCATCCTGTTGATCTACGCTATCGGCACCGGCATCGGCTTCGGCCTCACGGCCCTCTCCTGCACCGTGCTGATGATGAATTATTTCGGCCAGCGCCATAACCTCGAACTCTTCTCGTCCATGTGCCTCGTCGGCGCGGCCTCAGCCCTTGGCCCGACGATTGGCGGCGTGATCCGTGATCTGACAGGCAACTTCGTGCTGATGTTCCTGATCCTGTCGGCCGTCGCCGCCATCGTCTGGGTCGCCGTGGTGATGATGCGCGCCCCGCAGACGGATGAAACATCGGGCGCCGAAAGCACTGGCCCCAACACCGCCCCCGACACGGGCCGCGATGCGCCCGCCATCGCTGAACGAACCGCTTAATTTCCAATACGTGGAGCCCAATAACCATGTTGCCCAATCATAAAATGTTCGGTGTCTTCCTGCCCATCGCCAATGGCGGCTGGATCGTCTCGAAGAACACGCCGACGCTCGACGGCCTGTATGAAACCAATCGCGAAGCCGCGATCACCGCAGATCGCATCGGCCTCGACTTCATCATGTCCATGGCGAAGTTCCGGGGCTTCGGCGGGGAAACCAACCACTGGGCCACCTCCATGGAATCCATGACCATGATGGCCGGCCTCGCCGAAGCCACCAAGACTGTGAAGGTCTGGGCTACCGTTCACGCGCTCCTTTCCAATCCCGCCGTCGTCGCCAAGATGGTCACAACGCTCGATCATATCTCCAAGGGCCGCGCGGGCCTCAACATCGTCGCCGGCGCCTACCGCGAGGAATTCTCCCAGATGGGCGCCTGGGACGATAGCCTCTCCCATGGCGACCGTTATCAGCTCACGGAAGAATGGATCACCATCATCAAGCGCCTCTGGTCAGAGCCGAGCGTCACCTTCAAGGGCCGCTTCTTCGATATGGAAGACTGCCAGTCTGATCCCAAACCCATCTCCCGGCCCCGGCCAGACCTGATCGCGGCAGGCCAGTCAGATCGGGGCTTTGACTTCTCAACCACCCATGCCGATGCCTGCTTCATCGGCGGGCGCAGCGTCGAGGAGCGCCGGGGCCACAGCCGCCGCGCCCGCGAGATCGCCGCGGAGAAAGGCAAGACCATCAAGGTTTGCGCCATGTGTACCGTCATCCACGCCGACACCGACGCCAAAGCCGAATCCATGCTGCAACGCTTCGAAGACGGGGCCGATCTTGGCGCCATCATGGCCCAGATGAAAAGCTGGGGCATCGCGCCCGACAGCCTCGCCGCCATGGCCCGCAAGGTCGGCGTCAGCCAGAACCATTCCGTCGTCGGATCGCCAGAGACGTGCCGCGAGAAGATCGAGGAATATATGGAAACCTGCGATCTTGACGGCGTGATGCTGATTTTCCCCGACTACAAGGTCGGTCTGGAAATGTTCGGAGACATTCTCCCCAAGCTGCGCCAGCGCTTTCCCGCCCAGAACCACGAACCCGCATAATCAGATAACAGAATAAGGGAGAGGGAAACCTCATGGCTGACGGACTGCTGGACAGCGCGCTGGGCGCCGGGGTATCCCCGGAAGACGTAAAGGCAATCGCCGATGCGATCGACATGGATGAGCTGACGAAACTCATCCTGGACCTCGCCAACATCTACAGCCCGTCAACCGGCGAGGCGGAGGCCTCCGCTTTCGTCCATGACTGGATGGACCGCGAAGGTTTCCGCCCGCTCAGCGTCGGCGCCGTGCCCCATCGCCAGAATGTCATCGGCACCTATGGCGGCAACGGCCCGGGAAAAAACCTCCTCTTCACGGCCCATCTCGACACCGAGAGTGAGCCCGCCGATCCAGTCATCCGCGCCAAGACCCGCCGCCCCGAAAGCGTGGCAAACCGCGAATGGAAAGAGTGCTGGCTGGAGGATGGCAAATTCTATGGCTACGCCGTCGCCAATGATCGCGGCCCGATGAGCTGTATGCTGATGGCCGCCAAGGCGCTGAAGAAAGCCGGTTATGAACTCGCCGGCCGCATGTATCTCACAGCCTGCCCCGGCGAATGCGGCCCCGAGCCCATCGAAGAGCATGGCGGCATCGACAATATGGGCAAGGAAATCGGCGCCCATTACATGTTCCACCATGGCGGCGTCGCGCCCGATTTCGCCATCGCCGCCGAGGGCACGGATTTCGGCGTCACCTGGCTTGGCTGCGGCGGCGCGATGTTCCGCATCCGCCTCTATGGCCAGTCGATTTTCCGCCCGCTCCTCAAGGCGCCCAAAGCCACCGCCGACCATCCCAGCTCGATCTACAAGCTCGGCCCGGTCATCGAGGCGCTCCACGCCTGGTCGCTCGATTACGAGACCAGCAACGCCTACCACGCCAAGGGCGGCTCCTCCCTGCCCAAGGCCACGATCAGCTGCGTCCAGGCCGGCTTCCCCCACAGCGGCGGCACCGAAGTCGCCGCCATCTATATCAGCTGCGACCTTAGCCCGAAGCAGAAGGCCGCCCAGGTCCTGCACGAACTCGAAGCCGTCATGCGTGCCCTGCCCGGCATCGAGTTTGACATCGAGCCGGTGAACGTCAGCCATGGCTACGAAGCCGACGACACCGAAGTCACCCCCCTCGTCGCCGGTGTCGATGTGGCGGTTCAGGCCGTGCTGGATCACCCCGTCGAAATCGCCAAGCCGGTCTATTCCAGCATGTGGCGCGACCATAACGTGTTCAACATGCACCGCGTGCCCGCCATCACCTTCGGCCCCGTCCGCTGGCGCCCGACGCCGGAAGACTTCTTCAAATGCACGCTGATGTACGCCCTCACAGCGCTGACGATCTGCGGCCGCATGGACGGCGAAGTCGAGAAACGCACCGGGCGCACGGTTTATGGCGACAACCCGTTCGATTGAGCCGTTTGTCGAACAGCCCGGTCAGGCCGCTTTCTTGTCAGAGTCCAGATAGGTCATCAACATATCCTGAAAGACCACCTTCATCTGCTCGATATACTCGGCGTCGCGCGACACCGCCTCAATGTAGGCGCCGCGATAGAAGGCCGCCATCACCGCAATCATGACACCAGAAACATTCATCCCAGAAAGCTCCGGGAAGAAACCATCATATCCGGTGGTGATTTCCTCGATCCGCGTCTTTGAATTGCGCTTATAAAGCGCCAGCAGATCCTTGTCGGACCGGAGCGCCACGATCAGCTCGAAGGTGACCGGAAAGATCTCCTGAAACTCCTTCCAGAGAATATCCAGGCGCTCCTGCAAGGGAAGGCCACCCTTACCCTCGAAGGCCGTATGCACCCGGTCATACCGCCACTGAACGAAATGCTGGATGGCCGACGATGTCAGCTCGATCTTGCTGGAGTAATGATGGGTAATTGCCCCGCGGGAAACCCCCGCCATGTCCGCAATATCCTGTAGCGAAACGCCGATATACCCCTGCTCGCCAATACATCGCAAAGTAGCGTCAAGCACGCGCCTCTGCATGCTTTCGCTCCGGTCCTTTTGAGACCTTCTTTCAATTTTTCCGGAATGTTCGTTCGCCATCTGATGATCTCCAGATGAGTTGCAGAATTCGCCCTGAGTGATCCCAAACCCAATCCAATCACTAAGGGATTCTACGTATTACAATACGCAAAGTGGGCAGAAGTTCAAATACAAAGAGAAGAAAATATTACGCATCCTGTTGCAACAGCGCGGTTCCCAGCGCCGCTGCGTCATGCCCGTGCGGAATCCCGAATACGGGTACGTCCCTGAATCGATTAAGCTCTCCCGCAAACGCCGAGAGGTCATCTCCGGATGAAAATGGCTGTGAAATCGCCACCGCAGAAACCTTCAGGCCGCGCGCAGACAGCGCATACAACGCTGTCAACGTATGGCTGACCGAGCCCAGATACGCCGCCGTAATAAGAATGATTGGCAATTGCAAATCTGCCATCAGGTCAATCTGCAGTTTTTCATCCGTCAACGGAGACATCACGCCTCCCGCTCCCTCAACCAGATGGCAGTCCCCGCCGTCCGACAGGCGATCCCGGACAAATGCCAGTATCTCCGGATAGTCCTGGCGCACCCCCGCCTGCCGCATCGCCACATTCGGCGACAGCGGCGGCGCCAGCCGGTGCAGACAGATTTCGGCAACTGACGCGGGTGTCACAGCCCGCCCCATCGCCGTGAGCAGCCGTCCGGCGTCGGACTGTTCCAGCGCGTCCTCGGCAAAGCCACTCATCACCGGCTTTGTCGCCTGCGCGACATAACCCTGCGCCCGCCAGGCTGAAATCAGCCGGGCACTGACATATGTCTTGCCAATGTCGGTGCCGGTTGCCGTTACAAAGTAACTGCGCATGCCAGCTCCATGATCTCTTTCAGCGCCCCGGCAAAGGCGCGCACGTCCGCCTCCTCATGTCCGGCGGCAAACGTCACTCGCAGCCGCGCGGTGCCCGCCGGCACAGTCGGCGGCCTGATCGCCGTCACCAGATACCCGCGCTCCAGCAGAGCCGCGGAAACCCGCATCGCTTCTGCCTCCGGCCCGATGATGATTGGCACGATCACGCTGGAAGGCGCCGGCAGACCCAAAAGCTCGCAGAACAGCGCCGCATGTCTACTCGCTTTTGCCCCGCGCTCCGGCTCGGCCTCCATCACGTCCAGCGCCGCAATCGCCGCTGCCAGCACAGGCGGTGGCAGGCCGGTCGTATAGACAAAACTCCGCGCCCGGCTCGTCAGCAAATCCATCAGCGGCGCAGGCCCGCACACATAGCCGCCATACCCGCCGACCGCCTTCGACAGCGTCCCCATCTGGATCTGCGCCGGGTTATCCTGCTTCACGACGCCAAGCCCATGCGCGTCATCGGTCATCAGCCACGCCCCGGTGGCTTCGGCCAGCGCGCCCAGCTCAGATAATGGCGCCACATCCCCGTCCATCGAAAACACGGTCTCGGTCAGCAGCAGCACCTGTCCGGCCGCGTCCTTCACCAGGCGGGCGGCCTCGGCCACGTCATTATGCCGGAACAGGCGCACCTGCGCCCCGGAAAGCCGCGCCCCGCCATGCATGCACGCATGGGCCAGCTCATCCATGACGATGGTGTCCCCCTTGCCCACCAGCGCGGGGATCGTCCCCAGATTGGCCAGAAAGCCCGATCCGAACACCCGCGCGCCCTCGGTGCCCTTGAGGCGCGCCAGCCGGTCTTCGAGGGCGGCGTTGAGGGGGTGATTCCCGGTGATCAGCCGCGATCCCCCGCTTCCGGCGCCATAAAGCCGGGCCGCATCCGCCGCCGCTTGCGTGACGCGGGCGTCATGCGAGAGGGAAAGATAATCATTGTCGCAGAAGGAAATCACGTCCCGCCCGGCCCGCGCGGCCCGTCCGCCCGTCTCCCGCGCCGTTTCCACAAGGCTGCGGCGCTGTCCGGTCGCTTCCAGCTGGCTCAGTTTCTGCTCCGCAAAGGCTTTCAGCCGTTCAAAAGATGTCATCGGGCTTACAATCCTCTGGCCGTTGCGCCGCGCCTGTCCTAGGGGATGCACGCGGGGCATGCCAAGCGTCGAATGCCCGCAGCAACGGACCCTTTAGGAGCGCTGAACATGGCAGACCCGAAAGACTGGTTCACCGCGGGCCTGGAACACATCTGGCTGCCCTACGCCCAGATGCGCACCCTGCCCGCTCCGGTTGCCATCGCGCGCACCGAAGGCTCCCGGCTTTACCTCGCCGATGGCCGCGAGCTGGTAGACGGTGTCGGCAGCTGGTGGACCAGCATCCACGGCTATAACCGCCCCGAGCTTCTGGACGCCGCCCGCGACCAGATGGCGAAGATGCCCCACATCATGCTCGGCGGCCTCGCCCATGAACCGGCCTACCGGCTGGCCACGCGCCTCGCCGAAATCACCCCCGGCGATCTTTCCCGCGTCTTCTTCACCGAGTCCGGCTCGGTCGCCGTCGAAGTCGCGATGAAAATCGCCATCCAGTATTTCCGCAACACGGCCGGTGTCACGCGCACCAAATTCGTCTCCTTCCTCGGCGGCTATCATGGCGACACGCTGGCCACCATGTCGGTCTGCGATCCCGATGAAGGCATGCACCACATGTTCCGCGGCGCCCTGGCCGAACAATATGTCGTCGCCTTGCCCGAAACGCGCGACCAGATCCGCGCGCTGGAAACCCTTCTGTCTACGGACAAGAAAATCGCCGCCGTGATGATCGAGCCGCTGATCCAGGGCGCCGGCGGCATGCGCATGCACAGCCCCCAGGTCCTTAAGACGCTCCGCCGCCTCTGCGATCAGGCCGGCGTCCTCCTCATCTTCGATGAAATCTTTACCGGCTTTGGCCGCACCGGCGAAATGTTCGCCGCCGCCCGCGCCGGCGTCACGCCCGACATCATGTGCCTGGGCAAAGCCATCACCGGCGGCATCACCCCGCTCGCCGCGACGCTGGCCTCCTCGAAAGTCTACGCCGCCTTCCATTCGGAAAATCCGGATCACGCCCTGATGCACGGACCCACCTATACCGGCCACGCCCTCGCCTGCGCCGTCGCCAATGCGGGCCTCGATCTTTTTGCCGATGGCAGCCTCATCAAGCGCGTCAAGAAACTCGAAGCCAGCCTCACCAGCGCGCTCGCCCCGGCAAAGGATATGGATAGCGTCGTCGATGTCCGCGTCCTCGGCGCCGTCGCTGCCGTGGAACTGGCAGATCCCTTCCCCATCGAGGCAGCCCGCAAATGGTTCATCGATGAAGGCACCTTCATCCGCCCTCTCGGCCGCACGGTCTACCTCTCCCCCGCCTACGGCATCAGCGACGATGACCTGGCCCGGCTCACCGGCGCCATCCTGAAATTTGCAAAAACGGGAATATCCGACATCGGATAATCAGCGGCAGGGCGCCCCAGCCTCGGCCTCTTCATAATCCGCCAGAATCCAGGGCTGCATGTCTCCGGCTTTCATCGCCTCGACCGCAGGCCGCAGGAGCGCCAGCCCCGCCGCGCATTGCCCCTGATCGATCATCGCGATGCCCTTCAGCCCGGCCACGCGCTCGGCCCAGCCATCGCCTGGGCTGCCCGCTGCCAGCTTGGCCGCGTCCAGCGTATTCGCCAACGCCAGGGCTTCATCGGCCGCGCCCACATCCAGCTTCGCCATCGCCAGATAATACGCCATCACATGCACCGCCGGAGACTCCGGCCCCAGCTGCGCGCGAAACGTCTCCACCACCGGCACAAGGTTGGCAATCGCCCCCTCCGCGTCATCCATGAACCACTGGAACACCGCCTGATTTCCTATCGTCATCAGGCAGGTCAGATGGTCCTCCCCGTGCAGCGCGCACATCTTCTCGCGCACATCCGCCACCAGCGGCAACGCCGGCGCCCAGTTCCCCGATGTCGCATAAAGATTGGCCAGCGCGCTCTGCGCCTCCACCACCTGCGCCGCTTCTTCTCCGAACACATCCGTCAGCAGGCGGATGGACTCTATCAGAACCGGCTCAGCCTCATCATACTTGCCCGCATAAAACAGCGATGCCCCCAGAAACATGCTCGCCCGCGCCCGCGTCGCCTCGCTCACCCCCGCTTCAGCGTAGGAGGGCGCCTGCAACCCCGCCAGCAGGTCAATCGCGTCTTCATGCCGGCCCACGCGGCTGTAAATCTGGGAAAGGTCCATCTTCAGCCGATAGCCCGCCTCCACATCTTCAGGCATCGCCTCCGGCAGAAGCCGCACCGCCGCCTCCAGAAACGGCGCGGATTCCTCCATGTTCGCCTGCACGAGATAATACCGCCCGCGCGTCTGCGCCGCCGCAAAGGCCAGCTTCGCGTCGCCAGCGGTCTGCCCCATCGCCGCCTTGTCCGCCATGTCCAGCACCGCCCCGGCGTCCGCAATCCGGGACGCATTGGCCAGCGCTTCGGCCTGCAGATACCGCGCCAGCAATGTGCGCCGGTCGCTTTCCCCATACAGCCGCGCAAACAGGTCCGCCGCCCGCCCTTTCCGCTCGGCGGCCGCATCATATACCGCCAGGCTCGAATAGATCTCGCCCGCCGTCTGCTGGATCGAGGCTTCCGTAGCCGGATCATCTTCAAACCGCGCGCCAATATCCGCCGCCGCCTTGTCCAGCGCCGCGCGCACCGTCACATCCCCCGCCCCGCCCGGCCGGTAGGGGTCAGCATTCACCAGCAGGTCGCGCAGGAACCCGCCCGTCGCCTCGGCCCGCGCCGCCTGCGTCTCCGCCAGCCCCCGCGCGCCTTCCGCCTGCATGTACAGCCACACGCTCGCGCCAAACCCGATCACCAGCGCCGCAAAGGTCGCCGCCACCCAGGGCCGCCGCGTCTTCACCCGCTCCAGCTCCGCCCGCGCCGCCTCGGCGTCTGCCGCCAGCGCCTGCGCCCGCGCGCGATCTTCCCGCCGCACGTCCAGCGCCCTCAGCCGCGCCGCCAGCTCCCCGGCAGACGCAATCCGCTGCAACGGATCGCCATGCGTCGCCTCGGCAATATCCTCGCGCAACAGCGGATCATCGATGTCCGCGTCCCAACCCGTTGCCAGCGGCTTCTTCATGTCCCCGGCCAGGATCTGATACAGCATCACGCCCAGCGCATAGACATCACACCGCGCCGAAGGCGCCTGCCCGGAGATGATCTCGGGCGCGATATAAAGCGGCGTACCGAGGCTGGAACTGCCCGAGCCGCCTTCCTCAATCGTCATCCCCATCGGCGTGATGCCCAGGTCTTCCAGCCGCCCCAGCTCCACCAGCCCGCCCGCGCCAAAGTCGGTCACGCGCACCTGCCAGCCCCCGTCCCGGCACGGCGCCACCAGAAAGTTGGCCGGCTTCAGATCCTTGTGCAGCACCCCCGCCTCATGCGCGGCGCCCACCACATCAATCGCCTGCAACGCCAGCTCCAGCCGCGCCCCTTGCGACATCGCCGCCAGCCGCCCCTCGCCCTGCGACCATGCCAGCAGGTTCTCCCCGCCATACGCGCATTCCAGAAAGAACGGCGCCGTCTCGAAATTCCAGTCGATCACCCGCGCAATATCGTCCCGCTCGCCCAGGCTCTCGCGCAGCACCCGCGCCAGCGTCGCCTCCCGCTTCAGCGAGGCCAGCCGCGCGCCATCCGGGCTGAACTTGTAAACCCGCAGCTCCCCGGTCTTGTCATGCCGGGCCAGCCACACTTCGCTGCCCCTGGTTCCGGAAAGCTGTTCCTTCAGCATGAAATGGCTGCGCCCCGGCACGGGCTGCCCGGCGCGCAGGTCCAGCCGGTTGACCAGCGCCCGCCCCACCGCGATCCGCTCCACCGGCCCGGTAAAGCGGTAACCGATGCGCGCCTGGGTGCGGATGTGTTCGGCCAGCGCTTCGCCCAGCCCCTTGCGCAGCTTGGCCACGGCATTGGCCAGCACATTCTCGACCGTGATCCGCCCCTGCCAGACCGTGTCGAGCAGCTCCTCCTTCGTCACCACCTCCCCGGCATGGCGCAGCAGCAGGCTCAGCACCTCCAGCGGCCGGCGCTCCAGCTCCACAACCAGCCCGCCCACCTTCAGGTCAAACCGCGCCTCGTCAAACTCCGCCGCGCCAAAGCGATAACGGTAGAGGGCGGGTTCCTCGCTTTTGAAATCGTCCATTTTCAGCCCTGGGCTCTGACCCGACATCCCGCCAAAACCTTGAGCAAAATCAAAGGCTCACACAAGGCGTTAGAAATCCGTGATGTCTCCGTGAAGATTATTGCCCCCGCGCGCCTCACATTTCAAACGAATCTCAAGGTTCCCGGCCCGGCCAGACTCCGGGCGGTCGATTGAAAGGCATCCCAGTCATGAAATTCGGAAAATCCGGCCTCGCCCTGGCGGTCTCAACCGCCCTTCTCCTTGCCGCCTGCGGGGGCGGCGGCGAGGCTTCAGGCGACTATGACGAGAACGGGTATGATGGCGGCGGCGACCTCACCGCGCCGGCCGCCTCCGGCGATGCGCCCAAGCCGAAGAAAGCCAAATGCCCGGCCAAGATCAGCAAGGATCTCACCGGTCCCGACATTGCCGGCTTCAAGCTCGGCATGACCTTCGCCGAAGCCGAAAACGCCATCGCCTGCCAGATGCCCGACGGCCTCGTCACCTATGAGAACGCGTTCTTCAGCACCTACAGCCTCAACACCGGCACGATGCGCCTCGAAAAACAGATGATCACCGCCCAGACCGGCGAGAGCAGCGAATGCAGCTATGGCTCCTACGACGCGATGCAGAAGTGCGGCGCCGGTAATCGCCAATGGGATTTCATCGCCGAGAAGATCACCCTCGCCACCCCCGGCGTGCCGGGTAATCAGAAAGTCCACGGCATCTGGCGCACCCAGACCTGGAAAGAAGGCGAAATGCCCGCCAAGGACGCCGTCCTCGCCGCCCTCACCGAGAAATACGGGGCCCATCAGCGGTATGAAGGCCGCGACGCGAACTATTTCGGTTACGTCAACGAATACAACTGGGCCACCGACTCCGCCGGCAACGTCCTCTCCGAGGCCCACCCGCTGCTCAATCAATGCGCCGGCGGCGTGAATGGCCGGGGCGACGAATCCCAGTCCTGGACCAATGGCTGCGGCCTCTCCATCACCGCCATGGTGCGCACCTTCCGCTCAAACCCCGATGTCGTCGAAGAACTCAGCGTCGGCATGTTCGATCAGACCGCCCTCTACGAATATGGCGAGCAGTTCCAGAACGAGCTGAACGAGATCGAAAACCAGCGCCGCAATCAGGAGCTCGAGAAAGCGCAGAACACCAAGGTGGACCTCTGAAGATGACCCGATTGATCAGGCACCCGATCCGCTATCCGGCGCTGGCATTTCTTGCCGCCGCCATCTTCCTTGCAGGCTGTGGGGGCCCTGGTGCAGACGGCGGGGAGGCTGGCGCGCCCGGCCCCTCCGCCGTCCCCGCCGAAGCATCCAGCCCGGCCGCCGCGCCCACTCAGAAGGATACCGGCAAGCCCGCCAAAGACGACAAACAGAAGACCCCTGCCAAGGCCGCCGCCGCGCCCGCCGCCAGCCCGTTCGGCACAGCCGTCCTCGCCTATCCTGACGACTTCCAGATGACCCTCCTCGCCTACCGCCTGACCGACCGCGAGCCCCCGCTCGCCGAATGGGCCGGCGAGGAACGCGACGTGAAGTATGCCGACGAATTCAGCAAGGCCGCCAAGCTCGAAGCCGAAACCGCCCGGCTGGCAGACATCTACGCCTCCACCGAAGGCGCCGGCGTCCTGCAGGTCCGCCTCAGTTCCCAGCTCAGTCAGTATGACAGCGGCCGGGGCGGCTACTACCTCACCGCCTTCTCACCGGGCAATCAGGTCAATTTCGGCGGCAAGGAACAGGTCAGCCTCCAGCTCGACAACATGGCCAGCGCCTTCTTCTGGCCCGTCGACGCGGCCCGCGCCCAGGAAATCCTCGAACACTCCAGCCGCCGGGTCGACCTCGACACCAAAGTCCAGCTCACCGGCATCCAGCGCCGCAGCTCCGGCCTCGTGATCCAGGGCCAGATCGTCGAGTACGGCATCTACAGCACCCGCTACAATGACGAGCGCCAGTTCGAATTCGTCACCCTCAACTAACCCCTTCCAAGGCAGACCCCTGACCTTGCCCCGTGGACGCGCCCCTGGCCGCCCACGGGGATCAGCTGTCCCGTTTTGTCCAGATTTGTCCGAGAGTGTCCAAGTCTGTCACGCCCGTGGCTGGAAGTTTGCTGGAGCTTCGTTGGAGTTTTCCGCAAAAAACTCCAACGGCGCGTACTGACGGATAGCCACCCCACCCCAACCTTCCCCATAGCCATGGGGAAGGTTGGGGTGGGGTGGGGCACCTCTCAACGAAACACACCACCGGCCGCGCTCCCGCGCGTTCCGGCCGACCCCGCATCCCCAAACAAAAACCCCTCCGTCTCCGGAGGGGTCTCATCAGGTCAGTCGCCTTCGCCATGCTTTCGGGCCGCTTCCCGCAGCCGGGCGAATATGGCTGCCGGGTCTTCCGGCGCGGAGACTTCATCGGGCTCGGGATAATCATCGTCGATCAGCTCATCAACGGGATCGTCACCCACCTCTTCCAGCGCGGCGCTCTCTGCAACGCCCGACACGGCGGCCGCCCCGGCTGCTGCGGCCGCCGCGTCCCGCACCGGGCGGGCGGCAGCGCCGGAATATGCCACATCGGCTTCCTCGAACTCTTCCTCAACGGAGGAACGGAAATGCGCGATCACCGTCTCCCCGCCTGTCAGCGTCTGCCCGGCCCAGACATGCGTGCGAATATCAGCGGGCAGATAGACATCACACCAGCCGCCGAGCCGCCGCGTGCCAAAGCTGCGCCCCAGGCGCACCACGTCGCCATGATCGACGGCCAGTTCAATGCGGGGACCAAGCCCGCCCGTGGTCAGCACGACACCCGCCTGCTCGCCCTGGCTCTCGAAGGTGACGAATGCCCGCGTCAGCCCGTCTTCATCCGGTTTCAGGGCGAAAGGCTGGCGCGCCTCGCCCTGTTGCAGCGACACGATCTCCACCCCGCCGGCCATCGGCGCGTAAAGCTTGTTGGTAGAGACTGGCGACGACGCGATACGCACACGCACGAGGCTCTCGCCCTTCAGGCGCAACGCGGCCGGCGCGTCGCCATAGCCGACCGAAACCACCACCCCGTCGCATGGCGCCACGACGCCGTAAGCCAGATCCGGCGGTGTGCGCCGCGACCAGCGCCCGGCGGCCAGCGCAATCGCCATGGCGGCAAAGCCGATCCAGAACAGCGGCGCCCAGATCCAGCCCAGCAGCAGCGCGGCCAGAAAGGCGCCCGCTGCGGCGGCCACGGCTTCCCAGTCAAATCCCGCAATCATCCAGGGCAGCGACTGGCGGTCTGCTTCTTCGCTCATCGGCTTGCCTCCTCTAAAGGTCTGTTTCAGCTGAGAAGTTCAGCCGGTTCGGCGCGATGCGCCTGACGATGCCACATATCAGCATATTTGCCGCCTTTTGCCAGCAGCGCCTCATGGCCGCCCCGCTCCACGATGCGGCCGGCCTCCAGAACAATGATCTCATCAGCCGAGATTACCGTGGACAGGCGGTGGGCCACAACCAGCGTTGTGCGGCCCGCCGAGGCCTCTTCCAGCGCCTCCTGAACAGCCGCTTCCGTCGCGCTGTCGAGCGCGCTCGTCGCCTCGTCCAGCACCAGAATTGCCGGGTTGGCCAGGATCACACGGGCAATGCCCACGCGCTGCTTCTCGCCGCCCGAAAGCTTCAGGCCCCGTTCGCCAACACGGGTCTTCCAGCCATCCGGCAGGCTGTCGATGAACGGCAACAGCTGAGCCCGGCGCGCCGCCTCGCGCAGCTCCGCCTCGGTCGCCTCGGGGCGCGCATACGAGATGTTGGCGCCGAGTGTATCGTTGAACAGCACCACATCCTGCGGCACGAGGCCGAGGCTGGCCCGCAGCGACTCCTGCGTCAGATCCCGCACATCCTGCCCGTCAATCTGCACGCTGCCCGCCTCCACATCATAGAACCGGAACAGCAACTTCAGCAGCGTCGACTTGCCCGCGCCCGAGGTGCCCACAAATGCCACCTTCCGCCCCGGCGCGACCTCAAAGCTGACGCCCGAAACGCCGACCGCGCGGCCTTCATGGCTGAAGGCGACATTCTCGAACTTCACCCGGCCTTCCGGCCGCGTCAGCACCTTGGCGCCTGGCTTGTCCTGAACTTCCGGGGTCATGCCCATCAGGCCATGCAGCTTCTCAAGGTCCACCGCGCCCTGTTTGATCTCCCGCCAGGCCCAGCCAAGAATGTTCAGCGGCGCATAGAGCGACAGCAGCATCAGCATCACCGCCGTCAGATCGCCAATCTGCATGGTGCCCTGGATGACATTCCATGCCGACAGCACCATCACCGCGAGCAGGCCAAGGTTCATCACCAGCGCCTGCACCGTATTGAGCACATACATGCTACGGTTGGTGTCGACATAATGGCGGTTATATTCGCCCATGGCGTTGTCAAAACGGGCGGTTTCCCGCGTCTCGGCGGCGAAGGATTTGACCGTCTCGAAGTTGGTCAGAATGTCGACTGAGGTGGCGCGGAAATGCGTGTCGGCCTCATTCATTTTCCGGCGCTGGCGCACGCGCCATTCGGTGATGATCACTGTGGCGATGACATAAAGCGCAATGGTCGCCACGGCGATCAGCGACAGGCGGATGTCATAGGCGATGCCGAGCGCCACAGAGGCCAGGACCAGGCGCACAAGCGTCGGCCCGATATTGAAGGCGAGAAAGCGGATCAGATAGTCAATCGCGCTGGCGCCGCGCTCGATGATGCGGTTGAGCGCGCCGGTCCGCCGCGTCTGGTGGAAACCAAGCGAGAGGGCCAGCGAATGGCCAAATGCGTCGACACTGGCCACGCGCTGTGCGTCCTGGCTGACCGGCGAGAACAGCCAGTCGCGCACCTGCGGCATGGCGGCGGCCGCAAAGCGTAAGGCGAGGCCATATGTCAACCACAGCGCGGCGGTCGCAAAGTTGGCCGCCGCGCCGCCTTCGGGCACGGCCTGGTTGATCGCATGGCCCATCACCAGCGGCGAGATGACCTCAAGAATCGACGCCGCCAACGTGATGATGACGGCCAGCACCATCACCGGGCGCCATTTGGCCAGTTCCGGCCGCGCCAGCAGCGTCAGGATACGAAGGATCGATTTCCACAGGCCGCCATCGGCGCTGTCGATACGGTCATGATTTTCGGGCGCCTGAACGGCGGCATGGGGCGGGCTCATGCGTGCCATATGGCGCTGTTTGGGCCGAAGTGAAACCCGGCCGCGACGGAGCCCGCCTGCCCGGCCTGACAATCCGTCTGGCGAAGTCGCCTCCGGCACCTTATCAATTAGAGTAGAGAACGAGCTGAAAGACTGAAAAGAATGACAAAAATACGCTCAATCTGCGTTTACTGCGGGGCTTCGGATGCCGTTGATCCCCGCTACATCAAGCTGGCCGAAGCCCTTGGACGCGAACTCGCCAAGCGGGGCATTCGCCTTGTGTATGGCGGCGGCGGCGTGGGCCTGATGGGCGCCTGCGCGCGGGCGGCGCACGACGCTTCCGGTGAGGTGCTCGGCATCATGCCGCGCTTCCTGCTGCAGAAGGAACGCATCTACAAAGACGTCGAACACCGCATCGTCGACGACATGCACACCCGCAAGCAGATGATGTTTGATGAGGCCGATGCCTTCATCGTGTTGCCCGGCGGGATCGGGACGCTTGAAGAGGCTGTGGAAATCCTCTCCTGGGCACGCCTTGGCCTGCATGCGAAGCCGATGGCGTTTCTGGATGAGGACGGCTTCTGGTCGCCCTTCTTCGAGTTGCTGGAGCGGATCATCGAGGGCGGTTTCATCCCCGAGGAATTCCGCCAGGCGATGGTGCACAGCAAGACGTCCAGCGACGCGATCGAGGCGCTGCTCGACCGTGTGGTGGTGCTGGACATCTGAGGTTCAGCCGTGATGGCGCATGGCGGGATCGAGCCGTTCCAGCTCGGAATTCAGCCATTGGTGATGCTGCTCCAGCCGCGTGACGGCCTCCAGATCGGTCTCGTTGCGGCAGACGAGTTCTTCGCGCCAGGCTGACAGCACCCGCAGCTGTGAGCGCAGCCAGCAGAGCATCTGCGCGTCCTCGATTTGCATGCAGATCATGGGATATTCCTTCTGAACCTCATAGCTGGGGACCGGGCGCTTGCGGGAAACACATGCGAACGATTCTCAACACAGGTGTCGCAAAGACTTATCTCATTTGCAAGTCATTCTCATTCTTTCTGCGGATGAAATATTGTTCACCCTGAAATCGTGGCAGACCGCGCCGGTCCAGACACGGTCACAACGCGACAAAACCGGGACAGTCCCGGACAGGTTTGGACAAACGCGGACATTTCAGGACAAATCCGGACAATTGCGGTCACCCTGCGCCCTCGTCGGCCAGCGAGCGTCTTACCGAGAAAAAAACCCCACCTGCCCGAAGGCAGATGGGGCGGAGTTTTTCCCTACGCAGCAAGGAAAGGGATCAGACGACGTTCTCGAACTGGTTCATCGTGTTGTGCTCGCCGCTGGCTTTCAGGGCGCGCTCACCGGCAACCATTTCCTTGAACGTGTCGCCAAGGTCCGAGCCGACTTCGTGCTGGTGTTTGACAGCCGAAACGTTGTTGCGGATTTCCTGGCGCTGAATGGTTTTGACATAGGCGGCCATCTTGTCTTCCCCGAAATAGCCGCGAGAGAGCTGGTCGGTGGCGAAGGCCGTCATGTGGAAGGTCGGCAGCGTGATCAGGTTATGGAACACGCCGGCGCGGTCGGAGATGTCATACTGGAAGCGCTTGAGGCGCGCATCGGCTTCCTGGCCGAGTGGGGTGTCGTCAAACTTGGCCGACATCAGCTCTGCTTCCGGATACTCGCCCTCGGCAATCTTGCCTTCTGCGGCCCAGGCCTTGCGGACCTGTTTGCGCAGGTTGAGCGTCCAGTTGAACGACGGTGAGTTGTTGTAGGTGAGCTTCGCATCTGGAACTGCTTCCTTCACGCGGTTTACCAGGCCCGCGATGATGTCCACGTCTGGCGTGTCGGTTTCGATCCAGAGGAGGTCTGCGCCGCCGAGCGTCAGGTTGGCGATACAGTCTTCCACGACGCGGTCAGCGCCGGTGTTTTCCTGGAACTTGAAGAGGCCGTTGGCGAGGCGAACGGGTTTCACGAGGCGGCCGTTCTGCTGAAGCGCGAGATCGCCCTCTTTCAGCGGATTGGCGGGCGTGATTTCTTCGACTTCCAGCCATTTAGTGTATTCCGAGGCGAGATCGCCCGCATGCTGGGAGACCGGGACTTTCTGCGTCAGGCCAGCGCCAAGGCTGTCTGTGCGGGCGACGATGACGCCGTCATCCACGCCGAGTTCTTCAAAGGCCAGACGGCAGGCGCGCAGCTTCTCGATGAAGTCTTCGCGCGGCACGGTGACCTTGCCATCCTGGTGGCCGCACTGTTTTGCGTCCGACACCTGATTTTCGATCTGGATGCAGCAGGCGCCCGCCTTGATCAGCTCCTTGGCGAGCAGATAGGTGGCGTGCTCGTTGCCGAAGCCGGCATCGATGTCGGCGATGATCGGCACGACATGCGATTCGAACGTGTCGATACGCTGGATGATGGTTTCGATCACATCGGCCGGCGCGCCTTTTTCACGGGCAGCTTTCAGCTCACGGAAGAGATCGTTGAGGGCGACCTCATCAGCCTGGCGCAGGGAGACGTAGATTTCCTCGATCAGGTCTGCGACCGAAGTTTTCTCATGCATCGACTGGTCCGGCAGGTGGCCGAAACGGTTACGCAGGCCAGCGACCATCCAGCCGGAAAGGTACACATAGGTGCCCTTGGCGGTGCCCTTCATGCGCTTGACAGCCTTTATCATCTGCTGCGCATGGAAGCCCGACCAGCAGCCAAGCGACTGGGTGAACTTCGAGTGATCCTGGTCATAAGCGGCCATATCGGCGCGCATCACGACGGCCATCTCGCGGGCGATGTCGAGATGGGTGTTGTAGGTGTTCTGCATCTTCAGCTGGACGATGTCGTCCACTGTCACGCCGCCAGGCGCCTGGCCGGTGGGGTAACGTTTCTGGACCTGGGCGCGCAGCTCGGCATAGGTAGGGCGTTTGGACATGAGAGTATCTCCCTGGAGAAGGTTCTGATTAGTGTGTTGACGGATCATGCAAGGGTGCGCAGCGCTTCATAGGCGGGCAGCGTCAGGAAGTCGGCGAGCTCTTCTGAGGTCGCGGTGTGGGTGAAGATTTCGGCGGCCACATCATAGCGGCCGGCCTTGAAACCATTCTCGCCGAGGGCAGCGCGCACCTTGCCGAGTTCATCGGCCAGAATGTCGTTGAACCAGGCTTTGGTGAAGGTGCGGGCGGCGCCGTCTGCGGCGATGATTTGCGCGCCGTGATGTATCCACTGCCAGATCTGGCTGCGGGAGATTTCGGCGGTGGCGGCGTCTTCCATCAGATTGTGGATCGGCACGGCGCCGCGGCCATTGAGCCAGGCGGCGGTGTATTCGATGCCGACGGACACGTTCGTGCGCACACCGGCTTCTGTGATCTCACCGGTGTGGGGCTTCAGCAGGGCAGACTGATTGATAGGCGGGAAGCAACGCTGGCTGAGGACCTGATTGCCGAGCGCCATATGCTCGTTGAAAACTTCCAGCGCGACGGGCACGAGCGCGGGGTGGGCAACCCATGTGCCGTCATGGCCATTCTTCACTTCACGGAGCTTGTCGGCGCGCACCTTGGCGAAGGCGGCGTCATTGGCGGCCTCGTCATTCTTCACCGGGATCTGCGCGGCCATGCCGCCCATGGCGTGGGCGCGGCGGCGGTGGCAGGTCTTGATGAGGAGCAGCGAATAGGCGTTGAGGAAGGCGCGGTCCATGCCGACCTGCGCGCGGTCCGGCAGGACGAAGTCCGCATGATTCCGCAGCGTCTTGATATAGGAGAAGATGTAATCCCAGCGGCCGCAATTGAGACCGGCGATGTGACGGCGCAGTTCATAGAGGATCTCGTCCATCTCGAAGGCGGCTGGCAATGTCTCGATAAGGACGGTTGCCTTGATGGAGCCCGTCGGGATGCCGATTTCGCCTTGTGCGTATTCAAACACCTCGTCCCAAAGGCGGGCTTCCAGATGGCTCTCCATCTTGGGGAGGTAATAAAACGGGCCGATACCGGCCTCGAACAGCATCTTTCCATTGTGATAGAAGTGCAGGCCGAAATCGAAGAGGCTGGCGGAGATGGGCCGGCCATCGACGAAGATGTGGGCTTCTTCCATATGCCAGCCGCGCGGGCGCACGATCATGACCGCAACCTTGTCATTCAGCGCGTAGGATTTGCCCGAGCCCGCGTCGGTGTAGGCGAGCTTGCCGCGGGCAAAGTCCTGCATGTTGACCTGGCCGTCGATCATGTTGGCAAAGGTCGGCGAGGAGGCGTCTTCAAAGTCTGCCATGAACATCTTGGCGCCGGAGTTCAGCGCGTTGATCATCATCTTGCGGTCCACCGGGCCGGTGATCTCGACCGAGCGGTCCAGAAGGACGGACGGCACAGGATCAACTTCCCAATGGCCGTTCCGAATGGATTTCGTCTCGGGGAGAAAATCGGGCAGTTCACCGGCATCGAACCGCGCCTGGCGCTCTTTCCGCAGGCTGAGCAATTCGCGGCGGCGGGCGCCGAAGCGGCGCTCCAGCGCCTCAATGAACGCCAGCGCCTGGGGCGTCAGCACGCGCTCGACACCGGCGGCCTTGCCCTTCACTTCGATCTTCGCGCGGGTGGCGGAGGGGTGTTCAAGTGTGGCTGTGGTGGACATGGCCGGTTCTCCCTGGATGTCTTAATTCTTGACACAACCTTATTTACAACCCGGCATGAGAGCGAGTACCTTTCTGTTTCCATTGGGTTTTTATGTTTACCTTGTAACAACAACCCTGTGTCACTTGTAAGGTTTGTAAACTTCACCGGGGCTGGTCATGGCGGAACGCAAGGAAAAAACCCTTATCGGCCCGCGTGTTCGGCGGCTGCGGCGCACCCTCGGCATCACCCAGGCGCAGATGGCGGAGGACCTTGGCGTCTCGGCCAGCTACATCAACCTGATCGAGGCCAACCAGCGCCCGATCAGCGCCAACCTCCTGTTAACCCTGGCGCGAGTTTACGACTTTGACATTTCGGATGTGGGCGGCGCGGGGGATGCGCGGCTTGTTTCTGAACTGATGGAAGTGGTGCGCGACCCTGTTCTGGAAGCCGGGCCGGTCGGCAAGAATGATGTGGAGGACATGGTGAATGCCAGTCCCGACATCGCGCGGGCGTTTGTGCAGCTTTACGACAAGTATCGCGAGCTCGCCCTGCGGACCTATTCGGACAACAATCCGTTGACGGACCGCGAGAAAGTGGAGCTGCTGGAAGAATCCGCCCGCAGCGTGGAGTCCGTGCGGCAGATGTTGCAGGATCACCGGAATTATTTCCCCGAGCTTGACGAAGCGGCCGAAGCCTTCGGCGCAGAGCTCTCGACGCTGCATGAAGATCCGTATGCGGCGATGATCCAGCGGCTCAAAGGTCAGCATGGGCTGCGCGTGCGGGTCGTTCCCTATGACATCATGCCCAACACGCTGCGCTATTATGACCGGCACAAGCGGGGGATCGATCTGTCGGAACTGTTGCCGCAGTCGGGCCGCCGGTTTCAGCTCGCTTTCCAGCTGGGCATGCTGGAATATGGGGAGCTGATCAATTCCTATGTCCAGAAGGCGGGCTTTACCGACCGGGACGCGATTGGCCTGGCGCGCGTGAGCCTTGCTAACTATTTTGCCGCCGCCGTACTGATGCCTTACCACTCATTCCTGCGCGAGGCGGAGAAGACAAAGTATGACGTGCAGCTGCTGAGCCACCGGTTCAATACAAGTTTCGAGCAGACGGCGCACCGGCTGACAACACTGCAGAAGCCGGATGCACGAGGCATTCCATTCTTCTTCATGCGGATTGATACGGCCGGGAACGTGTCCAAACGCTTCAGCGCGGGCCGGTTTCACTTTTCCAAGTTTGGCGGCGCCTGCCCGCTCTGGAACATCCATGAGTGTTTTGAGGCGCCGGGGCGCATTCGCACCCAGATTATCCAGATGCCGGATGACACGACCTATTTCTCCATCGGCCGAACCATTACGCGCACGGATGGTTTTTACGACAAGCCGGGGCCAAAGCTTGCTATCGGTCTGGGCTGTGACATTGCCTATGCCAAACGCCTTGTCTACGCGGCCGATCACAATCTGGAAAAGGCCGAGCCGACGCCCATTGGCGTAAACTGTTATCTGTGCGAGCGGCAGAACTGCGCCTCCCGCGCGCACGCGCCGCTCAGCCGGAAACTGGTGTTCGACGAACGCGCGCGCGGAATTTCGCTCTATCGTTTTCAGGACGACTAGGGCCAACTCAGTCCGGCAGGACATCTCGCAGTACACGGACCAGCGACGTATCCATCATCGGCTTGCGCACGAGCGCGGCGAAGCCGGCACGCTGGGCGGTGACTTCCAGAGAGGGGAGCTCCCAGCCGGAAATCATGATGGCGGGGGCAGATATTCCGCGCTGGCGCAGCGCTTCGAGCAGGGCGAAGCCATCCATCCCTTCGAGTTTCAGATCAAGGACATAGCAGTCGAAATCACCGGGACTGAGCTGGCCCAGCAGGTCGTCGGCGCCGATAAAAGTGCTTACGACAAAACCCCGCGCGCCGAGCAGGACGCGCAGCGACTGGCGGACGGCCGGGCTGTCATCGACGACAGCAATGCGGCGCGGCGGATGAACTGGCAAAGGTTTTGCGATGGCGCTCAAGGGACACTCCGGCATTCCGGGAGGCTGCACCTTGCGCAGGAATCTCCTGGGCCGTCTGTAAGTAGAAGCCCCTAAAGCTGCTGATTATTCAAGGCCAATGCCTGCGGCGAAGGCAATACGAAGCACCGTGGACAGGTTGGATGCCCCCATCTTTTCCATCACATTAGCTCGATGAATTTCAACCGTGCGCGGAGAAATATCCAGCGAGATGGCGATTTCCTTGTTGGTCTGGCCATCGACCAGGCCATGAAGAACTTCTTTCTCGCGGGCGGTAAGATTTTCGATCAGGCCGCGCGCTTCATCGGCGAGCACGTCTTCCTTGCGGCGCGATTCCAGACGCTCGAACGCGCGGGTGAGCGCGTCGACCAGGGTCTGCTTTGCATAAGGCTTTTCGACAAAATCCACCGCGCCTGCTTTCATCGCACGGACGGCAACGGCGACATCGCCATGCCCCGTCAGGACGATGACCGGCATGGCCACGCCGCGTTCATTCAGCGCTTCCTGCACCTGCAGGCCGTCCATCTTCGGCATCTGGACATCCAGCAGGATGCAGCCTTTTTCGGCTTCGCCCGCCTGCTCCAGAAAGGCGACGCCATCGACATAGGTTTTCACGCGAAAGCCGGCATGGCGCAGCATGAAGCTCGCGGAGTGGCGGATGGCTTCGTCGTCATCGACGAGATGGATAAGGCGGTTGTCAGTCATGATCCTGATTTACCTGCATCTTTCCTCAGTGTGAACCGGAAACAGGTTCCCCCCTCTGGCGGCGTAATGGCGCGGATGACACCGCCATGCGCTTCCACGATGGTCTGACAGATGGAGAGGCCGAGGCCCATGCCCTGCGATTTGGTGGTGGCGAAGGGCTTGAAGATGTTCTCCCGCAGGTCGTCCGTCAGGCCAGGGCCGTTATCGCACACTTCGATGGCAACAAATCCCGGCTCCTCCGCAGAATAGACGCGCACCATGATGCGAGCGTCCTGCGTGTTGGGGAGGGCGTCCATGGCGTTGCGGATCAGGTTTATGACGACCTGCTGGATCTGAATGGGGTCGCCCATGACATGATCGGTGGCCTCCTCCTGATCGAGCTTGATCGGGATGTCGGCAAGGTCACGCGAGAGTTTGGACAGGGCGATGGCGTCGGCAAGGAGTGGGCCGAGGCCGAGCGGGCGGGCGTCCACCTCCCCACGGGAGACATAGGAGCGCAGCTTGCGGACGATTTCGCCCGCGCGCACGGCCTGACGGGCTGCTTCGGTCAGCGCCTCGCGCAGAACGTCTTTCATCTCCGGGTCGGGCGAATCGAGCAGGTCGCGGCTGGCTTCCAGGTAATTTGCCACCGCCGTCAGCGGCTGGTTGAGCTCATGGGCGAGCGCTGACGCCATCGTGCCCACCGCGCTGAGGCGGGAGAAGTGGACCAGCTCTGACTGCATTTCCTGCATGCGCAGCTCGGAGCGCTGCTGCTCTGTCAGGTCACGGATGAAGGCGGTGAAGAGAAAATGATCACCGATGCGCGCTTCGCCGATCTTGAGGTCGATGGGAAACTGCGTACCATCTGCGCGTGAGGCAATGACAACGCGGCCCTTGCCGATGATCTGGCGCTCGCCGGTGCGCAGATAGTTGCCGATATAGTTGTCGTGGTTCACCTTGTCGCGGCCGGCCATCAACATGTTGACCGGCTGGCCAATGACTTCCTCTGCGGTGAACCCGAACAATGCCTCGGCCGCCCGGCTGAAGGCCATGACCTTTCCGGACTCGTCAATGACGACCATGCCATCGGGCACCGAGGCCAGGATCGAGGCGAGATGAAGCTGAAGGGTCGCCCCGTCGAGGAGGTTCACGGGCGGCTGAGTCGATTTCGGCGTGTCGCTCATACGTCAAGGTCCATCCGGTAAGGCGTTATCCCTGCCCTCAGCTGCGCTGCGGCGCAAGGCGTTCGCCTTATTTTCAACGGCGGCGCAGCGGCGTCAGGTGTGGGCGGGCTGCCTGCCAGAGGGCGTAGGCAAGCATCGCGACACCCGCTGCCATCGCGTAGCAGCCCCAGCAATGCATCGCCGCGAGCGCCATGATTTCGTTGGCCTCTGCGCCCGGCGCCGGCATTGGCGCGCCGCCGCCGCAGCGCATGGCGAGATAATCCTGAAGCGTTGCCTGACGGCCCATTTCGGCAAGGTGGTCATTGAATTTGACCGCGCCGGTTGCGGTCAGGGCTGTGCCCAGAGCTGCCATCTTCCACATTGGCTCTCTCCTTTTCCTGTCATCCCCGATTACCCCCGGTGCGACAGGCAGGCCCATCCGTACTTCCCCTTATACAGTTCGCCCCGCCCCTCCGGCAGTTACGCACCAGTATCGATCTCTACGATTCAGCACTGGAGGGGCATTCCCAATGAATACACGCGCTGAGATATCCAGAGGGGCAGGACCAGGCTTCAGCATAGGCACAGTCAGTGCGCTGACCGGTCTTGTTGCGCTGGGCGTCCTCGTCATCGCCGGCAACGCTGCCGATCCGATGATGGCCGCCCATGCCTGGATCTTCTTCTTCCTCACCGTCGCCGGCTTGCTGATTACCGGCCTCTGGGCCGGCAGCCTGAACGGGCGCGACCCATTCGATGGCGCCTTCTACGAAGACACCATCGTCAAGTATGGCGTGTGGGCTTCGGTATTCTGGGGCATTGCCGGCTTCCTGGTCGGTGTCATAATCGCCTCCCAGCTCGCCTTTCCAAACGTCTTCTATTTTCCCGACCTGGGCTGGACAAACTTCGGACGCCTGCGCCCGCTGCACACGTCGGCGGTGATCTTTGCATTCGGTGGCAACGTCCTGATCGCGACAAGCTTCTATGTCGTTCAGCGCACATGCCGCACACGGCTGGCGGGCGGAATGTGGCCCTGGTTCGTATTCTGGGGCTACAACCTGTTCATCGTCGTGGCCGGCACGGGCTACCTGTTGGGTGTTACCCAATCGAAAGAGTATGCCGAGCCGGAATGGTACGCTGACCTTTGGCTGACAATCGTCTGGGTCGCCTATCTGTTCGTTTTCCTCGGCACACTGTGGAAACGCAAGGAACGCCACATCTATGTGGCCAACTGGTTCTACCTCGCCTTCATCGTCACCATTGCGATGCTGCACATCATCAACAATCTCGCCGTTCCGGTGAGCCCGGCGGGATCGAAGAGCTATATTCTGTTCTCCGGAGTTCAGGATGCGCTGATTCAGTGGTGGTACGGCCACAACGCGGTCGCGTTCTTCCTGACCGTGCCCTTCCTGGCCATCATGTACTACTTCATCCCGAAGCTGGTGAACCGGCCGATCTATTCCTATCGCCTGTCGATCGTTCACTTCTGGTCGCTGATCTTCATCTATATCTGGGCCGGCCCGCACCACCTTCACTATACGGCCCTGCCGCAATGGGCGCAGACGCTGGGGATGACCTTCTCGGTGATGCTCTGGATGCCGAGCTGGGGCGGCATGATCAACGGGGTCATGACGCTGTCGGGCGCCTGGGACAAGCTGCGCACCGATCCCATCGTCCGTATGCTGGTTGTTGCGCTTGCCTTCTACGGCATGGCCACTTTTGAAGGTCCATTGATGAGCGTTCGCGCGGTCAATTCCCTGTCGCACTATTCCGAGTGGGGCATTGCGCACGTCCATTCCGGCTCGATGGGCTGGGTCGGCTTCATCAGCTTCGGCGCCCTCTACTGCCTCGTTCCGTGGCTGTGGAAACGCAAGGCGCTCTACTCCAAGGCCCTTGTGGAATGGCACTTCTGGCTCGCGACGCTTGGCATCCTCTTCTACATCGTGGCGATGTATGTGGCGGGCATCACTGAAGGCCTGATGTGGCGTGCCTATAACGAGTTCGGCTTCCTCGAATACTCGTTCATCGAAACGGTGAAGGCCAAACACATCATGTACATCATCCGGGTTGCCGGGGGCGGACTGTTCCTGCTCGGCGCAATCCTGATGGCATACAACCTCGTGCGGACAGCCCTTGGCCACGGGGCGGCGCGCGACCTTGCCAGCCCCGACACGCCAAAACCCCAAACCCCTGCCCTTCAGCCGGCTGAATAAGGAGCGTTGCCATGGATATTCTGGGCAAACACGGAAAGCTTGAGCGCAACTCCCTTGTGCTGACGGTAGGCATCCTGATCGCGGTCGCCATTGGCGGCATCGTGGAAATCGCCCCGCTCTTCTACATGGAAAACACCATTGAGAAGGTGCAGGGTATGCGCCCCTACACGCCCCTCGAACTGAAGGGGAAGAACATTTATGTGCGCGAAGGGTGCTACACCTGCCACTCACAGATGGTCCGCCCCCTGCGCGATGAAGTGGAGCGCTATGGCCACTATTCTCTGGCCGCCGAAAGCATGTACGACCACCCGCACCAATGGGGATCAAAACGGACAGGGCCAGACCTTGCCCGCGTCGGCGGCAAGTATTCGGACGAGTGGCACCTTGACCACCTGAAGAGCCCGCAATCGGTGGTGCCGGACTCGATCATGCCGCCCTATGCCTTCCTGGCGGAGAAAAAACTGAAATTCGACGATATAGACGCCCACCTCAAAGCGCTGCGCGCCACGGGTGTTCCCTATACCGACGACATGATTGCCAATGCGAAGGCCGACCTTGTGGCGCAGGCTTCGCCGAATGCGGACTTCGACGCGGAGGACGCGCTTGTCGCCCGCTACACCGAAGCGGCGGGACGCGAAGGCACCGTGCGCATCTCCGACTTCGACCACAACCCTCGCGAGATCACCGAGATGGACGCGCTCATCGCCTATCTCCAGATGACTGGCACATTGGTGGATTTCTCCACCTATGAGGCCGATGACCTGAGCAACCGTCGCTAGGAGACCGGCACATGTATGAAACACTTTCAAGTTTTGCGCAGACCTGGGGCCTCTCCTTCTTTGTCGGAATGTTCCTCGTGGCCGTCGTCTATGCCCTGTGGCCCAGCAATCGCGAGAAGTTCCGCGAAGCCGCCCGCCAACCCCTGATCGACAAGGAGCCTTCAGATGACTGAACACAAGAAGGACATTGATGAAGTCTCCGGCGTTGAAACCACAGGCCATAGCTGGGACGGGATCAAGGAACTCAACAACCCGCTGCCGCGCTGGTGGCTGTATGTTTTCTATGCGTCCATCGTGTGGGCCATTGGCTACATGATCTTCATGCCGGCGATCCCGTCCCTTCCGGGCATGGGTGTCAACAACACGCCGGGCCTGAGAGGGCATTCCGACCGTGCGCAGGTTGCCCAGGAAGTGGCAGAGCTTCGCTCCGGCCGCTCCGAGGCAGCAAGCCAGCTGGTCACCGCATCGCTGAGCGAGATCGAGAACGACCTGACCCTGCAACAATTCGCGTTGGCCATGGGCGAAAGCGCGTTCGGGGACAACTGCGCCACCTGCCACGGCGCGGGCGGACGCGGCGCGAAGGGTTATCCCATGCTGGCCGACGATATCTGGCTGTGGGATGGCACGCTGGAAGGCATCGAAACGACGCTTCGTCATGGCATCCGCCATACCGATGATCCCGACACCCGCCGCAACTCCATGCCCGCATATGGGCGGGACGGCATGCTGACGCCGAAGGAGATCGACGACCTTGTGCAATATGTGCTGAACCTTTCCGGTCGGGAAGCTGACCAGGCCGCGATAGACCGCGCAGCCCCCATCTTCGCAACCCAATGCGTCACCTGCCACGGCGCAGACGGCAAAGGCAACCGCCAGCTGGGCGCACCGAACCTGACCGACCATGAATGGCTGTTTGGCGGAGAGCCGCGCGATATCCAGCAGACGATCTACAGTGCCCGGAATGCGCACATGCCCGCCTGGCAGGGCCGCCTCGATGATCCGACCATCAAGGCCCTGGCAGTTTATGTTCACTCGCTCGGCGGGGGTGAGAAGTGACAAAAGTCACGCTCATCAAGGCGGGCGGACGGGGTGCTCCGGGGCAAAAGCCGGAGCATCCGCCTTCCCTCTATGAAAAGCGCAACCAGATCTATCCCAAGCTCGCCCATGGCAAGTTCCGGATGATCAAATGGCTGGTGATGGCGGGCACGCTTGCGGTGTACTATCTGATCCCCTGGATCAGATGGCCGCGCGGCGAGGGCATTCCGGATCAGGCCGTTCTGGCAGATTTTGAAGGGGAAAAGTTCTACTTCTTCTTCCTGGAGATCTGGCCGCAGGAGATCTACTTTCTGGGCGGGCTGATCATTCTGGCGGCGCTCGCGCTGTTTCTGGTGACCTCCCTCTTTGGGCGGGTCTGGTGCGGGTATACCTGCCCGCAGACTGTCTGGACCGATCTTTACATCTGGGTGGAGCGCGCCTTTGAGGGCGACCGCGCAGCGCGCATGCGGCTTGACCGGGCGCCGATGAGTTTCAACAAGACCTGGAGGAAGACGGGCAAGCATATTGTCTGGCTGCTGATTGCCTTTCTGACCGGCGGGGCATTCATTCTCTACTGGCATGACGCCCCGACCATCGGGCGGACTTTCTTCACCGGTGAGGCGCCGCTGACGGCGTACTTCTTTGCCGGTGTGCTGACCTTTACGACCTACGCCCTCGCCGGAACCATGCGCGAGCAGGTCTGCACCTATCTCTGCCCCTGGCCGCGCATTCAGGGCGCGCTGACGGATGAGCACGCCCTCAACGTCACCTACCGCTATGACCGGGGCGAGCCGCGCGGCCCTCACCGGAAAGACCAGAGCTGGGAAGGCCGGGGCGACTGTATCGACTGCAAGCAATGCGTGCAGGTCTGTCCGATGGGTATCGACATCCGCGACGGCGCCCAACTGGAGTGTATCCATTGCGCCCTCTGTATTGATGCCTGCGACGACATGATGAAAAAGGTCGGCCGCCCGACCGGGCTGATCGCCTATGACACAGATGTGGCCGTGGCTGCCCGCGCCTGTGGAGAGAAGCCGCGCTACAAACTGCTGCGGACACGCACAATACTCTACGCCATCCTGATTGCCGCCATCAGCCTGCTGATGCTTTGGGGATATACCTCCAAATCGACCTATGAATTCAACGTTCTGAAAGACCGGTCACCGCCCTTCATCCGCCTTTCCGATGGCCGCATCCGCAATGGCTACACGCTGAAACTCGTCAACAAGTCCACAGATGTGCGCACCGTTGATGTTTCCGTGGAGGGCCTGCCGGAATCAGACTTTGAAATCATCGGCCTTGGCCCGGCGCCGGAGGGTGGCACGCTTCAGGTCACGACAGATGCCCATGGCGTGGAACGGTACCGGTTGCTGGTGACCGCCTCTCCGGAAAACCTCTCCCGCCGCACGACCCTCACGGTACAGATCAAGGACGTGGCTACCGGTGAAATCGCCGAAGCGGACGCCCCCTTTACAACAGGAGACCAATAATGGCTGCTTCCCTGTCTCTCGAAAACTCCGGCAAAGGCAAGATGAAGGGCTGGCATGCTCTGCTCTGGTTCCTCGGTTTCTTCGGCTTCATGTTCGTCGTGAACGGCATTTTCCTCTGGGCGGCTATCACCAGCTTCCCTGGTGAGGATGTTGAAAAGTCCTATCTCACTGGCCTGGACTACAATCAGGAACTGGCCCGCCGCGCGCATCAGGAGGCCGCTGGCTGGAACGCCGAAATCGGTATCAGCGGCACCAATCAGGGCTTCCTCCTCACCAGCCGCCTGATGACGCGCGATGGCAGCGCCCTGCCCGTCTTCGGCACCCAGGCACAGCTGCGCCACCCAACTGACCGGGCTCTTGACCGGGTTGTCACGCTCACCCCCGCCGGTGGCGGCGAGTATGTCGCAGAACTTGGCGACCTGCATGCAGGCGCCTGGAGCGTCAATATTGCGGCCGATGTCGATCCGGAAACGGATGGCTTCGAGTTCCGCGCCAGCCGGGAAATCATTGTGCCATGACCGGCCTCGCCCTCGACACCAATGGCTGCCCCAGCGGGCTCGCGCCGCCGAGCGGGTCAGATACCTCTGACCCGGCCGCCTTCGTGCGCAAGGTAGGCAAGCAAAGCCGCCTGTCGCTCACGGTGCGCGGGGCGAAATGCGGCGGGTGTCTCTCGCGTATCGAGGGGGCGGTTTCTGCATTACCGGGCGTAGAGAGCGCAAGACTGAACCTTTCAAGCGGAAAGCTGGAGATTGCATGGTCGGGCAATCTGGAACCCCGGCGGATAAGCGAAGCGGTGAGCAGCCTTGGATATGGCGTGGCGCCGCTGAATACGGCCACGGAAGATGATGGGCACAAGAAGGAGGAGCAATCGCTTCTCCTCGCCATGGGCGTTGCGGGTTTTGCGACGGCGAACATCATGCTGCTGTCTGTCTCCGTGTGGGGCGGGCATGAGGAAATGGGCGAGGCGACGCGGCAGGGCCTGCATGCGCTTTCCGGCGTGATTGCCTTGCCGACGCTGATTTATTCGGGGCGGCCATTCTTCCGGTCTGCGTGGAATGTTCTGAAGAAGCGGCGCACGAATATGGATGTGCCGATCTCGCTGGCGCTGATCCTCGCTTTCTCGGTCAGCGTGGCGGAGACGCTGCGCGGCGGAGAACACGCGTATTTTGATGCGGCGTGCATGTTGTTGTTCTTCCTGCTGATCGGGCGGTTCCTGGATGCGCGGGTGCGGCGGCGGGCCTGGTCGGCGGCGCGCGATCTTGCTGCGCTGGCCAGCCGCACGGTGATGCGGATCGGCGCCGATGGCGCGCCGGTATCTGCGCGCGCGGAGGACATTCGCCCCGGCGACAGCATCCTTCTGGCGCCGGGCGAGCGCGCGGTGGTGGACATGGTGATTGAGGGCGGGGAGTCGGAAGTAGACGAGAGCCTTGTGACGGGCGAGAGCCTGCCGCGCTGGACGGGCACGGGCATGAAGCTGATGGCGGGCGCGATCAACCTCTCCCAGCCGCTGACCGGGCGGGCGACGGCGGCAGCGGCAGACTCCCTTCTGGCCGAAATCAGCCAGATGCTGACAGCGGGCGAGCAGAAGCGGTCGGCCTATCGCCAGATCGCTGACAAGGCGGTGTCGCTTTATGTGCCGCTGGTGCATTCGACGGCATTGCTGACGTTTCTGGGTTGGTGGCTGGTGGGTGGCATGGGATTGCGGGAGGCGATCCTGGTTGCTGTCTCTACGCTGATCATCACCTGTCCTTGCGCGTTGGCGCTGGCGGCGCCGGTTGTGCAGGTCGTGGCGGCGGGGCGGTTGTTCCGGGGCGGGGCTTATCTCAAATCGGGTGACGCGCTGGAGCGGATTGCGGCGTGTGATCATGTGATCTTTGACAAGACCGGTACGCTGACCCTTGGCACGCCGCGCCTTGTTTCGACGGGCATTCCCGCCGCGCTGATTGGCGACGCGGCGCAGCTGGCGCGGGCGAGCCGGCATCCGCTGTCGCGGGCTTTGACGGCGGCCGCTGGGCCTGGGCCATTGGGAACGGATGTGAAGGAGCGGCCCGGTCTTGGGCTTGAAGGAATGGTCGGCGGCGTGGCCTGCCGGCTGGGCTCTGCTGAATGGACGGGCGCGGCGGCGACGGGGCATGTGGGCGCGACGCTGTTCTTTGCGCGGGGCGAAGAGGCGCCGGTGGAGCTGCGCTTTGAGGATGATATTCAGGGCGACGCGGCCGGGATGCTGGCGAAGCTTTCGGCCATGGGGATGACGATGGAGATCGTCTCGGGCGACCGGGCAGAAGCTGTGGCGGAAGTGGCGCGGGCGCTGGGGATTGATCAGTGGACGGCGGGCGCCAGTCCGCAGGACAAGGTGGCGCGGCTGGAGGCGTTGCAGGCGCAGGGGCGCAAGGTGTTCATGGTGGGCGATGGGCTCAATGATGCGGGCGCGTTGGCGCTGGCACATGCATCGGCGGCGCCCGGCGGGGCGCTGGATGTGAGCCAGTCTGCGGCGGATGCGGTGTATTCAGGCGGGCTTGCGCCCCTGCCCCGGCTGGTGAAGACGGCGCGGACGGCGAAGGCGGTGATGTTGCAGAATTTCGGATTTGCGGCGGCGTATAATCTGGTGGCGGTGCCGATCGCGGTTCTGGGACATGCGACACCGCTGGTGGCGGCGATTGCGATGTCGGGGTCTTCGATTGTGGTGTGCCTGAACGCGCTGCGGATCAATCTGAATACGGAGAAGGCGGTATGAGCGGTCTTGTGTTCCTGATACCCATCGCCCTGATGATGGGCGGCCTGGGGCTGGTCGGGTTTCTCTGGGCGGTGCGGACCGGCCAGTTTGACGATCCTGATGGCGCGGCGGCGCGGATTTTGATTTCTCCGGATGAGCCTTTGCCGGAGCATAAGGGGGAGTAGCGGGCAGCGGGTTTGGCCGGAACGCGCGGGGGCGCGGCCGGTGCTTGCCTTTTCATTGATCGGATTTCCACTCGCTGCGCGCGGCTAGGAGGTGTCGGGGGTGAGCCCGCTTATCCTTCGACTTTGCTCAGGATGAGCTTCGAGGGGGATGCCGCCGAAAACCTGCGTTGGAGAGGTTTGGGATTCCTCCAGAAAAACGCCAACCATATTTGGCGGGACCGCGCTTTGCCAGACCGGATCGTCCCAGCCCGGCTTTAGTGCTTCGGGTTTGCGATAGGCGCGCCAGTGGTCGCCGACCTGGACGATGTGGACCTGGCCCCAGCGGGTAACCGAGATGAGGAGGGTACGGAGTTCTTTATCCTGACGTTTGAATATCCAGCGCAGCTGTAGCCAGAGGTATGGCCAGAAGACCGGCGATACGTGGGCATAGAGGCGGGCGATCTGGGGCGTCATGGGAGGGAGTATACCTCCGCCTGCGGAGGGGGTGGATGAGATTTCTGGAAATCGCGGAGTTACTACAGGTTTGGGGGGAATAATGGTGGATAGGGCGGAAGGCCCTCACCTCCCATCGCCTTTGGCGGCAGGCCCCTCCTCTCCCACTTCGCGGAAGAGGGGTAAGAGGCGTTGTGCTTTCCGCGAACTCCGTTGGAGTTTTTTGCGGAAAACTCCAACAAAACTCCAACGGGACTCCAAGCGTCAGGACCAGACACGTCCGGACAGACTTGGACACTCTCGGACAGATCAGGACAAATCCGGACAGACCGCGTCAGGCGGGGGCCATGTGCCAGGTTTCATAGTCCATGACGGCGCCTTGCCAGGGGAGGTTTGCGACGCGGTCTACCCAGTCGCGGATGAGGGGGTCATCCGGGGTGGCGTCCTTGAACCAGAGGAAGGGCGAGGCGATGAGGAGGTCGGCGGCGGTGAGGCGGTCGCCCATCAGCCAGGGGCCTTGCTCGAGCGCCTTGTGGAGGCGGGCGATGATTTCCGGCATGCCGCGGAAGGTAGCGTGAAGGATGGGGTCTTCCAGGCCCATATGGTTGAAGACGATGACCGGCTCCATCACGCCGCCATACCAGGAGAGCCAGGAGAGGAAACGGCCGCGCTGACAGTCGCCCTGGGGTACGCCGAATTCGGACGCCGGGAAGAGGTCTGTCAGATACAGCATGATGGCCGAGCTTTCCCAGATTTCAACGCCGTCATGGACAAGGACGGGCACCTTGCCTTCGGGATGGGGGTTGAGCGGGTCGGGCCCGCCGGTGCCATCATTGCGCGCGACAGAGACGATGCGGACCTTGACGCGGTCAAGGATGCCCATGGCGTGCAGGAGGCCGATGATGCGGGTCGAGCGGGAATGGGGGGAGTGGTAAAGGGTGAGCATTTCAGGTCTCCTTCGGGGGTACTTGCCGGGGGCGGCATGGAGACACTATGGTGGCCCCCTCCTGACAGTTTTCGTCAGGAGGGTTTTTCTAGTGTTTCGCCATGGCCCGCACCGACCGTCTCTTTCGCCTGCTGCATCTGATGCGCACCCTGCCCCGCCCGGTGACGGCGGCGCGGCTGGCGCAGGAGACCGAGGTTTCAGAGCGGGCGATCTACCGGGATATTGCCGCCCTGCGCGCCGCGGGGGCGCGGATTGATGGGGAAGCAGGCTATGGCTATGTGCTGGAGGAAGACCCGGCCCTGCCCCCACAGAGCTTTACGCGGATTGAAATCGAAGCGCTGCTGATCGGCCTGGCCGAGGCGCAGAATTCCGGCGACAGCGAAATTGCCGAGGCGGCGCAGCTGGCGCTTTCAAAAGTGATTGCCACCCTGCCCGAGCGCCAGCAGCGCGAAGCCGCCCATGCCGTGCATTACGTGTTCCGGTATGACCGGCGGGAAATACCGGCGCGCGACCTGGCGCTGATCCGTTCAGCGTGCTGGGAGGAGGAAACCCTGCGGCTGTCCTATCGCGACGAGGCCGGCAATGCGACGGACCGGTTCGTCCTGCCCCTGACGATCCTCTATGCGGAGAAGGTGTTGGTACTGCTGGCCTGGTGCAAGCTGCGCCAGGACTGGCGGAGTTTCCGGATTGACCGGATTGCAACAGCTGAGCGGACGGGGGAAAGTTTCCGTCCCCGGAGGGTCGGGTTGTTACGGGAGTATACCGAGCGGATGAAGGCGCGGGGGCGGCGGGTTTAGGGGCGCAAGAGCGCCCGGACGCTATTCCCAATCGCCCTCGTACTCTTGATAATAATATCCCTCTTCGTCCGCTTCCTCATCGTAATAGTCTGCGTCGTCTTCTTCGTAATACTCCTCCTCATATTGTTCGGCAGCGGGCGCAGCTTGCTGGCATTGGGAGACGAAGGAGAGGCCGGTGTCGGTGAAGTTTTCGCTGGTGATGTCGATGTGTTCGGAAAGGCCGTCGAATTCGGCGCGTTCTTCCGGGGTGAGGCTTTCATCGGCGCCGACACCATCGCGTATGGCGGTCATTTCTTCCACGGCTTTGCCAAAAGCATCGGCCGCCCCAACCAGAGCCAGGCACACGCCTTGCTGATTGCCTGCGTCAAAGGCCGCGATTGCCTCTGCGTCGTAGGCGAGCCCCTCTTTGACGACGCTGACCGCCTCATGCCAGCGCGCATGATAGGTGCTGGTATCGGCAAGGGCGGCGGCGGGCTGGGCCGCAGCGAGGGTCAGGAGGAAAACGGCGCGCTTCATTATGGCCTCAATGAAAAAGGCCGGACCCAGACGGTCCAGCCTCAATCTGCCTAGCATGGCACCGGGAGGAGCAGAATACCCCTGTTCCGGTGTGGCTTGATTGGGGCGCCTGTTCCTGCGCATCCCCAGCGGGAGGCGCAAGGAGGGGACGTGATTAGCGCAACGTTGCGGCGGCGATCTCCGGGCGGTCTTCGGCGGTTTGCAGATATTTGGGATCGGGGCGTAGCCGGGTGGCCTGCTCGTAGGCGTAGCCATAGGCGAGGATGGCGGCGTCAGTATCCCTGCCGCCCAGGAAGGAGAAACCGAGCGGGACGCCGTGGACTTCGCCCATCGGGACGGTGAGATGGGGATAGCCGGAGACGGCGGCGAGGAAGCCCGCGCCGGCCCATTCGGGCCAGACATCGCCATTGATGGGATCGACCCGCGGCGCCAGCGGGCCGGACGGCGCGACGATTGCGTCGAGGCTGTATTCCGTCAACAGACGGTCTATGCCCTCCGCGCGGGTGGCGTTCTGGACGATGGCCAGGGCGTTTGTGTAGGCTTCATCCGTGAGCGGGCCGAGGGCATCGGACGCCTCGAACAGGTCCTGATTGAACAGGGACAGTTCGGTGTCTGCATGTTCGATGTTGAAGGCGATCACATCGGCCAGCGTGCGGGTTTTGACGGCTGGCGGCGCGGCGGCGAGATAGGTGTTGAGGCTGTCTTTGAACTCGTATTGCAGCACCAGCAGCGTGGCGGCCCAGAAATCACCGGGAACGCTGTACTTCTCGATCTCGACGATTTCAGCGCCCAGACTGCGCAGGATACTGACGGATCCGTTGAAGCGGGTGATGATGTCTTGATTGGAGCCGACGACGGCGCGCAGGACGCCGATGCGTTTTCCCTTCAGCGCTTCGGTGGAGAGGGCGGCGGCGTAACCGGTCTCGCCCGCGTCCATGGCGTCCATCAGGAGGGCGGCGCCGGTGACGGTTTTCGTCATGGGGCCGGCGGTGTCCTGGCTGGGTGAGATGGGGACGATGCCCTGCTGGGGAATGCGCCCGACTGTCGGCTTGAAGCCGACGAGGCCGTTGACGTTGGCCGGGCAGATGATGGAGCCGTTGGTTTCCGTGCCCACGCCAGCGGCCGCGAGCGAGGCGGCGATGGCCGCGCCTGTGCCAGAGCTGGAGCCGCAGGGGGAGCGGTCGAGCATGTGGGGGTTACGGACCTGTCCGCCTACGGAGGACCAGCCGCTGATGGAATTGTTGGAGCGGAAGTTTGCCCACTGGCTGAGATTGGTCTTGCCGAGGATGACGGCGCCCTGGGCGCGCAGGCCGGCGGCGAGGGGGCTGTCGCGGCCGGTGAGGTTGTCTTTCAGGGCGAGGGAGCCCGCCGTGGTGGGCACCGGGTCGAGGGTTTCGATATTGTCCTTGAGGAGGATGGGGATGCCATCCAGGGGGCCGAGGGCCTGGCCGGCTGCGCGGCGGGCGTCTGACGCTTCGGCCTGGGTGAGGGCGTTGGGGTTGAGCGCGATGATCGATTGCAGGCGCGGGCCGGCGCGGTCGACCGCCTCGATGCGGGCGAGATAGGCGGCGGTGAGATCGCGGGAGGTCAGCGCGCCGCTGGCGAGGGCGGCGGAGAGCTCAGGCAGGGTTTGTGCCAGCGTGGCATCGGCTTCGTAATTTGGCGGTGTGGGCACGGCGGGCGCGGCTCCCTCAAGGGCGGGTGCCGGCGTGGCGCAGGCGGCGAGTGTGAACGCGGCGAGCGCGGCGGTGATGTGGCGTAGCATGGGATGCCCCCTCCCGGTCGCTGATCAGGGACTGATCAGTGACCGGGAGAGTAGCGGGGTGTCGGTCCGGGTCAATTGCGCGGGGCGCTTTGGCCGGTTCAGCGCGAGAACTTCTTGAACTTGAGGCGCTTTGGATTGACGGCATCTTCGCCGAGGCGGCGTTTCTTGTCTTCGAGGTAGGACGAGAAGTCGCCCTCGAACCATTCGACATGGCTGTCGCCCTCGAAGGCGAGGATGTGGGTGGCCATACGGTCCAGGAACCAGCGATCGTGCGAGATGATAACGGCGCAGCCGGGGAAGTTGTCGAGACCTTCTTCGAGGGCCTGCAAGGTTTCCACGTCGAGGTCGTTGGTCGGTTCATCGAGCAGGAGGAGGTTGTGGCTGCCGCGAAGCATCTTGGCGAGGTGGACGCGGTTGCGCTCACCACCCGAGAGTATGCCGACTTTCTTCTGCTGGTCGGTGCCCTTGAAGTTGAAGGCGCCGACATAGGCGCGCGACATGACCGAGACGCCGCCCAGGTCGATGAGGTCCGTGCCGCCGGAGATTTCTTCCCAGACGTTCTTGTTGGGGTCGAGCTTGTCACGGCTCTGGTCGACATAGCCGATCTTGACCGTTTCGCCGACGCGCAGGGCACCGGTATCGGGTTTTTCCTGGCCGAGGATCATCTTGAACAGCGTGGATTTACCCGCGCCGTTTGGACCGATCACGCCGACGATACCGCCGGGGGGCAGTTTGAAGTCGAGATTTTCGATCAGCACATTGTCGCCGAATGCCTTGCCGAGGTTTTCTGCTTCCAGCACGACGCCGCCGAGGCGGGGGCCGGGGGGAATGCGGATCTGCGCGGTCATCACCTTCTCGCGCTCAGCCTCCGAGGCCATCTTCTCATAGGCCGTGATACGGGCCTTGGACTTGGCCTGGCGGGCCTTCTGGCCGGAGCGGACCCATTCAAGTTCCTTGGCGAGGGTGCGCTTGCGGCCGACATCGTCGCGCGCTTCCTGCTCCATCCGCTTGGCTTTCTGTTCGACCCAGCCCGAATAGTTGCCCTGGAAGGGCACGCCGCGGCCGCGATCGAGCTCGAGAATCCAGCTGGTGATGTCGTCGAGGAAGTAACGGTCGTGCGTGACGAGGATGACGCAGCCGGGGAAGTTGATCAGGTAGTTCTGCAGCCAGGCGACGGTTTCCGCGTCGAGGTGGTTGGTCGGTTCGTCCATCAGGATCATGTCGGGCTTGGACAGCAGGAGCTGGCAGATCGCGACGCGGCGGACTTCACCGCCCGAGAGGGTGGTGACGTCGGCGTCGTTGTCCGGGCAGCGCAGGGCGTTCATCGCCATTTCGATCTTGGAGTCGATGTCCCACGCATCGGCCGCGTCGATCTGCTCCTGCAGCTTGGTCATCTCTTCCATGAGTTCATCGGTGTAATCTTCGCCGAGCTTGGCGGAGATCTCGTTGAACTTGTCGAGCATCTGCTTTTCCGGGCAGGACGCGGCGACGTTTTCAAACGCGGTGAGTTTGGGATCGAGCTTTGGCTCCTGCGGGAGATAGCCGACCTTGATGCCTTCAGCGGCCCAGGCTTCGCCGGAGAAATCCTTGTCCACGCCCGCCATGATGCGCAGCAGGGTCGATTTACCCGAGCCGTTGACGCCGACCACACCGATCTTGGCATCCGGGAGGAAGTTCAGGTGAATGTTTTCAAACACCTTCTTGCCGCCGGGATAGGCCTTGGTGAGGCCCTGCATGTGGTAAACGATCTGGGGACCGGCCATGGGCTGTGGTTCCTTTGCGAAGCTGGAAATGGGTTGTCTGGGCGCGATGTGGCCTGCCACGGGCAGAAGATCAAGCGATACGCAGCGTTCGTTGGCAGATGCGCGTTGATGGGCGGGCGTTTTCCGGGTCAGCAGCCCCTTTCAGCGGCGCGCAACCCGCTCTACACCGTCCTTGCCCTCCTTATTACAGGTCCCGCATGGACGACACGCCTCCTTCAAGTCCGGCCGCCAAGCCCGCAGGCTATGGCGATGATGACATGACGCGGGCGTCAGGCTGGGACGCTTTACTGGACGATCTGTTCGGGCTGAATGTGCGGGCGCTGGCGACGTTGTGGGTGTCGTGTACGCAGCCTTCAAAGCTGTTCACGGCGGCGCGGGACCAGAACTGGCTGGACAGATATACGCCCTCCATCCGCCTGGTGTTTTCGCTGATCGCGGTGGTCGTGTTCCTGAAATTCCTCTGGACGAATGATGCCTCCGCCCTGTTTGCCACGTCCCGGCAGATGTTTGAGGATCTGGCGCTGGAGTTTCCGGGGCGGGATCTGGACGGCGCCACCCGCGAATATCTTGCGATCCTGCTTGTGACCTATCCCTTCACCTATTTCGGCATTCACGCCCTTGTGTCGGTGTTCGTGAATATCTGGGGCAAGGGCACGCCGCTGCCGGTCCGCATCCGGCTGTACTTTGTGACGCTGATCCCTGTGCTGCTGACAGGGGTGGTTTCGACGCTGCTCTACGCCGTGATGACGGTGGAACAATTGAATGCGTCGATCCTGATCGTTCCTCTGATGGTTCTGGGCATCTACGGGGCTGTGCTGATGAGTGGGCTGAAGCCGGTCTACCCGTCTGCGCGGCGCCGGATGTGGCGGAGCGGACTGGGCGCGGGGGTGATGTTCGGCGGGGACATGGCCGTCAGCCTGCTCTCATCGCTCTGGGCCGTGACATGGCTGTATGCCAGCGCGGGCTGAGCGGCGCCTTGGCCTGATGACATGTGCGAATTCGGGGTTAGTGTCCTGAAGGATGATGATCCGGACACTCTGCATGGCACTCTTGGCCGCACTGGCGCTGACTTTCTGTATGGCGCGTGCAGACACGCCCCCGGCAATACCAAAGGACGCCGCCTCCATGACTGACGCTTTGCGGCTGACGCCCGAACGCCTGTATGCCTCCCCTTCCCTTTCCGGCACCGCCCCGCGCGCTGTGAGGTTTTCGCCCGACGGGCGGCGCGTGACCTTTCTGAAGCCGCGGGCCGAGGAGAGCGCCCGGTACGATCTCTGGCAGTTTGACGTGGAAAGCGGGGCGCAGTCCCTGCTGGTGGATTCCAGCGTGATTGATCCGGCGGACGCTGAACTTTCCGAAGAGGAAAAGGCGCTGCGGGAACGCAAGCGAATCGCCAATGTGCGCGGGATTGCAGACTATGCCTGGGGCACAGCCGACACGATCATCGTTCCGGCGGGCGGGGACATTCATCTTGTGACGCTGAAGAAAGGTGGGCCGGAGACACGGCGGCTGACCCATACGGACGCCTTTGAATATGACGCCAAGGTCTCGCCGCGCGGCACGCATGTGAGCTTTATCCGCGACGGGGCGCTTTATGCGATCGAGCTGGCCACCGGCACGGAGACGCGGATTTCGCCTGAGGCGCAGCCGGAAAAGGCCCTCAGCTATGGCGTGGCCGAGTTTGTCGCGCAGGAGGAGATGGACCGGTATACCGGCTACTGGTGGAGCCCGGACGAGCGCTACATTGCCTTTACGGAAGTTGACGAGAGCGGCGTGGACATCATTCCGCGCTTTGACATTGCCGCCGATCAGGTGACCGTGATCGAGCAGCGCTACCCGCGCGCGGGGCGGCCGAATGCGAAGGTGGCGCTGCATGTGGCCGACCTGAAGGAAGAGCGCACCAGCCGCATTTCGAGCGTGGGGCCGGATGATTACCTGGCGCGCGTGAACTGGGCGCATGGTAGCCTCTGGTTCCAGACCGTGAACCGGGCGCAGACGGAAATCCGTTACAACCGCACGGACGGCCTGCCCTGGCGGGTATGGGCTCCGTTTACGGAGGAACAGGGCCGCTGGGTGAACCTGTCAAACGATTTCATTGCGCTGCCTGATGGCGGCATTCTGCTGACGCATGAGCGGGACGGATACCGGCATATCTATTGGCGCGACGCCTCCAATGGAGAAATGCGGCAGGTGACATTCGGGCACTGGGTGGTGAGCGATATTGCCGGGTTTGATCCCGAGACGCGGGAGATTTATTTTACCGGCTTCAAGGATACGCCGCTGGAGAAGCATCTCTATGCAGTGCATCTGGGGTTGAGCGATCAGCAAGTTGCCTCACTTGGCGCGCGGCGACTGCCCGATTCTGCCTGTATTGATGTCAATCCGGGCGCAGCGCGGTTGCACAAGGAATGCCCTGAAGTGCGGCGGATTACGCCAGAGGGCGGGAGCTGGTCAGTGTCGATGGGCGCAGGCGCGAAAAGCTATGTTGGCACCTTTTCTTCTCCAGATCAGCCGCCCCAGACGGCGCTTTACAAGGCGGACGGAACGCGCATTGCCTGGATCAACGAGAATGCGCTGAACGAAGGCCATCCGTATGCGCCTTACCTGACCGCGCACACCGCGCCCGAGTTCGGGACGATCCCGGCCGAGGATAATCAAACGCTTTACTATTCGATCCAGAAGCCGCCGGGGTTTGATCCGGCGAAGAAGTATCCGGTGATCGTGGAAGTGTATGGCGGGCCGCATGTGCAGCGGGTGGCCAATGACTGGCGGCCGCTCGGCGATCAGTTCTTCACCCATGCGGGCTATATCGTGTTCCGGCTGGATAATCGCGGCACCTGGAACCGGGGCAAACGGTTTGAGGATGTGATCCACCGGCAGACGGGCGGGCCGGAGGTGCGCGATCAGTTGCGCGGGGTTGAATGGCTGAAAGCGCAGCCCTTTGTGGATGGGGAGCGGATTGCCATTCAGGGCTGGAGCTATGGCGGGTATATGGCGCTGATGACGGCGGCGCAGGCGCCGGAGGGGACGTTTGCAGCGGCAATTGCCGGGGCATCGGTCACCGACTGGTCGCTTTATGATACGTTCTATACGGAGCGTTACATGGGCACGCCGGAGAACAATGCCGAGGGCTATCACGCCTCCAGCGTGTTTGCGCATATCGACGGGCTGAAAGGGCCGCTGCTGCTGATCCACGGGATGGCGGATGATAATGTGACGTTTGACAATACCACGCGCCTGATGGCCGAATTGCAGGCGCGCAGCCAGCCTTTCGAGCTGATGGCCTATCCCGGCCAGCGGCATGGCATTCAGGGGGAAGCCTTGCAGGTGCATCTGATGCGCACACGGATGGCGTTTCTGGAGCGGCACCTGAAGGCGCCCGCCCCATGAGCATCCGGCCCTGGACGATCCTATCTTCGAAGCAGGTGATGAAGGACAGCTTCATGGGCCTGCGCACCGACCGGTGCCGGCGGGAGGATGGGCATATCGTCGAGGCTTATCATGTGACCGAGCTGACCGATTGGGTGACGGTGATCCCGGTGACGGATGCGGGCAATATCGTGCTGGTGCGGGAGTATCGCCATGCGGCGGGGGTGATCCTGACGGGGCTGCCGGGCGGCGTGGCTGATCCGGGCGAAACGAATTGGGCAGACGTTGGCGCGCGGGAGCTGCGCGAGGAGACGGGTTATGTGGCGCGCGAGATGGTGTGGGTGGGTACGTGCTATCCCAATCCCGCGACGCAGGATAACCGACTGCACTATTACCTCGCGCTGGGCTGCACGCAGGATGCCGATCAGTCGCTTGATCCGAATGAGGAGATCGAGGTTCTCGAAATGCCGTATTCGGAGTTTCTCGATTATGGCAGCCTGAAGGTTCAGCACGCACTTCACGCCGCGGGGCTGTTTTATGCCGAGCGGTATTTCCTGAAGCACCCTGACCAACGCCCCAAGGAGTAAAGCCATGCCCGCCTTTCAACCGACTGCTGACCAGTTCCGCGCGTTCCGGGATGATCCGTATGATGGGTCGGTGGCGCAGGTGAATATTCTGAAGTTCAGGGTGAAGGCGGAGTATAGGCCGGAAGATCCCGAGCATGGCGAGGCAATCAGCGGGCGGGACGCGTATATGCGCTATTCGGAAGCCTTTACGGTGGCGGCAGCCGAAGTGGGCGGGACGACGCTGCTGCTGGGGGATACGGAGCGGTTTTTCATTGGCGGGGGCGACTGGGACGCGGTGCTGGTGAACCATTTCCCCAACCGGCAGGCGTTTATCGCGACGCTGAACCATAAGGACTACAAGGATATGTCACGCCACCGCGATGCGGGCCTGTTGTGTCAGGATCTGATCGTGACGCGGCCGACATGGGTGAATGGGGAAAAGGTTTAATCGCCTGTCCGTGAAGCGGCTTGCTGGGCCGGGATTTCAAATGATATATCCTTTTAAATCCCCTAGCTGGAGTGAGCTTCATGATCGTATCTGCCCCTGCCCTGAAGGTCGTCCGCCAGTTTGTGGATGGGGCGTTCGGGCAAATCCATGTGCGCATTGCGGCGCCTGAGACGCAAACGGCGCGCCCGCTGGCCTGCCTGCATATGAGCCCGAAATCGGGGCGCATCTATGCCCGCTTCATGCAGGCGATGGCCGCTGACCGGATGGTGATTGCGCATGATTATCCGGGCTTTGGCGAGTCAGACGCCCCACCCGCCGAGCCGCCGGTGAGCATTGAGGATTATGCCCGCAGCCTGTGGGATGTGGTGGACGAGTTGGGCCTCGGGCAGATTGACCTGATGGGCTATCACACCGGATCGGAAGTGGCGGTGGAGGCGGCGCGGCAGCGGCCGGAGGGCGTGGGCGCGATTGTGCTGATCGGGACGCCTATCTTCACGGCGCAGGAGCTGGACGCGATGCACGCGACCTACAGCCATGTGGACCTTGATGTTGACGGCACGC